>NZ_CP022411.1:4714808-5364360 GCF_004011755.1 Pseudomonas sp. RU47 | reverse complement strand
CAGGCTGGAATAGCCGGTGCCAAAGTCATCGATGGCCAGGCGCGTGCCCAGCGTCTTCAGGCGATTGAGCGCAGTCATCGTCGCCTCGACGTTTTGCATCAGCACGCCTTCGGTGATTTCCAGTTCCAGCCACTCGGGCGCCAGACCTGTCTGTTGCAGTACGCGCTCGATGCCGGCGACGAAGTCACGCTGGCGAAAATCGATGGGTGAAGTGTTGACCGACATACGGATCGGCGGCAGTCCGGCCAGTTGCCAGGCCCGGGTCTGCCGACAGGCCTCAGCCAGCACCCATTTGCTCAGCGGCACGATCAGACCGCTGTCCTCGGCCACCGGGATGAAATCCGCCGGATAGACCCAGCCATGCCCCGGTTTTTGCCAGCGCACCAGTGCTTCGGCACCCACCACTTTGGTACTGCGCAGGTCGATTTTCGGCTGATAGTGCAGGACGAATTCATGCTCTTGCAGCGCTCGGCGAATGCCCGACTCGATGCTGTGCTGTTCGCGGGCGTGCTGGTTCATGGCTTCGATGAAGAAGCCGATGTTATCGGGGCCCTGTTCCTTGACGTTGCGCATCGCGGTCTCGGCCTTCTTTATCAGCTCGGTGGCTTCGAGGCCGTCATCGGGGTAGACGCTGATGCCGACGCTGGCGGTGACGCTGACATCGTGGCCGACAATCGTCTGCGGCAGGCGAATGGCGGCGAGGAGTTTTTCCGCGATGCCGTGGGTTTGCTGAGGGTGGTTGATGTCGCCGAGGATCACCACGAACTCATCGGAGCCGTAGCGAAACACCGAGTCCGAATCGCGTACGCAGGACAACAGTTGCCGGGC
Source organism: Pseudomonas sp. RU47 (assembly GCF_004011755.1). Classification (GTDB taxonomy): domain Bacteria; phylum Pseudomonadota; class Gammaproteobacteria; order Pseudomonadales; family Pseudomonadaceae; genus Aquipseudomonas. The sequence continues at coordinate 5,363,532 of NZ_CP022411.1, read as the reverse complement.
GACCCGTTTGAGCATCTCGTCACCCGCCGGATGGCCCAGCGCATTGTTGATGCGCTTGAAGCGATCGAGGCCGAGAAACATCACCACCAGTTGTTTGTCATGCCGGCGGCACACCGCCATGGCCTGACTCAGGCGATCACCGAGCAGGGTGCTGTTGGGCAGTTCCGTGAGGCTGTCGTATTGCAGCAGGTGCGAGACCTTGAGCAGTTCGTGCACCCGCGCCTCGATGGTTCGCTCAAGGCTGAGCATCTTCAGCGCCGCGTCCTGTGCCAGTTGCCATTTCCACGTCAGGGCGTTGGCCATCTGACGGATTTCCAGACTGTCGAACGGCTTTTTCAGGATCAGCAGTTGGTCGCCGAACTCCAGCCGTTCGGCCATCGCTTCCCAGCTGTAGTCGCTGTACGCCGTGCACAAGGCGATTTGCAGGTTCGGGTCGACCCGCCACAGTTGCTCGATGGTTTCCAGGCCATCCCAGCCGGGCGGCATGCGCATGTCGATAAAGGCGAGGGCGTAGGGATTGCCACTGGCCAGTGCGCGGTTGACCAGTGCCAGGGCTTCCTGACCCTGATAGGCGGAGTCGAGCTGGAAGCTCAGGTGCGGCGTCTGCTGGCTGCCGAACAGTGTCTGTTCCAGTTGCTGCAAATCGACGGCGTCCGCCACCTGCGGGGCGAGGATCTTGCGAAAGTCCTCATGGATTGCCGGCGTGTCGTCAATGATCAGGATGCGGCGGTTGGTCTGGGGAAAAGGCGTTTTCATGCCTCGTCCTCCTTTGGCGTCAGACGGCAACTGTCCTTGAGCAAATGCCCGGCCTGTTCGGCGCTGACCGCTGCACTGAAATACATGCCCCGGGCGCTCGGCAGCGGGGGCGCGGCGGGTGGTGTGCACGGCTGATCCGAAGACGGCTGGCCTTCAGCGATGATGCCGATGCCCAGGTCGCGGGCGAAGTTGACAATCGCGCGCAGGGCATTGGCTCCGGCGACATCGTGGGCGGCACTGTCGACGAAACTCTGCGCCAGTTTGAGGTGATTGACCCGGTAGGTTTTCAGGTAGTCGAACGAGGAATATTCAGTGCCGAAATCATCGATGGCGATGCTCACGCCCAGTTCACGCAGGCGCGGCAACGCATCGTTGTGCGTCCACTTGGTCTGGGCCAGCGTGGCCTCGGTGACATCGAAGCGCAGATCCCAGGGCGCCAGTTCCCAGCGGGCGGTGGTGCGCAGCACGTTGTAGATCAGCTCGGGGCCACTCTTGAGTTGGGCCAGCGAAAGTTTGATCGCCATCACTGGCGGTGCGACCCCTTCGTTACGCCACAGGTGCATCTGGTGGCAGGCGTGATCCAGCACCCAGCGCCCGAGCGGAATGATCGCGCCGGTTTTCTCCGCGATCGGCACGAAGTCGGCAGCCGGCAGCAGGCCGTGACGAGGATGCTGCCAGAGGACTTGTGCCTCCATGCCGAGAATCCTGCCGCTGTGCAGATCGACCTCCGGCGCATACCGCAGCATCAGTTCATTGCCCTCGAGGGCCGTCATCAGTTCGCTGACGAGGGTCATGCGTTCGGCCACTTCCCGAGAGATTTCCTCGGAGTGGAAGTGGTACTGGTTGCGGCCCATTTCCTTAGCGCGGTACAGCGCCATGTCGGCCTGCCCGAGCAGCGTGTCGGCATCGAGGCTGAGGTCGCTGTAACTGCTGATGCCGATGCTCACCGAAATATGCAGAGCATTGCCGGCCAGCAGGTAGGGCGCCAGCAGCGTGTCGCGGATGTTGGCAGCCATCGCGGCCGATTGGGTCGGGTCGCTGACGTCCAGTTGCAGGATCGCGAACTCGTCGCCGCCCAGGCGCGCCACCACGTCACTTTCCCGTACGCCGGACTTGATGCGCCGGGCGACTTCCTGCAGCAGCAGGTCGCCCACCGGGTGGCCCAAGGTGTCATTGATCCGCTTGAAATGGTCGAGGTCCAGATAGAACACCGCAAACGGCATGGCACCCCGTCGCGCGGCGGCAAACGCCTGATGCAGGCGTTCGATCAGTGTGGCGCGATTGGCCAGGCCCGTCAGGCCGTCGGAGCGCGCCAGCAAGGCCAGTTTTTCCTCGGCCAGGCGGCGTTCGGTGATGTCGAGGATGATGCCTTCGACTTCCAGAAGTCGGCCGTCCTGATCGCGCACCGGAATGTAGCGGTTTTCCACCCAGCGCCAGGTGCCCTGGCCGGTGCGCATGCGGAATTCGATGGACGCGCCCGACGCATGCCGATCCAGCACCCGGGCCATGGCCGCATCGACGTTCGCCTGATCGTCCGGATGAATCAGTGCCTGGGCCCAGTCGGGCGAACCCACCAGGTCGGCGGCGACGTGGCCGTAACGGGTGATGTTGTGGGAGATGTACATCAGCGCAAACGAGGGTTCGCCGCGCAGACGATAAAGAATGGTCGGGCTGTTCTGCACGATCACGTTGGCGTCCGACAGCTCACGGGTGCGTTCCTGCACCGCTTGCTCCAGCAGGCTCATCTTCAGTTCGGCGTCTTCGGTCATCTGCCATTTGACTGTGAGGGCGCTGGCCATCTGGCGGATCTCGATGGCGTCGAAGGGCTTTTTCAGGATCAGCAACCGGTCGTTCAGTGCCAGACGCTGGTCGATATCCTCCCAGGAATAATCGGAATAGGCCGTGCACAGCGCAACTTGCAGCTTGGGGTCGACCTGCCACAGCCGTTCGATGGTTTCCAGACCATCCCAGCCCGGCGGCATGCGCATGTCGATGAAAGCCATGGCGTAGGGGCGGTTTTGCGCCAGCGCGGCTTCGAGTTTGTCCAGCGCTTCGCGGCCCTGAAACGCCGAGTCCAGCTCGAAATGTTGGGATTGTTTTGCAGACGGGGTGCCGAATAACAGATTCTCGGTTTCGCCCAAACCATCGTCGCCGGGGATGACCGGGCTGAGAATCTTGGCGAAATCGCCATGGATCGCCGGGCTGTCGTCAACGATCAGCACGCGGCGATTGATGTGCACGGTTGGCGTTGTCATGCCGCGCCACCCGTGGGGAGGCATGCTGTGGTGATCCGGGGCATCCTTTTCCCTCGCCATTTGCCTGTTTGTATCAGCCGATGGAGTCTTGCGCTGTGTTCAGCATAGTCGGCTCCCCGGTACTGCGCTTTCGGCCCCGGACAAAGATCGGCGTGAATGCCGGCCAAAATCATCTAGCCTTGGACTCAGGCGCGGACCGGCGAAGCGTTGGGTCGGTGCGTCGTTATTTCCCTGTTTGCTTGAGGCCATGCCATGGAAGAGCTATCCGCGCCGATGTCGGCGCATCGACCCACAGTGCTGCTGGTCGATGACGAGGAGGCGATCCTCAACAGCCTGCGTCGCCTGTTACGCGGCCAACCCTACGATCTTCTGTTGGCGACCAGCGGCGCCCAGGCGCTGGAGATCCTCGCGCAGCAGCCGGTGAACCTGGTGGTGAGTGATGCGCGCATGCCGGGCATGGACGGTGCGTCGTTGTTGGCGCATGTCCGTGAGCGTTTTCCGGCGACTGCGCGGATCATGCTCACGGGATATGCCGACCCGGCGGCGATCATCAAAGCGATCAATGACGGGCAGATTCACCGTTACATCAGCAAGCCGTGGAACGACGAAGAGCTGCTGCTGATTCTGCGCCAGTCCCTCGAGCACCAGCATTCCGAGCACGAGCGCCAGCGTCTGGAGCGCTTGACCCGGGTGCAGAACGACCAGCTCAAACTGCTCAACAGCACCCTGGAAAAGCATGTCGCGGCGCGCACCGCCGAACTGCAGCAGACCGCCGACATGCTCGATCTGGCGTACGAAGAGCTCAAGCACAGCTATGTCACCGGCACCGAAGTGTTTTCGCTGCTGGCCAATCTGCGCTTGCCACCTGCCAAGCAGACCAACCGGCAGATCATCGAACTGGTGCGCAGCTACTGCAGACAGCACGGCCTGGACGAGGCCACCAGCCGTGATCTGACCATGGCTGCGGCGCTGTACAACATCGGCAAGCTGAGCTGGACCGACGCGATGATGATCACGCCCTCGGATCTGCTGCGCCATACCGAACGCGAGCGGTATCGCAGTTACCCGAAGCAGAGCGAATCGTTGCTCATGACGCTCGACCCGATGAAAGATGCGGCGCGTCTGATCCTGCATCATCAGGAGCGCTGGGATGGCAGCGGGTTTCCCGACCGGCTCAAGGGCGAGGGCATTCCGTTCGGTTCACGCTTGCTGAAACTGGCGGTGGATTTCGTCGAGTTGCAGCGCGGTCTGATCCTCGAGCGGCAGATGAACAGCGATGAAGCGCTGCTGTACCTGCGCCAGTACGCCGGGCGTTTGTACGATCCTGATCTGGTCGAAGATTTCATTCAGGTGTGTGCGGCATTTCTCAGCGACGTGACGCTGGCCGATCCGTCGGTCAAGGTGCTCTCCACTCGGGATCTGGCGGCGGGGATGATTCTGGCGCGCAACCTCAATGCCGATAACGGCATGCTGCTGCTCAACGCCGGCAAGGTACTCAGCGCGCTGTTGGTGGAAAAGCTGATTGCGTTCGAAGCCATGGAGGGCGGCAAGTACACGATTTTCGTCAAGGTGCCGGAGGAGGTTGAAGCCACGCTCACGGCGCTGGGCGAATGATCGGCGAGGTGACGTCATTGGGCCGGGCATGGGATCCTTGCGGTTTTTCCAGGCCGGTGGCTGACCCATGACCTCTGCATCCGTTGTCTCTGCAAACCTCATTCGTATCGCCGCCGCGCTGTTGCTCAATCCTCAAGGGCAGACTCTGCTGGTGCGCAAGCGCGGGACCACCGCGTTCATGCAACCGGGTGGCAAGATCGAGGCGCAGGAGTTGCCGGTGCACGCGCTGGCCCGGGAGCTGGAAGAAGAGCTGGGCCTTCGGATCGATCCGGCGCAGGCGTCTTTTCTCGGCCAGTTCTCGGCGCCTGCGGCCAACGAGCCGGGGTGTGTCGTTCAGGCCGAGATCTTTCAACTGACCATCAATGCCGACGTCACTCCGGCGGCGGAAATCGAAGAAGTGATCTGGGTCGATCCGGCCACTGATCCTGCTGTCGTTCTGGCGCCATTGACACGCGACCTGATCCTGCCGTTTTATCGCCACTCACTGACGGCGCTCGCCTGATCATTCACGCAAAGGACATTGCCATGATCCCGCTTCAAGACCTGCTGATCTTCGCCGCCGCCGCGTTGTTGATGGTACTGACGCCGGGGCCGAACATGATTTACCTGATCTCGCGTTCGATCTGTCAGGGACGCAAGGCCGGGGTCACGTCGTTGCTTGGTGTGGTGAGTGGCTTCTTTGTGCATATGTTCGCGGCGTCTGCGGGTTTGACGGCGGTGTTTCTGGCGGTGCCGATGGCCTATGAAGTGCTGAAGTGGGCCGGTGCGTTGTATTTGTTGTGGCTGGCCTGGCAAGCGCTGAAGCCGGGTGCGCGGTCGCCGTTCGAAGCGCAGCAGTTGCCCCCGGATTCGTCGCGAAAACTGATTGCCATGGGCTTTCTCACCAGTGCGCTGAACCCGAAAATCGCCGTGTTCTACCTCTCGGTCTTTCCGCAATTCATCACCCCTGAACACGGCTCGGTGTTCACCCAAAGCATCATTCTCGGCCTGACCCAGATCAGCGTGAGTTTCTCTGTCAATTTGCTGATCGCACTGTTCGCGGCGGGCATCGCTTCGTGGTTTGTGCGCAACCCGACATGGCTGGCGCTGCAGCGTTATTTCATGGGCTTCGTTTTGGCAGGTCTGGCCGTGCGCCTGATGTTTGAGCAACGCAGGTCGGCGTGAACATGTGGATCGAACGGCTGGACGCCAGTCATGCCCTGGCTTACCGCGAACTGATGCTCGAAGCCTATGACCGTCATCCGCAGGCCTTCACCTCAAGCGTGCGCGAACGCGCGGTGATGCCCTTGAGCTGGTGGGAAGGGCGTCTGACCAGCAAACTCGATGTAGTGCTTGGCGCATTTGAAGGCGGCACGCTGGCCGGCATCGTCGGCCTGGCCTTTGAACCGCGCGAAAAGGCTCGTCACAAGGCCACGTTGTTCGGCATGTACGTGTCGGCGGATTTTCGCCAGCATGGCCTGGGCCATGAACTGGTGCAGGCGGCCATCGCCGAAGCGCAAAACCATCCGGCGCTGAAACTGCTCCAGCTCACCGTCACCGCCGGCAATGACGCCGCGTTCAATCTCTACCAGCGCTGCGGCTTCATCCAGTTCGGCCTCGAACCATTGGCGGTGCGGGTGGGTGAAGACTACTTCGACAAGATCCACATGTGGCGCGAGATCTGATATCACCCCGCCCTTGTGGGAGCGAGCTTGCTCGCGAATGCGGTAGAACATTCAACAACGAGATTGACTGACCCGACGCCTTCGCGAGCAAGCTCGCTCCCACAGGGCTCAGCGCACCGCGCTGACACCGTCCAGCGTCGAGAACGATGTGTCCTTGGCCGTCAGCAGGAAATCGCGCATGTACGGTGCATCGAGCATGTCGGTGCGAATCGCTGCGTACAACGTTGCGAACAAGCCTTTTTCCCCCAAGCGTTTGCCCTTCACATAACCGCGCGAGCTGTATTCGTGCAGTGCCCAGTGCGGCATGCCGCAGACGCCGCGGCCGCTGGCGACCAGTTGCATCATCATCACCGTCAGTTCCGAGGTGCGCACCTGCGCCGGTTCGATGTCGGCAGGTTCGAGAAAACGCGTGAAGATGTCGAGGCGATCGCGTTCCACCGGGTAGGTGATCAGCGTTTCCGTCAGCAGGTCTTCCGGGACAATGTACGGTTTGCTGGCCAGTGCGTGCTGGTTGGCCACGGCGAGCATGGCCTCGTAGGTGAACAACGGCACATAGGTGATGCCAGCGATTTCCAGCGGGTCGGACGTCACCACCAGATCCAGATCGCCACGGGCCAGCGCCGGCAGCGGCGCAAACGAGAAACCCGAGGCGAGGTCGAGTTCGACCTCCGGCCAGGCATCGCGGAACTGGTCAATGGTCGGCATCAGCCACTGGAAGCAGCTGTGGCATTCGATGGCCATGTGCAGACGCCCGGCGGTGCCTCCGGCCAGACGAGCGATATCGCGTTCGGCAGCGCGCAGCAGCGGCAGAGTTGCGTCAGCCAGTTGCAGCAGGCGCAAACCGGCGCTGGTGAAACGCACCGGTTTGGTCTTGCGCACGAACAACGCCATGCCCAAGCGTTCCTCAAGCTCCTTGAACTGGTGCGACAGCGCCGATTGCGTCAGGTGCAAGCGGTCGGCGGCGTCCACCAGACTGTCGGCTTCGCGCAGGGCATGCAGGGTTTTCAGGTGACGGATTTCAAGCACCGAGGGACTCCATGAGGAAAACTTGTGATCAACGCATAAACGTTGAGTTTGTCTCATGTTTGCCGGGCTGTCGATCATAACCCGGCATTCGACAGCCCGGTTGCGCGCCCGGCGATTCTCCCGCTTCTCCTGAAGGGTCGCTGTGCGACGTGGATTCAGATCCCCTCGAAATGCACCAGAACAATCGAATTCGGCCCGATATCGGAATACGGCAGGTTGGCGTCATCGGCATGGGTCAGGTAGCGGTGTGCCGGGAGTTTCAAGTGCGCTTTCTCGAATGGCCTGAACGCCGGTGCTGCGCTGCGGTAATGGAAGTGCGCGTACCACAACAGACGTGGCGGTTCTGCGGTTATGTTCCAGACTTCATATTCCTGCATGTAGTCCTCCTCACCACGACGCTTGCTCAGTTGTTTGATCGGCCGGGTTCTGCGGATCTCCACGGCATTTTCAGCGATGAGGTCATCCAGCATGCCATCGGTAGGTTTCGCACTGGTAAACGTGCGTTGGGTGCGCACGGACCGACCGGTGACGATGAGCTCGTCGGCCTTGCTGCGTAGTTGCCCGATGATCGGGTGCTCAGCCGATACAGTCGCGATGCGATCGGCCCGGGTGTTGAGCTCTGCGGCCTGACTGTCCATCATGTGTTGCAGATCGACCGGCAGCATGCCCCGGTCGGCGTTGCTCTCAACCGTTGCGCGGTAAGTCACTTGAGCATCCAGACGTTGTTGTGCGTCTGTCACCAGATCGGCAAGCGCCGTTGGCGTGGTTGCCGGTGTTTCAGCATTACCCGGGGTGATCAGTCGGGCTTTGCCGTCGGGACCTTCTTCCCAGATTTCGACGCTGCCCTCTCGGCGTGTGCGCTCATAGCGGCGTCTCTGAGTGACTGAATCCCATTTCTCAACGCCGTAAATCAGATTGTCATCTGTGGTCGTGAAGACCCGCTGGACCGCCTCGCCCGGGCTTTTCGCTTTGCTCGGTGTCTTCACTTCGGCGAGGGCACGGCTGGTCATTTGCTCCAGATCGTTGAGCAACGGTTCAACCACATCCATATGGAAGTGCTGTGGATAGCTGGCTGTCCAGATTTTCATTTGCAGACGAAAGCGGGTGTACAGATCGGCGCAGTTCTGCAGAATCTGACTGCGTTGTGCCGGCGTGGTGATAATTTTCGGCAGGTCATACTGGGTTTCCAGCGCGCGATACACATGGGCGCGAAGTTCAGCGGCTCGTTGCAGCAGATAAAACCAGGAAACCTCTCGGTGGCGGGCGTGATTTTTGACGATTTCAAATCGTTGGGTTGCTCGCACGTAGAGCAGGTTGGCATCGCTGTACAGGGCGTTCATTTCTTCGACAAACTCGACGAGATGGGCCTTGTCCGCTTTTAGCTTGACCCGTGCATACCATTGGTTGGCGAGCGTTTTGAGTTCCTGCTGCTGATCGAGTTTTTTCAGGTATTCGACCCGCAGCAAGCGAACTTCCTCCAGCATCTTCAAGCGTTTTGGCAACGCGTGGCTCGGCAAGGCGTTCAGCACTCTGCTCTGCACGTTAATGCCATCGGTCACAGGAATAATGCTGTCGGAAACATGTGAGGCGCGCTGCCAGTATCGTTCGGTCAATTTCATCGCGACCTCGCTTTGAGTGTCACCGACAGATTTAAGCTTTTTGCCATGCGTAAGTGGTTTCAGTTCTTCCAGAACCGCATAACGCCGGCTCTCCAGACGGATATCTTCGAGGCAGGCGGCTTCGGAGGCCGCACGCAATGCGGGGCGCTCTGCAAGGCTGGCCTCCTCGTAGGCGTCGATGGCTTTCTTGCTTGTCGGGATCCTTGCGTCGCACAGATCGGCAAGGTGTTCGACCTCATCGGTCAATTGCAGTTGGCGGCGAAATGCGCGGTCGGCCCACCAGCGCGGCAAGCGTTGCCGAATGACCGGTGGCCAGTAAGGGTCGAGCCTATCGGCCAGGTGTCCGGCGACGTTGCCACCGCCCAGCGCACCGCCTTCAAGCGTGGTGCCGTAGACACCAAACCAGGTGTCCCAGTGTCCGCTTTCATCCAGGGCAATCGGTTGTTTGTAGGTTTTTCGCGAGTTGCCGGACAAACGCCAACTGCGTGAATCCGTGTTGAGTTCCACCTGGTAGAGACGTCCCTGGCGTTCAATGAAATCGCCGTCGGCATGCCGGTAGATATTGCGGTAGATACCATGAGTCGCGGGTTGCACGCTCGACAGGGAAAGTGGCTTTTCATATTCGTAATCAGCGAAGCGTGCCAACACGTGCCTGGCCTGACGCTGGGTTTTGCCATGCAGGGTGGCCACATTGCCAACCAGTTGATGAAGCTGGCGAGTGCGTGTCAGCGTGCGGCTGGTGCGTGATAGCGTCGAGGCGATGGCTTCACCCGGAAGCACATCGAATAGTGCGTCGATCAACGACAGCAGCATCGATTCGATCTCCGCCAGACCATCGCCGACCTCGCCGCGCAAGAACGCTGCCGTCGCCTGATTGGCGGCCGTCCAGGCTTGATAAAGGGCCAGCGCAGTGCCGACGAAGGGCACCATGCCGATCGCCATCAATATGTAGTTGAAGGCGCGCGGGCCCTTCAAGGCATGACGCTCGAAGAACAACTCGTCATTGGAGCGCGAGCTGCCGCGATGGGCCTCAATCAGACGGCCCATGTGCGCGTCGAGCAGATGCGCGGCCAGGGAGGTGGACTGTGGCCAGCGCTCGCCGACTTCAATGAGCGCATCGAAATTTTTTTCCACGGCCTGATGGATCCGACCCACATGCGCCTTGACGTCACCTTGCAGGGTTCGGCCCGCCAGCCAGGTCACCCATTTGTCGCTCGCGCATAACCTGAACAGGCCTTTGCGCGCGGCTTCGAGGTTGTCGTAGCGGCGCAAAAACTGCTCGTCGGGGCTTTCGGGCAGATACAGCAGGGTCACCCCGCTGATCTGTTCTTCGATGAACGTCACTCCCGACAGCGTGACGGGACCTTCACGGGGCGTGTCCTTGCCGCCCACTTTCAGGGACACCGGCAGCAGCGCGATGCGCTTGCCGTCGGCGAGCCACGCCTGCGGGGTGCAGGCCGCGATGGCGGTGTTCAGCGTCGCGGCCTCATCGTTGCTGATGTGCTTGCGCAGGCGTGCGCTTTCAGCCTGGATCGTGAGCATCAGACGCCAGGGTTCTATCAGGCTTTCCCGGCGATGCTCCTTGACGAACACTGGCTCGGTCGCAGCGCCGATGAAGGCGTCGCGGATTTTCTGCTCATAGGCTTTGGGCAAGTCCAGTTCCGGCAGCGCTCTGCGCAAATAGGTCAGATTGATGCCGTTGAGCAGGCGGATGCGATCGGTTTTGTGGGTTGCGCTGACCTCCGCCCGCAGGAAAATCAACCGTTGCGACAGCGAGTCATTGAGCACCGATTGGACATTGTCGATGTTGAGCTGGGCGAGATCTTCCAGCGGCATTTTGCTGCGCGTCGCGCCGGGCACGATGACGGTGGTTTTTCGATGGCCGCCGGGGCCTGATTCATAATGGGGTTCAGTGCGGGTCGAATCGGGCAGCTCGACTTGCACCGAAAAATCGCCTTCCAGGGAGAAATCCTTGCGCAGCCGCGCGTGCAGGTGTTTGCGGGTAAAGTCGTCACGGGGCTCCAGCGCGAGGGTCATGAGCTGGTGGCTCTTGCGCATCGCAGCGATGTACGCCTCGAGGTTCTTTTTCAGCGCGCTACGTTCGCCACTGTTGAGGTTGATCAGCCAGTCCGGCAGGTGCTCGGCGAGTGTGGCACTGCGATCCTGTTCCAGCACATGGGCAAACGCCAGGCTTCTGGCGGCGTGTACCGGCACCTGAAAAGCTGCGCGGCTGTTTTTGCGCAGGATTTCCAGCGCGTCGGCCTGCTCGGCTTTGTCGCTGATCGGGGCGGCTTTTGCCTTGTAATCGTCAAGCAGTTCATCCAGACAGGCATGCAACGGGGCCGTGGCAATTTCGTTCAGTTGCAAGGTCAGTTCGGGCGTGTTGTCCTGAATCATCAATGCCTCGCGTTCCAGCCGCCGGCGGTTGGCAAACGCCTGCAAACCGCCACCGCTGCCTGGCCAGTAGAGCAGCAGACTGTCTGGCGAGTCGCGGTCTGACAATGCGCCTGACCGCATGATGACAAAGGGGCCCTTGAGTTTTTCGGTTTGCACGGAAGTGGTACCGCCAACCGTTTCGGTCATGGACAGCGTCAGACTGGCCACGCTGACGTCAGCGTTTGTTTCGTTGGCGCCGGTGTTGTCCAGCACGGCTTTGAGCAGTGCGTGCTGATCGGTATCGAGCTGGCCCAGCGCCAATTGCAGTTTGGCTTCGGCGTACAAAGCGTCTTTGTGCGCCTGATGAAGGGCGGTGAAGTCTTTGTGGGTGTTGCTCAGCTCGGACACTTGCGCCTGATAAAGCAACGTGTCTACCGCTTTGTCGCAGGCTTGCTCCGCGGCTTCAATGGCGTTGAGCGCGTCCTGACAGGCCTTCTTGTGTGCTCCGTTGCGGTCGTTTTCCAGCAGTGTGTCGAGCGCTTCTCGCTCGCGCTTGATTGCTGCCTGGCGTACACCCAGCGCAATCCCGGCCGACAGGCTTCCAAACAACGGCTTTTGACCGGTTTCGAAAGTGGGCAGTTGATGGCTGGCAGACGGCGCAGAGGCGACAATGCTCGCGGTGCTGCGCTGGCGATCGAGCAGATCGACCTGCATCAGCGACTGTGCGCCGTGCTCCCACAGCCCGGGCCTGCCTTTGTTGGTGTTGCACAACGCGCTGATCTGCGCTTGTTGTCGACTCGCGAACAGATCGCTTGAACCGCTGACGAGCGGATCAAAGAGCGTGGTGTATTCAAAGCGCAGATGTTCGCCAGGCAGTCCCGTTGGCACCAGGCCCTGGCGGGACAGCCAGTTTTCCATCTCGTTGCGCGTCTTGAAAAACTGCACGGGCACGGAACGGCTGGGCAAATAGAGCAAAGGGCTGGCAGATGCCGGATCATCCACGCTGATCACCCAAGCCCCCGCGAGTTTGACTTTGCTGCCATTGCTCAGCAACAGCGCCAGCTGTTGTGTATGAATGGGTTGACCGTCCAACAGCAGCGCCCCGCACGGGCTGTCGAGGATTTGCTGCAAGGGTTTGAGCTGTTGCGCGGTGATGGTGCGACGGGCGAGCGCCATGTCGGCTGTGGCTTCCAGGTGTTCACGATAGAACTGCAGGGAGCGTTCTCGCCGTGACACCGCTGCATGCGGTGCTCGCGCCTCCCAGAAATTTGCCCAGCGCGTGGCGTGGAACTGTTGCGGATCAAGTGCTTTGAGCTTTTCGAGCACTTGCAGTGGTTTCAACGCGAACAGTGGGTGACCGGCAGCCAGACCGCTGACCTGGCTGCGCTGATCGAGCGTGACGTCCAGCGTCGGCTGTTGCAGGACAAACGCACAGGCCTCGGTGAGGCTGACACGGCGCTCGGGGTGATCGGCGATAGCGGCAAAGCGCAGCACAGTTTTCTCACCGTCGAGTTGCAACTTTTCCTGCAAAAGCTCATTGAGGCTATCGCGCAGCCCCGGACTGGCTGCATACAGTTCACGCAAGCCGTCGCTGCTGTTCTGCCAGCGTCTGGATGCTCGCAGCGCCAGGCTGTCATCGGTGGTTTTCGCTAACCGAGTGGAGGTTTTCAGCGTCGGTGACGGCGCGGAGGGTAAAGCGCGGGTGGTCTGATCAGGCATGGTGGCATGACTCGCAAGGGGAGCGGCGGATCCGCTCCGGTGCGCGTCATTCAAGGCAAATTGCGCTGGACGTTGGCGGTATATAGATATTGTCTGCAACAACCCTGCACGACCGCTCGGCACTCTTCATCAAACTGTCATGGAACTGTGGCAGCGCGCTTGTACAAACTTCATCAGACTCGCGCTCTACTGGGGTTCTGCGTTTCGGTGTTTTTCATGGCTAAGGGTTTTTTATCGATCGCGGCTTTGTTGGCCGCGATTTTTTTCGGATCGTCGACGTGGGCGGCAGCGCGTTGCGACGTCAATGTGCCGACCGAGCACGTCGATCTGCAGCAGGTGAGCATTGCTTACCAGAGCATCGGGCGCGCGTCGGATCCGGCGTTGTTGCTGGTCATGGGCCTGGGTGGGCAGTTGATCCACTGGCCTGACGAAGTGGTGGTTGCGCTGTGTCAGCAGGGCTTTCGGGTGATCCGCTATGACAACCGCGATGTCGGCCTGTCGACCTGGCGTCAGGCCCCGGTTGAGGCCAACCTGACCTTTGAAGTCTTGCGCTACAAGCTCGGCCTGCCAGTGTCGGCGCCGTACAGCCTGACGGATATGGCTGACGACGCGCTGGGTCTGATGGCCGCGTTGCACGTTGAGCAGTTTCATGTGCTGGGCGCGAGCATGGGCGGGATGATTGCCCAGCACATGGCGGCAATGGCGCCACAGCGGGTCGAGAGCCTGACGTTGATCATGACCACTTCTGGCGCCGAAGGTCTGCCGGCACCGAGTGCCGCGCTGGTGCAGTTACTGTCGCGACGCGGTGCGCCAAACCGTCAGGTGGCGCTCGAACAACAGGCTGATCTGCTGGCAGCACTGGGCAGCCCGGCGGTCACCGATGACCGGCAGGCCTTGCTGCAACAGGCCGCGCTGTCGTATGACCGCGCGTTCAACCCCGAAGGCGTGAAACGGCAGATCATGGCGATCCTCGCCGAACCGAGCCGGGTGGCATTGCTCAACCAGTTGCGGGTGCCGACGCTGGTGGTGCATGGCACGGCGGATCCGTTGCTGCCGGTGATGCACGGCGTGCATCTGGCAGCGCACATTCGTGGCAGCCAGTTGAAGCTGATTCCGGGGTTGGCCCATCGTTTTCAGGAGGCGTTCAAGGAGCCATTGCTGGCGGCGGTGTTGCCGTATCTGCAGGCGCATCGTGAAGACACCTCGCATTGGGCGCAGATTGAACCGGTGGTGGGCGGGAATCTGCTGTAACCGACAGTTGGCGGTGTGGGTGATGGCCCTTCGCGAGCAAGCTCGCTCCCACAGGGGAATGCGATCTAATGTGGGAGCGAGCCTGCTCGCGAAGGGGGCACCACAAAATCCGGCCGGGGTGTATCGTGCAAACTTTCCCGCACGATTTCCCCCCGCGAGGTGTGTGATGAGTTCTGCCTTGAAAATCGATTTTGTCAGCGATGTCTCCTGCCCGTGGTGCGTCGTCGGTTTGTATGGCCTGTTACAGGCACTGGAAATCCTGCGCAACGAAGTGCAGGCCGAGATCCGGTTTCAGCCTTTTGAACTGAATCCGAAAATGGCCGCCAATGGGCAGAACATTGCCGAGCACATTCAAGAGAAATACGGCTCGACCCCGGAGCAGTCGCAGAAGAACCGCGAAGCGATCCGCGCCCGTGGCGCCGAGCTGGGGTTTGCCTTTCGCACTGATGGCAACAGCCGCATCTACAACACCTTCGATGCGCATCGCCTGTTGCACTGGGCCGGGCTCGAAGGTGTGCAGTTGGCTTTGAAAGAGGCACTGTTCAAGGCTTATTTCAGTGAGGGCGGTAATCCATCGGATCATCGGCAACTGGTGCAGATCGCTGAAAGTGTCGGGCTGGATCGCCAGCGTGCCGAGGCGATTCTGGCGTCGGACGAGTTTGCCGATGAGGTGCGTGAAGAAGAACAGCTGTGGCTGCAGCGCGGGGTGAGTTCGGTGCCGACCGTGGTGTTCAACGGGCAGTATGCGGTGACGGGTGGGCAACCGGTGGAGACGTTTGTCGGGGCGATTCGGCAGATTATGGCTGAGTCCAAGGGCGGGACGGTCAGCTGATATCGGTAGGAGCCAAAAGCCCCTCACCCTAACCCTCCCGAAACGTCGGACCGCCCAGAGGGAGAGGGGACTGATTGGGGGATGCTGGAGTTGTACGCCGACCTGAACGTGCTGTACCGAATCCATAATCAACTGGATCTTTCAGGTCAATGTCAGACGCAAGACACCTCGGTCGGCCCCCTCTCCCTCTGGGCGGTCCGACGTTTCGGGAGGGCTGGGGTGAGGGTCAGCTGTGCAAGCGCACCCAAACCGTCACCAAAACAGTGGCCGCCATCAACCACGCCACCGCTGCCACCGCCAGCGAAGCCTCCAGCCGCAGCCGATCGACCATCACATACAGCGTCGCCAGATACACAAAATACGGAATGATCGACCACATCCCGAACACGATCGTGGTCTTCAAATCCTCAATCGAACGCCCCTTGCCAACGATGTAATGCGCAATCAGCGCGAACGTCGGGAACAGCGGCACCAATCCGGCGATGTAGTAGTTTCTGGTTTTCGACAGCGCCGCGATGATCAGTACTACCGCGGCGCCCAACAGGGCTTTGAAAAACAGATCCATCAGTGGCTCAACCCGTACTTTTTCACTTTGTCGAACAACGTGGTCTTGGCCATGCCCAGTTCAAGGCTGGCTTGGGTCAGGTTGCCGCCGCTGCGTTGCAGGGCGTCGCTGAGCAGGTTGCGCTCGAAGGCTTCCACCGCTTCGGCAAACGCCAGGCCTTGGCCGCCAGCGCTGGTGCCGGACTTCTTGAACGCCGGCAAACCGAGGGCAAAACGTTCGGCGACGTTGCGCAATTCACGCACGTTGCCCGGCCAGTCGTGGCTCATCAGGTTCGACAGGGTCTGGTTGTCCAGCTCCGGCAGTGCGCGGTCGAAGCGCAGTGCTGATTGCTGGGTGAAGTGTTCGAACAGTTGCAGAATGTCTTCGCGGCGTTCGCGCAGTGGTGGCAGCTCCAGCGTTACCACGTTGAGGCGGTAGTACAAGTCGCTGCGGAACTCGCCGGCCTTGCTCGATTCGTCGAGGTCGGACTTGGTCGCCGCGATCACCCGGCAATCCACCGCCACGCTCTGGTTTGAGCCGAGGCGTTCGAGGGTGCGTTCCTGCAACACGCGCAGCAGTTTGATCTGTAATGGCAGCGGCATGCTTTCCACTTCATCGAGGAACAGCGTGCCGCCGTCGGCGTGTTCGATCTTGCCGATCCGGCGTTTGCCCGCGCCGGTAAAGGCGTTGGCCTCGTGGCCGAAAATTTCGCTTTCGAAGAGGTTCTCCGGCAGGCCGCCGCAGTTCAACGCGACGAACTGCTTGCTGTGCCGGCGGCTGAAGTCGTGCAGGCAGCGCGCGACCAGTTCTTTACCGGTGCCGGTTTCACCTTCGATCAAGACGTTGGCCGAGGTGTCGGCGACGTTGGCGATCAATTCGCGCAGGTTCTGCATCGCTGGCGAGCGGCCGATGATGCGTCCTTCAAGGGAATCACGTTCGGCCAGTTGCCGGCGCAGCGACGACACTTCGCGGGCGAGGCTGCGTTGCTCCAGCGCCCGTCGCGCGACATCGACCAGACGCTCCGGCGAGAACGGTTTTTCCATGAAGTCGTAGGCGCCTTTCTGCATCGCGCCGACGGCCATGGAAATGTCGCCATGGCCGGTGATCAACACCACCGGCAGGCTACGATCGCGTTGCTTGAGGCGGGTCAACAGTTCCAGGCCGTCGATGCCTGGCAGGCGGATATCGCTGATGACGATACCGGCAAAGTTGTCGCCAACACGTTCCAGCGCTTCCTCGGCACTGCCAACACCGACGCAGGGAATGTCTTCCAGGGTCAGCGCCTGCTGGCAGCCGAGCAGCACATGGGGGTCGTCTTCGACGATCAGCACACTAAGGTCGTGGTTCATATTGGCTCGGCAGGAGTAGGGCTTACCAACGGTAAACTGAGGACGAAGGTGGTGCCACCGCTCGCCGGGTGTTCAACACCCAGATGCCCGCCGGTGGCGGCCGCGAGGCTGGCGGAAAGCGTCAAGCCAAGGCCCAGGCCTTGTTCGCCGGGCTTGGTGGTGAAGAACGGCTCGAACAGATGCTTGCGCGCCTCGGCGTCAATGCCGTGACCGTTGTCGCGTACGCGCAGGCGATACTTGGCGTTGAACTCTTCACCCTCCAGCCACAGTTCGGGCTGGGGCTGTGCCTGCATGGCGTCGAGGGCGTTGCCGATCAGGTTGACCAGAATCTGTTCGAGGCGGGTCTGGTCGATCTGCACTTGCACGTCGATAAACTGCCGGTGGATGTGCAGCGCCGAACTTTCCAGGCGCGCACCGAGCAATTGCAGCGCCGCTTCCACGGCTTTGCCAAGGCTCGCCTGGCCTTGATTGTCACCGCGTCGGGCGAATGAACGCAGGCTGGCGGTGATCCGGCCCATGCGGTCGATCAGCTCGTTGATGGTCTTCAGGTTAGTGCTGGCAATATCCAGCTGACCGCGTTCGAGAAAGCGTACGGTGTTGCCCGACAGCGTGCGCATCGCGGCCAGCGGCTGGTTCAATTCGTGGGCGATACTGGTCGACATCTGGCCGATGGCCGCGAGTTTGCCGGCCTGCACCAGTTCATCCTGAGCGCGGCGCAACGTTTCTTCGGCCTGACGACGTTCGCGGATCTGGCTCTTCAAACGTTCGTTGCTGGCGCGCAAGTCGGTGGTGCGTTCGGTAATCCGACGCTCCAGTTGATTATTGGCTTCCTGCAAGGCTTCACGGGCAGCGAGGCGAGTAGCAATGACCTTGCGTCGTTCGTTCCAGGCAATCAACAGGAAGGCCACCAGCGCAAAGGCGACCGCGACGAGAATGCCTTGGTTGATCGCTTCGCGGCGCAGGTCCTGCAACGGCGTGAGCAGGGTGAAATTCCACGGCGTGTCGGTCAGTGGCCGGGTCTGCGCGAGATAGCTGATGTCATCCTCGCCGGACTGCACTTCGCTGTTGGCCGGGAAGGTGAGTTTTTCTACGCCCTCGGACAAGGTTTCGCGAGCCAGAGGTTGCAGCTCGTTGAGCGGAAACCAGTAGTACTGCAGGCTGCGGGCGAGTTTTTCCTTGGTGGCTTCACTCAGGGGAATCACTGCTTTCAGGCGCCGGGCCGGATCGCTGGACAGAATGATGATGCCGTTTTCATCGCTGACGAACGCTTCCAGACGCGCGCGCTGCCAGCGTTCTTCCATGGCTTCCAGGCGCACTTTGACCACGGCGACGCCAATGATCTTGCCGTGCTCTTCGAGGCCATGAGCCAGGTAGTAACCGGGTTCGCCGTTGGTGCTGCCGATCCCGTAGAAACGCCCGGGTTCGCCACGTACGGCTTTCTGGAAGTAAGCGCGGAAGGACAGGTCTTCACCGAGGTAACTGTCGACATCGCGCCAGTTGCTGGTGGCCATGACGCGGCCGGTAGTGTCCATGACGTAGATGGCCCGACTGCGACTGCGTCGGTTCAGGCCTTCGAGGTAAGCGTTGACCGTTTCCCGGTATTGCGGGCTCGGGTCGGCCAGCAGCTGCGAAACACTCGTTTCGAGTTCCAGCAGGCTGGGCAGGTAGGTGTATTTGCTGATCTCGCTTTCGACCGCGCGGGCGTGTAGTTCGAGCTGGCGCTGACCGTTCTCGCCGAGGCTGCGAATGCCGAAATGCTCACTGGTCCAGAAGCCGATAAAACCCAACCCGATCATCAGGGCGATGATCAGTGGCGGCAGGAACAAATGACGAATCAGACGGGGCTTCACGGCAAGTGATGGCGGCGCGGCGCGATAGAGATTGGGGTCGCATTTCATCACAGTTGCCTTGGGTCAACCACCACACTTGTTGCGAGGGCAACGCCGGCCCTTGTGGGAGCGAGCCTGCTCGCGAAAGCGCACTGACATTCAACATCCAGGCTGAATGTAATGGCCTCTTCGCGAGCAGGCTCGCTCCCACAGGGAAGGAGTGATGCCCCGGCAGGTGTGTTGCTTTTAGTGCTGCAGGATTTTCTCGAGGAAGTGCTGCGCGCGTTCGGAGCGGGCGCTGATGTCACCGAAGAATTCCTCTTTCGGGCAGTCTTCGATGATCTTGCCGGCGTCCATGAAAATCACTCGATCCGCCACTTTACGGGCGAAGCCCATTTCGTGGGTTACGCACATCATGGTCATGCCTTCGTGGGCCAGTTGCACCATCACGTCGAGCACTTCGTTGACCATCTCCGGGTCGAGCGCCGAGGTCGGTTCGTCGAACAGCATGACGATCGGGTCCATTGCCAGCGCACGGGCAATCGCCACACGCTGTTGCTGACCACCGGACAGTTGCCCCGGGTGCTTGTGGGCGTGCGCCGACAGGCCGACGCGTTCGAGCAGCTGCAGACCTTTCTTGGTCGCCTCTTCCTTGCTGCGGCCCAACACCTTGATCTGCGCGATGGTCAGGTTTTCGGTGATGGTCAGGTGCGGGAACAGTTCGAAATGCTGGAACACCATGCCCACGCGCGAACGCAGTTTCGGCAGGTTGGTCTTCGAGTCGGCAATCGAGGTGCCGTCGACGACGATGTCGCCTTTCTGGAACGGCTCCAGCGCGTTGACGCACTTGATCAGGGTCGATTTGCCGGAACCCGACGGGCCGCAGACCACGATCACTTCGCCTTTTTTGACCTCGGTGCTGCAATCAGTCAGCACCTGGAAGTCGCCATACCACTTGTTGATGTTCTTGATAGAGATCATACGGCAAACCTTTTTTGCAGACGCTTGACCAGCAGCGAGGCGGAAAAGCTGATGATGAAGTAGACGACACCGGCGAAGATCAGGAACTCGTTGGAACGACCGATGATGTCGCCGCTGGAACGGGCGGAGTTAAGGAAGTCCACCAGGCCCACCGTGTAAACCAGCGAGGTGTCCTGGAACAGGATGATCGACTGTTGCAGCAGCAACGGGGTCATCTTGCGGAACGCCTGGGGCAGGATGATCAGACGCATGGTCTGGCCATAGGTCATGCCCATCGCTTGCGCGGCGGCCATCTGGCCTTTGGGGATCGACTGCACACCGGCCCGGACGATTTCGCAGAAGTACGCGGCTTCGAACATCATGAAGGCCACGACGCAGGAGGTGAAAGCGCCAATCGGGGTGTCTTCGCCGGTGATCCAGCGCAGCACGAACGGCACCGCCAGGTAGAACCAGGTGATCACCAACAGCAGCGGAATCGAACGGAAGTAGTTCACATAAGCGCCGGCCACGCGCGACAGCAGTTTGCTCGACGACAGGCGCATCAGCGCGAGGATCGTCCCCAGCACGATGCCGCCGACCACGCCCATGACCATCAACTGCAAGGTCATGACCATGCCGTTCCACAGGCCCGGGATAGCGGGGATGATGCCACTGAAATCGAAGTCCATTATTTACCCCCCACGGAGATCAGGCCGGGCACCGCGACTTTCTTCTCGACCATGCGCATCAGCAACATCAGGCTCATGTTCAGGGTGAAGTAGATCAGCGTGGCCAGGGTGAAGGCTTCAAACAGGTTGGCCGAGAATTCGGCGGTCTGTTTGGTTTGCGCCAGCAATTCCATCAAACCGATCAAGGACGCCACGGAGGAGTTCTTGAAGACGTTGAGGAATTCCGAGGTGAGCGGTGGAATGATGATGCGGTAGGCCTGGGGCAGCAGCACGTTCCAGTAGATCTGCGGCAGCTTGAAACCCATGGCGCGGGCGGCGGATTCCTGGCCGCGTGGCAGCGCCTGGATGCCGGTACGCACTTGTTCGCAGACGCGGGCAGCGGTGAACAGGCCCAGGCACACGACAACGCTCAGGTAAGCCGAGGTCGTCGGGTTGAGGTCCTGTTTGTACCAGTCCTGCAGGTTTTGCGGCAGCAGGTCGGGTACCAGGAAGTACCAGATGAACAGCTGAACCAGCAGCGGTACGTTACGGAACAGCTCGACGTAGCAGGTGGCGATGCCCGATACGATGCGGTTCGGCACCGTGCGCATGACCCCCAGTATGGAGCCCAGCAGCAAGGCGATGATCCACGCCACGATGGCGATGGCAATGGTCCAGCCCAAACCGGAGATGTACCAGTCGAGATAAGTCTCGCTGCCAACGCCGGTGGACTTGAAGAACACGCCCCAGTCCCAGTTGTAATTCATTAGGGTCTCCCCTCGAGATCGATCGATGTACAAGCACCCGCTTGGGGAAGATCCTTTCCCACCCGACGTTGAACGTCAGGCACACGCGATCGGCTCGAAAACCGCCAGGTCGAGTGTTCCACTGTATAGCCAGCAGGTAGTAACAGACGCCTGAGGGAGGGTGGCTCCCTCAGGAGATAAGGTTAGTCAGGAATCAGATTTTTACGTCAGGCGCCGGCTTGTCGCTCGGGTTGGCGATCAGATCTTTTACCTTGTCGCTCATCGGGAAGTTCAGGTTCAGGCCTTTTGGAGGAATCGGGCTCTCGAACCACTTGCTGTAGATCTTGTTGATCTCGCCCGACTTGTACAGGCCAACGATGGCGGCATCGACAGCCTTCTTGAAGGCCGGGTCGTCTTTGCGCACCATGCACGCGTAGGCTTCGAAGGACTGTGGCGTACCGGTGATGATCCAGTCAGTCGGTTTCTTGGCCTTGGCTTCTTCGCCGGCCAGCAGGGCGTCGTCCATCATGAAGGCTACGGCGCGGCCGCTTTCCAGCATGTTGAAGGATTCGCCGTGGTCTTTGGCGGAGATGATGTTCATGCCCATCTGCTTGTCGGCGTTCATCGCTTTGATGATGCGCTCGGACGTGGTGCCGGCGGTGGTCACGACGTTTTTGCCTTTCAGGTCGGCAAAGTCAGCGTAGGACGGCTTGCCATCCTTGTCTTTCTTGACCAGCAGACGGGTGCCGATTTCGAAGATGTTGACGGTGAAGTCGACTTGCTGGGCGCGTTCGGCGTTGTTGGTGGTCGAGCCGCACTCGATATCCGCGGTGCCGTTCTGGATCAGCGGGATACGGGTTTGCGAGGTGACCAGGTTGTACTTGACCTGCAGATCGGGCTTGTTCAGGTCTTTTTTCAGGGCTTCAACGATAGCCACCTGAATGTCGTGGGAGTAGCCCACTGGTTTGCCGGAAGCGTCTGCAATGTAGGAAAACGGAATAGAGCTGTCGCGGTGAGCGAGCGTGATGGTGCCCGAATCGTTGATTTTCTTCAGGGTGCCGGTGAGTTCGGCGGCGAAAACTGGCGTGCTGATCAGAGCGGCCGCAATGGCTGCGCCCAGGATATGGGGAACGATGCGCATCAAATTTTCCTCGAATTGTTTTTTTTATGGAGCCAGTTCGTCGGCCCTTTTGTGCTTCGAATGCCTGACGGCTCCTGAAGTGTTGGCGCAACAGGCATTCGTCGAGAGAGTGTAGAGCATGAGTCGTGCCAGACCAGTTGCTGTAGCTTAACTTGTTGATTTAGAAGAGTATTAAAGTTTTGTGATGGTGGTATTTGGCGTATCTGATCCGGTTTACCGAATTGACCGTCAAGTCGCGTTCGGAAATCCGAACGGCGAAAAGCCCCTCACCCTAACCCTCTCCCAGAGGGAGAGGGGACCGATCGCGTTGTTTGGGCAAGTTACGCCGACTTGGAATACCGAGTCGAACTCAGGATTTACAGAGCACCTCGATCGGCTCCCTTTCCCCTCTACCCCCTGGGGGAGAGGGCTGGGGTGAGGGGGAGAGATCTAACTGACACAATCAGGTTCAACAGAACCCACAAAACAAAAAGCCCCTGAATCTCTCAATTCAGGGGCTTTCGTTTAAGCGATGTTCACATCACGCCGCTTCGATCTTGCTACGGTTCTGTTCGACCTTACCCAAATACGCCGCAAGCTTCTCTTGCTCTGCCGGGGTAGTGAAAAGGCCCAGCTTACTACGACGCCACAGAATGTCATGCGCTGTGGTTGCCCACTCTTCGCTGCACAGGTAATCGACTTCACGGGTGTAGAGCCCGCCGCCAATGTGTTCGCCCATGTCGGCGAGGCTTTCCACGCCTTCGAGCATGCGCCACGTGCGGCTGCCGTAAGTGGTGGACCAGCGACGAGCGATCTCGGTCGGCACGAAGTCGAACTTGTCGCGGATCAGCGCGCTCAAGGCTTGCGGGGTGGTCATGTCTTCGCCGCCGGGCAGGGTGGCGGTGGCCGTCCAGCTCGGGCGCATCTGGGTGAAGAATGGCAGCAACTGCGCCATCGCCGATTCAGCGAGTTTGCGGTAGGTGGTCAGCTTGCCGCCGAACACCGACAACAGTGGTGCTTCTTCAGTGTTGCCCGACAAGGCCAGGGTGTAATCACGGGTGACGGCCGACGGGTTGTCGGATTCGTCGTTGCACAGTGGGCGTACGCCCGAGTAACTGTGCTGGATGTCGTCACGGCTGATCTGCTGCTTGAAGTGGGCGTTGACCACTTTCAACAGGTAATCGGTTTCGCCATCGGTGATGGCCACTTTCGCCGGATCACCGGTGTACTCGCGGTCGGTGGTGCCGATCAGGGTGAAGTGGTTGAGGTACGGAATGGTGAAAACGATGCGCTGATCTTCGTTTTGCAGAATGTGCGCGTGATCACCTTCGTACAGTTTCGGCACGATGATGTGGCTGCCCTGAATCAGACGGATGCCGTACGGCGATTCCATCTTCAGGTCGTCACGGATGAACTTGGCAACCCATGGGCCAGCGGCGTTCACCAGTGCTTTGGCGGTGATCGAAAACAGGCTGCCGTCGGCACGTTCCAGGTTCAGGTGCCACAGGCCTTTGGCACGACGGGCGCTGACGCAACGGGTCTGAGTGTGCACGTGGGCGCCTTTTTCGCGGGCGGCCATGGCGTTGAGTACCACGAGGCGGGCGTCGTCGACCCAGCAGTCGGAGTATTCGAAGCCTTTCTTGATTTCGCTTTTCAGCGCGCTGTCGGCACCAAACTTGAGGCTTTTCGAACCTGGCAGTTTTTCGCGCTTGCCGAGGTTGTCATAGAGGAACAGGCCAGCCCGGATCATCCACGCCGGGCGCAGGTGCGGACGGTGTGGCAGCACGAAGCGCATCGGTTTGACGATGTGCGGCGCCTTGGCCAGCAGCACTTCGCGCTCGGCCAGCGCTTCACGCACCAGACGGAATTCGTAATGTTCGAGGTAGCGCAGACCACCGTGGATCAGCTTGCTGCTGGCCGACGAAGTGTGGCTGGCCAGATCGTCCTTTTCGCAAAGGAACACCGAAAGCCCGCGACCGGCGGCATCCGCTGCGATCCCCACGCCATTGATCCCGCCGCCGATAACGGCGATGTCATAGATCTCGGAGATTGGGGGCGTACGCAAGGTAGAGGTGGACATCGGCTGGCCTCGGGTTCTTTTGATTTTCTATATTGGAAATCGAACATGAATGTTCATTTGCGAAAATGGTAGCCCATAAAGACGCGCGCAGCCAGTCGCATTCGATTGAAAAAACTCATCGAAGAGCAGGGAAAGGAAAATTTTCGAACATCAAATGCGCGCAAGGGCGCAGAAGACGTGTTGTTTGATCGATTGTTTTCGCGAGCAGGCTCGCTCCCACGGTTTGAAATGCATTCCAATGTGGGAGCGAGCCTGCTCGCGAAGGCGTCAATACAGAAAATGAATAGAAGGGAGGTTAAACGACTTCCAGGCGAATCTTGTGCTGGCTCAACAACTGCGCCAGCGCCGGCACCGGTTGCTGATCGGTCACCAGGCAATCAATCAGACTGATCGGCCCCAGCCGGATCATCGCATTGCGCCCGAACTTGCTCGAGTCCGCTGCCAGAATCACCTGTCGCGCATTGGCGATGATCGCCTGGGAAACCCGCACTTCCTGATAATCAAAATCCAGCAGGCTGCCGTCTTCATCAATACCGCTAATCCCGACCAGCGCAAAGTCAACCTTGAACTGATTGATGAAGTCCACACTCGCCTGACCGACAACACCGCCGTCACGACGCACATTGCCGCCAGTCAGCAACACATCGAAATCATCCTTGGCACTGAGCATCGACGCGACGTGCAGGTTGTTGGTGATGATTTTCAGGTGATTGTGATTGAGCAGGGCGCGGGCAATCGACTCGGTGGTCGTGCCGATATTGATGAACAGCGAAGCGTGATCGGGGATCTGTGCAGCGATGGCTTCACCGATGCGTTGTTTTTCATCGCGCATCTGGTCGGCGCGCATCGCATAGGCGGTGTTTTCGACACTGGAATCATAGGCGGCACCACCATGGTAGCGACGCAGCAGATTGGCTTCCGCGAGCTGGTTGATGTCGCGGCGGATGGTTTGCGGGGTAACAACGAACAGCGTGGCCATTTCCTCGATGCTCACATAGCCGCGTTCGCGGACCAGCTCGAGGATTTGCTGCTGACGGGGAGGCAGATTCATGGGGCTTCCTTTGGGCTGCCGTGCAAAATTTGCCCATGATGACGCAGGAATCCGCTCCCTACCAGTTTCCAAACAACGTGAAAGCTACTGCGCTCGGCCATCCTGCGTTAAAAACAGGCTCGGACTGCTCATTTACAAACCCGTAAACTCCGCGTCCTCGCCTGTTTTTGCCTTGGCTTGCCTTCGCTCGCTACGCTTTCACGCTGTTTGGACCGCTTTAACCAGTCCTAAGGTTGGCTTATTCAGCGTCTTCACGCGCCCAGTCACGGGTGCGGCTGACGGCTTTTTTCCAGCCCTTGTACAGCTTCTCTTTCTCGGTTTCGTCGAGGCTCGGCTCGAACTCGCGCTCGATCACCGCTTTACCGCGCAGTTCGTCCAGGCTGCCCCAGAAACCGCACGCCAGACCGGCCAGATACGCCGCGCCGAGTGCGGTGGTTTCGCGCATTTGCGGGCGCTCGACCTGCGTGCCGAGGATGTCGGCCTGGAACTGCATGAGGAAGTTGTTCGCCACCGCACCGCCATCCACACGCAGGGCTTTGAGGCGTTCGCCGGAGTCCTGTTGCATGGCGTCGAGCACGTCGCGGGTCTGGTAGGCGATCGATTCCAGTGCGGCGCGGATGATGTGATCGACGCGAACACCGCGCGTCAGGCCGAACAGCGCGCCACGGGCATACGGGTCCCAGTACGGAGCGCCCAGACCGGTAAACGCCGGCACCAGGTACACACCGTTGCTGTCCTTCACTTTATTGGCGAAGTATTCGGTGTCGTGGGCGTCGTTGATGATTTTCAGTTCATCACGCAGCCATTGCACGGTGGAACCGCCGTTGAACACCGCACCTTCCAGCGCATAAGCGACTTCGCCACGCGGGCCGCAAGCGATGGTGGTGAGCATGCCGTGCTGGGATTTCACCGCTTTGTCGCCGGTGTTCATCAGCAGGAAGCAGCCAGTGCCGTAGGTATTTTTCGCCTGACCTGGTTCCACGCACATCTGGCCGAACAGTGCCGCTTGCTGGTCGCCGGCGATACCGCCGATGGCGATGCCGCTCTTGGTGCGACCGTAGATTTCCGAAGAAGCCTTCACTTCCGGGAGCATTTCGCGCGGGATGTCGAGGATCTCCAGCATCTTCGAATCCCACTCCAGCGAGTGAATGTTGAAGAGCATGGTGCGCGAGGCGTTGGTGTAGTCGGTGACGTGGACCTTGCCGCCAGTGAATTTCCAGATCAGCCAGCTATCGACGGTGCCGAACAGCAGTTCGCCGTTGCGTGCACGCTCGCGGCTGCCTTCGACGTTGTCGAGGATCCACTTCAGTTTGGTGCCGGAGAAGTATGGGTCGGTAACCAGGCCGGTGTTGTCGCGGATGTACTCTTCGTGGCCATCGCGCTTGAGCTGCTGGCAGATCTCGGTGCTGCGGCGGCACTGCCAGACGATGGCGTTGTACACCGGGCGGCCGGTGGTCTTGTCCCAGACTACGGTGGTTTCGCGCTGGTTGGTGATACCGATGGCGGCGACCTGATCGTGATGCAGACCGGCCTGAGCCAGCGCTTCAACCATCACCGCGCTCTGGGTGGCGAAGATTTCCATCGGGTCATGTTCGACCCAACCGGCCTGTGGGTAATGCTGAGCGAATTCGCGCTGCGCGGTGCAGACCACGTTCGCATCGCGGTCGAAAATGATCGCGCGGGAGCTGGTCGTACCCTGATCGAGGGCAATGATGTAGTTCTTATTCTGAATGTCGGTCATGTCGATTGCCTTGGACGAAATAAGGGAGAGTGGGCCGTGGCGCAGGCTCTATAGGGCAGGAGCCGGCGCCGACTGTTTCAAGAAGTTCTTGGTTTGCCGTCAATGGCCGGTTCTGCATCCTTTGTAGCAGGTGTGGCGCCGGTCAGGTGACGGGCGATGAGCCCGCGATACCCGGCAGCGCCGAGGCAGGCACCGACAATCGGTGCAAAAATCGGAATCAGGAAGTACGGAATATCGCGACCGCCAGTGAAGGAAATTTCACCCCAGCCGGTGAAGAAAGTCATCAGCTTTGGACCGAAATCGCGTGCCGGGTTCATCGCGAAACCGGTCAGCGGGCCCATCGAGCTACCGATCACCGCGATCAGCAAGCCGATCAGCAGCGGTGCCAATGGGCCTTTCGGCAGACCGTTGTTGTCGTCGGTCAGCGACATGATCACGCCCATCAGAATCGCGGTGATGATCATCTCGACCAGGAACGCCTGAGCAGTCGACAGAACGGGATTCGGGAAGGTCGAAAACACCGAGGCCAACTCAAGGCTGGCGGCCGAGCCACGGACCATTTGATGAGTTTGTTCGTAATCGAAGAACAGGTTGCTGTACAGCGTGTAAACCAACAGCGCGCCGCAGAAGGCGCCAGCGATCTGCGACAGAATATAGAACGGCAGTTTGCGCTTCTCGAAGTCGGCGAAGATCGCCAGGGCGATGCTCACGGCCGGGTTCAGGTGCGCGCCGGAAACCCCGGCAGTGAGGTAGATCGCCATGCTCACGCCGACGCCCCAGATGATGCTGATTTCCCACAGGCCAAAGCTGGCGCCCGCGACTTTGAGCGCGGCGACACAACCGGTGCCGAAAAAGATCAGCAGTGCAGTACCTAGAAACTCGGCCATGCATTGGCTCGAAAGCGTTGGTTGCTGTAAAGCAGTTGTCATTGAAAACCTCGGTTTTTGTTGTTGTCTGGCGTCTTGCCGATAGGGCAGGGCGCGATTTTCCCCGGTCAGGAATCCCCATTCCTTTCCCGGTTTACTGCTGGGTGCTGCGATGACGATAATTCTTACATTATTCAGATTCGAAAAAATATAGACAAGAAACAAACCTGTCAAAGGTCGAAAGTGAACCATCGGTCACAATAAAACTATTCGTTGTGTGAATGATCCTCTGCCGTCGCTGCAGTGCCGTGCACTCGAAAAGTCTGTAAGCCACGGGAATCGTGGCTTGGGATAGAGCCTTTTAGAGGCTGATCACCTAGAATCCGACGCAGCATTTTTCTGTCACTGCCGAGCCTGGAGCTGCCATGACCCCTGCGTTGGACTTGTTGAAAAAAGTTCGTGCCGAACATCGCGTGCACAGTTACGAACATGACCCCAAGGCCGCATCCTATGGGCTGGAGGCCGCGGAAAAACTGGCGCTGGAGCCAGCGCAGGTGTTTAAAACCTTGTTGGCGGCCAGCGAAAAAGGCGAGTTGCTGGTGGCGGTGGTGCCGGTCGTCGGAAGCCTCGACCTCAAAGGTCTGGCGCATGCCGCGGGGGTGAAAAAAGCCGAGATGGCTGACCCGGCAGCCGCACAACGCTCCACCGGTTATCTGTTGGGTGGCATCAGCCCGTTGGGGCAGAAGAAGCGCCTGCGTACCTTTATTGATGACTCGGCTCAGGGTTTTGCGACTATTTATGTCAGCGCCGGTCGGCGAGGCCTGGAGGTGGAACTGGCACCCGCCGTGCTCGCCGAACATACCCAGGCGAAATTTGCCGATATCGGCCGCACGTGACCGTTATCGCTGTATGCAGAAAATTGGCCGGTTCTGTCACTGGCGCTGATCGCCTCGTGGTTGCATGCTCTGCCGACTGACTTAGGGAGAAGGTTATGCAGCTCGAGTTTCATCAGGTCGATGCGTTCAGTGATCGGCCGTTCAGTGGCAATCCGGCGATGGTCTATCGGCTGGATGCCTGGCTTGCGGATGAGCTGATGCAGAAGATCGCCGCCGAGCACAATCTGGCGGAAACTGCGTTTCTGGTGCGTGAGGGATCGGCCTGGCATATCCGCTGGTTCACCCCGACTACTGAAGTGCCACTGTGCGGCCACGCCACGCTGGCCAGCGCTTATGTGCTGTTCGAAATTGACAAGGAAAGCGCCGGGCGTATCGACTTTACCTGTCAATCCGGCCCGCTGAGCGTCACGCGGGAAGGTGATCGGTTGTGGCTGGATTTCCCGTCGATCATGCCGTCTGAGATTGGTGTGACTGTCGACGTTGAGCGGGCGCTGGGTGTCGAAGCGGTTGATGTGCTCGGCTCCAACGAACTGTTTGTGGTACTGGAATCGGAGCAGGCCGTGCTCGATTGCAAGCCGGACATGGTGGCGTTGGCCAAGCTGCCGTGGCTGGGCGCTATCGTCACGGCGCGGGGTAATCAGCACGACTTCGTCTCGCGCTATTTTGCGCCGGCGATTGGCATCAATGAAGATCCGGTGACCGGGTCGACGCATTGCAGCCTGATCCCGTATTGGTCCAAGCGTCTGGGCAAATCGAGCCTGACCGCTTGCCAGCGCTCGGCGCGGGGCGGGGAGTTGTTTTGTCGGCTGGAAGGCGAGCGAGTGAAGATTGGCGGCAATGCGACGCTGGTTGCCAGCGGCACCTTGATCCTGGGTTAACGCAAAACCCTGTAGGAGTGAGCCTGCTCGCGATAGCGATACATCCGTCACAGATGATTTGACTGATGCACCGCTATCGCGAGCAGGCTCACTCCTACAGTGGGATCCGGTGTTGGTCAGAGGGCAGTGCTGTAGCGGCGGACGCCGTTTTCCACTGCCGGGATCTGCGCAGCGGTGCTGCCAGATGCCTGGAACAATACGAGGTGTTCAGCCGCAACCCGAATCCCCACTTCCGCACCGACATGGTGATCAGCATGACTCGGGAAAATCGATTCCAGCTGCGCGCCTGTCGGCAATTGCAGACGATACAGCGTCGACGCCCCAAGGAAGGTCTTGCCGACAATCCGCGCTTTCAACCCACTGTCCGGCGCATAAACAATGTCATCCGGACGCAGCAACACATCCACAGCCCCGCCAATCGGCCAGGTATAAGCCCGATTGCCACGCAACTCACCCAGTTCGGTCTGCACCGATTCCGGGCTGCCGAGCTGGCCGCGAATGAAGTAACCCTGACCGATGAAGCTGGCCACGTACGGCGTTGCCGGTTCGTGATACAGGTTGTACGGCGTGTCCCACTGCTCCAGTCGACCTTCCTTGAATACACCGACGTGATCGCTGACGGCGAAGGCTTCTTCCTGGTCGTGGGTCACCAGAATTGCGCTGGTGCCACGGGCCTTGAGAATGTCGCGCACCTCATGGCTGAGCTTGCGGCGCAGTTCGCCATCAAGGTTGGAGAACGGCTCGTCGAGCAGCAGTAATTGCGGCTCCGGCGCCAAGGCACGGGCGAGGGCGACACGCTGTTGCTGGCCGCCGGACAATTCGTGCGGGAAGCGCTTGCCGAGGTTCTTCAGGTTGACCAGTTCCAGCAGTTCTTCGGTCACGCGTTCCTTGTTCGGATGCTTGCGAATGCCGAAGGCAATGTTGTCGGCAACGCTCAGGTGCGGAAACAGCGCGTAGTCCTGGAACACCATGCCGATCCGGCGTTTCTCCGGCGCCAGGGTGAAGCCGGCGCTGGAGATGGTTTCGCCACCGAGGGTGATTTCACCTTCGTGCACCGGTTCGAAACCGGCGATGGCGCGCAGGGTCGTGGTCTTGCCGCAGCCGGACGAACCGAGCAGGCAGCCGATGTCACCGGCATTAAGGTGCAGATTAAGGTTCTGCACCACACGTTGATCTTGGTAGCCGCAAGCGAGGTTGCGCAGGTTCAGCAGTAGTTCATGGCTCATGCGTGGTGATATGCCGGTTCAACGAGGAACTCGAGCAGGGCCTTCTGTGCGTGGAGACGGTTTTCTGCCTGATCCCAGGCGACGGAGCGCGGGTCATCAAGCAGGTCGAGGCTGATTTCCTCGCCACGGTGCGCAGGCAAACAATGCATGAACAGCACGTCCTCGGCAGCGAGGTCGAGCAAAGCACGGTTGACCTGGAACGGGGCGAACAGCTTGAGGCGCTTGGCAGTTTCCTCTTCCTGACCCATCGAAGTCCAGACGTCGGTGCTCACCAGATGCGCGCCACGCACGGCGTCTTGCGGATCGCGAACGATGGTCACGCGATCGCCGGCCTTGGCGACGAACTCAGGGTTGGGCTCGTAGCCTTGCGGGCAAGCGATGCGCAACTGGAAGTCGAACTGCATCGCTGCTTCTATATAGCTGTTGCACATGTTGTTGCCGTCGCCGATCCAGGCCACGGTTTTGCCCTGAATCGAGCCACGGTGTTCAAGGAATGTCTGCATGTCGGCCAGCAGCTGACACGGGTGCAGATCATCGGACAGGCCGTTGATCACCGGTACGCGCGAGTTGGCCGCAAATTCGGTCAAGGTGCTGTGGGCAAAGGTACGGATCATCACCGCATCGAGCATGCTCGACATGACGATGGCGCAGTCGCCGATCGGCTCGCCACGACCCAGTTGGGTGTCACGCGGCGAGAGGAAGATCGCCTGGCCGCCGAGCTGGATCATGCCGGCCTCGAAGGAGATACGGGTACGGGTCGAGGACTTCTCGAAGATCATGCCCAGTACACGGTTTTTCAGAGGCTCGAACAGTACGCCGCGGTTACGCAGGTCCTTGAGCTCAACGCCTCGACGGATCACGCTGACCAGCTCTTCGGGCGTGCAATCCATCAGGGAGAGAAAGTGCCTTGCGCTCATCATTGACTACCTTTTTGCTACAAACCGCAGATGCTCAAAGCCTTGTTTAACGGAACAACGGGCGAGACCTGCGGCGTAAGCCGCACGGGGCGACGAAATAGGGGAAGGCGCGATATTGACACTAAATGTCGCGTTTTTCCAATAGGCTACAGTTTTTGCGGAAATCGAAGGGCGCACTGAATGTTGCAGTCGCGCATTTGAAGCCGGGTTCAGGGCAGCAGCGAGTCCCTTTGTACACTGGCCTCGCGGGGCTTGGCAATGCGGCGTGGCGGGGATCGTGTCGCTTGGGTCGGTTTACGACCGTGGCGCCATGCCATCATTTGGTCGGATGCTCAGGTTGAAACATTTGCTAAAGCAAAGTGCTGGGTTATAAATAAGTTTCGAGCGACGCAGGAAGCCTCCGCATGGAATCGAAAGAAAAACTGTTAATGGAATTGCTGGGCCACACGGCTCGCTCTCTGACCCACCTCACCGCGTCGGTGACCTCAATGTCGTTCGAACTGCTGCGCAGCGAAGACGAAGTCGTCAAGAGCGCCGGCCGCCACATGATCGATCGCATGGCAACGATTAGCGCCGGGCTCGACGAACACTGGCGATTGATCGGCGAACTCACCGGCGTTCACGTCGCCCACGAGCAGATCGAAACCATCCAGGAAATCCAGCTGGCAGCTCCTCCGCAGCTTCCATCGAGTTGAGCGCGGCGGTCTATCGGCGCACCTGATAGGCGCCGATTCACAAGACGAACGTCGCTGGCGCTGCTTCATCACTCGGGCCATAGTTTTGTTCCCGCGGGTGTCATTACCCGCCCAGAACAAGACAGAGACTGGCCATGACCAAGACTCTCCATCACCGTGCCTGCCACCTGTGTGAGGCCATTTGCGGTCTGACCATCGAGACCACCGAAACCGATGGCAATGTCGCGATCACCTCGATCAAGGGCGATGCGCTCGACACCTTCAGTCGTGGCCACATCTGCCCCAAAGCCGTGGCGCTGCAAGATATCCAGAACGATCCGGATCGCCTGCGTCAGCCAATGCGCCGTGTGGGCAGCGAATGGCTGCCGATCGAGTGGGACGAAGCGTTTGCGCTGGTGGCCGAGAAGCTGGCGGCGATTCAGGAGCGTCATGGCCAGAACGCCGTGGCGGTCTATCAGGGCAACCCGAGCGTGCACAACTACGGGCTGATGACCCACAGCAATTACTTCCTCGGTTTGCTGAAGACGCGCAATCGCTTTTCGGCGACCTCGGTCGATCAGTTGCCGCACCACCTGAGCAGTTACCTGATGTACGGCCACGGCTTGCTGCTGCCGATTCCGGACATCGATCACACCGATTTCATGTTGATCCTCGGTGGTAATCCGCTGGCCTCCAACGGCAGCATCATGACCGTGCCGGATGTCGAAAAACGTTTAAAAGCTATTCAAGCTCGCGGTGGTAAGGTCGTGGTGGTCGATCCACGGCGAAGCGAGACGGCGGCGATGGCTGATCAGCATCTGTTCGTGCGTCCGGGAGGGGATGCCGCGTTGTTGTTTGGCGTGCTTAATACGCTGTTCAGTGAAGGCCTGACCCGCGACAGTCATTTGCCGGTCGATGGGCTCGAGGCCGTGCGCGGGGCGGTAGCGTCGTTCACCGCTGAAGCCATGAGCCCGTTGTGCGCCGTGCCTGCCGAACAGATCCGTCAACTGGCCCGCGACTTCGCTGCCGCGCCGAGTGCGGTTTGCTACGGCCGCATGGGGGTTTCAACCCAGGCCTTTGGCACGCTGTGCCACTGGGTGGTGCAGTTGATCAATCTGGTCACCGGCAATCTCGACCGGGTAGGCGGCGCGTTATGCACCGAACCCGCCGTGGACCTGGTGGCATCGACCTCGGGCGGGCATTTCAACAAATGGCAAAGCCGTGTCTCGGGTCGTCCTGAATACGGCGGAGAGTTGCCGGTCTCGGCGCTGGCCGAAGAAATGCTCACCGAAGGCGAGGGTCAGATCCGTGCGCTGATCACTGTGGCCGGCAATCCGGTGTTGTCGACGCCGAACGGGCGGCAACTGGAACAAGCGCTGGACGGCCTGGAGTTCATGGTCAGCATTGACCTCTACATCAACGAAACCACGCGTTACGCCGACTTGATCCTGCCGTCGACCTCGGCGCTGGAGAATGATCACTACGACACCACGTTTAACCTGTTCGCGGTACGTAACGTGACTCGCTTCAATCGTGCAATTCTCGCCAAGCCTGAAGGCGCGCTGCATGACTGGGAGATTTTTGTTGGCCTGGCCAAGGCCTTTGCCGAGAAGACCGGTAAAGAGCTGAAGCCGACCATGCCGCCGGCGAAGATGATCGACATGGGCTTGCGCATGGGCCTGTACGGTGACGCCTCCGAGCAGAAACTCTCGTTGGCGACGCTGTTCGATCATCCCCATGGTATTGATCTGGGGGCGTTGAAAGCGAATCTGGCCTCGCGCCTGAAAACACCGAACCAACATGTGCAGGCTGCGCCGCCAGAGATTCTCGCTGACCTCGTACGCTTCGCCGCGTTGCAGGCGCCCGCTGCAGATGAACTGTTGATGATTGGCCGTCGCCACGTACGCAGCAACAATTCGTGGATGCACAACTATCACCGTCTGGTGAAAGGCAAGCCGCGCCATCAGTTGCTGATGCACCCGGACGATCTTGCCAGCCGCGGGCTCAACGATGGTCAATGGGTGCGCGTCAGTTCGCGGGTCGGGCAAATCGAAGTCGAAGTGCTCGGCAGCCTCGACATGATGAGAGGTGTGGTCAGCCTGCCGCATGGCTGGGGTCATGCACGGCCAGGCGTGCAGATGGCGATTGCGAGTAGTCAGCCGGGCTCGAGCGCGAATGACCTGACTGATGAATGTCAGCTCGACGAGTTGTCCGGCAATGCGGCGTTGAATGGCGTGCCGGTGACGGTGGCGGCGGCTTGAGCATGACTGTCGGGGAGACCGAGCATGGCGCTCGGGATTCCGTTACAATGCGTCACCGTGCCGACCCATGAGTCGGAAAGTTCAGCCGAGGTGCTCCATGGATATCATCGAAACGATTAAAGAGCAGATTGCCAACAACACCATTCTGCTTTACATGAAAGGCTCGCCGAATGCCCCGCAGTGCGGCTTCTCTGCGAAAGCTGCACAGGCTGTGATGGCGTGTGGCGAAAAGTTTGCGTACGTGGACATCCTGCAGAACCCGGAAATCCGCGCCAACCTGCCTAAATACGCCAACTGGCCGACTTTCCCGCAACTATGGGTCGGCGGTGAGCTGGTCGGCGGTAGCGACATCATGACCGAGATGGCTGCAGACGGTTCGCTGCAAAGCACCATCAAGTCGGCTGTTGAAGCGGCAGCGGCGAACAAGTCCGAAGCCTGATTGACCAGGTTTCATGCGACAGCTGCTGGTGTAGGAGCTGTCGAGTGAAACGAGGCTGCGATCTTTTGATCTCCAGCCAATAAAAAGCCCCGCCACTCGAAAGAGGGCGGGGCTTTTTAGTGCGTTCGAAAAGTTACTGCAAGTTGCCGGTGCAATCTGAAAAGATCGCAGCCTTCGGCAGCTCCTACTCTTCGCCCATCTGCGATTGCAGATAGTTCTCAAGACCGACTTTATCGATCAGGCCCAGTTGGGTTTCGAGCCAGTCGATATGTTCTTCTTCGGATTCGAGAATGTCTTCAAGCAGTTCACGGCTACCGAAGTCACCGACGGTCTCGCAATGCGCGATCGCGGTCTTCAGGTCAGCGTGGCCGGTCTTCTCGATACGCAGGTCGCACTCCAGCATTTCCTTGGTGTGCTCGCCGATGTGCAGCTTGCCCAGATCCTGCACGTTCGGCAGGCCTTCGAGGAACAGGATGCGCTTGATCAGCTTGTCCGCGTGCTTCATTTCGTCGATGGATTCTTTGTATTCGTGCTTGCCGAGCTTGTTCAGACCCCAATCTTCATACATGCGCGCATGCAGGAAGTACTGATTGATCGCGACCAGCTCATTGGCAAGGATCTTGTTGAGATGCTGGATGACTGTAATGTCGCCTTTCATGATCGGAGTCCTGCCCTGTAATAGCTGTATATAAGGCGGAGTTTGAGCTTCGTACTTATAAGTGTCAAACCTAAGTTATTGAATAATATATGAAAATTAATCGGAATAAGAATGTTTGTGTTCCGCGTCTGGAGCCTAAGCAATTGATTTACAGGCATAAAAAAACCGGACATAAGTCCGGTTCTTTGAAATGGGGTGTTATTACGCAGCAGTAAATTCTACCGGATAGGGGATCGCGGCCTGAGCGGTTTGCAGCTTGGTCAGGGTTTCGCGTACGACTTCCTTCGCAAGGCAGGCACATTTGCCGCATTGGCTGGCGACGCCGGTGGCCTGGCGGACTTCTTTATAGCTGCAGCAACCTTCATAGATCGCTTCGCGGATCTGTCCGTCGGTGACGCCAGTGCAGAGACAAACATACATAAGTGAGAACCGTCGCTGGTTGTGACTCAATTGCGATGGATCTTAATGTTAACGAGAATGATTGTCAAAGTGCTTTCGGAAGGCTTTAGCCGATTGAGCGCGGTGACTGACGAACGGTGATTACTGGCGATTTGCCTGGCCCCGTAAATGCAGCGCCGTTCTGCGCCTGCTTTAAAAAACCGTTAAGGACAGGCCAAATTCGCAGTGTATGATGGTCGGCCCTTGCGAAGGGGGTTCGTGTCACAGGGCTGTCGCCTGAGGGTGGCAGGCTGGCGCGAACCCTGAACTTCAAGTTTTTACACCAGGAGATATCAATGAGCGTACTCGTAGGCAAACAAGCCCCTGACTTCACCGTCCCGGCCGTACTCGGCAATGGCGAGATCGTTGACAGCTTCACCCTGTCCTCGGCCATCAAAGGCAAATACGGCCTGGTGTTCTTCTACCCACTGGACTTCACCTTCGTCTGCCCTTCCGAGCTGATCGCTCTGGACAACCGCATGGCTGACTTCAAGGCACGCAACGTTGAAGTGATCGCTGTGTCGATCGACTCGCACTTCACTCACAACGCATGGCGCAACACTCCAGTGAACAATGGCGGTATCGGCCAGGTGAAATACACCATGGCTGCCGACATGAAGCACGACATCGCCAAGGCTTACGACGTTGAATCCGAAGGCGGCGTGGCTTTCCGTGGCGCGTTCCTGATCGACGACAAAGGCGTTGTCCGCTCGCAGATCATCAACGACCTGCCGCTGGGCCGTAACATGGAAGAGCTGATCCGTCTGGTCGACGCTCTGCAATTCCACGAAGAGCACGGCGAAGTCTGCCCTGCCAACTGGAAAAAAGGCGACAAAGGCATGAACGCTTCGCCAGAAGGCGTTGCTGCCTACCTGACCGAGAACGCTGCTGCCCTGTAAGGCGCAACGTCGAGGTAAAAAAAAACCGGCCCCTGTGGCCGGTTTTTTCATGTGCGGGATTTACCCGACGATCATCAATCAATCGTCGAAATCTTCCCAGCCGCCCATCTGTTTCCAGCGGTTGACGATGCCACAGAATAGCTCAGCGGTTTTCTCGGTGTCGTAACGCGCCGAGTGCGCTTCACGACCGTCGAAATCGATGTCGGCGGCCTGGCAGGCTTTCGCCAGTACGGTTTGACCGTATGCCAGACCGGCCAGTGTCGCGGTATCGAAGCTGGAGAACGGGTGGAACGGGTTGCGCTTCATGTCCAGACGCGCAACGGCCGCGTTGAGGAAGCCAAGATCGAAGCTGCTGTTGTGGCCAACCAGAATCGCGCGTTTGCAGCCATTGGCCTTCAACGCTTTGCGAATGCCACGGAAGATGTCGGTCAGTGCGGTTTCTTCGCTGACGGCCATGCGCAGCGGGTGATCGAGCTTGATCCCGGTGAACTCCAGCGCTGCCGCTTCAATGTTGGCGCCTTCGAACGGCTCAACGCGGAAGAAGTAGGTGTGATCCGGGTAAACGAAACCCTTTTCATCCATGGCGATGGTGGTCGCGGCAATCTCCAGCAACGCATCGGTGGCCGAGTTGAAGCCACCGGTTTCTACGTCGACGACTACCGGCAGGTAGCCGCGAAAGCGTGCTGCCATTGGGTGACGGGAACCGCCACCACCACTTTGACCGTCCAGTTCGTCGTCGAAATGGTCTTCACTCACGCGTGTTCCTCCAGCAGGCGCCAGCGCAGTTTTTCACCGGCGCGCAGCGGGATAACGGTCAGCTCGCCAAACGGCAGGCTGGTTGGGGCGGTCCATTCTTCACGAACCAGGGTGATGCGATCGGTGTTCGCCGGCAGGCCGTAGAAACGCGGGCCGTTGAGGCTGGCGAAGGCTTCGAGCTTGTCCAGCGCGTTACGCTGTTCGAAGGCTTCGGCGTACATCTCGATGGCGGCGTACGCGGTGTAGCAACCGGCGCAACCGCAGGCGGCTTCCTTCGCATGCTGGGCGTGCGGCGCCGAATCGGTGCCGAGGAAGAACTTCGCGCTGCCACTGGTGGCGGCGTCGAGCAGGGCTTCCTGGTGCGTATTGCGCTTGAGGATCGGCAGGCAATAGAAGTGCGGCCGAATCCCGCCGACCAGCATGTGGTTGCGGTTGTAGAGCAGGTGATGCGCGGTGATGGTCGCGCCAACGTTGGCCGAAGCCTCGTTGACGAACTGCACGGCGTCGCCGGTGGTGATGTGTTCAAACACCACTTTCAGCGTCGGAAAACGCTCGACCACGCGGCGCATGTGCTCATCGATAAAGATCTTTTCGCGGTCGAACACGTCGACGTCGCCACGGGTAACTTCACCGTGGATCAACAGCGGCATGCCGACTTCGGCCATGGCTTCCAGCGCCGGAAAAATCTTGTCGATGCTGGTTACCCCGGAATCGGAGTTGGTGGTCGCGCCAGCCGGGTACAGCTTGGCGGCGTGCACAAAACCGCTGGCCTTGGCCTCACGGATTTCTTCGGGCTGGGTGCGGTCGGTGAGGTACAGCACCATCAGCGGCTCGAAGCGACTGCCGGCCGGGCGGGCAGCGAGAATCCGCTGGCGATAGCCGTCGGCTTCAGCGGCGTTGCGCACCGGAGGTACCAGGTTGGGCATGATGATGGCGCGGCCAAAGGTGCGCGCAACATCGGCAACGGTATTGGTCAACACGGCACCATCGCGAAGATGAATGTGCCAGTCGTCGGGACGCAGCAGGGTCAGGCGGTCGGACATGAGGGGATTCCAGGCGGGTCAAACTGAGGCGAATGCTACCGGAAAAGACTCTTGCAGGCACTCGCTATCAAGTTTTGCCGGAACCTTCCGATATCCCGTAGGTATGCCGTAAACATAGTGTGAATCGGTCTTTGTGTTTCAGAAGCCAATGGAGCCTCCCGTGCGCCAGCGTTATTTAGCCTTGCTCAGTGTGTTTGCCAGCCTTCCCGCGATGGCGCTCACGTACCAGACCCGTCTGGAGAACATTGAGTGGACGGTCGCCGGCGACAAGTTCGAATGTCGTCTGACCCAGCCGATCACTGATTTCGGCTCGGGTGAGTTCGTGCGCAAGGCCGGTGAGCAGGCGATATTTCGTCTGAATGCCTACAACGCCATGCTTGGCGGCGGTTCAGCGACCTTGCTCGCGGCGGCGGCGCCTTGGCAGCCGGGCCGTGGCGACATCAACCTGGGCAGCGTCAGGCTCGGCAGCGGCAACGTATTGTTCAACAGCTCGCAGTCTCAGGCCGGTGGTCTGATCAGTGGCCTGCTGGACGGCCGTAGCCCGGTTGTACGCCGTGCCTCGGGCGACGGCCGCGTCTCGGAAGTTCGCTTGCTGCCGGTCAAATTCAGCAAAGCCTTCAACGATTACCAGACGTGTGTAGCGAAATTGCTGCCGCAGAATTTTGACCAGATCAAACAGTCGCAGATCGGCTTCCCCGGCGAGGGCGTTGACCTCGACGCCGCCGCCAAGGCCAGGCTGCAAGTAATGCTCGAATTCATGAAGGCTGATCCGACGGTCAATCACATCGAACTCGACGGCCATTCCGACAACAGTGGCAATCGCCTGACCAACCGCGAACTGTCGCGCCGCCGCGCGCTGGCTGTCGTCGACTTCTTCAAGGCCAATGGTATTCAGGAATCGCAGATCACCGTGCGTTTCCACGGCGAGCAATATCCCATTGTGCCGAACACCAATGCGGCTAATCGCGCGAAGAACCGTCGGGTCAATGTGAAACTGGCGCGCGTGGCGCCGGTCAGCCCCGCGCCTGCGCCTCAAGCGAGCACACCAGCCAGCACTGCAGCGACTTCCTGACCCGCCGGTCATCGTCGCGCTCTCGACAGATTCTGTCGCTTTGTCGTCTTAAGCTGTCGCGCCTCTGTAAATTATCGCGTTTGAGCGGTAGACTCCTCGGCTTTCCGTAGAACCCCGTGGAGTGATGGCATGGCGGACGTAAACAAGGTCGTTCTGGCGTATTCCGGCGGCCTGGACACTTCGGTGATCCTCAAGTGGCTGCAGGATACTTATAACTGTGAAGTGGTGACCTTCACCGCTGATCTCGGTCAAGGCGAAGAGGTCGAGCCGGCCCGCGCCAAGGCTCAGGCCATGGGCGTCAAAGAAATCTACATCGACGATCTGCGCGAAGAGTTCGTGCGTGATTTCGTGTTCCCGATGTTCCGCGCCAACACCGTTTACGAAGGTGAGTACCTGCTGGGTACTTCCATCGCACGTCCGCTGATCGCCAAACGTCTGATCGAAATCGCCAACGAAACCGGCGCTGACGCCATTTCCCATGGCGCCACCGGCAAGGGCAACGACCAGGTGCGTTTCGAACTGGGTGCCTACGCACTCAAGCCAGGCGTAAAAGTCATTGCACCATGGCGTGAGTGGGACCTGCTGTCCCGCGAGAAGCTGATGGACTACGCCGAGAAGCACGCGATCCCGATCGAGCGTCACGGCAAGAAGAAGTCCCCGTACTCGATGGACGCCAACCTGCTGCACATCTCCTATGAAGGCGGCGTGCTGGAAGACACCTGGACCGAGCACGAAGAAGACATGTGGAAATGGACCGTCTCCCCGGAGAACGCTCCTGACAAAGCGCAATACCTGGAACTGACCTACCGCAATGGCGACATCGTTGCACTGGACGGCGTCGAAATGACTCCGGCCACCGTGCTGGCGACGCTGAACAAGATCGGTGGTGCTCACGGTATCGGCCGTCTCGACATCGTCGAGAACCGTTATGTCGGCATGAAGTCCCGTGGTTGCTACGAAACCCCGGGCGGCACCATCATGCTGCGCGCTCACCGCGCCATCGAATCGATCACCCTGGACCGCGAAGTCGCTCACCTCAAAGACGAGCTGATGCCGAAATACGCCAGCCTGATCTACACCGGTTACTGGTGGAGCCCTGAGCGTCTGATGCTGCAGCAGATGATCGACGCTTCGCAGGTCAACGTGAACGGCGTTGTGCGCCTGAAGTTGTACAAAGGCAACGTGATCGTCACTGGCCGCAAGTCCGACGATTCGCTGTTCGATTCCAACATCGCGACCTTCGAAGAAGACGGCGGGGCTTACAACCAGGCCGACGCGGCGGGCTTCATCAAGCTCAACGCGCTGCGCATGCGCATTGCTGCCAACAAGGGCCGCAAGCTGTTCTGAGTGTTACAGACTGACGCGCAATGAAAAGGGCGGCCTTGTCATCGAGACAAGGTCGCCCTTTTTGCATGATTCTTTGTCTGGATCTGATCAAGCCATGTTTCTGGTCTTCGCGCTTGTCGCCGAGACTCATCGTTCATGTCCGTACCATCAGCGTCACTGCTTGTGAACACAGGTTATAGACGATAAAGAGCGTCTTGCCTGAGCCCTTTTTTACCTGCTTGCTTTGCTGCACTGCGTTTTTCGTCAGTAAAACATCCGATACGTGATTGGAAAGGAAGACGACTACCCGGGCAGTTTTCCTGTCAAGGTTTCGGATTTTTTCCAGAATCGTCGCCAGCTCCCTCGCTTCATCGACATCCCTCGCATCAATGAGGTGCAGGTTACTGACCCATGCAGGTAACTGAATGTTGTGCTGAACAATCAGGTTCGGCTTTGTGTTGATGTCCGACGGTGGGTCAGGTGCGTTGTGGATTCTGCACGCGTCTTGCCGTTCGACAGTGCTTGACTCACTCGGCACGATACAACTTGATACGCCAAATGCACCTTGCATGGCAGGCTCCTGGGACGAGGCGTGTCGTTTGTTTTCGCGATCATTGTTATCGATTACTTTTAGAAAGTTTTTGTCTTTGCCGAAGTCGGAGGGTGAGTAGAGGGAACGGTAGTTGAAGTTTAGTGTAATAAAGAAAAGAAATAACAAGTAAAACGGAAAGCTGATCAAAAACCACACGTATATTTCCCGGTCCTTATTATCAAGAAACGGTAACGAGATCGCGGCTGATGTTTCCGAAATGGCGGCAAATATGGCAATGACTGTCATTGGGTTGGTGATTTTGCTTTTTATTTTCAACATGCTTTGGCTCTTCTGTCTGGTCTTTCTCATAGTTGCTGTATTAGTAGGTGTCGAGTTTTTGTTTGGTAGTTGTTTTCCGAGATGTTTATTTTTATAGCAAAAACAATGGGTCAGGTATAAATATCTTGTTTCAGGTGTTTATATTCTGGCTGAGAGGGTGTGTTGTTCTCGAGCTGATATTTCCTGATGTTTCTAAGTTGAATCAGTGTCGCTAGCGTCCGCCGATTCGAGCCTGTTCAGCGCGGCTCAGGTGTTATCGATCGCAGTGGCGAGGCACGATTTCAGTCCTGCTGGAAGTAACCTGTAACAATGTAAATAGGCCAATATTGCCGAGTGCGAAGGAGGCGATGACGTCGGATTTTTAGATGGATAGCGATTTTTTGTAGGATTAATCCGCAATGACTGTAGGGCATGTCTTTCGATGCAAGTGCATGATTATCCTGGCATGCCATAGAGCAAGTGGCTGGGCTATTGTGCGTGTTCTAAAAATTCGAACAGCGAAACTGGACTTGCCCATGAATAAAGTGCTGATCGTGGATGATCACCCTGTCATTCGTCTTGCGGTGCGTATGCTAATGGAACGTCATGGCTACGAAGTCATCGCAGAGACTGATAACGGTGTGGATGCGTTACAACTGGCTCGAGAACAAATGCCGGATATTGTTATTCTGGATATTGGGATACCGAAACTTGATGGTCTGGAAGTTATTGCGCGACTGACTTCGACGGCCATGCCTATTAAAGTCCTGGTATTGACTTCACAGGCTCCCGGGCATTTTTCAATGCGCTGCATGCAGTCGGGGGCGGCCGGCTATGTCTGTAAACAGCAGGACCTGACCGAATTGCTCAGTGCGATCAAGGCGGTATTGTCGGGCTACAGTTATTTCCCCAATCAGGCTTTGCATACG
Source organism: Pseudomonas sp. RU47 (assembly GCF_004011755.1). GTDB lineage: Bacteria > Pseudomonadota > Gammaproteobacteria > Pseudomonadales > Pseudomonadaceae > Aquipseudomonas. The sequence continues at coordinate 5,320,204 of NZ_CP022411.1, read as the reverse complement.
GTGCGAACCAGTTTGGGTAATGCCAGTGAGGCCGACATGGTAGATCGTCTGTCCGGTCGGGAAATGATGGTGTTGCAGCAGTTGGCTCGGGGAAAGACCAATAAGGAAATCGCCGATGGCATGTTTTTGAGCAACAAAACCGTAAGCACCTACAAGACCCGCTTGTTGTTGAAGCTCAATGCACGTTCCCTGGTTGATCTGATCGAGTTGGCGCAGCGCAATGGTCTGGTCTGAATGCCTGTAGTAGCTGACAGGGTCATGGGCCGATCGAATCCAGCTAGCTGCAGAAAGTAAAAAGCCTCCGGTTCAGGAGGCTTTCAAGTATCAGAGATCAAAATCGTAATCGGCCAATTGCCTTTGCAGTCGGCGCTCCTCGAGCAGGTTATCGATGGTTCGGCGCTTGCTCAGGTTGGTCTTGGCGACCTCGACCACTGGTTCTGCGTCATCGGTTTCAACGGGAGTAAAGTCGTCCTCTACGTCCAATTGCTCTTTATCGGTACTCATAAGGTTAACTCCCGGCTAAGACTGCCTTTGGCGCCCCTTATATCGATATTCCTGCGGTGGGTAAAAAAGATTTTTTCAATCGACTTATCAATTATTCCAATAGCCGGTCAATCGTCCGAGGTTTTGTCTTTGTACTCGCACAAGTCCTCGATCCGGCAACTGCCACAACGCGGCTTGCGGGCCAGACACACATAACGGCCGTGAAGAATCAGCCAGTGATGAGAGTCGAGCAGGAATTCCTTGGGCACAAACTTCATCAGCTTCTTTTCCACCTCGACCACATTTTTGCCCGGTGCAATGCCGGTGCGGTTGCTGACACGAAAGATGTGGGTGTCGACGGCCATGGTCAGTTGCCGGAAAGCCGTGTTGAGTACGACGTTGGCGGTCTTGCGGCCCACCCCCGGCAAGGCTTCGAGTTCTTCACGGGTTTGCGGAACCTCGCTGCCATGGCGCTCGACCAGCAAGCGGCAGGTTTCGATAACGTTCTTGGCCTTGCTGTTGTAGAGACCGATCGTCTTGATGTATTCGGATAGACCTTCGATACCTAACGCGTGGATCGCTGCCGGCGTATTGGCAACCGGGAACAGCTTCGCCGTGGCCTTGTTGACGCCTACGTCAGTCGACTGCGCCGAAAGAATCACGGCGATCAACAGCTCGAACGGCGAGGAGTAGGCCAGTTCGGTCTTTGGCTCCGGATTGTCTTCGTGCAGGCGACGGAAAATCTCCAGACGTTTTGCAGCATTCATGGACGATGTATTTCCTTGGAAATTGAGTTCGGGCGAATCACCGCCTGGCGCGCCGCCAGCAGCAGCGCCAACAAAATAAAAGCACCGGGGATCAAGGTGATCAGGTGCAGCCCTTCGTTAAACAGAACAAGACCTGGCCAGGATTCGGACAGCCCCCGGCCGAGACTACCGTGACCGATGAGTTCACGCAGTCCTGCAAGTACCAGCATGAGTCCACCGAACGTCGCGCAGAGTTTGAAGCGTTCGGCCAATGATTGATGCCAGAAACCATGGTGTTCCAGCACCACGCATTGCAAGGCGATCAGGCTGGTATACAGGCCGAATGCTTGCTGCCAGGGCAGAAACCAGCGCTGCGCCAAAAGATCTGCACAACTGGTGAAGGTCGCGGCGAGCAACAGGCTGGCCAGTAATGCGCTTGTACCACTGAGCCTCGACCGCAAAGCCGGCATGCACAGGCCATACAGACCCACAACTGTGGCGAACATCAACAATGTCCCTAGTGCGCCTGCCAATGAGTCACTGGTGCCAAGCAGCAGGGTCAGCATCAATGCGGTCGAGAGGGTTGCTAAGCGGTTCATGTTCCGCTCCCCAGCAGTGCCGCCCGATGAGCATCGAAGTAACGCAGGGCATCGTGGATCGTGCTGATCGCGGCGCGAGAGGTGATGGTCGCACCGGCTATCTGATCGAATTGGCCTTGATCCTTTTTCAACGCCCAGCCCGCATCGCTCGGTTCATTGCTCGATTTGCCGATAAACGTCTGCAGCCAGGCGTTCGGCCAGTCTCCCAGATGCCCACCGAGTGATGGCGTTTCGGTTTGTTGGAGAGTTTTCACGCCCAACAATTTGCCGTTGGCATCGATGGCGATCAACAGTTCGATGGCGCCCGCATAACCCCGGGTTTGGCTGCGCAGCAGGACCGCTACGGTCTGGTCGCCTCGGGTCGCGCGATAACCGCCGGTCAAGGTGCTGTGGTTCAAGGTTGTGTCTGCCAAGGCCAACGGCTGTTCCAGCGGTTGATTGTCGTAGGCCGCGAGCGGGAGCAGGTCGAGCAGTTTGCGGCTTTCGATCAAGCGCTGTTCGGCGGCAATCTGCGGTGCGTTAATGCGCTGTAAGACGTAGGTCGCACCGATGCCAATGACTACCAACATCAACACAATTAGCGCGCTGCCCGTGCGGTTCATGGATTCACCTGTGACTGGCGGCCAGCGGCGAATCGCTCCAGCGCCGGCACGCAAAGGTTCATCAGCAGCACCGCAAACGCCACGCCATCCGGGTAACCGCCCCAAGTGCGAATCAAATAAGTCAGTAGCCCGACGCCGACACCGAACAGCAGACGGGCGAGCGCGTTTTTCGCGCCGGAGACCGGTTCAGTGATGATGAAGAACGCACCCAGCATGGTTGCGCCGCTAAGCAGATGAAACAGCGGCGATCCATGCGAGTTCGACCCTGAACCATTCCAGCACAGCAGGCTGACGACAAACAGGCTGGCAAGCATGCCCACCGGAGCGTGCCAGGCAAAGACCTGGCGTTGCAGCAAAAACAGCCCGCCGGCAAGAAACGCCAGATTCACCCATTCCACACCGTGTCCGCCAAAGCGGCCGAAGGCCGGGTTGCTGGCGAACAATTCGTCCATGGTCAGGCTTTTGTTGATGCGCAGGCTGTCCAGCACGGTGGCCTGTGCCCAGGCGTCCGGTGCCACACCTGCGCCGAACACCTGTTGAAAAGCGGCGGTCAGATCCACGCCGTGGGCCGGCCAATGGGTCATCGGCTGCGGGAACATCACCATGGCCAGCGCGAAGCCGAGCATTGCCGGGTTGAACGGGTTTTTTCCGACGCCACCGTACACGTGCTTGCCGAACAGCAAGCCCGAAGCAATGGCCGTCACCGTCAGCCACCAGGGGCAGTAGGGCGGCAGGGCGGCAGCCAGCAACGTTGCGCTGACCAGCGCACTGCCGTCGCTCAGCGTCGGCCGCATGGGTTGTCGACGCAAGCGGAGGACGGCAGCCTCGACCACCAGCGCAGTGACGATCGCCAGCAGCAGATTGATCAACACGCCCCAACCGTAAAACCAGAACAACGCCAGCAGCCCCGGCAACGTCGCCAGCAATACCAGCTTCATCGCCTGTTGCAGGCGACTGTCCGGCGTTTCAAGGGGCGACATGGTCTTGCACCTGGCGCTCGGCGTATTGCAGGCGGGCGCGGGCCTTGTCGAGCATTTCAGTGGGGGTATCGGCGCGCCGTTCGAGTTTATTGAGGTCCGCGCGGGCGTAGGCCAATTCGGTTTTCAACTGGCGAAGCTGGCTGTCGATCGGGCGCTTTTCGATCCGCACCAAGTCAGGCAATGGCTGATCGCTGGTGGCTTCGGCAGCGTGCAGGGCCTGCTCGGCGTCGCGCAACGCTTGTTCCAGCGCGGCGATCTGTTCGGGCGGCGCTTCGGCGGTTTGGGCTTTTTTCAGTTCGGCGCGGCGCATGGCCAACTGGATCTTCGCCCGTTTCAGCTCGGCGTCTTTGGCGGGGGCGGGCACTAGGGGCGCTGGCGTTGCACTGCTTTCAAGTTTCGCCAAGGCCAGTTCTGCCACTTCGAACTGCTGCTGCAACACGATCAGTTGCGTCTGCTGTTCGAATGTCGGCGGATGGCCGAAAGCTTTCAATGATTTGTGCAATTGCGCACGGCTCATCGCGACATCGATCTTGGCTTTCTTCAGTGCTGCATCCACAGTCGCCGCTTTCTGCGCACGCACCCGCTCCAGCGCCGCCTGCACCGGATCGGTTGCGACCACTTCAGGTTGCGCCGACCGTTTCGCCCGCGCTTCTCGCTCAGCCTGTTTGTGCTGTTCTTCGCGTTGCAGACGCTGATTGCGTCGTTCGAAACGTTGACGTGCATGATCACGTTTGGCAGCGCGGGCGCGTTGCTCGTCGAGACTCAAGGCCAGGCCGCCGACCACCGGCAACGTGCCGAGTGGCAGCGGGCGCATTTCAATGCAATCCACCGGGCACGGCGCGACACACATGTCACAACCGGTGCATTCATCGATGATCACGGTGTGCATCAGTTTCGCCGCGCCGACAATCGCGTCGATCGGGCAGGCCTGGATGCACTTGGTGCAGCCAATGCACTCGGCTTCGCGGATGTATGCCACTTGCGGCGGCGCCGAACCGCGACTGATGTCCAGTTCCAGCACCGGCACTTTCAGCAGTTCAGCCAGTGCGGCGATGGTTTCGTCACCGCCCGGCGGGCACTTGTTGATCGGCTCGCCCTCGGCGATGCCTTGTGCATACGGCTTGCATCCGGGATGGCCGCACTTTCCGCATTGGGTCTGCGGCAGGAGGGCATCGATGCGTTGAATCAGACTCATGTTTTGATCAGTCCACTGAATCCGAGAAAAATCACTGCAATCAGTCCGGCACCGATCAGATCGATCGGCAAGCCGCGAAAGGGCAGCGGAATATCGTTGTCGGCCGTGCGCTCGCGCAAATCACAGAACAGGCTCAGCACCAGCCAGAAGCCCAGCCCGGCGCCGAGACTCAGCGCAGTGGCATGCAGCAGGCCTTGATCGTTTTGTGCGTTGATCAGCGCCAGTCCGAGTACACCGGCATTACCCAGCAACAACGGCCACAAACCGTCGAAGGGCAGATTCGGCAAGCAGCGCGCCAACAGTTTCAGCAGTGGCGCGATCAGCAAAACGCTCAACGGCAGAAACACGAACAAGCGCAGGGCTTCAAGGTGCAACGGCACCAGCAACCCATGCCAGATCACGTAACCGACCACACCGACGACCAGCATCATGCAAAGCGTCGCTGACCCCAGCGCGTGCACTTGCCGACGATTGCCTGCCAAGAGCGGATCGACGCCCAGCGGCCAGTGCAACACGAAGTTGTTGAGCAGCGCAGTACTGACAAGCGTAAGCACGAGTTCGGTCATGGTTCTGTCGGCGAAACGGGCAGGTATCTCATAAGGTTAGGCAGTATCCGCCCAGATATGAAAAATCCCACCGGCATGCGGGGCACGTCGGTGGGATCGATTTTGTTGCTGTCGCTTACTTGATGCGCTGACCCGGCTTGGCGCCGCTGTCCGGGCTCAGCAGGTAAATCTCTTCACCGCCAGGGCCGGCCGCCATCACCATGCCTTCGGAGATACCGAACTTCATTTTCCGAGGCTTGAGGTTGGCGATCATCATGGTCAGGCGACCGTCGAGCTTGGACGGATCCGGATAAGCGCTCTTGATTCCGGAGAACACGTTGCGTTGCTCGTCACCGATATCCAGTGTCAGACGCAGCAGTTTGTCGGCACCTTCCACATGTTCGGCTTTGACGATCAGCGCGACGCGCAGGTCGATGGCGGCAAAGGCGTCGAAGTCGATTTCCGGCGACAGCGGGTCATTGGCCAATTCGCCATTGCCCGCAGGGGCGGCGGCACCGGTGTCGGTCTGGCTGGCGGTCAGGTCTTCTTTCGAGGCGTCGCTCATGGCTTGCACTTTTACCGGGTCGATGCGGGTCATCAACGGTTTGAATTCGTTCAGCTGGTGGTTGGCCAGCAGGGTGGTGTGGTCGTTCCAGGACAGCGGGGCGACGTTGAGGAACGCCTCGGCATCGGCGGCCAGCAGCGGCAGCACCGGTTTGAGGAAGATCACCAGTTGGCGGAACAGGTTGATGGCGGTGGCGCAGATCGCCTGGACTTCATCCTGCTTGCCTTCCTGTTTGTTCAACGACCACGGCGCCTTGTCGGCGATCCAGGCGTTGGCGCGGTCGGCCAGAGCCATGGTTTCACGCATGGCACGGGCGAAGTCGCGGGCCTCGTAGGCGTCGGCAATGCTTGGCGCAGCAGCGAGGAAAGCCTCGGTCAGCTCTGGTGCGGCATTGGTGTCGACCAGCAGACCGGCGTTGCCTTTTTGAATGAAACCGGCGCAACGACTGGCGATGTTGACCACTTTGCCGACCAGGTCAGAGTTGACCTTCTGCACGAAGTCTTCGAGGTTCAGGTCGAGGTCATCGACGCCTCGGCCCAGTTTGGCCGCGTAGTAGTAGCGCAGGTATTCCGGCGACAGGTGATCCAGGTAGGTGCGGGCCTTGATGAAGGTGCCGCGCGACTTGGACATCTTCTGGCCGTTGACGGTCAGGTAGCCGTGCACGTTGATGCCGGTCGGCTTGCGGTAGCCCGCGCCTTCGAGCATCGCTGGCCAGAACAGCGCGTGGAAGTTGACGATGTCCTTGCCGATGAAGTGGTACAGCTCGGCGGTGGAGTCTTTGCCCCAGAACGCATCGAAGTCCAGCTCCGGCGTGCGGTTGCAGAGGTTCTTGAAGCTGGCCATGTAGCCGATCGGCGCATCCAGCCACACGTAGAAGTATTTGCCCGGCTCGCCCGGGATCTCGAAACCGAAGTACGGCGCATCGCGGGAGATGTCCCACTGCTGCAGGCCGGCGTCCAGCCATTCGGCGATCTTGTTGGCGACGGCGTCTTGCAGGGTGCCGCTGCGGGTCCAGGTCTGCAGCATTTGCTGGAAGTCTGGCAGCTTGAAGAAGAAATGCTGGGAATCCTTGAGCACCGGGGTGGCGCCGGAGATTGCCGACTTCGGATCCTTCAGGTCAGTCGGGGCGTAGGTCGCACCGCATTTTTCGCAGTTGTCGCCGTACTGGTCTTCAGTGCCGCACTTCGGGCAAGTGCCCTTGATGAAGCGATCGGCCAGGAACATTTTCTTTTCCGGGTCGAAATACTGGGTGATCGAGCGTTGAGCGATGTGCCCGGCGTCACGCAATTTGATGTAGATCTGGCTCGACAGCTCACGGTTTTCTTCGGCGTGAGTGGAGTGGAAGTTGTCGAAATCGACCAGGAACTCGGCAAAGTCGGCGCTGTGTTCAGCCTGCACGTTGGCGATCAGTTGTTCCGGGGTGATGCCTTCCTTTTCCGCGCGCAGCATGATCGCCGAACCGTGGGCGTCGTCGGCGCAGACGTAAATGCATTGATTGCCGCGATGCTTCTGGAAGCGCACCCACATATCGGTCTGGATATATTCCAGCATATGGCCAAGGTGAATCGAACCGTTGGCGTAGGGCAGGGCGCTGGTGACGAGGATCTTGCGTGGTTCGGACATGTGGGGCTTCGCTACTTGATGAAACGGAGGTCGGCCACTATAAAGCGCCGGGCAAGATATTTCACCCCTGCAAATCGTTGCCGGGCGTGCCGTCCGGAGGATAGAAGGGGTAGGATACCCGCCATCTTTTCCCAGTCTTGTTATCGGAGTTGCCCATGAGCGCCGTCACTCGCGCAGCGGTGGAAGCCGTCCTCAGCCAATACACCGACCCTTACCTGAACCAGGACCCGGTCAGCGCCGGTTGCGTGAAGCACATCGAGATCGTCGGTGACCGCGTCAACGTGCAGCTGGAAATCGGTTACGCCGCCGGTCTGTTCAAGAGCGGCTGGGCGCAAATACTGCAACTGGCCATTGAAAACCTCGATGGCGTGACCGCGGCGAAAGTCGAGATCAACACCGTGATCGCCGCGCACAAGGCGCAGGCGCAGATTCCGGGGCTGGCCAACGTCAAGAACGTGGTTGCCGTGGCTTCGGGCAAGGGCGGTGTGGGTAAATCGACCACCGCCGCCAACCTCGCGCTGGCCCTGGCCCGTGAAGGCGCCAAGGTCGGGATTCTCGACGCCGATATCTACGGCCCGAGCCAAGGCATCATGTTCGGCATCCCCGAGCGCACCCGCCCGGAGGTCAAGGATCAGAAGTGGTTCGTGCCGCTCAAGGCTCACGGTGTCGAAGTCATGTCGATGGCGTTCCTGACCGACGACAACACGCCGATGGTCTGGCGTGGGCCGATGGTCTCCGGCGCGCTGCTGCAACTGGTTACGCAAACCGCGTGGGGCGACCTCGATTATCTGGTCATCGACATGCCGCCGGGCACTGGCGACATTCAGTTGACCCTGGCACAGAAAGTCCCGGTGGCCGGCGCTGTCATCGTCACCACCCCGCAGGATCTGGCCCTGCTCGACGCGCGCAAGGGCGTGGAAATGTTCCGCAAGGTCAACATTCCGGTGCTGGGCGTGGTGGAAAACATGGCGGTGCACATCTGCTCGAACTGCGGGCATGCCGAGCATTTGTTCGGTGAGGGCGGTGGTGAGAAGCTGGCGACCCAGTACGGCGTCGAACTGCTGGCTTCACTGCCGCTGTCGATGTTGATCCGCGAGCAGGCTGATGGCGGCAAGCCAACGGTCATCGCCGAACCGGACAGCCAGATTGCCATGGTCTATCAGGAACTGGCCCGCCACGTTGGTGCGCGGATTGTGTTGCAGGAAGCGGCGACACCGGCGATGCCGAACATCACCATCAGCGACGATTAAGTAACCGCTGGATGAAAATGTGGGAGCGAGCCTGCTCGCGAATGCGGAGTGTCATTCAACTCATTGGTTGGCTGATCCACTGCATTCGCGAGCAGGCTCGCTCCCACATTGGTTTTTGTGTTTGCAGTTAGATCCGCAACCCGCCATCCATCTCCAGAATCCGCCCGGTGTAGTAGTCGTTCTCGAAGATATACGCCGCCGAATGGGCGATTTCTTCCGGCTTGCCCATGCGCTTGAGCGGAATCCCCGAAGTCATTTTCTCCAGCGCTTCCGGTTTCATGCCCAGGGTCATCTCCGTTTCGATGAAGCCCGGTGCAATCCCCGCCACGCGAATGCCGTAACGCGCCAGCTCTTTGGCCCAGGTCACCGTCGCCGCCGCAACACCGGCCTTGGCCGCCGAATAGTTGGTCTGGCCAACGTTGCCCGCACGCGAGATCGACGAGATGTTGATGATCGCGCCGCTGGTCTTCAGCTCGACCATTTTCGCCGCCACCTCACGGGTGCAGAGGAACACGCCGGTCAGGTTGACGTCGATCACTGCCTGCCACTGTGCCAGGCTCATCTTGGTCATTTCGCCGTCCTTGACCTTGAGCAGCAGGCCATCGCGCAGGATCCCGGCGTTGTTGATCAGGCCGTGGATCGCACCGAAATCGGCGGCGACCTGAGCGACCATGTGCTCGACCTGTTCTTCATTGGCCACGTTGCACAGATAGCTGCGCGCCTCGACGCCCTTGGCCTTGCAGGCCGCGACCGTGTCGTCGAGTTTTTCCTGATTGAGGTCGACCAACGCCAGCTTCGCGCCTTTGCCGGCGAAATACTCGGCCATCGAACGGCCCAAACCCTGGCAACCGCCAGTGATAATGATTACTTTGTCGTTGAGTTGCATTCGCATGCCCCGATAGCAGGTCTGAGTAGTTTTTGTTTTCAGCGACTCCCGATCTGCACCGGCCGTGGCAGGGTTGCACATGAGAATTGCCCGCTGGCGTGACGGGGACTTAATCCCGGGCGCCCGTCCGTTTTTTCGACGGATACTATTTAAGGAGTCATAAATTGAGCGTTGAAGTGGCCAAGAATGCCCGAGAATTGCTTCTCAAGGAATACCGTGGAGTGCTGTCGACCCACTCCAAATCGATGCCCGGTTTTCCCTTTGGCTCCGTGGTGCCTTACTGCCTGGATGAGCAGGGCCGGCCGCTGATCCTGATCAGTCGCATCGCCCAGCACACCCACAACCTGCAAAAAGACCCGAAGTGCTCAATGCTCGTCGGCGAGCGCGAGGCCGATGATGTGCAAGCCGTTGGTCGCCTGACCTACCTGGCCGAAGCGCAAAAGCTCGAAGACGCGGCTGCCATCGAAGCGGCCGCCGAGCGTTACTACCGTTATTTCCCCGATTCGCAGAACTACCACAAGGCCCACGATTTCGACTTCTGGGTGCTGAACCCGGTGCGTCATCGCTACATCGGCGGTTTCGGTGCGATTCACTGGGTCGATCAACTGACCCTGGCCAATCCGTTCGCTGGCAAGGCCGAAATCAGCATGGTCGAGCACATGAACAGCGACCACGCCAAAGCCATCGCGCACTATGTCGATCTCGCCGGTCTGCCGAAAAGCGTGCCGGCGCAACTGGCCGGCATCGACATTGAGGGCATGCACCTGCGCATTGGTCAGGCGCTGTACTGGTTGCCGTTTCAAGCCCCTTGTCATACGCCGACACAAGTGCGCGAAGCCTTGGTTTCATTGGCTCACGCACAGGTCTGGCCAAAAAATGCAGTGGCCGATGCTTGAATTCACGAAAGGGCGACGTCATCTAAGGCTTACTGCAAGGCATTTCTTGCGTTGAGGAAACTTTGATGCGCCCTTTTCTGTTGCTCTTTCTGCTGTTTCCAGTGCTGGAGCTGTTCGTATTCGTCAAAGTGGCAGGCTCTATCGGGTTTTTCCCGGCCCTGCTGCTGATCATTCTCGGCTCGATGTTCGGCGTGTTCGTGCTGCGCGTCGCCGGTCTGGCCACGGCCCTGCGTGCCCGTGAAAGCCTGAACCGCGGCGAACTGCCTGCGCAAACCATGCTCGAAGGGCTGATGCTGGCTCTGGCCGGTGGCCTGTTGATCCTGCCAGGCTTCATCAGTGACGTGGTCGGTCTGGTCATGCTGCTGCCGTTCAGCCGTCGACTGCTGGCGAACAAAATGCGCCAGCGCGCCGAAGAACAGGCCATGCGCCAGCGAGCATTCGCCGATGACCTGCAACCCCGTGGCGGTCCTGCACCGCGTCAGCCTCTGGGCCGCGAGGGCGATGTGATCGAAGGCGAGTTCGAGCACCGCGACACCAAGTAACTGCACTGTCTGCACGGCACCCTCGGGTGCCGTGTTCATTTTCAGGGTGCTGAAGTGAAAAATTTTCTGCCCCCGCCCTTGTAATAAGCTTATGCGCCCTTATGTATCGGTCACCGCAAGGTTTCCGGTATTTGAACCGGACAGACTTCCGCGACTCGCTCGACGAGCCGCAACCGGCGCAGGCCGGATTTGTCAAACCCGCCGGGACTACACCGGCCGATGAAAACCACAATTAGGAGAGATCGACAATGAAGCTTCGTCCTCTGCATGACCGCGTCGTAATCCGTCGCAGCGAAGAAGAAAAGAAAACCGCTGGCGGTATCGTCCTGCCAGGTTCGGCTGCTGAAAAAGCCAACCACGGTGTGATTCTCGCTGTAGGCCCGGGCAAAGCTCTGGAAAACGGCGAAGTGCGCGCACTGTCCGTGAAGGAAGGCGACAAGGTTGTGTTCGGTCCTTACTCCGGCAGCAACACTGTGAAAGTCGACGGCGAAGACCTGTTGGTAATGAGCGAGAACGAAATCCTCGCTGTTATCGAAGGCTGATACCCCCGTTCATTTTCCCGCTACTACAAAGTATTTAAGGAATATCGATCATGGCTGCTAAAGAAGTTCTGTTTGGCGATTCCGCCCGTAAAAAAATGCTCAAGGGCGTCAACGTCCTGGCTGACGCAGTAAAAGCGACCCTGGGCCCGAAAGGCCGTAACGTGATCATCGAGAAGAGCTTCGGCGCTCCGACCATCACCAAGGACGGCGTTTCCGTCGCCAAAGAAATCGAACTCGAAGACCGTTTCGAAAACATGGGCGCGCAGCTGGTCAAAGACGTTGCCTCCCGTGCCAACGATGACGCTGGTGACGGTACTACCACCGCTACCGTTCTGGCTCAGTCGATCGTCAACGAAGGCCTGAAAGCCGTCGCTGCCGGCATGAACCCGATGGACCTGAAGCGCGGTATCGACAAAGCGACCATCGCTATCGTCAAAGAGCTGAAGAACCTGTCCAAGCCATGCGCTGACACCAAGGCAATCGCTCAGGTCGGCACCATCTCGGCCAACTCCGACAACTCCATCGGCGACATCATTGCCGAAGCCATGGAAAAAGTCGGTAAAGAAGGCGTGATCACCGTTGAAGAAGGCACTGGCCTGGAAAACGAACTGTCGGTTGTTGAAGGCATGCAGTTCGACCGTGGCTACCTGTCCCCGTACTTCGTCAACAAGCCGGAAACCATGGTTGCCGAACTGGACAACCCACTGGTTCTGCTGGTCGACAAAAAGATCTCGAACATCCGCGAAATGCTGCCAGTGCTGGAAGCCGTTGCCAAAGCCGGCCGTCCACTGCTGATCGTTTCCGAAGACGTTGAAGGCGAAGCCCTGGCGACTCTGGTTGTGAACAACATGCGTGGCATCGTTAAAGTTGCAGCCGTGAAGGCTCCTGGCTTCGGCGACCGTCGCAAGGCCATGCTGCAGGACATCGCTGTTCTGACCGGCGGTACCGTTATCTCCGAAGAGATCGGCCTGAGCCTGGAAGCCGCTACCCTGGAAAACCTGGGCAGCGCCAAGCGCGTGACCATCTCCAAGGAAAACACCATCATCGTTGACGGTGCTGGCGTTGCTGGCGACATCGAATCGCGTATCGCTCAGATCCGTGCTCAGGTTGCCGAAACTTCCTCGGACTACGACCGTGAAAAACTGCAAGAGCGTCTGGCCAAGCTGTCCGGCGGCGTTGCAGTGATCAAGGTTGGCGCCGGTTCCGAAGTTGAAATGAAAGAGAAGAAAGCCCGCGTTGAAGACGCCCTGCACGCAACCCGTGCAGCCGTTGAAGAAGGCGTGGTGCCTGGCGGTGGCGTGGCGCTGATCCGCGCTCTGCAAACCCTGGTTGACCTGAAAGGCGACAACGCTGATCAGGACGTCGGTATCGCCGTTCTGCGTCGCGCTGTTGAAGCGCCGCTGCGTCAGATCGCTGCCAACAGCGGCGACGAGCCAAGCGTTGTGGTCAACGAAGTCAAGAACGGCAAAGGTAACTTCGGTTACAACGCTGCGACTGGCGAATACGGCGACATGATCGAAATGGGCATCCTGGACCCAACCAAGGTTACCCGTTCCGCTCTGCAAGCAGCCTCGTCGATCGGCGGTCTGATCCTGACCACCGAAGCAGCTGTAGCTGACGCGCCGAAGAAAGACGGCGCTGCTGGCGGCGGTATGCCAGACATGGGCGGCATGGGTGGCATGGGCGGCATGATGTAAGCCAGCCTTGTCCCTGTAACGCAAAACCCCGCTGGCGAAAGCCAGCGGGGTTTTTTATTGCCCAAGTTTCAGCTTCACACTAATTCCCTGTGGGAGCGAGCCTGCTCGCGAAGGCGTCGGATCAGCCAACATTAATGTTGAATGACACACCGCATTCGCGAGCAGGCTCGCTCCCACAATTGGATTTATATGTCAGGCGCTGACGGGATGTGCCTTGACCACGTCCTCGGTTTTCACCGCCGGGCGATACAGCACCCAGTAATACGACCCCAGACAAATCAGCCAGCAGAAAATCGCCGTCCACACGTTGTGCGAGAAGAAGTGTGCACCCTGCATCATCCGGCTGATCGAAAACACCGAACCCAGCGCAAAGGCAAAGATGAACGCTTGACGCGCCAGACGCGGACGGCGATCACGCAGGACAAAGAACAGCGCAAACAGAGTGAATCCCGTCGCCGCATGACCACCCGGCCAGCAACGGCCTGGCTTGTCGGTCTGCGGCCGATGCTCCATCAACTTGCTATAGGTTTCATGGCCACCGAATTGCTCCAGGCTCCACGGGCACTGCACGGCAGTCACCGCTTTCACCGGGGTGACGAACGAGGTGGCAAGGCCCAGCGACAGCACCAGACAGCCCAGTTCACGCTTGAACGGTTTAAGCCTGGCGACGAGGAACGATCCGATGAAACCGAGGATGGCAAACACCGAGAAGGCGATCACCACCTGTTTGGCCCGGTCATGCAGGATGTCTTCGAGGAAGTAGCTGTGCCGCCCGATGAAGTCTCCAGCCACCGGGTCATAGAACAGGCGGGCCAGATTCATGTCCAGATCGGTCAGTTCAAGCAACACCAGGCTAATCGCCGCGACGGTGGGTATTCCCAGGCACAACCAGAAATTCAGTGGCCTGGAAACGGGGCGGGCAGAAGTCGACGCCATGGGCAATTCCTTGGTCGGTAGGTGGGTTCTGAAGAGCGCAAACCCGCGGAGTCTGCGCGTGCTCGCGTCGCTGATTTGTTAATCGAAAGTGAAAAAAACGTTGGCAGGAACAATGAACGTTTTTCTCGCGCAACAACCCAACGCACGCCTAGCCGTGAGCCACACTTGGCCGTAAGCTGCGCGGGCCAAGACGGCCGTTACCCCGTACGGAGGAGGTGCCCATGCGAATTCTGTTGGTCGAAGACAACCGCGACATCCTGGCCAATCTGGCCGATTATCTGGGCCTCAAAGGCTATACCGTCGATTGCGCCCAGGATGGTCTGTCGGGCCTGCATCTGGCAGCCACCGAGCATTACGACCTGATCGTGCTCGACATCATGCTGCCCGGGATCGACGGCTACACACTGTGCAAACGCCTGCGTGAAGATGCCCGCCGCGACACACCAGTGATCATGCTTACGGCTCGCGATCAACTCGACGACCGTTTGCAAGGCTTCAAGTCCGGCGCGGACGATTACCTGATCAAGCCATTTGCCTTGTCCGAACTTGCCGCGCGGGTCGAAGCGGTAATGCGCCGCGCCCAGGGCGGAGGCCGCCGTGCGTTGCAAGTCGCCGATCTGAGCTACGACCTCGACACTCTGGAAGTGACCCGCGACGGTAAATTGCTCAAGCTCAACCCGGTCGGCCTCAAATTGCTGGCAGTGTTGATGCAGAAGAGCCCGCACGTCCTGCGTCGGGAAATACTCGAAGAAGCGCTGTGGGGCGATGATTGCCCGGACAGCGACAGCCTGCGCAGCCACGTTCACCAATTGCGTCAAGTGATCGACAAGCCGTTCACCAAGCCACTGCTGCACACCGTGCACGGCGTGGGTTATCGCCTGGCCGATGTGTAATGGAGTTCAGGCAAAGTCTTTCCCAGCGGATCATCATTGCCTTTGCCTTGATGAGTGCACTGGTCGCCGGAGCCTTCGCCATGGGCATTGTCGCGACCGTGCACCTTGTCGAGGAAAAGCTGATTTCGGCCGGACTGGGCGGCGATTTGCAGCGTCTGCTGTTGATGGACAATGTCTCGGACTGGAGCCACCGTCCGGAACCGGATCAGTTGTTCTATTTCAGCGGCGGACCGGGCGATTTCGAGCTGCCCAAGGATCTGCGCCATCTCGACTCCGGCTTCCATGAGGTATTCCGCGAGCAGTTGTCGTATCACGCGATGGTCGAGATCGTCGACGGACGGCGTTATGTTTTGCTGCAGGATCAGAGCGATTTTGAAGAGCGCGAGCGCGTGCTGTTTGCCGTGGTGCTGGTGGGCTTTGTGCTCAGTCTGGCTCTGGCGGTGTTCCTCGGTTGGGTGCTCGCGCGCAAAGTGATGGCGCCGGTAGTGCGCTTGGCGCGTCAGGTTCGCCACCGTGATCAATTGCTCGGGCTGGCACCACCGCTGGCGCCGGATTATGCGGCTGACGAAGTCGGTGAACTGGCGGTGGCATTCGACGCCACGTTGGGGCGGTTGCGTCAGGCGCTGACACGTGAGCGTTTGTTCACCAGCGACGTCAGCCATGAGTTGCGCACGCCGCTGATGGTGTTGGCCAGCTCCTGCGAACTGCTGCTGGAAAACCCCGGCATCGACCAGCGTGGTCGTTCACAGGTCGAGCGTATTGCCCGCGCCAGTGAAGAAATGCGCGAACTGGTGCAAACCTTCCTGATGCTGGCGCGCGCCCAGCATGAAGATGCCGGCATGGCACTTCAGCAAAACCTCTCGCAAGTCGCCGAAAGCCTGCTCTGTCTGTGGCGCGGGCCGATCGAGAGCAAGGGCCTGAAGCTGATCTTCGAACCGGGCAATCCATCAGACGTTCGCTACAACGCGACCCTGTTGAATGCCGTGATGGGCAACCTGTTGCGCAACGCGCTGCATTACACCGAAAGCGGCTTCATTCGCCTGACACTCACTGCCAACGGCTTCGCGGTCGAAGACTCCGGCGTCGGCATTCCGGAAGAGAAACGCGAAGCCATGTTCGAGCCTTTCGTGCGTGGCAGCGAAAAGCGCGGCGAGGGCCTGGGGTTGGGCTTGTCGCTGGTGCAGCGGATCTGCGAGAACCAGAGCTGGACCGTCAGCCTCAGCACGATGGAGCCCAATGGCTGCCGCTTCGAAGTCGATCTGGGCAAAATCTGACGCACGGAGTGGCTCGATGCTACTCCCTCTCACCTGTCTAAATCCTGTATAACGCTGTAATAATTTGTCTGTTTACCTGACATTTTTTTCACAAATGGATGACCTGACGCTGACACGCCGCTCCCTAAGGTGGTGACATCAGCAATTCAGGAGTCCTGGTGATGGCCGGCCCGATCAAACTCGATTTTTCCGAGAAGTACGACGATCAACACGCGCAAAAATACCTGCGCAAGCACAAAGAAAGCCTTGGACGACGACTCTCCCACTGGCGTGACGAACAACTGGCCCGCAAGGCGCTGGCGTTGGTCGGTGAGCCGGGACTGGTGCTGGATCTGCCCTGCGGTGCAGGGCGTTTCTGGCCACTTCTGGGGGAAAAGGCCAACCGGGTGATCATCGGTGCGGACAATTCCGAGTCGATGATCAAGACAGCCATGCAGGCGCAACCGGCTGATGTGGTGAAACGGGTACAACCCTTGCACACCTCAGCATTCGACATTGCCTTGCCTGACAACGCCGTCGACAGCATTTTTTGCATGCGTCTGCTCCACCACATCGGTGAAGCCGAGCATCGCCGGGCGATTCTGCGCGAATTCGAGCGCGTCACCCGTGACAGTGTGATTGTTTCGCTGTGGGTCGACGGCAACTTCAAGGCCTGGAAACGCCAGCGTGCCGAGCGCAACCGTGACAAACGCGAGTATCAGAATCGCTATGTGTTACCGGCTGCTACGGTCGAAAAGGAGTTCGAGGAGGCAGGTTTTCGAATTCAGGAACAACTGGACTTTATTCCGCTCTATGCCATGTGGCGAGTTTACGTATTACGCAAGAGGTAACAGGATGGCAGTGCAATTTGCAGCGGGAACGGAAGTCGCTCCGCAAGACCGCTTCGACTACTACTGGAATCAGCGCGGCGAATGGGTAGAAGAGCCCAACGTGCGCAGGGGTGGCGAAAGCGGTGTGCAACGTATCGTTGGACGCGACGGACAACTGCTGTACGCCAAGCGTCAGACGGGTCATATCTACCGCAGTTGGTTGCACCCGTTTGGCCGTCCTACGGTTTTGCGCGAGCTGGATGCGCTGACCGGCGTCAGCAAACTCGGGGTTCGCGTGCCGGAAATCGTTTTCTGCGGCGCCCAGCCTGATCCGCAACACAAATGGCGTGCGCTGCTGGTAACCAAGTCCCTGGACGGTTTTCAGGAACTGGAACACTGGCTGGCGGCTGCCGGTGGTCGTGATCAGTGTGGCGACGTGGTTTATGAGCGGGTGCTCAAAGACCTCGCCGAAAATCTCGCGCGCATGCACAAAGGCCGGTGGCAGCACAGCTGCATCTACATCAAGCACGTATTTGTGCGGGTGACAGGCGAAGGCGAGTCGGCCAAGGTCGAGGTTGCCTTGATTGATCTGGAGAAATGCCGCCAGCGTCTGACGGCCTATCGCGCCGCCTCCCATGACATGAAGCAATTGCGTCGCCATTCGTCGTTCCGCGACGCGGACTGGAAGAAACTCGTCTATTTTTATGAGACGGCGTTTGGCAGCGCTATCAAAGGTTTATAGCGATGAAACTAGAAATTGCACGAGGTTTGTTTTTGGTTGGAGCCTTGGCAGTTGCTTCATTGGCGGTGGCTGCCTGGGAGCAGCCTCGCATGCAGGTGATAGGCGCGTCCGTGGACGACGCCCACTGCGCAGTCCCACGGGTGGCAAAAGCCTCCGTGGCGACCAAACCCGATCATGATCTGTTGCTGTTCATGTTCGGACTTTCTCAAGGGATGAGGCCGCAGAGTTGAAACGATTGAAGCCCATATAAAGGCCTCGCAGTTGCGAGGCCTTTTTTTATGCCAGGAATTCGGGTCTGGCCCCTTGTGGGAGCGAGCCTGCTCGCGAAAGCGGTATGTCAGGCACCACAAGTATTAACTGACAGACCGCCTTCGCGAGCAGGCTCGCTCCCACAGGGTACGGCAATTATTTGAGGTCGGGTTTCGCCAGCAGGGTGTAAACGCACGGAAGGACAAACAGCGTAAACAACGTGCCGATCGACATCCCCGTGGCAATCACCATGCCGATATCAAAACGGCTGACGGCCCCCGCACCCGTGGCGAGAATCAACGGCACCATGCCAAACACCATCGCCGCTGTGGTCATCAGCACTGGCCGCAAACGAATCGCCGCCGCTTCCTCCACGGCTTCACGCGCCGTCAGGCCTTTGTCCTTGCGCAACTGGTTAGCGAACTCGACGATCAGAATCCCGTGTTTACTGATCAGACCGATCAGCGTCACCAGCCCGACCTGGGTGTAGATGTTCATGCTTGACCAGCCGAGGAACAGCGGAATCAAAGCACCGCAGATCGACAACGGCACCGTCACCAGAATCACCAGCGGATCGCGGAAGCTCTCGAACTGCGCCGCCAGCACCAGAAAAATGATCGCCAAGGCCAGGGCAAACGTCACCCACAGCGCGCTGCCTTCCTGAACGAACTGGCGTGAGGCGCCGCCATAGTCGAAGGCAAACCCGGCCGGCGCTTCTTCCCGGGCGATCTGCAACACGGTGTCGATGGCTTCGCCCATGCTCACCAACGGGAACCCTGAAATCTTCGCCGCGTTGAGTTGCTGGAACTGGTTGAGCTGGCGCGGTCGTGCGCGGTCACTGACCTTGATCAGCGTCGACAACGGCAGCAATTCGCCCTGGGTGTTTTTCACGTAGTAGTTGTTCAGCCAGTCCGGGTTGTCGCGATATGGCCGTTCGACCTGAGCGATCACCTTGTAGCTGCGGCCTTCAATGGTGAAGCGGTTGATTTCCGCCTCGCCGAGCAGCGTCGCCAGCGTGCTGCCCAGGTCGAGCATTGACACGCCCATCTGCGCCGCTTTGGCGCGGTCGATATCGACGACTACTTCAGGTTTGTCGAACGCCAGATCGAGATCGACGAAGGCGAACTTGCCCGACTCCATGGCGCGCTTCTTGATCCGGTCGGCGACTTGCAACAACAGCTCGTAGTCGTTGGCGGTGTTGACCACGAATTCGAACGGCAAGCCTTCACCGGTGCCGGGCAAGGAGGGCAGGTTGAAGCCGAAAATCTGCAAGCCCGGAATGCCTTCGAGTTTGCCTTGCACCTCGGGGAGGATCTGCATTTGTGTGCGGCTGCGCTCGTTCCATGGTTTGAGCAGGAAACCACCGATGCCCGCCTGCACACCGCTGTAGCCGTTGATCTGGAACGAGGAGTAGTACTCCGGGAACTCCTTGAAGATCTTGATGAATTCGTCGGTGTAGGTGCTCAGGTAATCGAGGTTGGTCGGCTGCGGCGCGTTGGCCATCATGAAAATGATGCCTTGGTCTTCGTCCGGGGCCAGTTCCGATTTGGTGAACTTGAGGAACACCGGGATCAGGCACAACACGATCACGGCGAACACCAGCACCACCGGCCGCGTGTTCAGCGTGCCGTGGAGCATGCTCTGATAGCGGCGCTTGAGACCTTCGAAGATGCGGTCGAGGCGGTGAGCCAGGCCGCTGGGGTTTTCCTCGTGGCGCAGCAAAAACGCGCACATCATCGGCGACAGGGTCAGGGCGACGATTCCGGAAATCACCACCGCACCGGCGAGGGTCAGGGCAAACTCCTTGAACAGCGCCCCGGTCAGCCCGGTGAGGAAACCGATCGGCGCGTACACCGCCGCCAGGGTGATGGTCATCGACACCACCGGCATGGCGATTTCCCGTGCGCCTTCCAGCGCCGCATCAAACGGCGTCTTGCCTTCCTCGATGTGTCGATGAATGTTTTCCACTACGACAATCGCGTCGTCGACCACCAGACCGATGGCCAGCACCATCGCCAGCAGCGTCAGCAGGTTCATCGAGTAGCCCATCATCTGCATGAAGAACATCACGCCGATCATCGACAGCGGAATGGTCACCACCGGGATCACCACCGAACGCAGGGCGCCGAGGAACAGGAACACCACGACAATCACGATCAGCACCGCTTCGAACAGGGTTTTCACCACTTCGTCGATCGAGGCCTGAATAAACAGCGTGGCATCGTAGGCGATCTCGCTTTTCAGGTTCGGCGGTAGCTGCGCTTCCAGCTCGGGCATCAGCTTGCGCACTTCCTTGATCACGTCCAGCGGGTTGGCGCCGGGGGTGGCCTTGATGCCGATGTACACCGACGGCGTGCCGCCAAACGAGCTGATCGAGTCGTAGTTTTCCGCGCCCATTTCCACCCGCGCGACATCGCTGAGCAGCACGCGGCTGTCACCACTGACCTTGAGCGGAATCGCCGCGAAGGCTTCAGCGGATTTCAGTTCGGTGTTGGCGTTGATGCTGGTGACCACGTACTCGCCTTTCACTTCGCCGGCAGCGGAGAGGAAGTTGTACTGGCGCACCGCATTGGTCACGTCGGCGGCACTGAGGCCGAAACCGGCAAGTTTCACCGGGTCGAGCCACAGGCGCATGGCGAACACCTGATTGCCGAGAATCTCCGCTTCGGCCATGCCCGGCAGCGTTGCCAGTTTTGGCTGGATCACCCGTGACAGGTAATCGGTGATCTGCGGGTTGCTCAAATCCTTGCTGAAGAAGCTGATGTACATCAGTGCCGAGGCATCGGCCGATTCCTTGCTCAGCACCGGGTCTTCGGCGTCCTGCGGCAGCTTGTTCTTCACCTCGTTGGCCTTGGCCAGCAGCTCGGTGAACAAACGGTCGGTGTTCGAGCCGATGCGCGCGTAGATCGAGATCACCGAGAAGTTCTGCCGGCTGACCGAGGTCATGTAGTCGATGCCCTCGGCGCTGGCCAGACTCTGCTGCATCGGCTGGGTGATGTAACCCTGAATGGTTTCGGCGTTGGCCCCGGGGTAAGCGGTGGTCACCGTGATCAGGGCGTTTTCCATTTGCGGGTATTGGCGCAGCGGCAACTTGCTCCAGGCCTGAAAGCCGAGCAACACAATCAACAGGCTGACCACCGTGGCGAGCACCGGGCGGCGGATGAACGGATCAGTAAAAGCCATGGGGATTCCTTGATCAGTCAGCGCGAGGCGGACTGTTCTGCTCGCCGAGGGTCTTGTCGTCGCTGATGGCGATGTGGGCGCCGTTGTCCAGTTTGATCTGGCCGGCCGTCACCACTTGTTCGCCGCTCTGCACGCCCTTGTTGATCATCACCAGGCCATCGCGGCGTTCACCGGTTTCGATGAAGCGACGTTCGGCGATCAGTACGGGTTGGCCCTTGTCATCCTTTTCGACGCTGCCATCTTCGGCTTTCTTCTGCCCGACCACGTAGATCGAGTTGCCGTAGAGGGTGTAGGTGATTGCGCTTTCCGGTACGACGATGTGTTTTTGCGGATCGGGCAGCAGCACTTCAAGGCTGGCGAACATGCCCGGCAGCAGTTTGCCGTCGGGGTTGGCCAGGGTGGCTCGAATCAGAATGTTGCGCGTGGTGCTTTCGACGATCGGGTTGATCGCGCTGATCTTGCCAGCGAAGGTTTGCTTGGGATACGCGGCGACGGTGATCTGCACCGGCTGACCGATGGCCAGCTTCGGCACTGATTGCTCAGGCAGGTAGAAGTCGGCGTAGAGGCTGCTCAAATCCTGCAGCGTGGCGATTTTGCTGCCGCTGGCCAGATAGTCGCCGACGTCGACCTGACGGATGCCGATGGTGCCGCTGAACGGCGCGAGAATGCGTTTTTTCGCCAGCGAAGCGTTGAGCTGATTGACCGTGGCTTTGTTCTTTTGCAGAACGGCGGAGAGGCGGTCGTATTCGCCTTTGGAAATGGCGCGGCTGTCGACCAGTTGGCTGCCACGGCCGAAATCCAGTTGCGCCAGACCGAGATCAGCCTTGGCGGTTTCCAGCAGGGCGGTCTCGACGGCGCTGTCGAGTTGCAGCAAAGGTTGCCCGGCCTTGACCTTCTGTCCGGATTCGAATTTGAGCTCGGTGACGGTGCCGGCGACTTCCAGGCTCAACTCGACACCTTGTAGCGCCTTGAGCGTGCCGACGGTGGGCAAGCGCAGCTGCCACGGTTGTTCGGTCGCGTTGGCCACGGCGACGCTGATCGGCGGTTTCGGCTTGGAAAAGCCCTGGATCATCGTGTAGATCGAAAAGGCTTTGTACCCGCCCAGCACCAGGACGATCAACAAAACAACACCCAACATGATCAGCATGCGGCGACGCAGCATATTTCCAGTTCCTTGGAGAAATCAGGTGAGACAGGCGGGCACATTACTCCGAGTACAGGGGGGATTCCAACTGGCAGTTCTTACAGGGTGGCGGAAAAAGATCGCAGCCTTCGGCAGCTCCTACAGAGGAGTGCATTCCAAAGTAGGAGCTGCCGAAGGCTCGGGCCGCGATCGGACGATCTTTTGCGGTGCGTTCAGGCCATCAGGTGAAGATGGTTATCCCAGAGCCCCGCCGGCAATTCCAGCGGCTTGGCCAACAGCTCATCCTGACGGCAATCGTAGTAGCGGCAACGTCCTTGACCCGAGGTCACGACAAAACCGTCCTTCACCGCACCGACGCCAGCGCAATCAGGCAATGGTGCATCGAGGCGCACTTCGCCGCTGTCCAGATCCCAGATGAAGAAGCGATTGCCGCGTGGTGCCGTCAGCGCGACCAGACGCAATTCACTGTGCACCGCGACGCTGGCGGTGTAGTGACCCATCGACTGCAACTGATGCTCCGGTACCGGAAACGCCACGAACGGCTGCCCCGGACGCTTGATCGCCAACAGCTCCGAGCGCTCATGCGAGGCGCCCATGAACTGCTGACCGGCAACGATGGTGCCGTCGCTGGCGATGCCCAGATGGCGCACGCTGTTCATCTGCTGGGCGAGGGTCTCCTTGCTCAGCAGGGTGCCGTCACGCTGCATCAAGACCAGGCTCGGCTCCATGGCGTTGAGGTTCATGTCGACGCGGCTTTCCGCCTCGGTACGAATCCCGCCATTGGCCACCACCAGCGTCTCGCCATCGGGCATCCATGACACCTGATGCGGGCCGAGGCCGTGGGTGGAAATCTCGCCGCCGTGCACCAGTCGCGCGCCTTCGAACTTGTACACGCCGAGCAAGCCGCGACCGGGATCGGTGGTGTCGTTCTCGGTGGCGTACAGGTATTCGCCGTCCTTGTGCACCACGGCGTGCCCGTAGAAATGCCGGTTCGGCTGCGACGTCACGGTCTGCAGCAACGTGCCGTCGCGCAGGTCGATCAGGTAACTCTCGGTGCCCGGACGACGGGCGACGAACAGCGCGATTGGCTGCGTCGGGTGGTTGATGATGTCGTGGCAACGCTGGCCGACTTCGGTGGCGAACACCCGCGTGCCATCCAGCCGATAGCCGACGGCATAATGCTTGCCGTCAGTGTCGTCGCGCGCCGACAGCAACAGCGGGCTCTGATCCTTGCGTTTGAACAGCGTCCAGCCGCCCAGCGTCACTGCTCCCAGCAGCGTACTAGCTAAAGTCAGAACCTGACGTCGCAGCATGGCACTTGCCCTCATCAGTCACCGTCGTTGGCGTTGAAGCCCAGTTGAATGCCCAGCGCCTTGGCCAGTTCGCCTTCGTGCAGGCGATGGACGACGTTGAGGCTGTCGTAGATATCGTTCAGTTGCTGACGACCGGCGTCGTCTTCAAGCATTTCGCCGAGCGAACGCTGGGTGCTGTCGAACAGTTTCAGCGACGCGGCGTAAGCGGCATCGATCTTGTCGGCCAGTGGCTTTTGCTCAGCCGGCAACAGACCGCGCAGGCCTTTGTTGTCGACGCCTTCCCAAACGGTTTTGGCGGCGGCGAGGCTCGCTTCCAGCGCGGTCAGCGACGACTGGCTGCGCCATGCATCGGCCTGGAACGGCTGTGGCACGCCTTTGCTCTGGCGGCCCATTGGCGTGCCGAGTTTTTTCTTCAGGGTGTCCAGCGCGGTGACCTGCACACGCAGCAGATCGGCGATCGCTTCGTGGGAGTCGGCGTAGCGCTGGTTGGGGAACTTGGTCATCTGCGCGAGCATGCCGTCGGTGTTGTTCCAGTTCTGCAGAATCTCTTCAGCCAGTTGCTTCTGGCGCTCGCCAATGGCGATCAGCAGTGGGCAGTATTTGGCTTTTTGTTCTTCGTTGGCCACGTCAGGTTTGGCGTCGAACAGGATGTATTCGTAGGCCGACAGGCCTTGCACGACAACGCTGGATTTGGCCAGTGCGGCGGCATCGATCTGCGGTTGCGCGACCACCAGTTGCTCGACCTGACGGCCGACGAGGTTTTTCTTGTCCGGCCAGAACTGCACCTGCCACGAACGGTTGCCCTCGGCCAGCGGCCCGATCAGCAGCGGTTGCAGTTCGGCCCAGGCTTTCTGTGCATGCAGGAAGTCGGCGCGGGCGGTCTCCAGGGTTTCTTTGCCCTGGCAGTAGGCGAGGGCGCTGACCGCCAGTTGCTTGTCGGCTTCGACCCAACGGGTGTAGGTCGGCAGGATCACCGATTTGGCGATGGCCGCCGAGGTGACCGCTTGCGGATCCTGTGGCGAGCAAGCGCCGAGGGCAAGGGCGGCAAGGCTGGTGAACAGTAGCTTGGGACGGAACATGTCGGGCTCCCGATTCTTTATCAGTGTTTAAAGTGAGTTCAAAAACGCCAGCAGCGCGGCACGCTGCTCGGCATTGAATGACAAAACCTGTTGTTGCGCGGCTTGCGCTTCGCCGCCGTGCCAAAGCACCGCTTCGAGCAGATTGCGCGCGCGACCGTCATGCAAAAACTGTGTGTGTCCGCTGACCGCTTGCGTCAGGCCTATGCCCCACAACGGCGGCGTGCGCCAGTCGCGGCCGGAGGCCTGGAATTCCGTGCGGTTGTCGGCCAGACCGTCACCCATGTCATGCAGCAGCAGATCGCTGTACGGGCGAATCACTTGATTGGCCAGTTCAGGTTCGGCCGCGTTGGCGGCGGTGGTGTATTTCGGCGTGTGGCAGGAATCGCAGCCAGCCTGGAAAAACAGGTTCTTGCCGGCGATGACGTCTGCATCGTTAACGCCACGGCGTGCAGGCACGGCAAGGTTTCGGCTATAGAACAACACCAGACGCAGGATGTTGTCGCTGACTTCCGGTTCGCCGTTCGGGCCATTGCCGTTCGGCGCCTGTTTGCAGGCGGTCTGTGCATCGCTGCAGTCATCGAAGGGTCGCAGACTGGTCGTAAGACCCATATCACCGGAAAACGCGTGAACATTTTGTTGATTGAGGTTCGGTTGCCCGGCTTTCCAGCCAAATCTGCCCATGACGGTTTTTTGCAACGCGTCATCCCAGACCTGATTGGGACGGCCATTGACGCCTTTGTTGTCTTTGGCCTGTGCGGCAGCGTTGGCGAGGATCGCTTCTTCGGGAATCGCTTCGAGCAGGCCGAGGCCAATCATCGGCGGCGCAACCCGTGCGGAAAAACGCGTGTCCGGGTGCATCGGGCCGTAGCCCAGTTGAGTGATCTGCAAGACAGGTTTGCGCAATTCGACTTCGGTGCCGTCCTTGAAGCGAATCGGCACTGGCGTGTAATCGACGCGAACCTTGCCTTCCGGGACGACGCCGGGCACGGCCATGTCCTGGAACTGGCCGCCGTACACCGGCTCCGGTACCACGCCGACTTGCTCGATGACTTTGGCGAATTCCGGCGTGTCGGGAATCGACAGGCGCACAAGCATAGACACAGCGTTAGGTGCATCCGGTGGCGGCGGATGACCGCGACCGTCCTTGATATGGCAGCCCTGACAGGCATTGGTATTGAACAGTGGCCCAAGACCATCGCGGGCGGTGGTGGTCGACGGCGCAATCACCCAGGGGCTGCGGAAGAAGCTGTTGCCGACGCTGAAATCCACCCGTCGCGATGGCGGCAGGTTGGCCGAGGGCAGAGAGAACGCATTCTGATCGGTCTTGCGCACGGTCGCTGCACCACCGGAACGTGCTTCACCAGGCTCGGCCTTGGTGAAACGCGGGGCGTCATCGCAGGCACTCAGGCCCAGGGCCAGCAACAGTGCGGACAAGCGAAGAGGCAGCGAAGGCATCAGACATCCTGCGGACGGGCAAAAATAAAGGCGCAAAGTCTAACAGGGCCGGGGTGATTGAATAAGAGGAATTATCGTTTGCTTGATATCGCGCAAGCCTTGAACACCATGGAAACCCTGTGGGAGCGAGCCTGCTCGCGAAAGTGGTATCCGACGCGCTGAAAATGTGGCGGCCGATACAGCCTTCGCGAGCAGGCTCGCTCCCACAGGGATGGGTGGTGTACCTGATATCGAACACACCATGGAGCAGGGTTTTGTGTAGGGCAGGTATGAAAAAGGCGACCCGAAGGTCGCCTTTTTTTGACGCAGACGCAGTTGATCAGAACTCGTGATCAGCGTTGTCCGGGTTCAGGTCGCTGATGCCCAGTTTGCCGGCCGCGGCTTCGATCGAACCGGTCTGCTTGACCAAGGACGCGATCGCGTCGCGAACGATCTGGTTGCCAGCGGTGTTGCCAGCGGCGATCAGCTGGTCGTAGTGCTCACCCTTGTTGGCGTGATCGACCATGACCTGGATTTTCGCTTCGGTGGCCGCCAGATCGGCTTTCAGCGCGGTGTCGGCAGCCGGGTCGGCCTTGGCTACCAGCGACGACAGGCTGGCGCCGGTCATCTTGGTGCCGTCAACGCGGGTGTACTCGCCCAGGTAAACGTTACGAATGCCTTTGGCATCGTAGAAGTGCGAGTTGTGCGTGTTGTCGCTGAAGCAGTCCTGCTCGTCTTCTGGGGAGTTGGCTTCCAGGGAAACCTTCATGCGCTCGCCCGCCAGTTCACCCAGGGACAGGCTGCCCATGCCGAAGAGCATTTTGCGCAGACCGGTTTCGCCCGGTTCGGCTTCCAGGGTGGCGCGGTAGTTGTCAGCCACGTTCGGCTTCCAGTTGCCGACCATTTCTTCCAGATCGCTGACCAGCAGTTGAGTCACCGACTTCAGGTAGGCACGACGACGATCGTTGTGACCGCCAGTAGCGCCGGCGCCTTCCAGGTAGTCCGAAGCCGGACGGTTGCCAGCGCCAGGGCCGGTACCGTTGAGATCCTGGCCCCAGAGCAGGAATTCGATGGCGTGGTAGCCGGTGGCAACGTTGGCTTCGGAGCCGCCCAGCTCGTTGAGGCTGGCGAGTTTTTCCGCGGTGATGTCTTTGACGTCGACCTTGTCTTCGCCGACCTGAACTTCGGTGTTGGCGATGATGTTGGCGGTGGCGCCCGGGTTACCCAGTGCGTGCTCGTAGGATTTGTCGACGTAGTCGATCAGACCTTCGTCCAGCGGCCAGGCGTTAACCTGACCTTCCCAATCGTCGATGATGGTGTTGCCGAAGCGGAACACTTCACTCTGCAGGTACGGAACGCGCGCGGCGACCCAGGCAGCCTTGGCGGCTTTGAGGGTGTCGGCGTTCGGCTTGGCGAGGAACGCGTCGACGGCGGTTCGCAGGGTTTTCGCGGTGGATTCGGCATCGCTGTAAACGGCGAAGACCATGTCGGCGTAGTGCGCGACCACAGCCTTGGCGGCGGCTTCATCGACTTTACCGGCCGCGGCCGGCGCAGCCGCAGGTGCGGTGGTGCTGGCGGCTGGAGTCGGCGTGGCCGGTGCGGCAGCCTTGTCTTTACCTTCGCCGCAACCGGCGAGTGAAATAGCGATGGCCAGCAGACTGGCGGTAGCCAGAGGCATACGAATCATGGCGAACATCCTGCTTCGATAGTTGAGTGGACTCGCGCTGGGGGTGCGCAAAACTGCGACATAATGCAAATCTTTCGCATTATGTGTAAAGGGTTGTGGCTGGAAATATTTCTTATTTACGCAGATCAAAAGATCGCAGCCTTCGGCAGCTCCTACAGGGGGAACGCATTCCAAATGTAGGAGCTGCTGCAGGCTGCGATCTTTTGATCTTCTAGAGAATGGCCGCGTTACTGCGTTGTGCCTGTTTGAGATAGGCGCCCAGTTCCCGGGCCGGCAGCGGTTTGCTGTAGTGATAACCCTGACCTTCGTGGCAGCCTTCGGAGATGATGTACGTCTCCTGCTCAGCCGTTTCCACGCCCTCGGCAATCACCTGCATGCCGAGACTCTTGCCCAACTGAATGATCGCGCGAACGATGGTCGCATCGTCGTCGTCATCGAGCAGATCCTGCACGAAGCTCTTGTCGATCTTGATCTTGTCCAGCGGCAGGCTTTTCAGATAACTCAGCGATGAATAGCCGGTTCCGAAGTCGTCGATGGCAATCAACGCGCCGGAACGGCGCAGGCTCAACAAGTGTTGCGCGGCAGTGCTGATGTCTTCCATCAGGCCGGTTTCGGTGACTTCCAGTTCCAGGCTGCGCGGTGGCAGGCGATACATCTGCAACAGGTTGTTGACCACGCGCGGCAACTCGGCGTGGTGCAGTTGCACGGTGGACAGGTTGACCGCCATGCGCAGGTCGGCGAAACCCATATCGTGCCATTCGCGCAGTTGTTTGCAGGCCTGATCGAGCACCCATTCGCCGATGGCGATGATTGTGCCGTTCTGCTCGGCCAGCGGAATGAACAGGTCTGGAGGCACCAGACCGTGTTCCGGGTGTTGCCAGCGAATCAGCGCCTCGACCCCGACCACGCGGTGATCGCGATAGCTGATCTGCGGCTGATAGACGAGGTAGAACTGGTCGCGCAACAGTGCATCGCGCAGGTCTTTTTCCAGTTCGCGACGACGACGCATCTCGCTGTCGACGCTGGCGATATAGAACTGATAGCGGTTGCGCGAGCGGGTCTTGGCCAGGGTCATGGTCTGCTCGGCTTTCTGCAACAGCTTCTCGGTACTGTCGCCATCCTCCGGGAACAGGGTGATGCCGATAGTCGCGCGCAGGCGGATTTCCTGGTGATCGAGGGCGAACGCCGCTTCCAGATCATCGAGAATGCTTTGCGCCAGCTCTGCCGCTTCATAAGGCTGTTCGATGTCTGCCTGCACCAGCGCGAACTGGTCGCCGCCCAAGCGGGCGAGGGCGCCGAGGCGGCCGCTATGGGCACGCAGACGATCAGCCAGGGCCAACAGTAATTGGTCGCCGGTCTGGTAGCTGAACTGCTCGTTGATGCCTTTGAAATCGTCCAGCCCAACGCACAACACCGCGACCCGGCGTTGCAGCTTGCCCGCGTCGACCAGAATCTTGTCCAGTTGCTGCTGCAATTGCTGGCGATTCGGCAGGCCGGTGAGGAAGTCGTATTGGGCCATTCGCAACAAGCTGTTTTCGGCTTCGTGGCGCAGATGGGTGTTGCGTTCGATCGACTCAAGCAACTGGTTGGCGGTGTTGATCCAGATGCCCAGTTCGTTTTTCTCGTGGCCCTTGAGCTGCGGAATCTTGTGCTCGCTGGGGCGATCCGGGTTGATCTCGGTGAGGTGTTCGATGATCCGCGACAACGGTTTGGTCAGCAGCCAGTGATAAACCAGATACAGCACCAGGCCCATGGCCAGAGCACGCAACACACCGGAAATGAAGATGATCACCGAACTGACGATAAAGCCCTCGCCATAGGTGGCGGTGTCGAGGGTGATGCTCAGGTCACCGTAATACTCGCTGTACGGGCCGCGCCCCACCAATTGGGTGGTGAAGGTGCGTTCCTGGCCGAGAATCAGATCGGTCAGCCAGCGGCTGCTGGAATGCTGCAGGTCGCGGGATTTCTGCGCGAGCATGGCTTCGTTGGGATGGCCGATGGAGGCCTGACGCACGGCATCATCCTGGAACAGGCCTTCGATTACCTGCATGCCCATTTCCCGATCGAGGCTGTAAACGGCCTGGGTCGAAGGATCACGGAACATGTCGAGGATGCGTTCGGCGTCGCCGGCAACCGCCTGACGGGTTTTATAGGCATCGAACACAATCTGCGCGCAGCTCAAGACTACGCCGACGATCAATGCCGACAGGAGCACGACCCGGAGCAACTTCACCGACAAGCTGTTCTTGAGTTCCAGCTTCAAAGGGTTATTCCTTGTTCCGTGCGGGTAGCGTCAAGTTGCCACGAGTATTGGCAATCCCGTGTTGGCAGTCAAAGGGACAATCAGGCCCGGGACGATTTGCCCGTGGCCTTGGCCGAAATGCTGCTGTCTGGAGTATTAGCCCTATTTGTACTATGTCGGTAGTTTCGACCTTCAACTTGAGCGGTTCGCAGCATTTTTTCCGCTGTTTTGATGTTAGCCCCCTGTGGCATGGCGGCAAGCAGCGACAGACAGCTTTCATTGTGAGAAAAACGCTATTGATCGTTCCCACGCTCCGCGTGGGAATGCCTCCAGGGAGGCTCTGTGTCCAGTGACGCGGAGCGTCACGGGCTGCATGCCCACGCGGAGCGTGGGAACGATCATCAAACGCCCATAAAAAAACCCGGCAAAAGCCGGGTTTTTTGACTGGCGCGCAGCTTAAGCGGTGAAGGTTTTGCCTTCGAACTGCTCAGCAACGAACTTCCAGTTGACCAGGTTCCAGAACGCTTCGACATACTTCGGACGAACGTTGCGGTAGTCGATGTAGTAAGCGTGTTCCCAGACGTCGCAGGTCAGCAGCGGGGTGTCGCCGCTGGTCAGCGGGTTGCCGGCGCCGATGGTGCTGGCCAGGGCCAGGGAACCGTCAGCCTTTTTCACCAGCCAGCCCCAGCCGGAACCGAAGGTGCCGATCGAGGTTTTGCTGAACTCTTCCTTGAACTTGTCGAACGAACCGAAGGCTGCGTTGATGGCTTCAGCCAGCGCGCCGGTTGGTTGACCACCGGCGTTTGGCGCCAGGCAGTTCCAGTAGAAAGTGTGGTTCCAGACCTGAGCGGCGTTGTTGAAGATACCGCCCGAGGAAGTCTTGACGATTTCTTCCAGGGTCTTGCCTTCGAACTCGGTGCCTGGCACCAGGTTGTTCAGGTTCACGACGTAGGTGTTGTGGTGCTTGTCGTGGTGGTATTCCAGGGTTTCCTTGGAAATGTGCGGCTGCAGGGCATCGTGTGGGTAAGGCAGCGGCGGCAATTCGAAAGCCATGATGATTCTCCTAATCAGGTCTGTTGCGGTGAGCGCAAGGCCGATCACGGGCGGCCAGAAATGCACCGGCGAGTTTTTACTCTTTGCGGCGCAGGGTTTCGATCATAGCACCGGGGTTGCGCCATAACCACGCAACAACTGTGTGGGATAGAGGTTCCAGAGCCTTTTGGAATAAATCAGCCGGCGATAATCAGCTGACCGGCGACCGTGAACATCATCAACGCCACAACCAGATCCAGGATCCGCCAGGTGCTCGGCCGAGCCAGCCACGGCGCTAACCACGCTGCGCCCAGCGCCAACGTGAAAAACCACAGCAACGAAGCACTCGCCGCGCCCACTACATAAGCACTCGGCACCGATTGCTGCGCGCCGAGCGAGCCGATCAGCAACACCGTATCCAGATAAACGTGCGGATTGAGCAGCGTCACCGCCAAGGCGCTGAGCATCACCGCCCGCAACGAACGTACGGTCTGATTCGCACCCTGATCCATGCTCTGTTTCGAACAGGCCCGGCGCAACGCCTGACTGCCGTACCAGATCAAGAAAGTCGCGCCACCCCAACGGGCAATTGCCAGCAGTGTCGGGTTCTGCGCCAGAATCGTCGCCAGCCCGAATACACCAGCCGCCACCAGCAGCGCATCGCAGACCACGCACAACGCCGCCACGGGCAAGTGGTGCTCACGACGCAAGCTCTGCGCCAAGACAAACGCGTTCTGCGTGCCGATCGCCATGATCAGCCCGAACGCCACCAGCAAGCCGTTCACATAGCTTTGCCACATAAGATCTACTCCGCGTTGGCTGCGAGATCGCGCAGCACTTGCATGGCGCGTTCGGCGTCGGCCTGACCGACGAACAAATGGTCGTGGTAATAGCCGGCAATCACGTTGCAACTGATCCCGGCCTTGCCCAATGCCGTGGCGAAGGCGGCGGTGAGGCCCACCGCTTCCAGTGCCGAATGCACGTTGAGGGTGATCCACGCGGCGACATAGTCGAAACTGAAACCGGCCTGTTCGGCGTGGGAACGTTCGAGAATTACCGTCAGACCTTCCTGCTCGCGGAAGCTGCCGACAATCTCCAGACCGCTCGGCAACACACCGTCGGGCAGGGTGCAGAACACGTATTCGCCGGCGTTGAGTTGCGGGCTCATGCTGCGCAATAAAGTAGAGAGTGAAGTTTCGCCAGCCATGGAAGTGTTCCTTGAGAAAGAGTGCTTGCTGGCTATTCTCCGGTCGAAACCTGTATAAGAAAAACCAATAGTGCTGATCGCTCATTAGGAAAACTGATGTTCGACTACAAATTGCTTTCTGCTCTGGCCGCCGTGGTCGAGCAGGCCGGATTCGAACGGGCCGCGCAGGTACTGGGCTTGTCGCAATCGGCGATCTCGCAGCGGATCAAACTGCTCGAAGCGCGGGTCGGCCAGCCGGTGCTGATACGCGGCACGCCGCCGTCGCCGACCGAGATAGGCCGGCGCCTGCTCAACCACGTGCAGCAGGTGCGTTTGCTTGAGCGCGACTTGCAGACCCTGGTGCCGGCCCTGGATGAAGAGGGTTTGCCGGAGCGCCTGCGTATCGCCTTGAATGCCGACAGCCTCGCCACATGGTGGGCCGACGCGGTTGGCGACTTCTGTGCCGACCAGCATTTGTTGCTCGATCTGGTCGTCGAAGACCAGACCGTCGGCCTCAAACGCATGCGCGCTGGCGAAGTGGCCGCATGCCTTTGTGCCAGTGAGCGTCCGGTTGCGGGTGCGCGCAGCGTGTTGCTCGGCGCAATGCGTTATCGCGCGCTGGCCAGCCCGGCGTTTATCGAGCGGCATTTCCCCGACGGCGTTCGTGCCGAACAATTGCCGCGCACGCCAGCGCTGGTGTTCGGCCCGGACGATTTTCTTCAGCATCGCTATCTCGCCTCGCTGGGCGTCGATGGTGGATTCGAACACCATTTGTGCCCGTCCTCGGAAGGTTTTATCCGCCTGACCGAAGCCGGACTCGGCTGGGGGCTGGTGCCGGAACTGCAAGTGCGCGATCAACTGCAACGCGGGGTGTTGCGCGAACTGTTGCCAGATAAACCGATCGACGTGCCGTTGTACTGGCATCATTGGCGCAATGGCGGTCAGTTGCTGGGTTTGCTGACCGAGCAATTAGTGCGCGCTTCAGCGCAATGGCTGGTGCCCTGGAAGCAGCCATGAGCGTCAAGCTGCAAGCGGCAAGTTCAGCGCTGCGCACCGTTTTAAACTTGCAGCTCGAAGCTTGAAGCTCGCAGCTGGTTTCATTGGAGTTTTGCATGAAAATTTTGGTCACCGGCGCAAGCGGCTTCATTGGCGGACGCTTTGCGCGTTTCGCTTTGGAGCAGGGCCTGGACGTGCGGGTCAACGGTCGCCGGGCCGAGAGCGTCGAACATCTGGTGCGCCGTGGTGCCGAGTTTGTGCCCGGCGATCTGACCGATCCCGACCTGGTCCGCGAACTGTGCTCGGACGTCGAAGCCGTGGTGCATTGCGCCGGCGCCGTCGGACTGTGGGGCCGCTATCAGGACTTCCACCAGGGCAACGTGCAGGTCACCGAAAACGTCGTCGAAGCCTGTCTGAAGCAGCGCGTCCGCCGTTTGGTGCATCTGTCGTCGCCATCGATCTATTTCGATGGTCGCGATCACTTCAATCTGACCGAAGAGCAAGTGCCCAAGCGTTTCAAGCATCCTTACGCCGCGACCAAGTACCTGGCCGAGCAAAAGGTCTTCGGTGCCCAGGAATTCGGCCTCGAAACCATCGCCCTGCGCCCGCGTTTCGTCACCGGCGCCGGCGACATGAGCATCTTCCCGCGTCTGCTCAACATGCAGCGCAAGGGCCGTCTGGCGATCATCGGCAATGGCCTGAACAAGGTCGATTTCACCAGTGTGCAGAACCTCAACGAAGCGCTGCTCAGCAGTTTGCTGGCGGCCGGTTCCGCGCTGGGCAAGGCCTACAACATCAGTAACGGCGCGCCGGTTCCGCTGTGGGATGTGGTCAATTACGTGATGCGCAAAATGGAAGTGCCGCAAGTCACCAAGTACCGTTCGTATGGGCTGGCCTACAGCGTCGCAGCGCTCAATGAGGGGGCGTGCAAGCTCTGGCCCGGGCGTCCGGAGCCAACCCTGTCGCGTCTGGGCATGCAAGTAATGAAAAAAAATTTCACCCTCGACATCAGCCGCGCCCGGCATTATCTGGACTACGATCCGACAGTCAGCCTATGGTCGGCGCTGGATGAGTTCTGCGCGTGGTGGAAAGCTCAGGACATCCGTTGAAACGATTCGGCCGGGCGGCAATGAACCGTGTAGCCGCTTGGGGGTCAATCCCTGCGGCTGCGGCGGTTATACTTCGCAGCATTTAGCCATCACCGCGTTTCACAAAGGTTGCCTCAATGTCCATGCGTAATGATGCCCACGACGATTTCGATGATGTCCCGAGCCTGCGTGCCGACGCCTTCGACGACGATGACATTCCGACCACCGCCCGCACCTCCGTACACTCGCGCACGCCGCCGGTGGTCAAGGTCAAGGCCGCCAGCACCGGGCCGCTGTGGGCCTTGGTCGGCGCACTGTTCTTCGCCTTTGTCGGTCTGGCCTGGTGGAGCTTTCAGCAGATTTCGCTGATGGAGCAGCAACTGGTCGCGACCCAGGAAAGCTTCGCGCGAATCAGTGAGGAAGCGGCCGGTCGCTTGCAGGACATTTCCGGCAAGGTTGTCGCCAGCCAGTCCAACGTCACCAGTGACAGCGAGGCTCTGAAGCTGCAAATCAAACAGCTTGAAGGCAAGCTGCTCGATCAGAGCAAACAGCAGCAGGGCGTAGCGGGGCAAGCCAGCGATCTGGACAAACGCCTGGCACAGATGACTGCGCAGACTACTGAACAACAAAACGCCAATACCCAACTGCAAGCGCAGGTCAAAGCGTTGAGCGCGGAATTGGCGACGGTGAAAAGCACGCCGGCCGACACCAGCAAGGTCGACGCGCAGTTGAAAGCCTTCGATGCACAGTTCAAAAGCCTTGGCGCCGATATCGCAGCACTGAAAAAGCAGGGCAATCCAAGCGCGGCGATCGATCGTCTCGAACAGGAAATCGTCGTGCTCAAAAGCGAACAGGACAATCGCCCGGCGGCTCCTCAGGGTGGCGGCAATACCGCCGAGTTCGACGCCTTCCGTGCGCAGATGACCCGCAACATCAACACCCTTCAGGCGCAGATTCAGAATTTGCAGCAGCAGATCAATTCCCGCCCATAAGCTTTGTTGATCAGTGCAGGGGATTCTGTAATCCCCTGCATCATTCTGAATACTCGTACATCACCCCAAGCCGTCTACGCTCTTGAAACACCAACAAGAACGAGGGATGCGCTATGGGGTTTTTGCATAAAGTGGCCTGGCTCGGCGTGATGTTACTGGCCGGTTTCGGCCAGGCCAGCGCCGCCACTGCCGCCAAGGATGACAGTCAGGCCGCCATTGCCTTGCTGGAAAAAGCCTTGGCCTATTACCACGACAATGGCGACAAGGCGTTCGCCGCGTTCAGCCGCCAGGGCGAGTTTGTCGACAAGGATCGCTACGTGTTTGTAGTCGACACCAAAGGCGTGATGCTCGCCAGCGGCGGGCCTTCCTCGGCATTGATCGGCCGTGACGTGAGTGAGGTGCTCGGCCCGGATTTGCAGAAAACCTTCAAAGACGCGTTGAAAGTGCCGGAAGGCAATGGCATCCAGCAGGCCGAATATCGTTGGCAGAACTGGTCCGACGGCAAGGTCGAGCGCAAGCATGTGTTTTATCAACGCATCGGCCAGCGGATTCTGGCGGTGGGTTACTACTTGCCGCGAGCCTCGGCGGAGCAGGCCAAGGCATTGCTCGACAAAGCGGCGACTGATCTGGACAAAGACGAGAAGGGCACGTTGACGGCGATCAACTCGCTCAAGGGCGGCTACTTGCAGGATGACTTGTACGTGTTCGTCGTTGATCTGAATACCCAGCGCTATGTCGCCCACGGCACTAATCTGCGCTTGATCAACACCGACTTCGGCAAGGTCAAGGACCCGGAAGGCAAACCGGTGGGCGAGCCGATTCTGGCGCTGATCGGCAAGCAGGATGAGGGCGAATATGAATACCGCTGGAAAAACCCGGTGACCGGCAAGGTCGAGGACAAGCATGCCTACCTGAAGAAGGCCGGGCATTTCCTTGTCGCCGTGGGTTACTACAGCCCTTGAAGGATGATCGTTCCCACGCTCCGCGTGGGAATGCAGCCCGGGACGCTCTGCGTCCCATCCAAAGCCGAACGCAGAGCGTCCGTTGAGGCATTCCCACGCAGAGCGTGGGAACGATCAACACACCGCTTTCGCGAGCAGGCTCGCTCCCACAGGGTTTTGTGGTGTTGCGGTTATTTGGCGCCATGCTCGCGCCCGCGCAGCAGGTTGTTTGGCATCGCAATCGCCGCTGCCAACCCAAGCAACGACACCGCCGCACTCACCCACAACAAATGCCGGAATGTCACCAGCAACTCCGCACGCAAGGCATTTTGCGCATCGCCCGGCGCGGCGTTCAAACCATCCAGCAAGACGTTGCCCGAATGCCCCTCGCTCATCAGCGAACTGCTCGCCAGATGGGCGAAACTGGAATCCTGCAGCAACGCCAGCAACAGCGCCGACATCAGCGCCACGCCCACCGCGCCGCCGAGAGAGCGAAACAGGTTGGTGGTGCTGGTCGCTACGCCGATGTCGCGTTGTTCCACCGAATTCTGGGTGCCGACCAACGAGGTCGGGAACTGCATGCCGCTGGAAATACCACAGAGCAACATGAACAGACCACTGACCAGCGTCGCCTCCGGTGGGCTGAACGCCATGCCGAAAATCGCGATCGGCATCAGCAGAGCGCCGCTCAGAATCTGTGGTTTGTAACGCCCGGTAATCGACGTGCGCCGGCCAGCGAAAAATGCACCAATCGGCAACCCCATCGCCAATGGCAACAAGTGCAAAGCGGCGCTGTCAGCTCCGGCACCGGTGACGGTCTGAAAGCGCAGCGGCATCAGCACAATCAGCGAAATCGCCTGGAAACTGGTGAAGAAAATCGTGCACCAGCACAGCAGGGCGTTGCGGTTGGCAAACAGGTGCATCGGCAGCAACGGTTCGCGCGCCCGGCGTTCGTGCCAGACAAACAGCGCCAACACCACCACCGCACAAGCGAACAAGCCGAGCACTTCAGCGCTGCGCCACGAATGACCCTGACCGACCTGGGTAATGCCCAACAGCAGGGCGGTCAGGCCGATGATCATCAACAGCGTGCCGAGGTAGTCGATGATCGGTTTGCGTTGCGGAATCGGCAGCCCGCGCAGATTGCGTCGCGCCACCCACCAGGCACCGAGGCCCAGCGGCAGGTTGATCAGAAACACCCAGCGCCACGACAGGTATTCGGTCATGTAACCGCCGAGCACCGGGCCGGCGACACTGGCCACGGCGTACATGCTGCTGAAGTAACCCTGATAACGCCCGCGTTCCCGCGGCGGCACGATGTCGCCGATGATCGCCTGACTCACCGAAATCATCCCGCCGGCGCCGATGCCCTGAAGGATCCGCGCCAGCACCAGTTGCTCCATGCTCTGCGCCATGCCGCAAAACAGCGAGGCAAGGGTGAACAGGCCCATGCCGAACAACATCAGTTTGCGCCGCCCGTACAAGTCACCGAGCTTGCCGTAGATCGGCACCGCCACGGTCATCGCGACCATGTACCCGGAAATCACCCAGGCCAGCAGGCTGACGTCCTTGAACTGCGCAGAAATGGCCGGCATCGATACAGCAACGATGGTCTGATCCAGCGCGCCGAGAAATATCGCCATCATCAACGCGACCAGCACGCTGCGAATGGCCGGTTTGGGCGTTTCGGGGTGATTGAGATTGGTCACGGGCGAGCCTGCGGGCAGTGATGGACCCGCGCGGCTATTGCGCGCGGGTTGATGCTCGCCAGTGTAAGTCGGTAGGAAGCTATTCGATAGCCTCGTACGGAAGTCCGACATAATTTTCTGCAATGGTTTTTCGCCCTGCCTCTGAACTGACAAAGTAGTCCAGTTCCGAGGCGCTGATGCGCTGGCTGAAGTCATCGTGATCGTCGAAGCGGTGCAGCATCGAAGTCATCCACCAGGAAAAGCGCTCAGCTTTCCACACTCGGCGCAGGCAGATTTCCGAGTATTTCTCCAGCAGATCGGTGCGCCCGTCGCGGTAAACCTTCAGCAGAATATTGAACAGCGTACTCACGTCACTGGCGGCCAGGTTCAAACCCTTGGCGCCGGTAGGCGGGACGATATGCGCTGCATCGCCGACCAGAAACATCCGCCCGTACTGCATCGGCTCGACGACGAAACTGCGCAGCGGCGCGATGCTTTTTTCAATAGACGGGCCGGTAACCAGTTTCTCGGCGAGCTCCACTGGCAGGCGATTTTTCAATTCATCCCAGAAGCGCTGGTCGCTCCAGTCATCGACGTTTTCATCCGCCGGCACTTGCAGGTAATAGCGGGTGCGGGTGGCCGAACGCATGCTGCACAGGGCGAAGCCGCGTTCATGGCGGGCATAGACCAACTCGTCATGCACCGGCGGGGTGTCGGCGAGAATCCCCAGCCAGCCAAACGGATAAACCCGCTCGAACACCTTCAGGCTATCGGCCGGAATCGACTGCCGGGCTACACCATGGAAACCGTCGCAGCCGGCGATGTAGTCGCAATCGACGCGAAAGGTTTCGCCGTCCTTTTCAAAGGTGACAAACGCCTCGTCGCTTTTCATGCCATGAGGAACGACATTGCTCGCCTGGTAAATCGTCGGCGCGCCGGCCTCCCGACGAGCGGCCATCAGGTCGCGAGTCACTTCGGTCTGGCCGTAGATCATCACGGTCTTGCCGCCGGTCAGCGCGTGCAGATCGATGTGCACTTGACGCCCGTCCAAAGCCAGATCGAAACCGCCATGCACCAACCCTTCGGCGTCCATGCGCTGACTCACGCCAGCCTGACGCAACAGCTCTACCATGCCTTGTTCAAGCACCCCGGCGCGGATGCGACCGAGGACATAATCGGGGGTCTGACGTTCGAGGATGAGGGTGTCGATACCGGCGTTGTGCAACAACTGGCCGAGGAGCAATCCGGACGGACCGGCGCCGATGATGGCGACTTGGGTTTTCAGCGTTTTCATTGTTTTTATGACTCGCAAGCTTCACGCGGCCAAGACCGGTGAATGATTTTTATGGATCGAGTGCTTGCATTTTTCCCTTGCGGGTCTGTCAATTGAAGGTGAAAACTGAGCCGATACCTGTACATTCTGCCAATCGGTGCGATTATCGCCCACAACCCCGAGGCCTGGATTGAAGTGATGAACAAGCCTGAGCTGCCTTCGATTCCAGTGTTCAAGCTCTACGGTGAAAGCCTGGACTGGCCGACCCCTGACTTGCTGCACTGTGAAACCATTTCCTCCCGCAGTCGCGAACACGAGTGGGAAATCAAACCCCACCGCCATGCTGATTTGTGCCAGTTACTCTTCGTCTTCAAAGGTCAGGCAGAGCTTGAGATCGAAGGGCAACGCACGCAACTCCAGACCCCGGCGATTCAAGTGCTGCCACCGTTATCGGTGCACGGCTTTCGTTTTTCCGAAGACGTCGAAGGGTTCATCGTTACCCTCGCCACGCCGCTGATCAACCACTTGCAGGCGCAACTGGGCGATTCGGTACATGCGCTGGCCAGCGCGCAAAACTACCCGGCAGGCAACGACGGCGATTACCTCAACAGCCTGTTCTCGGCGTTGCAGGCCGAATACAACGGTCATCAACCGGCGCGGGAAATGCTCATGCATTCGCTGGTCAGCGTGATCATGGTCTGGGTCAGCCGGCAGGCGATCGTGCGCCACAAAGCCAGTCAGCGGCCGCAGCGTCAGCGCGAATACCTCAATGGCTTTATTCAGTTGGTCGAGGAGACTTATCGCCAGCACGTCAAGGTCGAAGACCTCGCGCATCGACTGGGGATTTCGGTATCGCACCTCAACGGCACCTGCCGTGAGCTGGCCGGGCAACCGGCGTTGCAGATCATGCATGAACGGCAGTTATTGGAGGCCAAGCGCTTGCTGACGTACACCAGCATGACGATTTACGAGATGTCGGAGTTGTTGGGGTTTTCCGATCCGACCAACTTCACGCGGCTGTTCCGGCGCCGGGTGGGGATCTCGCCAAAGGCTTTCCGCGACAGCCTCAAGGCCGAACATTAATCTCATAACCGCCGCAAAAACTGTGGGAGCGAGCCTGCTCGCGAATGCGGTGTATCAGTCACTATTGATGGTGATTGGCACACTGCATTCGTCGGATCGCCGCCCGGAGCCGGCTCGCTCCCACAGGATCACATTCCAGCCAGACAAATCAGCGCAATGCGTTCAGCGTGGCATTGTGCGGAATACAGCGTTCGAAATTGCAGCTCGCATACTCGCGCGGTAACTGGCGCAGCTGTTCGACCCGCCAGGCAGCGGTGCCGTACAGCGCCAGCGTGGCGGCGCAGGTAATGAAAATCGCGACGTACCTTCTTGTTTTGATGTTCATGGCGTAGACCTCTGAACGCATACCCTGCGGTATTACTTTCAGCATAGGTCAGCGGTGGGGAGTTGCCAGCGAGTGTGCTTGAGCTTGTAACCCGCCATTCAGCACATCGATAGCCACTGTGGGAGCGAGCCTGCTCGCGAAAGCGTCCGTTCAGCCAACCTTTCAGTAACTGAGACACCGCTATCGCGAGCAGGCGAAGGCCTACAGGGGATCGGGTTTACAGGCCGATATCCCATTCGGGATTTTCCGGAAATCTGAGCACCAGAAAATCCAGCATGCTGCGCAACGCTGCCGGCATGTGTTTGCGCGAGGCGTACACCGCGTAGATGCTCATCTGCCGCGGCTCCGCATGGGGCAGCAGTCGAACCAGTTCACCGCTGTGAATATGCACCCCGGCCTGATACGTCGGCAGCATCGCCACTCCCGCACCCGCCAGTGTCGCGCGCAGCAACGTGCTGGCTTCGTTGGCGCTGATATTGCCCTGCACCGGCACCGAAACCGGTTCGCCATCTTCCTCGAAATGCCACAGGCTCTTGCCGAAATACGAGTGCGTCAGACAGTTGTGTCGGCTCAATTCCTCAACCCGCAAAGGCGCCGCTTGCTCCTGCAGATAAGCCGGCGCGGCACACACCACCGAACGACAAACGGTCAGGCGTCGGGCGATCAGGTTGGGGTCGAGATCGTTACTGGTACGAATCGCCAGATCGATCCGTTCATCCACCAGATTCACCGTGCGATCGAGCATTTGCAGATCGATGCTGACACCGGGGTAACGCTTGACGTACGCAGCCATCGCATCGGCCAGTTGCGCCTGGCCGAACGAGGTGCTGACGCTGATCCGCAGCAAGCCGCGCGGGGCATCGTGGGGTTCGCTGACGGCGGCCTGCATGTCCGTCGACAGTTCAAGCATCTGCCGGCAGCGCGGCAGAATTTCACTGCCGGCGGCGGTCAGGCTCAATTTACGCGTGGTGCGGTGCATCAGGCGTGCGCCGACCCAGTCTTCCAGCTCTGCCAGATAACGCGAAACCACGGGGCGCGAAAGGTCCAGATGATCGGCCGCTGCCGACTGGCTGCCCAGATCCACCACGGTGACAAACACCCGCATTGCTTGGAGACGATCCATGATTTGCCCGCTTTCAGAAACAAACTATGTTCAAGCATCGCATTTTTTGCACCGAGTCAGGCAACTAAGCTCTGTCCCATCGCCAGACACGGCATTCGGATACCGGAGCAACAGATGATCGGCTTCACCACACTCAAACGCGTTCTGCTCGCCAGCGCTTCCCTGGGTTTCGCCGCGCATGCCGCCGCAGCCAACTTGACCCTCGACGTTTACAACCCGGGAACCAACGCGATTTTTCCGGTGACCTCGGTGCTGGTCAGCGGCGAGAAAGACGCGATCCTCGTTGATGCACAATTCGGCAAATCCCAGGCTGAACAGGTGGTGGAAAAGATCCGCGCCAGCGGCAAGCACCTGACCACCATTTACATCAGCCATGGTGACCCGGATTACTACTTCGGCCTCGATACCCTGACCCAAGCCTTCCCGGACGCCAAGGTGCTGGCGTCGCAGCCGACCGTCGACCACATCAATAAAA
This sequence comes from Pseudomonas sp. RU47, assembly GCF_004011755.1. Classification (GTDB taxonomy): domain Bacteria; phylum Pseudomonadota; class Gammaproteobacteria; order Pseudomonadales; family Pseudomonadaceae; genus Aquipseudomonas. The sequence goes on along the minus strand of NZ_CP022411.1, from coordinate 5,277,866 downwards.
CCGTCGCCGGCAAACTGGCCTTCTGGGGCCCGAAAATGGGCGCCGACGTTCCGGCGAAAACCATCGTGCCGGGTGTGCTCAAGGGCGACAGCCTGATGCTCGAAGGGGAGAAATTGCAGGTGGTCGGCCTCGAAGGCAAGCAGCCGGATCGCAGTTTTGTGTGGATTCCGTCGCTCAAAGCCGTGGTCGGTGGCGTGGTCGTCGCCGAGAACATTCACGTGTGGATGGCCGACACCCAGACCGTGCAATCCCACGCCGACTGGCTGGAAACCCTGCACTCGATCGAAACCCTCAAGCCGAACACCGTGGTGCCAGGCCATTACCTCGGCAACAGCAGCCGTTCGCTGGCCAGCGTGAAGTTCACTGCCGACTACATCAAGGCGTTCGACGCTGAAACCGCCAAGGCCAAAGACTCCGCCGCACTGATCGCCGCGATGAAAAAACGCTACCCGAAACTGGGTGAAGAAAGCTCGCTGGAGCTGAGCGCGAAAGTCGCCAAGGGCGAAATGAAGTGGTAAGCCGATTCTGAAAACGCAGCACTCTCAAGCCAACTGGAGAATGTCATGAGCAAGATCGCAATCATTGGTGCCACCGGCCGTGCCGGTAGCCAACTGCTGGAAGAAGCCCTGCGTCGTGGCCATAGCGTAACCGCTATCGCCCGCGATACCTCGAAGATCGGCGCGCGTGCCGGTGTGGTCAGCAAGAATGTCGATGTGCTGGATTCGGCCGCGTTGCAGGGCGCAGTGGTCGGTCACGACGTGGTGATCACCGCTGCGCATTTCGCCACCGTGCCTGCGAGCGCTATTGTTGGGCCAGTGAAGCAGGCGGGAGTGAAGCGTCTGTTGGTGGTGGGTGGTGCCGGTTCGTTGTTGTTGCCGGACGACACGCGAGTGATCGACAGTGCGGGTTTCCCGGCGGAGTACAAAGCGGAAGCCAGTGCTGGTGCGGCATTTCTTGAGGCGTTGCGTCAGGAGCAGGATCTGGACTGGACCTTCCTGTCGCCGTCGGCAGAGTTTGTCGAAGGGGAGCGCACGGGGAGTTTCCGTGTCGGCGAGGATCATTTGCTGGTGAGTGCCGAGGGGCGTAGCTGGATTACTTTTGCTGATTACGCGATTGCGCTGATCGACGAAGTGGAAACGCCGAAGCATTCGCGTCAGCGGTTTACTGTCGGGTATTGAATTAAATCTTTACCCTCACCCCAGCCCTCTCCCGGAGGGAGAGGGGGCCGACCGAGGTGTCTGGCGCTGTACATCGACCTGAAAAATCCAGTCGATTATGGATTCAAAACCAATCGTTCAGTTCGCTGAACCTCTTCAATATCCCCCGGTCAGTCCCCTCTCCCTCTGGGAGAGGGTTAGGGTGAGGGAAACAGCCTCACCGCAAATGCGCCTGCTCAACCAACCAGATCATCAATTCCTCAAGCGGCGGCGATGCCTCGATCCCCGGCGGCACCACCACGTAATACGCCAGCCCCGTCTTCACCTTCAACTCAAACGGCATCACCAGCCGCCCCGCGCGCAAGTCATCACCAATCAACGACCAATCCCCGATCGCCACCCCCGTCCCGTGCGACGCCATCGACATGGCTTGATCCAGCGTTTCGAAATGCTGGCCGCTGCCGATGTTGTTCAGCCGCAGCTCAGCGGCGTTGAGCCACACCGACCAATCCTGAATATCGTGAGTGGGGTGCAGCAGCAGATGCTGTTGCAGATCCGCCGGTGAATTCAGCGCTGGCGAGCCCTTAAGCAAAACCGGTGAACAGACCGGTGTCAGCTGCTCGTCGAACAGGTGCAACGCGCCCGGCGAGTTATCGGGAGGCGCGCCGTAGATCACCGCGGCATCGAATTGCTCGCGCTGAAAGTCCACGCCGTGTTGCAGCGAGGCGGTGAGTTTTACCGGCACATCCGGGCGTTCTTTTTGCCATTGCAGCAAGCGCGGCAGCAGCCAGCGCATCACGCAACTGGGCGCCTTGAGTTGCAGGGTTTCGCGCTGCAGGCCGATTTGCTCGGTGGCTTCGCTGATCAGGCCGAAGACTTTTTCCACACGCGGCAGCCATTCACGTCCTTCGGCGGTCAGCGCCAGGCCACGGGCCAGACGGATGAACAGCGGATAACCGAGATGCGCTTCCAGCCCGGCGATCTGCCGGCTCACTGCGCCCTGGGTGATGTGCAACTGCTCGGCGGCGCGGGTGAAGTTGCAGCACTGCGCGGTGATCAGAAAGGTGTGCAGGGCGGGCAGGGGAGGCAGGCGTTTCATGGGGATCCAAGGCATGACGTGAGGACATGGCTAGTATGACTTTTAATCGATTGTTGCCGCTACCTGCCGACCGTTCCAATGAAGTCATTCCACGGTCCCTGTGGGAGCGAGCAGGCTCGCTCCCACATTGGTTCTGTGTCTTCAGCGAACAAGAAGGGCAATCGACATGGCGACGTGTGGCGAAGTACTGGTCAAGTTACTCGAAGGTTACGGGGTCAAGCAGGTGTTCGGCATTCCTGGCGTACATACCGTGGAGCTGTATCGTGGGCTGGCGCGTTCGAGCATTCGTCACGTCACGCCTCGGCATGAGCAGGGCGCCGGTTTCATGGCTGACGGCTACGCGCGCACCGCTGGCAAACCGGGCGTGTGCTTCATCATCACCGGGCCAGGCATGACCAACATCACCACGGCGATGGGCCAGGCGTATGCCGATTCGATCCCGATGCTGGTGATCTCCAGTGTGCAATCTCGCAGTCAGTTGGGCGGTGGGCGCGGCAAGCTGCACGAATTGCCGAACCAGAGTGCACTGGTCGCAGGTGTTGCGGCGTTCTCGCATACCTTGATGTCCGCCGCCGAATTGCCGGTGGTGCTGGCGCGTGCTTTTGCGTTGTTCCAGGCCGGCCGTCCACGTCCGGTGCACATCGAAATTCCGTTGGACGTGCTGGTCGAAAACGCCGATGAATTGCTCGCCAGCGTACCGGTCAATATCGACCGCGCCGGCGCTGCGCCAGCGGCCGTCAAATGCATGAGCGAGCTGCTGGCTGAAGCCAGACGTCCGCTGATTCTGGCTGGCGGCGGTGCCATTGACGCAGCGCCGGAATTGACTCGACTCGCCGAGTTGCTCGGCGCTCCGGTGGCGCTGACCATCAACGCCAAAGGCATGCTGCCGGGCAACCATCCGCTGCTGATCGGCTCGACTCAAACGCTGGTTGCCACCCGCGCGCTGGTGGCTGATGCCGACGTGGTTTTGGCCATCGGCACGGAGTTGGCCGAGACCGATTACGACGTTACTTTCGCGGGCGGTTTCGAGATTCCCGGCAAGCTGCTGCGTATCGACATCGACGCCGATCAGACCGTGCGCAACTATCCGCCGCACCTGGCGCTGGTGGCCGATGCGCGCAACGCCGTGCAGGCCTTGCTGGATGCGCTGTCGCAGGAAAAACTCGGTGAGCGCAGCAGCGATTGGGGCCAGGCTCGTGCCGGCAAACTGCGCGCCGAACTGGCCGCGAGCTGGGACGCGCCGACCCTCGCGCAAACCCGCTTCCTCGACACCGTACTCGAAGAGCTGCCCAACGCCGTGTTCGTCGGCGACTCGACGCAACCGGTGTATACCGGCAACCTGACGTTCAACCCGGATCACCCGCGCCGCTGGTTCAACGCTTCGACCGGCTACGGCACACTCGGCTACGCCTTGCCGGCGGCGATTGGCGCCTGGCTAGGCGGTAAAACCGACCAAGGCGCGCGGCCACCGGTGGTGTGCCTGATCGGCGACGGTGGCCTGCAATTTACTCTGCCGGAACTGGCCAGCGCCGTCGAAGCGCGGGTGCCGGTGATCGTCCTGCTGTGGAATAACCAGGGCTACGAAGAGATCAAGAAGTACATGGTCAACCGTGCCATCGAGCCGGTCGGCGTGGACATCTACACCCCGGATTTCGTCGCTGTGGCGAAGGGCCTCGGCTGCGCGGCTGAAGCGATCAGCAGCATCGAACAACTGCGCAGCGCGCTGCGTTGTGCGAGCGATCGTCAGGGCCCGACCTTGATTGAAATCGACCAGAGCCAATGGATGAAGGCGGTGGCGCAATGATCAGTTTCCCGACCACACTCGACGGCCTCTACATCAACGGTCAATGGTCGGCCGGCCGCGAACATCTGCGGGTGATCAACCCGGCCACCGAAGCGCTGCTGACCACGGTCAATGGCGGTGACGAGCAAGCAGTCGATCAAGCCGTCGCGGCCGCCAGCGAAGCGTTCAAAAACTGGTCGCAAACCAGCGGTGCCGAACGCGGGGCGATCCTGCGCAACATCGCCAATGGTGTGCGCAATGGTCGCGAGCACTTGATGAACCTGCAATCGAGCAACAACGGCAAACCGCAGTTCGAAGCGGCCATCGACGTCGACGATGTCATCGCCACGTTCGAGTATTACGCCGAACTCGCCGAAGGCCTCGACGCCAGACAGGACAGCAACGTGCCGCTGCCCAGCGATGATTTCAGCGCACGTCTGCGCCGCGAACCGTGCGGAGTGGTCGGGCTGATCGTGCCGTGGAATTTCCCGATGGTCACTACGGCGTGGAAACTCGCGCCGGCCCTCGCCGCCGGTTGCTGCGTGGTGCTGAAACCGTCGGAAGTCACGCCGCTGCCGGAGCTGGAACTGGCGGCAATCATCGCGGAATCGGGTCTGCCAAACGGCGTGTTCAATCTTGTCTGCGGCACTGGGCTGGCGGTCGGTGCGCCATTGTCGGCGGATCCGCGTATCGCCAAGATATCCTTTACCGGCAGCAATGCGGTCGGCGTGCAGGTGATGCAGCGTGCGGCGGAAACGGTGAAGGGCGTCAGCCTGGAGTTGGGCGGTAAATCTTCGCTGCTGGTGTTGGCGGATGCTGATCTCGATCTGGCGGTCGAGCTAGCTTGTGGCGGCGCGTTTTTCAATGCCGGGCAGATGTGTTCGGCGACCAGTCGTGTGCTGGTGGCTGATGAGCTGGAAGAGCAATTCCTCGGTCGCTTGCAGAAACGTGCGCAGGCCATTCGTGTGGCCGATCCGTTCGATGCGGAGGTGGAAATGGGTGCGCTGGTCAATCAGGCGCAGTACCAGCGAGTGCTTGGGTACATCGATCGTGGCTTGAGCGCGGGTGCGCGATTGATCTGCGGCGGCAATCGCCCGGCGGAACTGCCGCGCGGCTATTTCTTGCAGCCGACAGTGTTTACCGATGTGCCGCTGGACAGCGCGCTGTGGTGTGAAGAAATTTTCGGGCCGGTGTTGTGTGTGCGCAGTTTCACCACTGAAGCACAGGCGATTGCCTTGGCCAATGACACGCGGTTTGGTTTGGTAGCCAGTGTGGTGACGAACGATGCCGCTGCGGCGGACCGCGTGGCCAATGCCTTGCAGGCGGGGATGGTATGGATCAATGCACCGCAAGTGATATTCCCGCAGGCGGCGTGGGGCGGGTACAAGCAGAGCAGCATTGGTCGTGAGTTAGGGCCTTGGGGGTTGGCGGCGTTTCAGGAGCTCAAGCATGTGATTCGGGCGGTGTAAAAGCCGACCCTCACCCCAGCCCTCTCCCGGAGGGAGAGGGAGCCGACCGAGGTGTCTGGCGCTGTCCATCGACCTGAAAAATCCAGTCGATTATGGATTGGTCAAAGCACTTGGAAAGCCGACCCTCACCTCAGCCCTCTCCCGGTGGGAGAGGGGGCCGACCGCGGTGTCCGGCGATGTTCGCCGATGTTCGCCGACCTGAAAAATCGAGTTGATTATGGATTCAAAGCGAATCGTTCAAGTCGGTGAACCTCTCCAATATTCCCCATTCAGTCCCCTCTCCCTCCGGGAGAGGGCTAGGGTGAGGGGCTTCTAACGGTCACACCGAAAGCCGCAACCGCGCCAAATCCCTTAACGGCGGCGCACCAAACAGCCGGCTGTATTCACGGCTGAACTGCGACGGACTCTCATACCCCACCCGATACCCCGCCGCCGACGCCTCAAGCCCTTCGGCCAGCATCAAACGCCGCGCTTCCTGCAAACGCAACTGCTTCTGATACTGCAGCGGACTCATCGCCGTCATCGCTTTGAAGCGGTGATGCAAGGTCGACACGCTGAGGTTCACTTCTTTCGCCAGATCATCAATGCGCAATGGCTGTTCAAAATTGCCGTTCAACCATTTGATCGCCTGACTGATGCGATGGCTCTGACTGTTGGCAATCGCGATTTCATACAAACGATGCCCCTGCGGACTGCGCAGCAGGCGATAAAGAATCTCCCGGCGAATCAGCGGCGCGAGCATGGCGATGTCTTTCGGCGCATCGAGCAGGCGCGCCAGACGCAACACGGCATCGAGCATGGAACTGTCGATCTGCTCGACATACAAACCACGCCCGGTCGGCCGGGTCGGCACGCCCATGGGGCCAGCGTCGGCGATCAGTGCGGTGATTTCTGTCGGGTCGATATCCAGGCGCACGGCGAGGATCGGTTCTTCCGGTGAGACATTGACCACGCGCCCGCTCAACGGCATCGAAACCGACACCACCAGATAATTCAGCGGGTCGTAATTGAAGTACTCATCGGCCAGCCGCACCTCTTTGCGTCCCTGCGCCATGATGCACAGCGCCGGTTGCGCGAGCACCGGGGCAAAGTCGTGGGATTTTGTGTGGCGCGACATGAACAGCGAGCCGATGGCGGTCTCGTAGCTGCCATCGTCAGTTGTGTTGCGGCGGATGATCGCCGCCAGTTCCGCGCGCTGTTTTTCCATGTCAGCGCTGGGTTCGGCTTGAAAACGATCGAATGACGTCATGCACGGCATCCTCGGCAGGGGAGGTGGAATGGAGCAGAGCATATGTTTGTGCAAGCGCCAGCGGTAGACACATCCTGCGAAATGCTTGCCTGATTCTGCCCCGGGGTGTTTCCGCGCCTGTCGCGATCCAACCCTGTAGGAGCTGCCGAAGGCTGCGATCTGTTGATCTTCAAGGCGAAATCAAAAGATCGCAGCCTTCGACAGCTCCTACACAAAACGCGCATGACAGACGTGTGACGCAGTTTTACAGGTTGTTACAGGTTCTGGATGCAGTCTCGCAGGATTGTGCAACGCGGCGGCAGGAATCGACTAACGGCAGAGTTCACGTGGCCCTTAACCTTTGATCCTGTCGCAGCCCGTCCCCCGGCTGCCACGCGACTCCCTGGGAGGGTTGAACATGTCCAAGCAGATTCCCGTCAGTCATATGGCCTTCGTTCGAGCGCGCGCCGGGCGTTCGGCGGAACTCGGTGTACGCCTGAGCGCGTTGATCGATCCGTCCCGCGCCGCCCCCGGTTGCCTGAGCTTTGCCTTGCAGCATTCGCAGTGTGATCCCGAGTTGTGGCTGATCTCCGGGTTCTGGAGCAGTCAGCAAATGATGACCAACTATTTCAACAGCCCGTCGATGGAAATCTTCGCCGAGCTGGTGCAGGAACTGGTGGTCAACAGCCTCGACTTCCACACCTTCAAGGACGTATCGGCGGCGCAAGCCCTCGGTCAATGCCCGGCACCGGTACACAAACTCGTCGGTTGAGGGTTTAATGTCCGGCTTATTTGTCTGAGCCGGGATGTGTGACATGGCACGTAAAGAGTTCGAACACTTCGAAGCAGTTTCCGCAGTCGTCCCCGTCGAGTTGGGTGGCAACAAGGGCTATCACGCGGCAATCGCGGTCAAGGCCCTGGTCGATGGCGGTGCACCACGCTTTCACAAGCTGCTGAATGATCAGGTCTTCCCCGGTGCTATCGCCGCCGACGAGGCTGCCATCAATGAACTGGATAACCTCAAAGGCGTCACTGAAGACGCCGAGTTGATCTGGTAACGCGTTACTTGTTGGCGCCCGGACGCCACATCTTGAACAGGGCCTCAGGCCCCAGCTGGAAGTAATCCGCCGGCCCGCCGCCGCGCAGAATCGGTTCTGCCGCGGCGGTGTCGTAGATGCCGTCCTTCAACAGCCACTTGGCGATGTGCACGGCGACGACTTCGCCGAGGATCAGCCAGCTCGGCACCGTCTCGCCATCGGCACGCTGCAATTGAATGATCTGTGTGACCTTGCACTCGAAGGACACCGGGCTTTCGGCGACCCGTGGCACCGAAATCACTTTTGACGCAACGGTCGTCAATCCCGCCAATTCAAACTCGTTGACCTGCGGCGCGACCATCGCGCAGCTCTGGTTCATCTGCTCGGCCAGCGGGCGGGTGGCGAGGTTCCAGACGAACTCGCCGGTCTGCTCGATGTTGTTCAGGCTGTCTTTGCGCCCGACGCTGGAGAAACCAATGATCGGCGGAATGTAGTTGAAGGCGTTGAAGAAACTGTACGGCGCCAGGTTCAACTGGCCGTTGGCATCCTGTGAAGAAATCCAGCCGATCGGGCGCGGACCGACGATGGCGTTGAACGGATCGTGGGGCAGACCGTGGCCGTTGGCGGGTTCGTAGAAGTGGATGTCATCGGGCATGGTGGGTGATCCTGGAGAGTGCTGAGTCAGGTGGCCAATAGTGCAAGTACACGCCGCATATTTCCAGCCAGACACCGATATTCCAAGCTATGAAATTCCCCTGTGGGAGCGAGCCTGCTCGCGAAAGCGTCGGGTCAGTTGCATTGATATCGCCTGACACGACGTCTTCGCGAGCAGGCTCGCTCCCACAGGGTTTGATGTGAACTCAGGAGATTGTCATCCCCCAGAAATGACTAAGCCCGGCCGAAGCCGGGCTGTGAGAGGACTGCTGATACTTAGCTGATAGCCGCGGCAGTGCCGGTTTTATCGAAGCCGTCAGCCGCGACCGTTTTACCCAGGTTGGTTTTGTCGAAACCATCGGCAGCAACAGCTTTGCCAATATTGGTTTTATCAAAACCGTCAGCGGCATAAGTGCCGGTGTGGCTGGTTTTGATGGCGGCGCTGGCGCCGTTGATGAAGTCGGCGGATTTGGTTTTGTCCGAGCCGTCGGCGGCGAAGGTGTTGGCGGCCAGTACGGAAAGGGTCAGGGCGAGGATCAGTTTGGTTTTCATGTCGGTTACTCCAGATTCGTTGGCGAGTGTGTCTTGCATGTGTTTAATGCTACGCCAACTAAATTGATTGAAAAGCGCAAAATAATGCTAAAAACAATCGATTAACTTGATATTAAGGGCGGCGCATTGAATTCGCTTTCGTCGTCGAAGCGAGCGTCGCGCAGGTCATCGATCAGGTGATTGCACAATGAAGGGGCAGCATTAATTAGCGATTAATCGCTTGGCGGCGGATGTGAGGAATTATTTATTCATGCAGGTCTGGATAACGCGGTGACCCCAATCGCGAGCAGGCTCACTCCTGCATTTGGAATGTTTTCCCCTGTAGGAGTGAGCCTGCTCGCGATAGGGCCAGAACAGCCACCATTGCAGTGGCTGTAAAAACCCGATCAGTCGGTGACGATACGAGAATGCTTCTGGGTGTCCTTCATGGTGATGTACACCAGCAGCGACACCGCAATGCACGCCGTCACATACCAGTAGTAACCGGTTTCCATGCCGATGCTCTTGAACCACAGCGCGATGTATTCAGCGGTACCGCCGAAGATCGACACGGTCAGTGCGTACGGCAGGCCAACGCCCAGGGCGCGGATTTCAGTCGGGAACAGCTCGGCTTTCACCACGGCGTTGATCGAGGTGTAGCCGCTGACGATGATCAGCGCCGCCATGATCAGGAAGAATGCGCCCCACCAGGTCTGGATGGTGTGCAGGGTCATCAGGATCGGCACGGTGAAGATCGTCCCCAGTACACCGAAGGCGATCAGGATCGGACGACGACCGATCTTGTCCGACAGGCCACCGATGATCGGTTGCAGGCACATGAACAGGAACAGCGTGGCGGCAGAAATGGTGGTCGAGTCGGAGATGCTCATGCCGACCGTGTTCACCAGATACTTCTGCATGTAGGTGGTGTAGGTGTAGAACGCCAGGGTGCCGCCCATGGTCAGGCCGACCACGGTCAACAGCTCTTTGGGGTGGCGCATCAAGGTGCGCATCGCGCTTTCCTTGGACTTTTCTTTCTTGGTGAACGACTCGGTTTCTTCCATGCCGCGACGCAGGTACAGCGCCACGACCGCACACAGCGCACCGATGGCGAACGGAATACGCCAGCCCCACGCGTACAGCTGTTCAGTGGTCAGCACGTTCTGCAGCACGATCAGTACGCCGAGGGCGATGAGCTGGCCGGAGATCAGGGTCACGTACTGGAAGCTGGAGAAGAAGCCGCGACGTTCCTTGGTCGCCATCTCCGACAGATAGGTCGCCGAGGTGCCGTATTCGCCACCGACCGACAGGCCTTGCAGCAGACGCGCGAACACCAGCAGGATCGGCGCGCCGATGCCGATGGTTTCGTAGTTCGGGCTGAGGGCGATCAGCAACGAGCCGAAGCACATCAGGTAGACCGAGGCCATCAGGGCTTTTTTGCGTCCGACCTTGTCGGCGTACATGCCCATCAGCCAGCCACCGATCGGGCGCATCAGAAAGCCGACGGCGAAAATCGCAGCGGTGTTCATCAGTTGGGCGGTGGTGGAACCGGCAGGGAAGAAGGTTTTCGCGAAGTACAGGGAGAAGGCGGCATACACATACCAGTCGTACCACTCGACCATGTTGCCGACGGAACCGCTGAAGATCGATTTGATCCGGCTGGCGGTGGTTCTTTCTTTGGCGGGCACGGCAGCCGACCCAAGAGGCAGGGCGTTGGAGTTATCCATTGAAGGATCCTTCGTTTAATTGTTTTTGTGGAGCGCGTAGAAACGCAGCCTGCGAGGGCTATAGCAGGAGGTGTGCCAACGGGGGGAGGGCCGGTTTAGAGGGGATGGCAGACCTGACTGAGCGGGATATCGCCGAAGGATCTGGTTTGATGAGCGGATTTCCGCTTATTGGGGCTGAGATCAAAAGCCCCTCACCCTAGCCCTCTCCCGGGGGGAGAGGGGACTGACCGAGTGGATTATTCGAGGTCCACCGACTTGAGATATCGAGTCGAACTCAGGTTTTGAACAGCCCAAAGATCGGCTCCCTTCCCCCTCGCCCCCTTGGGGGAGAGGGCTGGGGTGAGGGGGATGGATTTCAGCCACACCAAAAATTCCGACCCTGCCTCACTCAGCCAAAAACATCTCCCGACTCAACCCATGCCGCTGCATCTTTTCATTGAACGTGCGGCGCGGCAGTTGCAGTTCTTCAAGCACCGCTTTCACGTCCCCCTTGTGCCGGGTCAGCGCGGCACGCAAACACTGCGCCTCAAACGCCTCCTGCTGCGCCGCCAGCGATTGCCCCGGATCGATCCCCGGTGCCGGCTCGTCCAGCCCCAACACCTGGCGTTCGGCAACGTTCGCCAGTTCGCGCACGTTGCCCGGCCAGTCGTGGCTGAGCAGATGACTCAACTGCGCGCCACTCAAGGGTGGAAAGGTACGCCCCAAGCGTTCAGCGGCATTGTGGGCGAAGGTTTCGAACAGCAACGGAATGTCTTCACGACGATCGCGCAACGGCGGCAAGCGCAGCTCGGCGACGTTCAGGCGATAGGCCAGATCCTCGCGAAACCGCCCGGCCCGAGCCTCGTCGAGCAGATCCGGTTTGGTCGCCGCAACAATCCGCAGATCGACACGAATGCTCTGGTTCGAACCCAGCCGTTCAAGCTTCTGCTCCTGCAATACGCGCAGCAGTTTCACTTGTTGGGCCAGCGGCATGCTTTCGATTTCATCCAGAAACAAGGTGCCGCCATCGGCGTACTCCAGCTTGCCGATGCGCTTGCCCGAGGCACCGGTAAACGCGCCGCTCTCGTGACCGAACAGCTCGGCCTCGAACAGCTGCTCAGGGATCGCCGCGCAGTTCAGCGCCACGAACGGTTTGTCCGCTCGGGGGCCAAAATCATGCAGGCAACGCGCGACCAGTTCCTTGCCGCTACCGGTTTCACCACGGATCAACACGTTGACCGGCAGCGTCGCCAGATCCAGCACCTGCCGGCGCAACGTCTGTAAACCACGGGAGACGCCGAGCAGGGTCGCATCGAGTTTCGCGCGGTTATCGGCCTGCTCGTGCAGGGCGCGGTTCTCCAGAATCAGCCGGCGCTTATCCAGCGCTCGACGCAAGCTGCCGAGCAGGGTTTCCGGGCTGAACGGTTTTTCCAGAAAGTCGTAGGCACCGTCGCGCATCGCTTCGACGGCCATCGGTACATCGCCATGACCGGTGAGCAGGATCACCGGCAGATCGGCATCGCGTTTCTGCACTTCGGCCAACAGCGCCAGGCCACCCATGCCGGGCATGCGCACATCGCTGAGGATCACCCCGGCAAAGTGCGCGGGCAGGGCGGCGAGGCAGTCTTCGGCGCGGCTGAACAGTTGAACTTCGAACCCGGACAGGCTCAGCCACTGCTCGACGGCGCTGCGAATGCTGCTTTCGTCATCGACCACCATTACCGAGTTAAGCATCAGATGTGTGCCTCCAGATCGATCGGCAAAGTCAGGCTGAACACCGCGCCGCTGTCGCCATTCTCGGCGCTCAGACGGCCGCCGGATTCATGCACGATGGCGAAGGATACCGCCAACCCGAGGCCCAGGCCGTCGCCCACCGGTTTGGTGGTGAAGAACGGATCGAACACCTGGCCCAGATGATCTTCGGCGATGCCGCCGCCATTGTCGCTGACGCTCAGACGCCACAGTTGCTCATCGGCTTCCAGACGGATCTCCAGACGTTTGCACGCTTTGCCCTGCATCGCATCAAGGGCGTTGCGCAGCAGGTTGATCAGCACCTGTTCGAGACGAATCGCATCGCCGCGCACCCACGCCGGACGGGTCAGGTGCAACACCAGACTGACCTGTTCGTCGCGCAGCCGCGCATCGAGCAACTGCAGAGATTGATCGACCACCGTCGCCAGATCCAGCCGCTCGCGCAAGCCGCTGGGACTTTTGCGCGCGAAGGTTTTAAGGTGGCCGGTGAGGGCAGCCATGCGCGTGAGCATGTCATCCACCGGTTTCAAGGCTTTATAGGCATCGTCGACGCGGCCATGGTCGAGCAGCAGGCGCAGAGTCGCCAGTTGCATGCGCTGGGCGGTCAGCGGCTGATTGATTTCGTGGGCCAGCGCGGCGGACATCTGACCGAGCGCGGCGAGTTTGGCCGATTGCACCAGACCGTCCTGCGCGGTGCGCAAGTCGCGGGTGCGTTCTTCCACCAACTGCTCCAGTTCCTCGCGGTTGCGCTGGCGGATTTTCGACAGGCGCCAGCGCTGGTTGAGAAACAGCAACAGAAACACCAGTGCCAGCCACACCCCGGCGGCGGCGAGGCCGGCGTTGCGCAGATCTTCGAAGGCCACTTGCGGATGACGCAGCAGGTGCAGGGTCCAGCCTTCGGCGCTCAGGGGCAGTGACTCCCATAGATAATCCGCCGTGCCTTGCGGGCCTTCGACACGGCGCAGATCACTGTTGTCATCGAAGCGGCGCAGCGACAAGTGGGTCAGGGGCACCAGCGATTGTTTGTCGTATTGACGCGTGGCCTTGATCTCGGCCATGTCACTGGCACTCAACGGCCGCAGCGCGCGATAGCGCCAGCCGGGTTGGTTGGCGATGAAGATGATGCCGCGCGCGTCGCTGACCAGCAGCGTGTCATTGCCCTGACTCCACTCCCGCTCCAGTTCGGGGAATTCCAGCTTGACCACCATCGCGCCGAGGAACTCGTCGTTGTCGCCAAGCACCGCGCTGGAGAGGAAATAACCAGGAATGCCGCTGGTCACGCCCACGGCATAAAAACGCCCGGTGCCCTGGGTGCGGGTCTGGCTGAAATAGGGACGGAAGCCATAGTTGTGGCCGACGTAACTGCTCGGCAGACGCCAATTGCTGGCGGCCACGGCGAGGCCGGTGTGATCGAGCAGTTCAAGGGTCGAGGATTGTGCCGCACCGTTGATCTTCTCGAGCTTCAGGTTCAGCGCCGCCTGTTCGTCGGCATCGACCGCTCCGGCCAGCGCCGCGCGCAATTGCGGGTCCAGCGCCAGCACGGCGGGCAGGGCGCGATAGCGGTCGATCAGGGTGTGCAGGGAATTGGCGTACAGCGCCAGTTGCTGGTTGGCGCGGGCCGCATCCTCCTCCAGCGCCTGACGTTCGGCGTGGCGGATCGCAAGCGTAGCGGCAAGCGCCGCGCCGGCGATGATCAGCAGGGTATACAACGACAGACGCAAGGTACGGGAAGTCGGCAGCATGCTGGGCGCAGGGATAAGGACGGGCAGGCACCTTACCATGTGCACTGTTGAGGCCAAGAGCCGTGTCGTCACCTTTTCATACGGCAGTAAAACTGGACGAGTTGGAATGAAGCACTGTTCGCAGGTTTCGAAGCGTTTTTATTCGAGTTCCGGTTTCGCGTTCAATGCGTTCAATGCGTTTAGTGGTGTCAGAGAAACTCATGGCCTTGACCTTTTCGATTAAATGTTCCGAGCCACGCTGCAGCATATTTATCGTGCCGATAATGTCGGCATCCAATGCTGTCACCTCATCCTCGGTAAGATCAATTGCGCTGGTTGCTATTTCACTCAAGAGATCGAGGGTATCCGGAATGACCTTGATGGCCGGCCCGACGTAGGGGATCTTGCCCGCCCCTGCCAGCGCCAATTCCTTGCCAGCTACGATAGCGCCCTGTTTGATCTCTTGCCGTCCTGCGGGTTTGAGCGGGTTGTAAGTAGCCAAAGACTTAATGTTAACCACGGGGCCTTGTTCTGCTTCTGTTTGCTTGATCAGCTTGTCTCCTTTCAATCGATCCGGTTGCAGGCTGATGGCGGTGTTCAAACCGGTATGTTTGCCGATTGCTTTCGTAGTTTTACTCACGGTTTTTCCGACCACGAAACCAAGTGCCCCGCCGATCAGCATTCCGAGAGGGCCGGCGGGGATTCCCAGTGTTACCCCGGCCGCGCTCAAGCCTATGCTTACCGCGTTGGATGCACCCTTTTCCGCAAGGAAAAAACCTGTTCTTTTCGCTGTTGATACTCTGCTGTTGGTCTCGGAACGATGATTGAGTATTTGAGTGGTGACATCCCTGACCGCCAGATCGACGGCTGAAAGCAGCTCGTTATGGAAGGCCAGTTTCTTCTGCATACGCTCTCTGGGAGTGTTTCCGGTAATAAATGCCAGAACTCCTCCGTTAGACGATTGGGCTTCCTCCGTTTTGTTGCCTGTCGAATCGAAGTAAGTCACGGGGTTGTTGAGCACAAAACCGTACAGATTCAACCCATCGATATCGCCCGCCGGATCCGCACTGACCCAGCGTTGCAACCAAGGTGCGTAATAGCGTGCGCCGTAGTAATACATACCGCTGAGGTCCATCTCTTTGCCCGAATAGCGAATGAACTTGTAGCTGACTTCAATTTTCGAGGGCGCGGTCAACCACGCCGTGGCACCGAACGGGTAGTAACCTTCCTCGCTGACCAGTTGTGCCTGTTGGTCGAGTTCCATCACGCAGGAACCGAGGTGATCTTCGAGGCTGTAACGCAATTGATCGGTGTCGGTGCCTTTGGGTTTTCTCTCTGCCCAATGCAGGCAGCGGGCATTGCCGAGGGTGATGACGTGCAGTTCTTCACCGTTGTCGCGGGTGCGGATTTCCAGGCCCGGCAGGTAGCGCACCTGATGAAAGTGTTCGGCAGTGGGGGTATGAAATTCGTGGCGTTTGTACACGCGCACACCCTGACTGTAGCGGTAACACTCGGCATCATTCGGTCCGCCTTCGCGCTGGATCAGGATCACGCTTTCCAGCTCGTCGCGGGCATTCCAGAGCAGCGGTTTGCCGGGGTGCATCGCCTTTTGATTTCCGTGGCGATCGAACAGATCGTCGAACACCGGTTCCGGTGCGCCTGTTTTCCAGGGCACCCCGCGATTACTGTTCAGGTCGATGCGCATTTGCCGGGTGGAGTTGTGGCCCTCTCTGACATGGCACAGTTCGATCAGGTTGCCACCGTTATCGTATTGATAGGTCTGGGTGTAGTTGAGGCGATCGCCAGGGGTGCCCGGTTGCGGCAGGCCGGGAATGTCCGGCGGCGGGGCGTCGTCGTAACCGGTGGCGCTGGTCAGTCGGTAGAGCGAGTCGTAAGTGAAATCGCGGTGACCGTCGATCAGCTGGTTGGCGAAGTAGCGCGGCTGAAAAGTGTGGTCTTCGATGCGGGTGATGTTGCCGACAGGGTCGTAAAAATATTCGAAATCCTGCCGCACAGCGCCGCTGCCCTTGCGACTGGACTGGGTGTGCAAGCGGCCGTCGGCCAGGTCGTACGTCCACTGACTGCGCACCTGGTTGCCGGCCAGTTGTTCGATGATCTGGTCGGCGGCGTTGTACTGCGCGTCGAGCAGCACCGCGTGCCAATCGGTCTTGTCGTTGATTTGCAGGTGCGTTTGCCTGAGCTGTCCGGCCAGACCGTAGCGCAACTGTTGTCGGTGTCCGCTGGCGTCAGTCTGCTCCTGCACGAGGCCGAGGGGGCTGAAGACGCGGCGGGTGGTGAAGGCCTTGGCGTCGTGGAAGGTACGGGTTTCTTCCAATGGCTCGCCGATCAGGGCAAAGCTGGTCATGTGCAGGGTGCCGCCGGGGTCTGTCTGTTCGAGGAGCTGGCCGCGCAAGTTGTGCAGCGCATCGGCGCCAGCGTCGCCGTATATGAAGGTTTCGACGTCAGCGATGCCATTTTCTTCAACTGTCAGCCTGCGCAATTGCTCGTCGAAAGTCATGACCCAGTGATGCCAGCGCGCGTCCCAACGCTGAAGCGACTCGCCGGCCAGCCCTGGCAGCACCACACGCCAGCCGCTATCCACGTTGTCGATAAGCACCGCATTGCCATTCAACGAATAAACAGTTGCCGTGTTAGCCATGGACAAGCGCGGGTCCCGTTGCGTGATCAGACGCCCGGCTGAATCGTGTCCCTGGCAGGTCACCAGGGTGCTTGACGTGTTACCTGTCACGCTACGCAAGTACGCGACCTTGCGGACTGGCAGGCCTCGTCCGTCAATCCCTGTCAGGGAGGGCGTGCGTGCGTGCATGGTTTCAGTGACCGTTTTTAAACTTGGTGAGGAGGCGGTTCCCCGGCTTCTTTGATGCCAGATGCCGTTGTCTTGCTTTGTACAGATTGTCAGTGGTCCCCATCTCTCTGTATCGCGCAAGTCCGGCCTGAGCCTGTGCGATGTTGGCGAGCACGGCTCGGTTTTTCTGTTGCAAGCCAGCGCGCGTAATGACGGCCAGCGTTTCGCTGGAAGTATTGCCATTGACATTCGGCAGCACATTGGCAGGCGAAACACTGTCAACGCCCAATGCGTCAAAAGCTTTTTCCGCCCATGCAGACCGTTGTTCAATGGCCGCTTTCCAGTCGCTGAGCATTTTTTCGATCTTTTCAATTTTCACCGGGTCAAGCCGGTTCTTGATGTCTTGTGCTTCCTGCGCCCGACTTCCCATGTTAAGTGCGCCGGGAATGATCCCCACCACTGTTCCGAATACTCTGTTCATTAAAAATGCTGGGCTGAATAACGAATTGAGTGTCGGATGCAGCACTTCGCTCTTGAAGTCTTTCCATGAGTTGATTTCCTTGACGGGGGCCTCGATCCCCAGGCTTTGATCAATCGCGCTGACGGACATCTGCGAGGTTTGCGGGATCAAAGGCCCGACTTGCAGGCCGATAGAGTTTGCCACCGGCTCAACGATGGCCCCGGCGACATCACCCCCGATGTTGCCACCGACCAACGATGAAGGTTTCAACACGTTCGGTGCCACTTCAAGTGTTGGAATCATGGTGTCAAATTGGGCACCGCCCAAAGATCCACCTTCATAGCCGACAATCCCTCTGACGATTTCTCCCCCCAGATTCACTGCCATGTTCAGTGCAACATTTTGATTGATGATGTTGTGCAGTTGCCCCAATACTTCCTCGGAGTGTCCTTCTACGGCGGAAGCAAACGCCGAATACAGCATGATCACGCTTTCTGCCCGCGTGTTCCCGTCCGGATCGATAAAACCGATCGGGTTATTCCCCACGAATGCATATAAATTCAGACCGTCCGCCTGCTCAGCATCGGTGCTGATCCAGCGTTGCAACCACGGCGCGTAATACCGTGCGCCGTAGTAATACAGCCGGCTGACGTCCATCTCCTTGCCCGAGTAGCGAATGAACCTGTAACTCACTTCAAGCGCTGAGTGAGCGGCCATCCATGCGGTTTCGCCGAACGGGTAATAACCTTCCTGACTGATCAGTTGCGCCTGTTGATCCAGCTCCATCACACAGGAACCAAGGTGGTCTTCAAGGCTGTAGCGCAGTTGATCAGCGTCGATGCCTTTGGGTTTTTTCGCCAGCCAATACAGGTAGCGCGCATTGCCGACGCTGATCACGTGCAGTTCTTCGCCATTGTCACGAGTGCGAATTTCCAGCCCCGGCAAGTAACGCACCTGATGGAAATGTTCGACGTTGGCGGCCAGATAGTCGTGGCGTTTGAACACCCGCATACCCTGGCTGTATTCGTAGCGTTCGGCGTCACTGTTGTGGTTCTCGCGGGCCAGCAGAATCACCTGGTGCAGTTCGTCGCGGGCGTTCCACTTCAGGGGTTTGCCCACGTGGATGGCTTGTTGATTGCCGTGGCGGTCGAACAGCTTGTCGAAGTCCGGTTCCTCGCCCTCCGTCCACAGCACTGCGCGATTGCTGTTTGGGTCGATGCGCATTTGCCGGGTGTAATTGTTGCCGGCACGCACGTGGCACAGTTCGGTCAGGTTGCCGCCGCGGTCGTACCGGTACGTCTGGGTGAAGTTGAGGCGATTGTTCGCCGGTTGCGGCAGGCCGGGAATGTCCGAGGGCGGGGCGTCGTCGTAACCCGTTGCGCTGGTCAGTCGATAGAGCGAGTCGTAGGTGAAGTCGCGATGGCCGTCGATGAGCTGGTTGGCGAAGTATCGCGGTTGAAATGCGTGGTCTTCGATACGGGTGATGTTGCCGACAGGGTCGTAAAAATATTCGAAATCCTGCAGCACAGCGCCGCTGTCCTTGCGACTGGATTGGGTATGCAAGCGGCCGTCGGCCGGGTCGTACGTCCACTGACTGCGCACCTGATTGCCGGCCAGTTGTTCGATGATCTGGTCGGCGGCGTTGTACTGCGCGTCGAGCAGCACCGGGTGTGAATGGGACTTGCTGTTGATTTGCAGGTGCGTTTGCCTGAGCTGTCCGGCCAGACCGTAGCGTGACTGTTGTCGGTGGCCGCCGGCGTCAGTCTGCTCCAGCACCACGCCGAGCGGGCTGAATCGGCGCTGGCTGGTGAACGCTTGGCCATCGGTAAAGGTGCGGGTTTCCTTCAGCGGCTGGCCGGTCAGGGCAAAGCTGTCGGTGCGCAATGAACCCGAAGATTCTTTCTGTTCCAGCAACTGGCCGCGCTGGTTATGCCCGGCGTCGGCCGATGCATCGGCATAGGTAAACCTATCGATAACTTCATCGTTTTCGGCGAGCGTCACCACGCGCAGTTGCTCATCGAAGGTCGTGCGCCAATGCGCGTGGCGCGCGTCCCAGCGTTGCAGTGGCTCACCGGCCAGCCCCGGCAAGTTGAAACGCCAGCCGGCGTCGACACTGGCAGATTTCAGCAGCGCCCCGGCCAGGCTGTGGACCGAGGTCAGAGACGGCACCGAGAGACGCGGATCCCATTGCTCGACCAACCGTCCTGCGTGGTCGTGATATTGGCGGGTAACCAGGGCAGTAGCGGTGTCATCGGCCACCGCACGCAGGTACGCCACCTGTCGCACCGGCAAACCACGCGCATCGCTGACGGCAAGCGCTGGCGTACGTCGATGCAGGTTGGCGATCATGACCGCTGTACCTTTGGCGGTGGTGGCGGCTCGGCGGTGTCATTGAAATCTTCGCTGGCGCGATACCACGGGTGGTAGGTCTCGCGGGAGAAGTCACCCTTGGCGTTGACCAGCCTGGTCTGGCGCCCCAACGCGTCGTAGAACACCTGATCAAAGTAGCCCAGCTCGCGCAGTGACTGGTCGTTGACGTAGCGGTGGATATTGGCAAAAAACGGCCGGAACTGACGCACCGGCAAGCCTTTGTTGTTGTATTCGACACGCTCGCTGATGCGCCAGCGCGGATTGGCATCGACTTGTTTGAATTGACCATCCTCGACGATCAGCGAGCCATCGTCGCTTACGGCATAGGCCATGCCCGGATCAACCCGTTGCTGGGTTTGCAGGGGCCGGCCAAAGCCATCGACGCAAGCTTTGATGATCTGGATCTGCGCATCTGTCGCAACGTCGGGGTAGCGGTCGGCACTGAGGATGACGCTGTGCACCGGTTCGCGATGCACCGTGCTGATGACCTCGTGCAGGGCTTGCTCAGCAGGTGTCAGTGCGCTGCTGCGCTGTGCGAGTCGCCGCCGTGCGCTGGCCCTGATGTGGCCGCTGGGCAAGAGATCCCTCCGAGCGATCCATTCGCGGGTTGTCCGGCTGTCATTGGTCACCTGTCCCATCCAGCTGAACAGATCCTTGCGCAAGGTGGTGGCGGCTTCCTGCACGGCTTTTCCCGGGTTGGCGATGGCCGTCTCCGGGCGCCGGTCTTCTGGAATTCTGTACTCTTCCAGCGGGCTGAAGCCGGCAGGCTGGCCGTTCTCTGTGCCGTGAAAGCTGCTGGCAATTGGCTGGCCGGAAGGCTCGTAGATCGCTTCCTGAACGTTGTCATTGGCGTCGAATATCTTTAGCGGTTGCAGCGCGTGGTAGTCGTACTCGATGCGCGTGGTACAGCCATCCGGCAGCACCACGAGCGTCACGGCCAGCGCGTGAGCGTCGTATTCGGCGCGGGTGTAGCCGTGGCTGAGGGTTTCGCGATAACGCTGTACTTTGTAGAAACCGTCGAGGCCAGCGTATTCGGCATAGCCGAAATTGGCCGACCACAGGTCGTGCTCCGTACCGCCCAATGGATTCACCCAGAACAGAAACGGCATCGGCAGATATCCGATCTTTCGCAGTTCGTCCCGCACGTTGATTG
The DNA here is from genome assembly GCF_004011755.1 of Pseudomonas sp. RU47. Taxonomy (GTDB): domain Bacteria; phylum Pseudomonadota; class Gammaproteobacteria; order Pseudomonadales; family Pseudomonadaceae; genus Aquipseudomonas. Next base: position 5,256,940 of record NZ_CP022411.1, on the reverse strand, counting down.
GAGGGCGCACTTCGCTGTAAGCGTCCAGCGCGGTCTTGTCCAGTTGTGCGATTTCCAGTGGGCCGGCCAGGGCTTCGAACCCGGCAACACCGTCTTCCAGTTGCTTGCCATCGGTACCCAGGTAACGCTGCACGGACTGTGTCGTCAGCACGCGTTCGGCATTCCAGTGCGCCGAATCCTCATGCGCCATCAGGCATTCACAAGACACCTGCTCTGCGTCGAGCCCTGTGGGCAAAATGCCTTTTGGCAAGACCAGCGCGTTATCTCGCTGTTGATAAGGCAAACCCAGACGCCAATGCTGCAAGTCCTTGTCCAGCTCGATGAACGCTGAACGGCTTTCGTTCAGGTAGAACGATTGCTGCGCCGGGTCATGAGCGTCGAGCCACCATTGTTGTTCATCGGTATCGTCGAATGGCGGCAAATCCTCTTCGGTAAGCTGCCGGGCGTAGCTCACCCTCATTGTGTGCGTCGGCTGACCGTACGCGCTCCAGCGCAGATTCAGCTCTTTGCGACACAGAGGGTCATCGACAAAGCGGTCGTACTGACAGCTGATTTTTTCCACCACCAGCGGCAGTAATATGGCAGCGGCACAAGCACCTTGCGGGCGTACTTCGCGCACCTGATAACGCCATTCTTCGACCACATAAGGCGTGGCGATCCCGGGGCCGTCCACCTCTGCATCGGCATAGGTTTCACTGCGGATTACCGCGCCGGCCAGCGCCCGGGAAATCTGGTACCGGGTATCGTCATCGTGCGCCGGGATGATTTCATCAACGTCGTCGTCTGGGTGATGCCGGCTGAACAGAGTGTTGCCGAGGGGGACCGCTTGTGTGTCCTGATTGAAGTAGCCGGTGCGCGGCCGGTCCATCGATTGTCCGGTGTGAAACCAGGTATACACCCGCACCGGTTCGCTGAAGCCGACGTCATCAGCGCCGCTGGCGCTCTCACTGTCGGTTTGCTGCAACTGGCCGAAACCGCGGAACTCACGATCACGGCTGTCGTAGAAACCTTCCCGCCAGGTGAACGTCTGCGTCAGGCAATTGCCGGTGATTTCATCCAGTTGCTGTTGTTTCTTCACCACCGTCACCGGGAACGGCAGGTGGCAAACCGGCAAACGCTTGAGGGTGAGCAAACGGCGTTTTTCATCCAGCCATTCCTGCGCCGAACTGCGGTAGATCACGCGGGTACTGCAGCCCATGTTGTTGTTACTGCTGGTCAACAGATACGGTTTGGCCGAGACAAAATCGTAGCGCCAGTGCTGCGGCTGCATGTGCGTGAGCGTCAGGATCAGGCTGGCACAACCCAGGCCCTGCAGATCGGCAAAACTCACCTGGCTGAAACGGTCGTAACGTACGCCGTCGGGCCACGGCACGCTGATCGGCGTCTGCTCCAGGCCGTTGCCACCATGGTTCAGGTAGATATCGAAAGTGTCTGAATTCAGGTAAATCAGCGATGCGGCTCCGGAGCCGTCGAGGTCGGCAAGGCGTACGCGTGACGAATCGAATTGCGCGTAGTTGAAGGGTAGTTCGCTGATCTTGCGACCTTGGCCAAAGCGGCCGTGACCGAGGTTCGGCCAGCAGCGGATTTCATCGTGGCGTATCCGGCACAGCTCGGGCATGTCGCTGCCGAGAAGATTGCCCAGCAGCACCAGTTCTGTCGGAGAATTGCTGAATACCGGCAAGCGGTCGTCGTCGGGTTTGTGCGGCACCTCCTCAGGCGCGGCGAAACCTTGTTCGCGCTGGTTGGCATACAGCCGTACCGAATTCGGTCCGATCAAGGCCAGGCTGCTCAAGCCGTCACCGCTCAGGTCGCCAAGTGTCGAGAGGGCGGAGAAGAACTCCGGCGGGAAATGGCCGAAGGCAACAAAATCGTCAAACTGACGCTCTGCGGTGAATGTGCGAAAGCCGCTGCTGCCTGGTTGCGCGCTGACCCAGTCGAGTCGGCCGTCACCGGTAAGATCGGTCAACAGTTGCTGTACCGGACGGCTGCGATCGGCGACCGGAATCTTCTGCAAAGCGGTCCAGGGTCCATAACCGATTTCATCGCCGCCCGTCGTCGCGCGCAGCGGTTCGCGGTAATACCAACTCTGGTCATAACGGCAAAGAAACCCCGGCACGCCTTCGCCGAAGAGATCGACGCATTGATAGAAATTGTTGTCTTCGATGCCCGGCTGCACATCGGACTCGAAGAGTTGAAGCGGTTTTTTATTGATATCGAAGGTGGCGTAGTCGAACTCGATCGGCGGTGTGTTCTCGACAACGCCGTTGGCATCGAACGCCTGATAGTGCGCCGCGCTGATCTGGCTGTAGGTCCATTGCGCGACGTTTTGCGGTTGGTGATATTCCAGCAGCAGGCGGCGTACCAGTTTCGGTTTCTCGGTTTTTTCCCTGGAGAAGTGATGAAACAGCAACGCCTGCTGGCAAAGTCTGCGCGTGCCCAGTTCAAAGCCCCGACCATGGGTTGAAAAGCGGTCGGGGCGGACTGTCCAGTGGTTCGGGGGGGAGCCGTCATAGGCCGGGATATCGGTCAGCGACGTACTGCGCTCGCCGTAATCGAACAGCAGGTGGAAGTGCCAGTCCAGGTCTGTGGGATTCTCTGTTTTCCAGCTGTACAGATCGCTGCTGGCGGTGAAGTTGCCATAGCACACGCGGCACAGATAACGCTGGGCGCGGTAGTCATGTGTCGGGTCAGGATCCTGATCATCGGCCTTGTACTCAAAGCAGATATGTTCGCCACGGGCGTTCATGCTTTCGCCGATCAGCCACGCGGCGACGCGTCCAGGTGCATCGGGATCGGCGAGCCTGGTCGCTGCGGTTTTGCCGTAAATGTGCAGTGAACCATCGGCGCCATGTATCAGCCAGAACACCGGTGGATCTGCTTCTCTGGTCTGGCGCTGCCAGCGCTCACGCAAAGCAAAGTCGCCTTCGACTTGCGGCCAGTAACGCACCACTTTGTGCGGACCGATGTCGACGCCGTTGTAGCTGTTGGCATCACGTGATTTGAGTTCGCCATTTTCGTCCAGCTCCGGCATCCATACTTCGCCATCTACGCCGATGATTTCGTCGTGCTCGGTATAACGCGGCACGCCTTTGTTGGTGCGGCGGCTGATCTGACCCACGCCACTCAGATTCCACGAAAGGCCGAACGGACCGTTGCCGCTCTGACTGCTGTAGTTCAAGGAAAACTGTGGGTCCCAGCCTCGCCCGGCGGATGTTGGAATCGGCAGTTCGAACGCTGCCGCTCCGGTCGGGCCCACAGCGCCCCAGCTTTTGCCGATGGTGGCGATCGATGCGCTTTTGGCGATGGAGGGCGTGGTGATGCTCAGTTCTTGTTGCTCGGCCATGGTCGAATCCATTGCGCAGAAGGTGGGCGTGAATGGACTGACGCTAACAAGAACCGCGATTAAATGAACCTGTCAGATCTGACAGGTGCGCAAGATCATTTTGTGTGCATTGACGACGTTTTTATCGCGATCGGTTTGCACAAACAAAAACGGCCGGATCATCCAAGGGATGAACCGGCCGTTTTTATGAGGGCGAAGGGCTTACCGCACTTCTACCGCCAGGCTTTCGCTGATCTTCTGTTGCCAGATCGCAGGACCGGTGATGTGCACCGACTCACCTTTGCTGTCCACCGCAACGGTGACCGGCATGTCCTTGACCTCGAACTCGTAGATCGCTTCCATGCCCAGTTCGGCGAACGCCAGCACCTTGGACTTCTTGATCGCCTGAGCGACCAGGTAAGCAGCACCGCCGACGGCCATCAAGTACACGGCTTTGTTGTCCTTGATCGCTTCGATCGCGGTCGGGCCGCGCTCGGATTTGCCGATCATGCCCAACAGGCCGGTTTGCTCAAGGATCTGACGAGTGAACTTGTCCATCCGCGTCGCGGTGGTCGGGCCCGCCGGGCCAACCACTTCGTCACCGACCGGATCAACCGGGCCGACGTAGTAGATGAAGCGACCTTTCAGATCCACCGGCAGGGTTTCACCCTTGTTCAGCATCTCGACCATGCGCTTGTGCGCGGCGTCGCGACCGGTGAGCATTTTGCCGTTGAGCAGGACGGTTTCGCCCGGCTTCCAGCTCTGCACGTCTTCCGGGGTCAGGGTGTCGAGGTTGACGCGACGGGCCGACGGGCCGGCTTCCCAGACGATTTCCGGATAGGCGTCCAGCGGTGGCGCTTCCAGCGAGGCCGGGCCGGAACCGTCGAGCACGAAGTGTGCGTGACGGGTGGCGGCGCAGTTCGGGATCATGCACACCGGCAGCGAGGCGGCGTGGGTCGGGTAGTCCATGATCTTCACGTCGAGCACGGTGGTCAGGCCACCGAGGCCCTGGGCGCCGATGCCCAACTGGTTGACCTTCTCGAACAGCTCCAGACGCATTTCTTCGATGCGGTTCTGTGGGCCACGGGCCTTCAGTTCGTGGATGTCGATGGATTCCATCAACACTTCCTTGGCCATGACCGCAGCTTTCTCGGCGGTGCCGCCGATGCCGATGCCGAGCATACCCGGTGGGCACCAGCCGGCGCCCATGGTCGGAACGGTCTTCAGTACCCAGTCGACGATCGAGTCGGACGGGTTGAGCATGGCCATTTTCGACTTGTTCTCGGAACCGCCGCCCTTGGCCGCCACGTCCACTTCCACGGTGTTGCCCGGGACGATGGAGTAGTGAATCACGGCAGGGGTGTTGTCCTTGGTGTTTTTGCGAGCGCCCGCCGGGTCGGCGAGGATCGAGGCACGCAGGACGTTTTCCGGCAGGTTGTAGGCGCGACGTACGCCTTCGTTGATCATGTCGTCCAGGCCCATGGTGGCGCCATCCCAACGCACGTCCATGCCGACGCGCACGAACACGGTAACGATACCGGTGTCCTGGCAGATCGGGCGGTGGCCAGTGGCGCACATGCGCGAGTTGATCAGGATCTGCGCCATCGAGTCACGGGCCGCTGGCGATTCTTCGCGCAGGTAGGCTTCGTGCATCGCCTGGATGAAATCCACGGGGTGGTAATAGGAAATGAACTGCAGGGCGTCGGCAACGCTCTGAATCAGGTCGTCTTGCTTGATCACGGTCATGAGTCGCGCTCCTCTAAAAGACGGGAACATTTTAATAGGGCAGCTTTGAGCTTCTAGCTTCGAGCGGCAAGTTGGAGCAGTACGCGGACTGTTCGAGCTTGCGGCTTGGAGCTTGCAACTTGAAGCTGGCCCTTTGGGCCGGGCACGCCGGGGCTGCTGGCGCGACGCTAAAAAGGCGCGGCAGTATACCGCGCCTCGATGGGGCGTACACGCGCCGGCAGTCATTCGTTGGTCGCATGGGTGGGCGAATATCGGACAGCGGGTTTGCACTTCAAGAGCTACTCCCTCACCCCAGCCCTCTCCCCCAAGGGGGGCGAGGGGGAAAGGGAGCCGATTTTCGTGGTATTCAAAAACTCGGTTCGGCTGAGGAAAAGGGAGCTGATTTGTGCCGTTTGCAAACCAGAGTTCGACGTGATGCTTCAGGTCGGTGTAACTCGGAAAAACAACTCGGTCAGTCCCCTCTCCCTCCGGGAGAGGGCTAGGGTGAGGGGCTTTTGACGGTATACGCAGGCCACACTTTTGACGTCAATTTTCGAGCCCGAAAATCGGTGGTCATTTATCGACTGGGCCTCTAAAGTGGCAGCCGGTCTGTAGAGTAGGACACTCGGTCAGCCTCTTATCGCACGGTGAGTCAACGATTGACCCATAACGCCATTCAACGTCTTTTGCTCAAACGCTTTGCCCTCGCTGCGGCCACCTATGGATTGGCTTTGCTGCTGCTGTGGCTGGCGTTTTTCACGGGGCATTACGAGCAGTCCCTGACTTCTGTCGCCGTTGGCAGTGCGCTGGTCGTCATCAGCCAGTCGGCGCTGTTCGCGCTGTTCTGGAGCGGGCGCAACCTGCGCTTTGCCGATCCCAGCCTGACCGAAGTGCAGGTGCTGCTCGGCCTCGGCTGGCAGACCTGGCTGATCGCCCATCTGGGTGAAGCCCGCGGTGCCTTTCTGGTGTTCTACGTGCTGATCCTGCTGTTCGGCCTGTTCCACCTCAGCCGACGGGCTTTCGTGCGTTGCGCACTGCTGGTGTTCTTCAGTTTCTGCGCAATCACGCTGTGGGACGGCTACCACTTCCGCTTGCGCGAACCGGCGCTCGCAGCCTTGCAGGTGTGCATTCTGGCGATGGTGCTGGCGTGGCTGGTGCTTTACGCGCGTTTCGTCCAGGTTTCTCGACAACGCCAGCGTCAACGCCGGTTTGCCTTGCAGGCGCATCAGGACACCCTGCGCGGGATGATGCGGCAGCTCGAAGATCTGGTCGCCACCGATGAGTTGACCGGGTTGTTCAATCGTCGGCATTTTCTGCGTCTGGCCACGCGAGAGCTGAACGAAATGGACGACGATATCGTGCATGGTCTGGCGCTGATCGACCTCGACCACTTCAAACGCATCAACGACCTGCACGGCCATGCGGCGGGCGATCAGGTGCTGCAGGCCTTCGCCGGCGTCGCACAGGCATGCCTGCGCGACGGCGATGTGCTGGCGCGTTATGGTGGTGAGGAATTCGTCGTGCTGCTGCCCGATTGCGACGCCGAACGGCTGACCGCTTGCTGCGAGCGTCTGCGCATCGCCTTCACCGACGTCGAACTGGTCGGCCTGAATGTGCGCAACCTCAGCCTGTCCGCCGGCATGACGCTGCTGGCGTTGGGCGATGATCTGGACGACGCCTTGCAGCGCGCCGATCAGGCCTTGTATCGGGCCAAGCGTGACGGGCGCAATCGTTGTGCGGCCGCATGGGAGAACGTCGATGCCTGAACTTCGCGTCGGTGAACGACAGTGGGCAGTGACCACGGGCAGCAATCTGCTCGATGCCCTTAATCAGAACGGTGTGGCGGTGCCTTACAGCTGCCGCGCCGGCAGTTGCCATGCCTGTCTGGTGCAATGTGTGCAAGGCCTGCCCGCGGACAATCGCCCGGACGCCTTGAGCGCCGAACAGCGTCAGCAAGGCTGGCGCCTGGCGTGTCAGTGTCAGGTGATCGAAGACTTGCAGGTGCACACCTTCGACCCGATCACCGACGGTCGCCCGGCGGTGGTCGAAGCGCTGGACTGGCTCAGCGACAACGTCCTGCGCCTGCGCCTGACTCCGCAGCGGCCGTTGCGCTACAGCGCCGGGCAACATCTGGTGTTGTGGATCAATCACATTGCCCGGCCGTATTCGCTGGCAAGCCTGCCGGAAGAAGACCGTTTTCTCGAATTTCACCTCGATTGCCGTCAGCCCGGCGAATTCAGCGATGCTGCGCGGCGTTTGCAGATCGGCGACCCGATCCGGCTTGGCGAACTGCGCGGCGGCGCCTTGCACTACGACCCGGACTGGCACAGTCGCCCACTATGGCTACTGGCCGCCGGTACCGGTTTAGGCCCGTTGTTCGGCGTGCTGCGCGAAGCCTTGCGCCAGGATCACCAAGGCGCGATCCGCGTCATTCACGTCGCCCATGACGATCACGAGCACTATCTGGCCAAACCCCTTGCCGCACTGGCCGCGCAGCGCGAAAACCTCAGCGTCGAGTTGTGGACGGCGGCCGAGTCAGCCGCCGCTTTGGCGCAACTGCGCCTTGTTTCCCGGCAAACCCTGGCCTTAGTCTGCGGCTCGACGGCCAGTGTCGACGCTTTCGCAAGGCGTCTGTACCTGGCCGGACTGCCGCGCAATCAACTGCTGGCCGACGTATTTTTGAGCCGTGGTTGAGCGCTGAATTTCCGACGCGAGACACGCCATGACCGAAGCCATCCTGCTGGAACGCGAACGCGGTTTACTGACCCTGCGGCTTAATCGCCCGGACAAGAAAAACGCCCTGACCCGCGCCATGTACAGCCGCCTCGCCGAGGCGCTGAAGCAAGCCGATGGCGATCCTGATATCAACGCCGTACTGATCACCGGCAGCGCCGAATGCTTCACCGCCGGCAACGACATTGCCGACTTCGTCCAGCAACCGCCGAGCGACCTCGACAGCCCGGTCTTTCACTTCATGCTCAATCTGCTCGAATGCCGCAAACCGGTGATCGCCGCTGTGGCCGGCGCGGCGGTGGGCATTGGCACCACGTTGTTGCTGCATTGCGATCTCGTCTACGTGGCCCGCGATTCGCGATTGCGCATGCCGTTCGTCAATCTTGGTTTGTGCCCGGAGTTCGGTTCGAGCCTGATCCTCCCGCGTTTGCTCGGGCAGGCCAAAGCGGCGGAGCTTCTGTTACTGGGCGAAGGCTTTACCGGTGAACAAGCCGCGGCCTGGGGCATTGCTACGGAGGCGTTGGGCAGCGGCGATGCAGCGTTGCGCAAGGCGCGGGAAGTGGCGTTGCGTTTCGACGAACTGCCGGCTGAGGCAGTGCGTATCAGCAAGCAATTGATGAAGGCGCCGGATCGCGAGTTGATTCGTAAGGTGATCGAGGAGGAGGGCGCATTGTTCACTCAAAGACTGCGCTCGCCGGAAGCGTTGGCGGCGTTGACCGGGTTTATCAAACGGCATTGAAAAGCCAACCCTCACCCCAGCCCTCTCCCGGAGGGAGAGGGGGCCGACCGAGGTGTATTGCGTTATTCGTCGACCTGGAAGATGCGGTCGATTATGGATTCGCCGAAGCTTTGTCGGGTCGGTGCAATTGCGCAATATCCCCCGATCGGTCCCCTCTCCCTCTGGGAGAGGGTTAGGGTGAGGGGCTTTTGATTCAGCGCAGCAATAAAATCCCCGCCAACTAAAAAGCGGGGCCAACGATTACCGGCAGGTCAATCGATCAAGCCGCGGGCGATGCATGGCTACGTTTATTGTCGATGGTTACCGATGCCACCGTAAAAGCGCATAACCATGGCCTTATCCGACCCCGCGTAGTACCCAAAACCGCCGACGATGATTTTTCCATCCTCCTGCAACGCCAGGCTACTCAGGAACGTCGATGCACGCGCCTTGATCCAGAAACTGTCGGCGTTGAAATCAGTGTCCTCTTTGCCGTCACTCAAAAGGCGCGCCAACACCCCGTAAGACTGGCTGGGCGACGGCGGCGGTTCGGGCGATGTAATTGCGCCCATCAGCAGGATTTTCCCGTCCGGCTGCATCGCGGCGGCTCTCCAACGGGTGAGGTTGTTCTCTAACCGGATGTACAAAGGGTTACCGCTGTTGAATTGAATATTGTCTTTGCCGTCGGGTTCCAGGCTGATCAACAAGCCTCGCCCATCCGACGTGTTGCCTACACCCAACAATCGGTTATTAGTCTGTCTGACCAACGAATTGAATGTTGCATCGACCAGGTCAGTGGTTTTGAAGACGCGAACGCCAGTTCCATGGAAAGACGTGTCAGGGACACCTTGAGCCGTATAGCGGGCAATGAACAGTCCGGCCGACTCGCTATTCTCCGTCAGTTTGCCGCAGACAACGATATTGCCTTTATCGTCGATAAAGCCGCTGTTCAGTTTTACGCTGTCGGGGTTTGCACCCGGCTCAATCACTTGCAATTGCCCCGTTTTATTAAAGGCCGTATCGGGTGTGCCGTCGCTGTTGAGCACAAAGATGAAAGCTCGCGTATCAGCGATATGGTTGGCAAAGTAGGTGTGGAGAATGAGGCTTTTCCCGTTGGACATCGGCACGACACAGGTGGTGAGATCCTGTTCCTGCACGCGCTTGAGCGCAGAGAGTCCCCGCTGCGACGCGGGGGATGGGATGACGACGTAGCCGTTCCTGTTGCTGCCGTAAGTCGTATCGAGCGTACCGTCGGCATTGAATCGGGCTAACGCTGGAATAGTGCGGCTGCCGGCAAGCCCGACCAGGAGGATTTTTCCGTCATTTAGCAATATGATCGAAAAACCGGCCGATGGGCTATTGGAGGCAAAGTTGCCGCTGGCGATGCCGTTCGTGTCCTTGGCAAACTCGCTGTCCAGCGTTCCGTCGGGTTTCAGTCGGCCCAGCACGTAAACCCGTCCCCGCAATCCACCATCTGCTTCCCCGGTGAAATACACATGTCCTCCTTTCGACACGCTTTGCGCCGCCACACCAAAAATGAGTTTCGCCTCTGGGTTGGTACCTGCAGGAAACCATACGCCTGTCCTGTTGAAGTCAGGGTCGGGTGTAACGGTGGCTGAAGTGGATGGCTGTCGACTGTTCATGAGCTATCCCTGCGATTGAATGGTTGATTCAATCGCAATTAACGGCGCATCTGCGGCAGGCGTCTACTGACAACTCTGACAGTAGACGCCGCTGTCTTGAGGGTGTAGTGCGCGGTGATCAGCCAGACAACAAAAAGCCCCGACACTCAGATGCCGGGGCTTTGGTTTTTCAGCGTGTCACTCAAACCTGCGGATTACTCACTTACGCCCTTGACCAACCCTGCCGGAAATGAAATCAAGGGGGCATCAGTCATGCAGAGCGTTGGACAGATTTCCGCCGTTAAAGCGAAGCACCGCGCCTTCCTGATTGTGCTTTCCGGCCACGACAATTTTTCCGTCACTCTGCAGCGACAGGTTATGAAAATACCAACCCCGTTCGTTTGTACTCCACCACCCGCGACCGTTAAACGCACGGTCAAGCTGTCCGTCGCTCAGCAGGCGCACGATGACGCTGGCACTTGGCTCCTGGACATAGGTCCGGCCGATCACAATTATTTTTCCATCCGTTTGCATGGCAGCCGCTTTCCACCACGTCGCGTTATCATCGAGACGGGTCAGTAAAGGCTGCCCACCGTTGAATTGAATATTTGCCTTGCCATCGGCTTCCAGGCTAATCAAAACACCTTGATATTCCTGTGTCGAACCGATCGCCAGCAATCTCTTGTCGGGTTGAAAAATCACCGCGTCGAGGTTGGCGAAGCCCAGCGGGGATTGGGAGTAGAGGACAAAACCTTGAGTGCCGAAATCCGTATCAAGGCTGCCGTCAGATTTGTAACGTGCAAGTAACGCCTCAGGTTTGCCAGCTTCGCGTTCCAGACTGCCGCACACCACAATGTTGCCGTCCGGGTCGATGAGGCCGCTGCGAAGTTTCAAATCCTCAGGCCTGCCGATTGGATGGATCACCTGGACGTAGCCGGTCCCGTTAAAGTCCGTATCCAGTGAACCATTGCTGTTAAGTCGAAAGATGAAGGCCGCGGTGTCTGCCAGATGGGCGATGGAGTACGTGACCACAACGAGGATTCTCCCATCTGCCAAGGCAAATGCGTTGGTCGATGGCTCTCCTGTTTGCTTCGCATTTGACGTGGTCAACTGCGGTTCAGTGGTTTTTGGGTATTCCAGAACCACCGTGCCTGCTGAACCGAAGTCGGTATCCACCGCTCCATTACTCGAGAAACGCCTCAGCGCCGGTACGCTGTTGCGGGTCCAGCCGTGGACAAGAATGGCGCCATCATCGAGCAAGGTAATGGACTGGCCCGATGAGTTGGCGTTGGGGCGGAAATCACCAATGGCAAGACCCGCTTCGCCAAAATCGCGGCCCAGTGTCCCGTCAGGCAGAAGGTAGCCCAACACATAGCGTGCGTGGACTGAGCCGACGCTGCCGGTGAAGTACAGGCGTTCAGGGACTGAGCCATGTAGTGCCTTGACTCCCCATAATCTGCCGGGCAAGCGCTCAGCTTTCAGATGGTAAATGCCTGCATCTGCGAAACTTTGATCGAGCGTGCCGGGTACGGCGCCCGTTTCATTATGGCTGTTCATTAGGCTGTCCCTGCACGATTAAACGAAATGTCCTGACCAGTACGCGCCTGGGCCGCAGTGGTGGTCAACTGTCAAACCTGACAGTTGACATCACGCCGAAAGCCAACGTCATCAACACGCAGATACGAAAAAGCCCCGGCACTCACATGCCGGGGCTCTTGTTTTTCAGCGTGTCACTCAGACCTGCGGATCGCCCACGTGCAGGATCTTCATGCCGTTGGTGCCGCCGGTGGTGTGGTAGCTGTCGCCCTTGGTCAGAATGACCCAGTCGCCTTTTTCCACAACGCCGCGCTTGACCAGCTCGTCGATCGCCTTTTGGCTGACTTCGTGCGGTTCCAGCGAAGCCGGGTCGAACGGTACGGTGTACACGCCACGGAACATGGCTGCGCGCGCCTGGGTTTCACGGTGCGGCGAGAACGCGTAGATCGGCACCGAGGAACGGATGCGCGACATGATCAGCGGGGTGTAGCCACTTTCGGTCAGGGCGATGATCGCTTTGACGCCCGGGAAGTGGTTGGCGGTGTACATGGTCGCCAGTGCGATGCTTTCGTCGCAGCGGGTGAATTCCTTGCCGATGCGGTGGCTGGAGGTTTTACCGGTCGGGTGCTTTTCAGCGCCGACGCAGATGCGCGCCATTGCCTGCACAGCTTCCAGCGGGTACTGGCCAGCGGCGGATTCAGCAGACAGCATCACGGCGTCGGTGTAGTCGAGCACGGCGTTGGCCACGTCGGACACTTCGGCGCGGGTTGGCATCGGGTTCTGGATCATCGACTCCATCATCTGGGTCGCGACGATCACAGCCTTGTTGTGGCGGCGTGCGTGCAGAATGATTTTCTTCTGAATGCCCACCAGCTCGGCATCGCCGATTTCCACACCCAAGTCACCACGGGCAACCATCACCGCGTCGGACGCCTTGATCAGACCGTCGAGGGTTTCGTCGTCGGCCACGGCTTCGGCGCGTTCGATCTTCGCTACCAGCCAGGCAGTACCGCCGGCTTCGTCGCGCAGTTGACGGGCGTATTCCATGTCGGCAGCGTCACGCGGGAAGGACACCGCGAGGTAGTCGACTTCCATTTCTGCGGCGAGCTTGATGTCGGCCTTGTCTTTTTCAGTCAGGGCCGGTGCGGTCAGGCCGCCACCGCGACGGTTGATGCCTTTGTGGTCGGACAGCGGGCCGCCGATGGTCACGGTGCAATGCAATTCTGTTGCGGTGGCGGTATCAACGCGCATCACCACACGGCCGTCGTCGAGCAGCAGCTCGTCGCCCACGCCGCAGTCCTTGACCAGATCCGGGTAGTCGATGCCGACCACTTGCTGGTTGCCTTCGGTCAACGGATGGCTGGTGGAGAAGGTGAACGGGTCACCGATCTTCAGCTCGATCTTCTTGTTGGCGAATTTGGCGATACGGATTTTCGGGCCTTGCAGGTCACCCAGCAGGGCGACGAAACGACCGTGCTTGGCAGCCAGGTCACGCACCAGCTTCGCGCGAGCCTTGTGCTCGTCGGGGGTGCCGTGGGAGAAGTTCAGACGGGCAACGTCCAGACCAGCCAGAATCAGCTGTTCGAGAACTTCCGGCGAGTTACTGGCCGGGCCAAGGGTAGCGACGATTTTGGTACGACGGACGGACATGCAAAGACTCCTGAGTTCAAGCGCTAGCGAAGGCTACTATGCTCGGAGGGTGTAGTCATTGTTCGTTTGCACTACTTAATGTTTTCTTTATTGAACACGACAACTTTGGGACAAACGCGCCTGAAGATTTCCGACCATGGGTCGATACATTGCTCAAGACAGGAGAACCCTCATGCGATTCGTACCCATTGCCGCCCTTGCCCTCAGCGTCCTCGCCGTCACGGGCTGCACCCGTTGGTCGATGAACCATCATTTGAACAACGCCTACAGCGCCTATGATCGCGGCAATTGCGAGCAGGTCATGCTCGAGCTGTCCAAGGTCGAACGCGCCAGCCGCGCCCGCCCGTATGTGTGGCCGGAAGTGTCGATGATGCGCGGCCAGTGCCTTGAGCGGCAGAAAATGTTTGTCGACGCGGCGCAGACCTACCAGTTCATCATTGCCTCGTACCCCAACAGCGAATACGCCTACCGCGCCCGCGCCCGTCTGGAAACCTTGCAGAGCCTGGGCCACTACCCGACCCGCAGCGCCGCTGCCGTGGTGCGTCCAACCCGTTTCTGATGACAGTTGTCATACAAAATCTGGCCGTGTGTACAAGCTGAGCTATAGTCGAAGAACCCGGATTCAGCGCCACGTTGCTGAATCCGGAGCAACACCTGCGACTGGCAGTTGTAAGGTGACGGCGACGTAGCGACCGTCACACCGGAAGCGGGGAGAGCGGGCCGGCGATACCGGTACGTTCCGAAGCTAAGGTGCGGCTCTGTGATGGAGCCTTGCATGGCGAACTGCGCATGTTTACCGAACGGATCGAACGGCATCAGCTGCCGTACTTCCTCAGAGTGTTCAATACCGTCACCGACAAACCGATCGGCTTTCTGGGTAACGTCTCCGAAGACGGGCTGATGCTGATCAGCCAGTTGCCGATGATGGTGGGCGTGGACTTCCAGCTACGCCTGAAAATCCCCGCCAGCGATGGCTGCCAGCAAGTCATCGACTTCACCGCGTGTTGCGTGTGGTGCCATGAAGACGCCACACCACTGCATTACGACGCCGGGTTCGTTCTGCTGCAACCGCCGGTGGAGTTTGGCCAGTTGGTGCAGGCGCTGCGGCAGTATTTCAGTTTTCAGCCGTTGCCGGCTTCGGCTTGATTCGATAGCGCCAAGTGCTGTGTGGGTATGTATCAAGCGTGCGTTCTCCGCTTGAGTAATTGTTTTCGCTATTGATACCGCGATTTTAATGTCAATAAGTTCTTGTTGACTGTCAGATCTGACAGTGGTCGCTCATCCCGCCATCCCGTAGTTTCGGTGCAAGTTTGCCTAATTGCGCAGGAGCACTGAAATGGACGACGAGATTGGAGAATCCGAGAGTGGGGATGAGCAGAAGAGCGAGAGTAAAGCTCAGACCAACCGCGTACCGGACGAGTCTCTCGCTGATAAGGCCTCCTTCGTCGGTGTGGGCGAGGGCGAACAATATTCCGAAGTGTTTTGGGACAACGCTGTCACCACGACCCTTTATCAGATTCACCCACGCGTGCCGTCCCTGACAACCTTACTGGAATGTCAATACAAGTTTGACAGTGAGCATATTCATGTGAGGACCGTAAAGTACAAGATGACTACCCGCGGTGGGAACCGGGATCGCGCTAATATTGATGTGGTTCTTAAGGCTGGTGGATATGAGCGAAAAAACTCACCGGACACGATGAGGCAAGACGCACAGTGGCATAACTACGTAGTTACCCTGAGCGTGCCACTTGGTACGTATGACGTAGAAGTTTATCTGCAGATGCGTATTCAATATGACGGACCTGATAATGATGTCGAAGATTGGGAGGGTTGGAGTGATAAAATTATTCCTGCACGGACGCCTGTCATACAATCTCCGTTACCAAATACGCTTGTGACAATGCCTTTCCTGGTTAAGGGTAATGGCCATTGGCAGAAGGGGGCGATCCGTATACTTGGTCCGCGTGAAAATATCATTGGTATCGCCGCCCTGAAAGGTGATGGTAATTGGGAAGCTTCCATTTATTTGCCACTGGAGGACATGTCTTTTTATGCCAAGCAGGTTGTTGGCACTGAGATATCGGTTGCTTCCAATGTCATAAAGATTCGACAATTCGTGACCTCAATAACTTCACCCGTGGAAAATGCATGGGTAACTCATCCCCAGTTGTTTTTTAGTGGGACATGCATATCGGGAACAACAATCACCGTCGTGGAAGCGAAGGATCATGCTGCAACGTTATCAACCCCCCGCGTCTTCAACTCCATCAGTTGGAATGTAGGTTTAAAACCGGATAAAACACTTCCATCCGGAAATCTGGCCATTCAGGCACGCCAACAGTCTCCCGGCTGGTCTGACAGCTACTCCGCTGTGGTCAATGTAATGGTGCTGGGGTATCCGGTCATTAGTACTTCTGCTCCGTTGCAAAATCCCTCATTCAAACTTGAAGGCGGCAACGGGGTGAAAGGTGCTGTCGTCGAGATATTCCAGAATTCGACCAGTAAATTATTAGGACGCAGTGCTGTACTGACGAGCGATAAATGGGTAGTCGATTTAATAAATGTACCTTCGGGTAACCTTTCTCTCGTAGCTGAACAGGTAATCACGATCCACCGTTCCGGGAGAGGAACACCACAAACGTTCAAAATCATTCCTCCCGTTGTAGAGATCACCGGTCCTGATTCGAACGTCCCACAAAACACATCGTTCACCCTCACAGGGAAAGGCGCCGTGGCAAATGCCACCATCAAGGTTCTCAAAGATTTGGGCAACGATCCCCCTTTGGCCAGTAAAGTTGTGGTGGCCGCTGGAGACTGGAGCATACAACTGACAGGCCTGGCCCCCGGAGTCCTGTCACTCGTAGCGGTGCAGGAAGTGGATGGCATTCCATCCGCGCGCAGCGGCGCCCGTCCCTTCAAAATCCGCCCCCCAAAGTTGACCGCCCCTGACGTCACCTATCCCACTGACAGCACAGTGAAGTTTTCTGGCAACGGCCATGACCGCGCCACCGTGCAGATCACTATCAACAGTGGCCCGAGTCCAACACCCCCGCCCTCTGTTGGCGTGGCGAGTGGCAAATGGGAAACCATCGCGACGAACTGGGCGGCTGGTGAATACGCGCTGACCATTGTTCAGAAGCTGTCCGATGGTGCTGGCGGCTGGATCGAATCGCTGCCCCTGGATTTCACCTTTGACAAAACGCTGCCTGATGTCAGCGATTTGAAGCACACCGTGGAATACCGGCCGACCTTCAGTGGCAAGGGTTTCAATGGCGCCACGGTGCACGTTTTTTGTCCCGACAGGGTCAACCTGGCCGCGCCAGAGACAGTTGTTGTCGGTAATGAATGGTCAACCACAGCATCGGCAGTGTGGGGACCCTCAAACGATCGGGAAGTCCACGTCAAACAAACGTTGAACGGTCAGTGGTCACCAAACTGGCGCATCCTCAAAGTCAGGACTCCCCCCTTGGCGCCCGGACTCAACGTACCTTCCGAAGAGGGTCTTTGCCCGGAATTCAGCGGCACCGGTTGGTCGACAGCCAAGGTGCATATCAACTTCAGCGATGATCCTCAGCCGTATGTAGTGACTGTCGTTGCAGAGGTCTGGACGTTCCGGCGAACCACCCCCTTTAGCGGCAATACCCTGCACAAGATCGAAGTGCATCAGGTTGCCGAAGGGCTGGATTCACCGAAAGTGGCCAGGACTTTCACGGTTTATCCAGTGATTGAACAACCGGTCATCATTTATCCGCCGGAAGGCAAAGAAGTACCCCGTGACATTTCCGTCACCGGCTCGGGCGGCATGGAGGGCGCCACGATGCGATTGTGGGATGATCGATATGAGAAGTATCTGACGCCACCACAACTCGTGCCCCCTGGTGGCGAATGGTCAATCGACCTCAGGGGGCTGACGTTTGAAGAACATGCCATCCGGGCGGAGCAAACCATCTACGCGCGGCCTTTCAAGCGAAGTGAGCAACGCAAGTTCAAGGCGGTTGTACCCCCTCCGGAGTTTACCTGTCCGAGCGACGGACAAAAGCTGTCACGCACTTCGACGCTCTCCGGGAAGGGTATGCCGTACGCACAGGTCAAGGTGTGGATGCTCGGCGATACTTCTGCGCCATTTACCGAAGCGCGTGTAGATCGCACAGGCGACTGGAATGCCGAGGTGACCTTGCCGGTGGGCGAAAAAACCATCTGGGCCGTGCAAATTTACGACAATGACGGTGACCCTCAAACGTCGAAGGATAGTGATCGGGTGACCTATCAGGTCGTCCCGAAAGCACCCGATATCGAATCCCCGACGAAAGACGATCATGCCGGGCGGGTATTGGTGGTGTCCGGTTTCGGTGTGTCGGGCGACACAGTCACGGTCAAGGTGGGCAGTACACATCAAAGTGCGCCTGTGAAGGCTGATCGCACCTGGTGGGTGAGGCTGGAACTCAACCAGCCTGGTGGAGAACCTTTGCTGGAGGTGGTCTCGGCGCTCGGCGAATTCGTATCGGAGCCGGCAACGCGCCCGATTGTGCTGGGCACTTACTGGCCCACCATTGAGGTGCCGGCACCGGGTAGTTGGGTGGCTAACCCGGTGTCCCTGGCGGGCAACGGTCGCCAAGGCGTCGGAGCAGTCGTGAGCTGGTTCAACCCGGATCTGGAATTGAGCGCGAACATTCCCGTCGATCCCCTGAACGGCTGGCAAGCGCAGGCCGGACCGTCGCTGATGACGGGAGGGCAATGGTCTCGATTCAGGCAGAGCCTCAACGATAGTGAGAAACGGTCCGACTGGGTCGATAGCGAGCGCTTTGAGGTCGAGCCTGGTTCTTCGAAACGTTCATAGGCCCATTTTCCGATGAGTGGTCATAAATACTGTCAGATCTGACAGTAGGCGAAAGTCACTCAAAAGCGCTAAATCCTTACATAACGACCGGCAATCTGATGATGACGTCAGATAGTCGGAACCCGCTATCGTCTCAAGGATATTGATCATGACTGTTGCGTCCCGCCCCGTTGTGCAAATGTTCGAGCAAATATTTGGCGAAGCACACATCACAGAAAACGCCGGGCTGGGGAAGCTGAGGTCTTATCTCGAGCAGGGCGGTTCGATTTTTCCGCTGGTGGAAAAAGGCGCTCAGGCCTTGGTCAGTGAGTACCAACTCAGTGTGGGCGACGCCCGACAGCTCATCCGGCGGGCCAACAGTTACGTCACGTATATCCGGCGTGAGTTTATCGAGCACACTTTAAAGGGCGATCAAACCACACAGACCGATCCGTCGAGCGGGTTGCTGTCGATGGTTGATGGCCCGAAATACGAGATTATCTTCAAAACCCCATTCGACAGCATGTGCCCCCCCGAGGCGTTGGAATCATGCATCTCGCCCGTGGCATACCTGATCGATCTGTTGCGCTGGGTTCTACTGCGTATCGAGCCTAATGATGACGCGGACGAAAAGTTCCTGCTGCATGGCCGCCGTACCGACTTGAAGTTGCTGTCTGTCGACGGGCCAGCGGTGCATCAGGCGGTGTCGTCGGTCGACATTATCATCGCGGTGCTGGAGAAATTCATCACGGCACAGCAATCAGAGTCGATCGAAGATGCCTTGATCAACGCCCGCTATCCCAATGGCCTGCCTTACTATCAGCATTGGGTCACGATTGACGGTGTGGCGCGCTCCAAAGGGCTTTCGGTGGGGGATTTCGACCGCAGCATCGATCTGTCCTACCCCTATTTTCTGCCGTCGGTTGTCGGTGCGTCCCGCAACACTCGGGCGCTGGCGCATGCCTCGCGGCTGGGCCCGTATCAGCGAAATCTGCTGACTGAGCCTATGTACCCTTTTTCGGATGCTGAGGCGTTTTATCGAGACAACTTCGATACTAACGATACTGACGAGTCTGAGGGGAAGAAACTCGACCAAGTCAGCTATTTTGGTGAAGCAACCAAACTCGGGGCCGTGGAGATCGAACGGTTGTTATCGGTGGGTGATTTTGCACCGGTGCGCTCGGCGAACATCGACTATGTCGACAAACTGGACTTACCTGCGGAAAGTGCCCGTTCTGGCTCCGTTTATATCAACGCCAATGTGCACCCCGGTATCCGGATCAATTACGCAGTAGACAAACCTTTCAACACGCTGACGGTTAAACCCGAGACTGAGGAAGGCCTGACTGCAATCGACCGGATGAACCGCAAACTGCGCCTGGACAACTGGCTCGAGTTGCCGAGCGACCAGGTCGATGCCCTGTTGACGGCGGCAATCAGAGCTGAAGCTCGCAGCACTGGCAGTGCGCCGAAATGGGAGATATCGGCCAACGTCGTGCATGCCTTGGGGCTGTTCCAGCATTTGCGCGAACGCTATCGCTGCACGGCGGCGGATTTCGCTGTGATTGTTGACCAATTGTCGATCTATGGTCGTGGCGAAACCCTTTCGCAATTCGATCAGATCTTCAATGGTCAGGGGGCATATCGCGAACCCTTGAAGCTCCGTGGTGGATTGTTTCCGGTGACGCCGGTGCCCGGTGAGGCCGATCTGACGATCAGCCAGCTGTGCAATGGCTTGGGTATCGATCTGCAGACCTATCATTATCTGGCTCTGGCGGTTGCCGGCGCACACAAGCGTGAAGACACCTTGCTACTCACCCCGGCGATCGTTTCCAGTCTATGTCGCCTGGTCATACTGCCGCGGCTGTTTAACATGACACCGGTCGAAGGTGTCTTGATGCTGACGTTGTTGGGCGGGCAGCAATGGCTTGATGGCCTGGCGGGCGTGCCGGTGATCAACGCCTCGGCGAGCAGCAACCCCGATGTGCTGAGTCTGGTCGAAGCCATGGACACCTGTGTGCAATGGTGCGAGCAAAGTAATCTGCCGGTGCTCTGGATGTTGCAACACATTGCCGTACCGCAAAGTGTCAGCATAGCGAGCGAGTCGGACCTGCAATTTTTCGATCAGGTCACTAACCTCCTGCCAGCGGCGCGGCTGTCCAACAATGACTTTTTGACGGCAGGCGTTCCTTCTGTTGGCGCGGTCGACTGGCTGGACTTCCTGTCGACCAGTAGGGGGGGGGACGCTCTCGTCGATCATAACGGACTGGTGTTGCACTACCCCGGAACGCCAGAAGCATACGAGGCTGAGGCGCGCACGAAGCTCCTGTGGGTTGTGCAAACTGCTTTTGGCGGGTTCGATCAGTCTGCGCATGACGCCCTCGTTAACACAATGTTCGCCGTGCTTTTGCAAGCCCGGGATGCTCAGGTATCACTGTTGAAGGAGACGTTGGCCGTCTATGCCGGGATCCCGGCCGGGCACGCCATACCGATATTGAGTTGGGCGAACTCAACCACTCACTCTTTTCTGGAACAGGTGGTTGCGCATATTGAGGAGGGACGTCGGGACGCTGGCGGCCCATTGTTCGATGTGTTGGCCGAAGTGCGGCGACGCAGTGAAGTGGCCATGACACTGAACCTCAGTGTTGAGTTATTGCAGGACTACCTGGATTACGGCCACAAGGCCTGGTTTGGCAAGCCGTCGAGCGCCAAGCCTGAACTCTCGGTGCGCACTCTGTACTACTTGAGCACGCTCACGCGCGCTTTCGATCTTGGCCGGCAACCGCCACAAAAGCTGCTGGATTACCTGCGTCAGGTCGATGCCCTGCCTGAGGTCACAGGGAGTGCATTGTGGCTGGCGCAACAGGCCTCAGCCATCAGACTGGCCGAGTTTTTCGGCTGGAGCGCGCAGGAAGTGCGCGACTGTCTGAAACACATCGACAAGTCTGGAAATCTGGTGCTCGGAGGCCTCATCGAGCTCGATCTGTTGATGCGCGTACGCGTGCTGTCAGGCAAAACCGGCATGGACGCATCGACGATTTTCCAGATCGGCAATCTGCCCGAGACAGTGGACAAGGAGGCCTATGCCAAGGCCGCTGAGCTTGCCTTGCTGAACGAGTCCCGAGCGCAGGTACCCCTGGTGCATGCCCCGGGCGACCTCAAGGCATTGGTCAAAACCAGTGCTGAAATCATCGATAGCAACAGTTTGATTGCTAACAAACCTGATGAAAAAGCGACCTACAGGGTGACTGTCACAGATACAGCAGGCAAACCCATGACGGGTGTCAACGTTTACTGGCACACCACGTTAGGGACCATGAGAAACAAGGCAACCGATATATACGGCCGGGTCGAGGTTGAATACTGGCCGGGCAAGGTCATGGGGACAGACCAGATCTTGTACTGGCTGGACTTGTTCGAGCCCGAGCCTGCCGAACCCGTCTCTATCGTCGCTGATGGCAGCACCCTGTGGTTTCCCGGTGACTTCAAATCCCCGATCCCGCTGGGGATTGTTCCCCGAGGGCAGGAAGTCGAGCTGTACGCAACGGTGGAAGACCGATACGGCAACCTCGGGAAAGACGTGCTCGTGAAATGGTTCGTGCAAAGCGTGCCGCCAGCGAAAATCAATGAAGCGATCATCCGACCGGAGGATGGATTCACCAATCAGGAAGGGGTGACGCGTGTGGTCGTTTCCAGCCCCACCGGCGGGACATTCGTATTCAGTGTGCGTACCGATGGTGGCGAGACAGAAACTTATTTCGAACCCATCACTTTTGCCGGCGATGAGGCCGAGCAATGAGCGGCGTGGCCTGCCGGCCATTTGACTCAGGTTTTTGTCCCAGGGAGCACGGATCATGGATTTGAACACCTCCGGTGGTTTGCTGGAAAAACGTCGTTCGGCTTTACTCGATTACTGCATTGGAAAGATCAGCAGGCAAAAGTACCCGTTCCTGAGAACGCCGGAAGATCTGTTTGAATTGCTGCGCATGGATCCGCTGGACACTTATGCCAGGCAAAACTCATGGGTCGCTGAAGCAATCAGTTGCGTGCAGCAGTACATAAATGCGGTGCATCGCAAACTGGAGCCGGGCTTCATCGATTACAACGTGCCTGCAGAACATCTGGCGCAGTGGGATCTCTACAGCAACTATCCGGACTGGGCAGCAGTACAACTGATCAGCCTCTACCCGGAGAACTACATCACCCCGTTTGTCCGCCAGCGCAAGACCAGCCTGTTCAGAAATCTTGAAAACGACCTCAATCAAACGCGTTTGAGTGTGGATTCGGTTCAGGCAGCGATGCGCGGATATTTGCAAGCGTTCGAGCAAACCTGCGATCTGGATGTTCTCAGTTGCTACATGGACGGAGATACGCCTGAACGTGCCGATTACTACTTCATCGGGCGCCAGCGTGTGCAACCGTGCCAGTACTTCTGGCGCAGGGCACAGATCGAGCTGACGCCGACCTGTACGGCGGTCAACCCGGCGGCGTGGAGCGAATGGCAAGCCGTGGACGTTCAGCCCGCCAATCGGGTTGTGGACATACGCCCGGTGTTCTGGAATGGCCGACTGTGTCTGGTCTGGGCGGAGTGGCGCGAGCCGGTCGCCAGTAAAAACGAGGACGAGTCCATCGACGGCAAGCTGGATATCAATCTGGCGTTCATGACGCAGAACGGGCAATGGTCGGCACCGTTGATTGTGCACAGCTCCGCGTACCCGACTGTTACTGGAGGTGCCAGCTTTTCTTTGACTGCCATGGTGGCGACGGTGCGCACCGATTCTGTGGAACCCAAAGGGACGCTGGGCATCCTGTTCGAAGGGTTGTATGGCCCTCATAAAGTGTCGGCGCGTACGGTTCACGACGTACTGATGCGCCCCGTGACGTATGACGATGGCGCATGGCTGGACAAGGCATGGGAGAAGCGCTTCAAGACCCCCGAGACCGTTCAGCATCGGCTGCCCAGTCAGGTTGGGATTGTCAGCGAGGTAGAAAAAGGCGGTACGTTGGCTGCGTTTCTGGGGTTACGAGTCACGGCACGACGTGAAGGTGATGGTCCGGATGGTCGAGATGTACTGGTGGTGCAGGGATTTTGTATGCCCACGGGCCAGTCGGGCACGGCTACGACGAGCATTGCATTGAAGTTGTTGAACCGAACAATTGCTGACCCAGATGACGTCTCTGCGGATCGCCCGATGGCAGGTAACTGGTGCGTGGACGCCTTGGAGGAGTTCAGTCGAGCGAAAGGAAGCTGGATGGACAGCGCCAATTTCTCTCTTGACGCCGGGGCGTACGGCGTCAAGCATTTCAAACTGAATGTTGCCGAACTGCTGGATTTCATCCCGCCCACTCTGGTGAAGAACACCGTCGATGCCGCCCAGTTTCTCTCCTTCAACCAATCGTCGCTAGAGCTGAAATACACCCGCCTGAATTCGCTGTTTGGTCCGGAACTGGTCTGGCGCGCCAATATCTCGGTGGACGCCGTGTTGCACTGGGAGAACCAGTTCATGCGCGAGCCGCCGCCGACAGGCTTTAAATTCGACGAACCAAACGGTGCTTTTGATGGTGCCAACGGGCTGTATTTCTGGGAAATCTTTTTTCATCTGGCGCACCTTGTGGCGATCCGCCTGCGCGATGAGGAACGTTATCTAGAGGCGCAACAGTGGCTGCATCACATTTTTGACCCGCAGGCGATCAAAGAGGAAGCCCCGCTACCGGATAAACCGCGCTATTGGCGCTGCCGACCCTTGGGGATGGATCAAGGCAATGCCGGCTGTGAAGCGCTGGCTCCGGCCGACCCGGATGCCATCGGCTATTCGAAGCCAGTGCACTTCAAAATGCTGATGTTTACCGAGTACGTTAAAAACCTGATGGCGTGGGGGGATTGGTATTACCGCCAACTGACGCGAGACAGCCTGGTGGCGGCCAAATTGTGTTACGTGCAGGCTGGCTTTCTGATGGGCAAGGCGCCCAATACTCGGGCGGTGAGTCATTGGCAAACCGATACGGTCGGCAACCTGCTGTTGCAATGTGGCACGCGTCCGGCTCTGGAAAAATTCGAACAGACATTCAACTTCAGTCTGGCCGATGTCCCGTCCGGCTCCGATACGGCACCCATGCTTGGGCTATTGGCCTGCGCGCCATTCAAGATTCCCGTCAATCAATCGTTGCTCGACCTGTTTGCCGCGCCGCAGCAGCGCATTTACAACCTGCGTAACAACCTCACGCTGGACGGCAAGCCTCTGGACATTCCCTTGTTCAGCCCTGCGACTGATCCGAATCAATTGCTGCGCGATCTCGCGGCGGTCGGTGCCGCCGGCCCGAGGCCTTTGGGGGGGCGGTTGGTGGTCAACGCATTCCGTTGGCGCGTGATATTCGAGGTCGTATTGCGGCACGTGCAAGCACTGCAGGATTGCGGCAGTCAGGTGCTCAGTCTGCTTGAGCGTCGCGACCGTGCCGAGCAGGAAGAACTGCAGCAAAACCATCTGGTGGAACTGGGCAGCTACGCCCAGACAGTACAAGAGCAATCCATCGCGCAACTGGAGGCGGGCGTAACGGCTCTTGAGCAGAGTCGTACGGTGGCACAGCAGCGCGCTGATGCGTATGCACAGCGCTATAACGAAAACGTGTCGGCAGTTGAATATCAGGTCATGGCCAGCCTGGATCAGTCGAAGGTGCTTGCGTTGACCGCAAAGGTCATCAAGCCTGTAGGGGCAGTTCTGGCGTCGTTGCCAAACGTTTTTGGCCTGGCCAACGGCGGTCATCGTGTTGAAAAAGTGACCGATGCCGTGTGTTTCGGGCTGGAAGTCGCCTCGTCGCTGTTGCAAATCGATGCTGATAACCAGTCCACCACCGAAGGCTATCGCCGTCGCCGAAATGAATGGGGGCTGCAACGCGATCAGGCGCTGGCGGAGGTCGGTGCGATCAATGCACAAATCGAGGCGCAACGGCATGCGGTGGAGGCTGCCCGCTGCAACCTGGCGCAAACGCTGCGGGCCAACGGCCAGGCATTGGCGGTGTACAACTTTCTGCAAAAGCGTGCAACCAATGCTGAGCTGTACGGCTGGATGATCGGTCAGCTCAAGGCGTTGCATTACCAGGCCTACGATGCGGTGCTCAGTTTGTGCTTCAGTGCTCAAGCGTCGTTGAGTGCCGAAACCGGCGATTATGAAACACAGTGGCCGTTGCAGCAGTTCTGGCTGGATCAGCGTCATGGGTTGACGGCCGGCGAGCATTTGCGTGCGCACCTCCTGCGTATGGAAAGAGAGTACCTGCAACGCAACGAGCGACGGCTGGAACTTGTCAAGACCGTTTCGTTGCGCCAATTGTTCGATGATGAAATCGACCCTCAGCCGGGTATGGATAGCTGGACGGATGCGTTGACGGATCTGCAAACCAATGGCTCGCTGGAATTCAGACTCACACAGTTGCTGTTCGACCGTGATCATCCTGGGCATTACTGCCGACAGATCAGCGCGGTGGAGATTGATCTGCCGGTTCTTAGCGGGCCTTACGAGGATGTGCGCGCCTCTCTGGTCCAGCTCGGTAGCATGACGGCCACCAAGGCAACGTCGCAGTCGGTCAAATACTTGCATGACGTTGAGGGCGGTGGGGCTCCTGTCGAGGTGCAATTCAATCTGCGCAGCGGTCAACAGATCGTCCTTTCCAAGGGCATTGCCGACAATGGTCTGACGGCAATGAAACCTGATGAGGGCTTGCTCAATCCGTTCGAAAATACCGGAGCGGTCTCCAGCTGGAGATTGAATTTCCCTTGGGCCGGGCAAGATTCGCAGGCGGCAATGCTGCGCTCTCTGTCGGACGTCGTGGTGCGCGTCTACTACATGGCCAAGCCGGGTGATCCTGCCTTCGGGCGGCACGTGGAAGACTTGGTCACCACGGTTAGAAGAGCTGGCGCAAAGCGTCAACGTCAAGGAGCGAGCCGCCATGAGTAAACCAGGGGTCTACGCCGACGAAAGTCTGATTCTCAATGGTAGTTTTCTTCAAGGACTGGCTCATTGGAAAAAGTCGGGATCGGCCGAAAAAGAGGCAGAGTTGTGGCAAGGGCAACTGACGCCCTTTCTGGCCATCAAGAATGGTGGCTGGGTAAGTCAGGATGTGCGGATACCGCAGAATCCCGTTGAAGACGCGCGTTATACGTTGAGTTTCATGTACGAAACGAGACACGAAAAATCGGGCTGGGTGTTCATCTTCAAGGGTGAGGAGAAACTGCACGAGGTCGAACTCAAACCGCATAGCCCGCTTGGTCACGCACAGGGTCAGGCCCATAGCGAAGCCGGGCAACCCTTGGCGCTGGACCTGAAACCATGCGTTTTGCCTCTGGGGGTATCGTTCGCTCGCGATGACACGCTGCGTATCGAGATTCACAGCCCGCTGAACAACGAGGGTCAACTTTACCCAAGAATTTGCATTACCTTCCTGGACATCCAACTGCGTCTGGGTGACTTGAAGCTGCAAGCGGTGCATCTGGATCAAGAGCGCCTGACGCCAGAGCAGACGGTGTACCTGTGTGTCGGGGCATCGTTGGGCGGGGAACAAAACCCATTGCCGATGTACATGCCTCACCAGTTGTCGTTTGAGCCCGAGCCAGGCAATGCATGGCTCGGTACCAAGGCTGCCTTGATCAGTTCTGACAACCTGCAGGAGGCGGTCGTCGTGACGCCCGCTTGGGGCGTCGATCAACTGTTGACGTCAGCGTGGTCGTTCGATGTGCCGATGATCAATCTGCCACTGCCCCACGAGTTTTCGCTGACTTTGCAAAACCAGTACGACGCCGAGGACTTTTCGATCCGCATATCACTGGGGCATCACCGTCTGATCTTCAAGGATAGACTCCAAGCAGCGTATTACCCGGTGCTGGAACTTGAACAACGTGTGCGACTGGGCGTGCAAGTTGTTTCTTTCTACACCTCGCAGTCCATCGAGGGCCGCGAGGTGAAATGGTCGCTGGCGGGCAGCGGTGTGAAAGCTGAGTCCCGTACCGATGAGCAAGGCTGGGCTTACTACGACTTCGGGCCGAAGGAAGCGGGGGTGGCGGTTATCGAAGCGTCGGTCGAAAGCCTTTATTACGCCAGTGGAGTCTGGACTGAAAAGTTCAATGTGCCGGTATTGGCCAACGACCCATGGAAAGATCTGCGGGCCGTGGTCGAAGGTGACGAGACGGCCTGGGACACGCAAGGCTATCCGAATCGTGGAAGCTCCCATGACCTGCAGGTGCGTCTGCCGCTAGCGGCTGACAGTCCATTGTTGAAAACCGGGTTTTCTTTGCACTGGAGCGGCGAGAGCGCTGAGCAACTGGGTGTCGATGTCAGCCCTGCGCTTGAGGTTCCGGTAGAAGGCACCGGGGACGATATGGTCTGGACACTGAGCAGTGAAGACAAGCGCGACGGTTGCTTCAAGCTGTCGCTGGTCTGTTCGAAATTGTTGTTGCCGTCGCCTGCCAAACCGATGTCGCTGGCGCGTAATCGGGTCAGGGTGGGCGAGGTGCGCGAAGCCAACAGATCCCCGATCGTGGACGAAACCGAAAGTGTGCTGCTGCGGCTGCAGGCCGTGCATGAGACGGTCAGCGGTGACGGTGATCCGGTCAGCAACGCGTTGGTCGAGTGGATCATTCCGGAGGGTGAACCGGTGCGCGGTGTCACCGGATCCGGTGGTTGGGCGAGTCTGCTGTATACGCCAAAGACCGCCGGCGAACTGACTGTCAAAGCTGTTCTCAGGGCGCATGAAGATGCGGTACCGACTGAGCGCGACTTCAGCGTCACGGCCGTCGCCACGAGCCCTTGGAAAAGCCGGGTCAGCATCTGGCTCGACGATATCGATGTTCAAGGCAATCCGCTTGGTGTGCTTTGTCTGCGTGGAAAGACCCACACGCTGAAAGTCGTGCCCATTGGCGACAGTGACGAGTGGTTCGATCGCTACATCAGCCTGCACTGGCGCGGTGACAAGGATCCTGGAATCGGATTGAAACCCGCAGACCTGACAATACCCAAACCGTTGATAGAGAGCGGAGTGCAGTGGGAGCTTGTTTCAGATAAAGCCGACAGTCACAGCAGTTTGTTCGAGCTTGAACTGCGTCTTGAAAATCTGCCGAGCGTACGCGAATTGTCAGGACGCCTGCTCGCCGAGGATTTGGAGGAGGAAGTCGCGCTGATGCTCGATCAGGTGCAGTCCTCGCTGGATGAGCGCAGTCTGTATCCCTGTCTCAAGGCTGTTCACCGCTTCAAGGTATTACCCCATGCGCTGAGTCCTTTGGTCGGGCTTGATGCGTCATTTATCTGGACGGGGACACCCGCTGACACGGTAGGGGTGGATGTTGAGCCGCGCTGGGATGATCCGCAGACATTGAGCGACGGCGGGGCGACCTGGGTACTGAACTTTAAAGGGAGCGAGAAGCCGGAAGAATTTGCCCTGGCGCTGGTCTTGCCGCAGCTGCAATTCGAAGCGGTCGCCAAGCCGATGGTGCTGGACCACAACAAACTCAGGATTGAGGCGTGGCGTGAATCGGCGGTGGATCCGGTCATGGACCAGGATGCGGCGTGGTTGTGGGTGCAGGTCTACTCGCATCACACTGAAAAGCCCGTGGATCAGGCGCCCGTAAGCTGGACAATCGATGCCGAACCGCGAGAAATCCACACCACGGTGGATGGCTGGAGCGGTTTCGAATTCAAGCCGCAAAAAGCCGGCGAGCAGTCGGTGATCGCGACCGTACTCAGTCGCTTTGACGGCTTTGAAGAGCATCGTCCGATGACGGTCAACGCGCTGGCAAGCAATCCTTGGAATGAGCTGATGGTGAGTTTCGACCTTCAGGACAAACAGCCAGTGGGTACGCAAACGTTCTTCCCCCGGCACAATCTCCAACATGTGTTGAGCGTCATCGCGCCGAGCGACAGTGCCTTGGTGGGCAAGGACCTGACGTTGGGAATGACGGGCTCCGGACCGGCAGCTCTGGGCTTGCAGTTTGAGGAACCAGGGCTGGGTGATCCCCGGCTCTTTTCAGAGCTTGGACAGACCTATGCGTTCAAGTCGCATGGCTCCACGGACGGTAGTTTTGGCTTGCGCTTTGCGTCCACTCGGCTGGCCTGCCTGTCTCCGGTCATTGCGATGTCGCTGGGGTCGGGTGAACGCGTGCTGAAAATCGCTGAGCGCCAGCGCGTCAACCAGACATTGCTCTGGGGGGGGGAGGTGTCGGAGCAAGTCGAAGTGGTCTCGGTGATCAGCGGCAGGCCGATGGCCGGGGTGACCGTGACGTGGCGCAGCCCGGATCTTGGCGAGTTGAAAACTACCACCAATTACTACGGTGTGGCGCGCGTGCGGTTTGTACCGACGACACCTGGTGCAGTGCAATTGACAGCCACAGTGGGCGACAGCCTGTATTCAGAGTCAATTGCGTTGCCTTGTTTCCTGCATCAACCGCGGGAAATTCAGTCACTGCAAAGTGCGGAACCCAGTGGGTATCCGGGCCAGGAAGTTTCAGCACAGGTAATTGTGATTTCCGCGCAGACGGCTGAACCGTTGGTTGATGTCGAGGTGGAGTGGGAATATCCGGGCATCAAGATTGCCTCGACGAAAACGGATGCTACCGGCAAAGCCGAGGTCAAGTTCAGGCTTCCTCCGGTCAGAGAGGGTTGGTTGCTCGCCACTGTCAAAGGTGGTTATACCGGATGGGAGGTCAAATCGATGATGTTTACCGCGATTCCAGACTCGGATACCTGGCTGCAGGAGTTCACCCTTTGGCTCAATGGCGAAGAGGTGGATCTTGTTGATGGAAAGTTGATTCTGTCACGCGCCTATACCTACGACCTGGAATTGAGAGTAAGGAAACACAGCTGGTTGATTGGCTGGGCGAGTGTGGCGCTGGAAGATCTGACCGGGGCCGAAGCGTTGGGGCTGAAGTTCGAGCCTGAACTGAAAACCTTGCGTCCGGTGGACGGAGAGCCTATTCGCTGGAGCGTCTCATCCGAGGTATCAGGGCCCGTCGGCGATTTTGCACTGAATTTGACCAGCCCGGATCTCCCTGATCGGTTGTTGCCTGGGCAATTGTCAGCTTTCGATTTAGATAATGAATTTGAAGTCCAATGCAACAGTGTTCCGAAAGCACTCGATGAAGCAGCCTATCCTTGCCTCGGTGCATACAATTCAATACTCATAAAAGTAAAAGCCGACAGTCCTTTATTGGGCCGTTTGGTGAAACTGACGTGGGCGGGAGACAGTGCAGAAAGCCTGGGGATAGAGGTACATCCAAAGGAGAGGCAAATGCTGAGTGCAGAGTGGGTAGAGTGGGCTCTGGACTGCAAAAGAAGCACTCAGGACGGCAGATTTTCATTGGGGGTGGAGAGTTTTGAAGGAAAGTGGGCTACGACTTCACCATGGCACATGTCGTTGGGTCATCACTTAGTGTCCGCTGAGCGCTGGACGAAAATACATGACGGACCTATCTATTTTTATGAAGAGTACGGAATCAGGGCGATCTCAAGATTCTTGGACACTCCAGCAGAAAACGTTGAAGTTGCCGTCTATCGCGATTACTCGACCACCCCCGAACTTCACTACACCAATAGAAACGGAGAGGTAGTTATAACCGTTATGGGGCAACATATCTCCATGAGTATTAGAAATCGATATAACGGCAGTATCGTTTAGCTCAATTACTACGCTTTAGTGAGGACGAATGCCTCTGAGTCGAGGGAGGCATTTTTTCAATCAAAAGCTTTCCGCCCCCTTCAGCTCGAGATACCGGGTCAACAGCTCAGCCCCCAACTTCGCAGCCGGAACATCCACCACTGGAACCCCATGAGCACTCAAGCGCTCATGGAGTTCTGCCCGTTCGTTCAGGTAATTCACCGTCCCGCAATAAGCTAGCGCTTCTGGCAAGTTTTGCACCGCTCTTTGGCGTATCGAATCCAGCGCCTCCTCGCGCAGGCTTGCCACCAGCACCCGATGTTGCGCACTCAGGCGTCTAACCGCGCTCAACAGTTCATCGTCATCTTCATCACGCAAATTGGTCACCAGCACCACCAGTGCCCGGCGCTTTTGTCGGGCCAGCAGTTGATTGACGGCAGCCTGATAATCGGCGGGACGCTGAGTGCTCTCAAGGTCATAAACCGCATTGAGCAGCACGTTCAGTTGGCCGCTACCTTTGACCGGCGCCAGATAGTGCGGCTGCTCGCCGGCAAATGTGCTCAAACCCACCGCATCGCCCTGACGCAAGGCCACATAACTGAGCAGCAAACAGGCATTGAGTGCGTGATCGAAGTGCGACAGTTCATCGTCCTGGCTGCGCATGCGCCGGCCGCAGTCGAGCATGAAAATGATCTGCTGATCGCGCTCGTCCTGATACTCGCGGGCAATCGGCGTGCGCTGGCGCGCGGTGGCTTTCCAGTCGATCTGGCGCAGGCTGTCGCCTTCGCGGAATTCGCGCAGTTGATGGAATTCCAGACCCTGACCGCGACGTTGCCGCTGGCGTACGCCGAGCTGGCTGAGCCAGTTGTCCACAGCCAGCAGTTCACCGCCGTAGAGCCGGGCGAAGTCGGGATAGACGCGGGTCTGGTCGCTGACGCTGAGCAGGCGTTTGCCTGACCATAATCCCAAGGGGCTGGGCAGGTTGATTTCGCAGTGGACGAAGCTGAAATGACCGCGTTTGAGCGGGCGCAGGCGATAGCCGAGCAGGCTGCGCTGGCCCGGTTGCAATTCAATGGAGAGCGGCAGGTGTTCGAAGCTCAAGCCTTCCGGTGGGTGGTCGAACAGTTCAATGTTCGTCGGCGCAGTAAAGTCATGTTCGACTTCCAGGTGCACCTCGCCCCAACGTCCGAGGGCGAGACTACCGGGCATCTGACGTGTGATGCGCGGCGTCGGCAGACGTTTGAGGCGCAGCGCATCCAGCACCGCCAGGGCCAACAGTGCCAGCAGCAAACCCCAGTTGATCGAGATCAGACTGGCCGGGATATCGGTCTCCAGTGCCCGCAATGTCCCCAGCACAATGCCGATGACCAGCAGCACAGCCAGCCAGATCAACAGCAGGCGTGAGGGTTTCACAGACGCGGCGCCGCAATCTGGTCGAGCAGTTGCTGGAGCACCTGATCGACCTGCAAACCTTCGATGTCCAGCTCCGGGGCGATGCGCACGCGATGGCGCAGCACGGCCAGCGCGCAGCCTTTGATGTCATCGGGAATCACAAATTCGCCGCCACGCAACAATGCGCGGGCACGGGCGCAACGCACCAAGGCAATCGAGGCGCGTGGTCCGGCGCCAAGGGTCAGCCCCGGCCAGGTGCGCGTGCTGCGCGCCAGGCGCACGGCGTAGTCGAGGACCTGGTCGTCCAGCGGCAAATCACTGGCGATGCGTTGCAAGGCTTGCACATCCTTGGCTTGCAACACGGTGCGCAGCGGTTGCACATCGAGCATGTCGGCACGGGTCGAGCGACAGACCTGACGCACCATGTTCAGCTCCTGATCGGCGTCGGGGTAGTCCATGCGTACCTTGATCATGAACCGGTCGAGCTCGGCTTCCGGCAGGGGATAGGTGCCTTCCTGTTCGATCGGGTTCTGTGTGGCCAGAACCATGAACGGTTGCGCGATGGGCAGGGCGCGACCTTCGAGCGTGACCTGACGCTCCTGCATCGCTTCGAGCAAGGCGGCCTGGGTTTTCGCCGGTGCGCGGTTGATCTCGTCGGCCAGCAACAGATTGGTGAACAACGGGCCTTTGCGCAGTTTGAACTGCTCGGTTTGCAAGTCGTACACCGCGTGGCCGGTGACATCGCTGGGCATCAGATCCGGAGTGAATTGAATCCGCGCGAATTCGCCACTGAAGCAGCGGGCCAGTGCACGCACCAGCAGGGTCTTGCCCAGCCCCGGCACGCCTTCGAGCAGCACGTGGCCACCGGCGATAAGCGCTGTCAGCACGTCGTCGATCACCTGATTCTGGCCGATCAGGGCTTTCTGCAATTCGCCGCGCACCGCTTGCGCCAACTGGCTGGCACGCTGGCGTTGCTGGGCGGCGTGGCTGGCGCTGCCGGGCTCGATCTGTTCGGTCATAGCGTGTTCCTCAAGGTTTGCAGGTGGGCGACCTGGCGGCAAAAATCGGCGCTGGAGATCCGCCGGTTCGGCACCGGGCTCAAGGCCTGGCTGATAGCGCGAGTGGATTGCCGGGTCAGGCGCGACAACGCCAGCCATTGTTCGGCAACGTTCAATTGGTCAAAGCCGGGATGGCGACGGCGGGCGCGGCGCAGCACATCCTGTTGCAGGGCTTGCAGGAGTGCCTGTTGGCCGTTGTGACGCAACAGGAAATCGGCGCTGGCACGCAGGTGTTCCTGCAACTGTCGCCGCCCGCTCGGGGCCGGCGTCTGAAGTGGTCCATGGCGCACACCGACATGCCACAGCCACAGACCGATCAACGCCAGCAGGGCAACGATGGCTTGCGGGAAGTAGCGCCAGAGCAAGGTCAGCAGGCCATCGTGCGCGGTGTTGTAGATCAAGGTGACGTCGGTGTCGGCGCTCAAATACCAGAGCAGCCAGGCATTGTCGTATTGGCTGATGCTTTTGTTTTTCCACAATTCGGCGTCGGTGACCACGGTGATCGAGCCGAGGCTGTAGGGCAGTTGCATCATGTGCGTGGCCTTGGCGCTGTTGGCCCAGGCTTGCGCCAGATTCTTCGGGTCGTCGAGGTGGAAATCGGTGTCGAAGCCGGCGTAGGCCGGTGCGTCTTCGTCTTCCAGATAGAGTCGGGTCAGTTTCGGAAAGCGTTCTGGTTCGACGTCTGCAGGCAAGTCTTTCAGGTCCTTGCTCAGGGATTGATGCAGTTGCACCCGGTCGAGCAACAGGTCGTTGCTCTGTCTGGTCTGCTCATCCCACAGTGATTCTGCGACGAATACCAGGCGCCCGCCGGCCCGTGCCCAGTTCAATACCTGATCGACCTGACGCGGGGTCATTTGCGAGCGGTCGTTGAACAACAGCAATGTATGACGGCGTGGGTCGATATCGGGGAGCGCCGCGAGGCTTTCGGCATGGCTGACCATGAGCCCACGCTCACGTAAAAAGATCTCGGCCGCCAGATAAGGATTGGCTTGCGCGGCGGGCGAGGGGCCGTGATCGACTTCTTCCTGATAAGGCTTGGCCTTGAGGTAGAGGAAAACGCTCAGCGCGCCCAGCAACAGGGCGATCAACGCAGCGCCCCAGCACAGTGTCCGGCGACTCAACGGGCAGCTCCGGGGCCAAACAAGGCGCGCCAGCCATCACACAATTCCTGTTGCATGGACGCCGGTGGTACGCGATGCCCGTAGGCCATGTTTTGCCAGTGGTTGGTCAGGTTGCGGCTGAAGGCGAGCAGTTCGGCGCGCTGCAATTGTTCAATGTGCGCCAGCACCTGGAGTTCGGTGTCGGCGGGCTTCAGGGTCAGATCGAAATCGTGGAGCAGATGGCTGAGCAGCCCTCGATACAGCAAGCCCAACGCTGCGCGGGGTTGGCTTTGCCAGAGTTGCTCAGCGCTGGCTGCGATGTCGTCAGGCAGGGTGTCGCGGTTCAAGTCCAGACCGAAGGCTTGCTGCGGCAACGCGCGTTTCGGTTTGGCAGGCAGTCTCGGGCGGCGACTGACGAAAGCTTGCAGGAACTCGCGATAACGCCAGAGCAGCCAGCCGATTGCCGCCAGGAGCGCGCCCCACAACAACACTTCAATGATCTTCGCCAGCAGATTGAGGTGTTGCCCGTCGAGCCAGCCCAGCAGGGTTTTCAACCACTGCGGCGCTTCACCCGGTGTTTGCGCTTCGGCAGGTTTCGCCGGGTCGTCGCCAAAGCGATAGCGGGTGACGGATTCCTTGTTCTTGAACGGCGGTTGTTCGAGCAACGCCTTGATGCTGTCTCGGGAGGCCTGACTGGTGAGCGGCTGATTCAACAGTCGCGGTGCCTGTGGACTGTCATCAGGCTCGGCTGCCCACGCCGAAGGCACATTCGGCAGCAGCAGACAGACCGCCAGCAGCACCCCCAATACACCGTTGTTCAGGCGCTGTCGCAAGCGGCGGAACACCAGCTCGATATCCCATGCTTCCAGCTGTGTGCGGCGGTTCAGATAAAGGCTGAAGCCACAGGCGACGTAGATCGGTTCCCACACCACCAGCACCAGCGCATAGAAAACATTGGTCAGGTGTTCGAGCCAGCGCCAATCGTGATCCGCCGCGAATATCAGCGATTGCCAGTCCCAATCCGTTTCGATCTGCTGCGGTAACAGCATGTAGAACAACACCATCAGGCCGATCCACAACGCGGTCTCCAGATGCACACCGATGAGGGTCAGCCATTGCGCGGCGCCGGCGTTGCGTTGCAGCAGCACCTGCAGGCGTTGTTGCCGGGCATTGCCGTCGAGGCCTTCGAGTTGCACCACCGGCAATAGAAAGCTGCGGCTCAAACTCAGGCGGCGCCAGGTCAGGCTGGCCAGCAGTTGCGGTTTGAGCAGGCGTGGCCATTCGCGCAAGGCTTGTTTAAGTGTCGGCGTTTCGCCAAACAGCGCTTTCGACAGGATGTACAACGGCAGGCGTTCGTACGCCGGTTTCAGCCACCAGAAGATAAACACCGCCAGTGACGGCGAATCCCAGAACAACAGGCTGAGCAAAGCGAACAGCGGCAAGGTGACGATCGCCCAACTGGTCATCAGCAGACGGCGATGTTGCTGGCTCATCAGCACGCCGAGGTCCATGGCTTCCCAGGTCGTGCGCGGACGGATCACCACGGTGGCGTCACTCAGGCGCATGGCGTGTCCTTCCGGCGAACGACAGATAGAGCGCAACCAACGTCCAAAGCCCGGCGCCGACCAGATATTTGGTCAAAGGTGTGACACTGGTTTTCGATGACCAATAGGCTTCGATGAACGCGGCAATCAACAGGAACAACATCACGCCGCAGACCAGCAACACGCTTTTGCGCGCCGCCCGTTGCAGCGCTTCGCTGCGGCTCAGCCGTCCGGGGGCGATCAGGGCCCAGCCGAGTTCCAGGCCGGCCGCCCCGGCGAGGGCAATGGCGGTGAGTTCAAAGGCGCCATGGGCGATGACGAATGACCAGAAGGTCTGGCCAAAACCGATCTCGCTCAGATGCCCGGCGACCGCGCCGATGACCATGCCGTTGTAGAACAGAAAGAACGCACTGCCCACGCCCATCAGCAAACCGCTGGCGAAGGTCTGAAAGGCGATGCCGATGTTGTGCATCACGTAGTAACCGAACATCACCCAGTCTTCGCTGGCCGCGCGTTCGGCGGGGCGCCCGAGGTGGCCGGCGACCGGGTCATACATGCCTTGCATCTCACGCACCTGATCGGCGGGGATCAGGTTGTAGACCAGTTCGGGAAACACATACACCAACACGCCAACGCTGATCAGGCTGCCGAAGAACAGCAAAGCCGCGGCCAGCACAAAAGGCCATTCGGCACGTACCAGACGCGGAAAGTCGGCAAGGATGAAACTCAACAGATTGGCGCCGAGGCGGCTGCGATGGCGGTACAACTGCTGATGCCCGCGCAGCACGTGTTGTTGCAACGAATCAATGAGGAAACTGCTGTAGCCACGTTCCCGGGCCAATGCCAGATGCTGGCAAAGCCGTCGATAGGCCTTGGGGAAGCCGGCTACTTGTGAGGTGTCCTTGCCACGTTCGAGGCGTTCGAGGGCCAGCGCAAAACGCTCCCATTCGGCCTTGTGACGCGTCTCGAAAAGGCTTTGCTTCATGACGTACCCAACAAACCACGGGCGATGCCGTTGAGTTCAACGACCGCTTTGGGTGCGGAAATATGCAGTGGCTGGGCGAGCAAGGCAGCCAGCTCATTGACCCGCGCTGGCGATAATTCACCTTGGCGCTCGGCAAAGCCAAGCACGGCGCGTTGTTCCGCGAGAGTCAGGGTGACCGGCGATCGCCGGGGTTCGGCATCAGGCAGTTGCGGTCGGGTCAACGGGCGTTCGCTGTAGACCACCAGTGTGCCGGCCGCGATGTCGCCGAGGCGTTTGAAGGTCGGGTGTTGCAGGCAACTGAGCGCGCCGAGGAAGTAGCCGAAGGGCAGCAGATCGACAAAGCGCAGCAAGTTGCGCAGCAGCGAGGCCGACCAGCCAATCGGTGTGCCGTCGTCGTGCACCACGCGCAGGCCCATCCACTGTTTACCCGGCGAGCGGCCTTGACGCAGCACTTCGAACAGCACCATGTACCACCAGCTGATCGCAAACAGCAGCAGCGAACCAAGACCCATACCGAGCTTGCCGAGAAACGCCAGGGCGATGAACAGCGCGCCCATGATCAGGCCGCGAATACCCAGATCGATGGCAAAGGCCACGGCACGCACCATCAACCCGGCGGGACGCAACGGCAGATCGATGCCTTCCGGCGTTTCGACCTGATGCCGCGTATCCAGCGGCGGGGCCAGCGGTGCTTTCCTTGGCGGTGCTGTGGGCTCGAGCATGGGCTACCTGATGTTCGCCTGTTCGGGGTGCAAGTGAGGCCGATGCTAGCAGCCTCTCGGGGGGAAACGACATAACTATGTATTGCACAGTGATTGCCGCAAGGTGTTTGAATGTTTCAAGGCTGGCCGCGACGGCGGTCGAGCGCCTAGACTTCGCCGATCTTCAGTTCAGGAACCGCCCGTGACTTCAATCTTCTGGTACGACTACGAAACCACTGGCATCAATCCGCGCAACGATCGCCCGTTGCAGGTGGCCGGAATTCGCACCGACCATGCGCTCAACGAGATCGACGAGCCGGTGAATCTCTACTGCCAGCCCAGTGAAGACATCCTGCCGCATCCGGCGGCGTGCGCGATCACCGGCATCACCCCGAGCCAGCTCGCCGAAAAGGGTTTGAGCGAAGCGGACTTCATGACGCGGGTTCACGCTCAGCTGGCCGCCCCCGGCACCTGCGGGGCGGGATACAACACGCTGCGTTTCGACGACGAGATGACCCGCTACAGCCTGTATCGCAACTTCTTCGACCCCTACGCGCGGGAGTGGCAGGGCGGCAACAGTCGCTGGGATCTGATCGATGTGGTGCGCGCTGCTTGCGCGTTGCGTCCTGACGGTCTGGTCTGGCCGACCGATGACGAAGGCCGGGTGACGCTCAAGCTCGAACGCCTGACGGCGGCGAACAATATCGATCATGGTCACGCCCACGAAGCCTTGTCAGACGTGCGCGCCACCATCGCACTGGCGCGGTTGATCCGCGAAAAACAGCCGAAGCTGTATGACTGGCTGTTTCAGTTGCGCAGCAAGCAGAAAGTCATGGACCAGATTCGCCTGTTGCAGCCACTGGTGCATATTTCAGGGCGTTTCTCGGCGGCACGCAGTTATGTCGGCTTGGTGCTGCCACTGGCCTGGCACCCGAAAAACCGTAATGCACTGATCGTCTGTGACCTGCACCTCGACCCGCAGGGTTTGCTGGATCTCGACGCGCAAACCCTGCGCCAGCGTTTGTACACGCGTCGCGATGACTTGCTGGAAGGCGAGTTGCCGGTACCGCTCAAGCTGATTCACATCAACCGTTGCCCGGTGGTGGCGCCGCTTGCGGTTTTGCGCGCGCAGGATCAGCAGCGTCTGGGGCTGGACATGGCGCTGTATCAACAGCGAGCGCTGCGGCTAACTGACGCACAACAAGTTTGGAAAGATAAAGTTGCGGCAATTTATGCCAGCGAAGATTTCACGCCGAGCGAGGATCCCGAACAACAGTTGTACGACGGATTTATCGGTGATCGCGACCGCCGTCTATGTGAGCAAGTGAGGAGCGCCGACCCGGCACAACTAGCGCAAGAGCAATGGCCTTTCGATGACGAACGTTTGCCCGAATTACTCTTTCGATATCGCGCGCGTAACTTTCCCGAGACGTTGAATTTCGAAGAGCAAGAACGCTGGAGAATATTTTGTCAGCAGCGGTTGTCCGCACCTGAATACGGCGCGCCGAATACCTTGAAGTCTTTTAGCGAGGCAGCAGAGCAATGGTCACTTAATGCCACGCCGCTGCAGAGTGAGGTGCTCAATGAATGGCAGAATTATGTCCAGGCATTGCGCAAACGTTTGAATCTTTGAAATCGAACATGACCGGGCTTAAATGCCGTGCATAAAAAAACGCCAGCATTCGCTGGCGTTTGTTTTTTCGCGGATCGCTCTGCGAAAGCGTTGCGGCTTAGCCCAGCAGGGTAGCCCAGCCTTCAACCACGTCACCGCCCCACTTGGCTTTCCACTCTTTCAGAGTTTTGTGGTTGCCACCTTTGGTTTCGATGACTTCGCCGTTGTGCGGGTTTTTGTATTGTTTAACTTTGCGGGCACGCTTGGTGCCGGTAGTTTTTACTGCGCCGCCGCGTACTGCTTTGGTTTTTGCTTCCGGGTCCAGCAGCGCGATGATGTCACGCAGGGACTTGGAGTATTCGCCCATCAGGGTGCGCAGTTTGCCTTCGAATTCCAGCTCGGCTTGCAGTTTGTCGTCTTGCGACAGGTTCTTCAAACGGGCTTGCAGCTCTTTGATAGCTTCTTCGGTGGCGCGGTATTCGTTGATCAAGGACATGATTACTACCTTAGTAGAGTGCTGAATGGCAGGGGGACAGTGCCGCAATAATAGTCAGGCTGTTTCATCAAGTAAACATTTAACCGGAGTTTTTATTTAAATTAGTTACGAGAAACTGCCATCTATTGAATATTCAGTTAAATAGTGTGACCCAGTCATCACAGATATTCACAGTTGTCTGATCAAGCGATACCACGGGATCACTGTCAGGTGGACGATCACCCCGTCAAGCATCCGTAGCGCCGAGCTTGAGCGGGGCCGTGCTGATCAATACTGCAGTTTTCCCGCGCAGCCGCTAGAATGGCGGCCTTTGCGAAGTTCTGGAGTTTCCCCCTCATGCGCACTTTCCGCCTGGTGATTTCTTGCCCGGACCGCGTTGGCATTGTTGCCAAAGTCAGTAATTTTCTGGCAGCCCACAACGGCTGGATCACCGAAGCGAGCCACCACTCGGACAATCAAGTGGGCTGGTTCTTCATGCGTCACGAGATTCGTGCCGATTCGCTGCCTTTCGGTATTGAAGTGTTGCGCGAGAAGTTTGCGCCGATCGCCGAAGAGTTCTCGATGGACTGGCGCATCACCGACACCGAGCAGAAAAAGCGCGTTGTGCTGATGGCCAGCCGCGAATCCCACTGCCTCGCTGACTTGCTGCATCGCTGGCACAGCGATGAACTGGACTGCGAAATCTCTTGCGTGATTTCCAACCACGATGACCTGCGCAGCATGGTCGAGTGGCACGGCATTCCTTATTACCACGTCCCGGTCAATCCGCAGGACAAGCAACCGGCCTTCGATGAAGTGTCGCGGCTGGTCAAACAGCACGATGCTGAAGTGGTGGTGCTGGCGCGCTACATGCAAATCCTGCCGCCGGACATGTGCCGTGAATACGCACATAAAGTCATCAACATTCACCACAGCTTCCTGCCGTCGTTCGTCGGCGCCAAGCCGTATCACCAAGCGTCGCTGCGTGGCGTGAAGCTGATCGGTGCGACCTGCCACTACGTGACCGAAGAGCTGGACGCCGGCCCGATCATCGAGCAGGACGTGGTCCGTGTCAGCCACAGTGACAGCATCGAAGACATGGTGCGTTTCGGCCGTGACGTCGAGAAGATGGTGCTTGCTCGTGGCCTGCGCTATCACCTCGAAGACCGCGTGCTGGTGCATGGCAACAAGACTGTGGTGTTCTGATTCAAATCACACAGGCTTGAAAAACGAAGGGTCTGGGCGTTCAATCGTTCCAGGCCCTTCGCCGTTTCTGAACCGAGGAAAAGCTCATGAGCGATCCATTGGACAAAGCCACATCCAAAGCCCCGGCAACCCTTGGTGAAGGTTGCCTGAGCCGCTACGATCCGGAAGACATGAGCCCGGAAGATGGCACCGAGTTTCCCGGCGCCGCCGAGTTGTGGGAACAACTCAAACCGGATCAGGACGAAGCTAAGAAGCCTGCCTGACATTCATCAGTTTCTTCAGCAACGGGCGCCCCAACATCAACAGAAACACCGGGCCACCCACCACTAGATAGAAGTAGTAAGTCACCACCCGCCAAATCAGGATCGCCGCCGCTGCGGTGGATTTTCCGATCATCGGCGCCAACAGTGCCGCCGATGTCAGTTCCGCCGCCCCCGCGCCGCCCGGCAGCAGGCTGAATTGTCCGGCGCCCAGCGACAGCATCTGCACCAGAAAACTCCAGGCCCACTGCAAGTCTGCGCCCAGACCGCGTACCGCCAGATACAACACGCTGTAGCGCAGCAGCCAATGCACGCACGTCAGCGCAAAGACCTTGATCAGTGTCTGCCAGGGCAACTTCAGCGTGTCGGTAAAAGCCGCGAGAAAGTGCAGCAACTTGCGCGCCCAGCGCCGCCGGGTGCTGACCTTGACGTTGGCCCTTGCCAACAGACGCCCGCTCAGTCGAATCAACGCGCGGTGGTAGCGCGCGACCAACACGCAACTGAACAGGCCGCCAAACAACGACACGGCGCTGACGGTCAGCAGCCACTCCAGTCGATCGCTCAGATGCTGAAACAGCGCATAAATCAGAATTCCGCTCAGGGCGCAGAGAAAGAACAGCAAGTCGCTGAGCTGATCCATGGCAAACACTGCGCTGCCCCGCGCCGGGCGCACACCCGATCGGGCCAGCAGGGCCATGATCGTCAGCGGCCCGCCACTGCCACCGGGTGTCGCGCAGTAGGCGAATTCGGCGGCCATGACCACGCCAAGACTTTTCAGCGGCGTGACGCGGTCGCGTTGATCGCCGAGCAACAAACGCAAACGCAAGGTATTGATGCCCCAGCACAGCAGGATCATGCCGAACATCACCAGCAACCATTGCAACGGAAAGTTTTGCAGGCGCACCCAGGTTTCGCTGCCGCCGAGCACAACCGGAATCAGCACTGCCGCGAGCAGGCCGATCAATAACAGGATGCCGCGACTCATGCGGCGCGTTCCAATAGACCGCGCTGTTGAGCGAGCCAGTGCATTTTGGTCATCGGTACGCGTCCTTCCGCCAGCAATCGTTCAAGGGTGTGCAACCAGTAATCACGAGAGAAACGATGGCGCATGTCCACCGGGTGCAAGCCTAGCCGAATTACCGGCGCCTGACGCCAGCGCTGCTGCCGCTGCTCGCTGACTATTTTTGACAAGCCACGGCGCCAGGCGCTGCGGGCACTCCAGACCAGGCCCGGGGCATTGATGGCGGTGAAGTCCGGCAAGTGATAGAGATACTGCGGATCACTGGTGTAGCTCAGCGGCAATTGGCGCAGTGCCTGGCGTGTGCCGTCGCTCATCAGCCACGCCGGGGCGACGAAGCCGTGCAGTGGCCAGTCGTAGCGCTGAAACAACTCGATGCCAGCGCGCAGACGGGCGAGGGCGGTTTCAGGGGGCAAACCGTAGAACTCGCCTTCATGGGTGTAGATCCGGCGCATGAACCAGTCACGTGGGGTCGTCGGCCCGGGCTCCAGGTCGTCATGGAAATAGCCGTGCAGGGCCAGTTCATCGCCACGGGCGACGCGCTCATCGAGCATTCGACGAAACGACGGGTGAGCCTGAAGGGCGTTGCGTCGATGGAAGTCCGGCACCACCAGCCAGGTCATCGGCACATGGCCCATTGCGTCGACGGCCGCGACAAACGGCTGGTAATCCGCCCGTGTCGAGGGCGCCACATCGTGCAGCACCAGCAACACGGCAGGGTGATTCATCGACTCAGCCATTGGCCACCCGTGGCAGTGCGTGGCCAAGGACGGCGTGATAGTGACTGAGCAGGCTGTCGACCACCGCATCCCACGCGTAATGCTGCTCTACATGTTCGCGCGCCTGTTGGCCAAGTCTCACGCAGCCACGACTGAACAGCTCGCGCACGGCATTGGCCATCGCCTGCGGGTTGTTCGGCGCACAGAGCAGGCCGCATGACTCAGTAACGATTTCTTCAAAGGCTCCCGCGGCCACGGCGACCACGGGAATGCCGCAGGCCATGGCTTCAAGAATCACCAGCCCGAAAGTTTCCTGATCACCGGCATGTACCAGTGCGTCGGCACTGGCCATCAATTGCGCGACTCGCCAGGCAGGGCAGAACTCGTCGATCACACTGACGTTGTCCGGCACCACGGCGGGCATCGATGAGCCGACCAGCAGCAGGTGATAACGCGGGCCGAGGCGTCGCATGCAGTTGAGCAGCACTGGCAGGTTTTTCTCTTTCGAGCCGCGTCCGGCGAAAATCAGCAGGCGCGTGTCCTCGGCGATGCCCAGTTCT
Source organism: Pseudomonas sp. RU47 (assembly GCF_004011755.1). Lineage (GTDB taxonomy): Bacteria > Pseudomonadota > Gammaproteobacteria > Pseudomonadales > Pseudomonadaceae > Aquipseudomonas. Next base: position 5,213,552 of record NZ_CP022411.1, on the reverse strand, counting down.
GCGCGCAGATTGCGGTCCTGCGCTTCAGGATGAAAGGTTTGCAGGTCCACGCCCAAGGGCTGCACGAAGACATTGCGCACGCCAAGTCCGCTGAGTTTGTCAGCCATCACCTGGCTTGGCGCCAGTACCCGGTCGAAGTTGCCGTAGAGCCGGGTGACATACGCCTCGATATTCGGCGTGACCCAATGCCCCATACGATTGCCGATCAGCAGCGGCAGATCCGAATGATAAAAGCCGATCACCGGCACATCCAGTTGTCGCCGCGCATCCAGTGCGGCCCAGGCCGTCAGGTAAGGGTCGCCGACTTCGATCAGATCGGGCTGCAAATCCTGCAGGACATTTCGCCAAGGCGCGAGGCGCAGCGGGAAGCGATACCCTTTGCCGAAGGGCAGGGCGGGGGCGGGAACCGTATAAACGCCATCGTGTTCACCGAAGTGCGCGCCGGGAATCAGCAGGCTGTGACGAATGCCGGGTTTGACTCCCAGCCGGCGATGCTTGGCATCCAGATAAGTGCGCACGCCACCGCTGGCCGGGGCGTAGAACATGGTGATGTCGGCGATATGCACGGTGATCATCCCTCCGCTGCGTGGTTCTCCCTTGGTTGACCTTTATCAAGAATAGATGTTCGGTCGGGATTGCGCGGTAGAGCTGAAGAGCACCCTCACCCTAGCCCTCTCCCGGAGGGAGAGGGGACTGACCGAGGTGTTTGAGCGAATTACGCCGACGTGCAATACCGAGTCGAACTCAGGTTTTGAACAGCACGAAGATCGGCTCCCTTTCCCCTCGCCCCCCTGGGGGAGAGGGCTGGGGTGAGGGGGTAAGGCTCTTGATCTTCAGATACGGAAGCTGCCAACCAGTTGCTTCAACCGCGAAGCCTGCTGCTCCAGATCCGAACACGCGCGCAGTGTCGCCTGCAAGTTCTCCACGCCTTCCTGGTTCAGCGTGTTGATCTCGGTGATATCGACGTTGATCGACTCAACCACGGCGGTCTGCTCCTCGGTCGCGGTGGCCACCGACTGGTTCATCCCGTCGATCTCGCCAATGCGCTGCGTCACGCTGTTCAAGCGCTCCCCGGCGAGGTTGGCAATCTCGACGCTGTCCTGACTGTGGCGCTGGCTGTCGCTCATCGTGCTTACCGATTCACGGGCGCCGACTTGTAGCTCCTCGATCATGGTTTGCACTTGCTGCGCCGATTCCTGGGTGCGGTGCGCCAGGTTGCGCACTTCATCGGCCACCACCGCGAAGCCACGACCGGCCTCACCGGCACGCGCCGCTTCAATCGCCGCGTTGAGCGCCAGCAGGTTGGTCTGTTGGGAAATGCTGGTGATCACTTCGAGAATCTGGCCGATGTTCACGGTTTTGCTGTTCAGCGATTCGATGTTGCTGCTCGACGCGCTGAGCATGCTCGACAGCTGATTCATCGCTTTGATGCTGCGATCCACCACTTGCTGGCCGTCTTCGGCGAGGCCGCGTGCATCACTGGCCTGATTCGACGCTTGTGCTGCATTGCGGGCGATTTCCTGCGCGGCGGCGCCGAGCTGGTTGATCGCGGCGGCAACGCTGCTGGTGCGCGAAGCTTGCTGATCGGAGTTGTACATCGACGAGTTCGACGCAGCGACCACACGCAGCGCGACTTCGTTGACTTGCCCGGTGGCCGACGACACTTCGCGGATCGAGCCGTGAATACGCTCGACGAAGCGGTTGAATGCGGTGCCCAGCACGCCGAACTCATCGTTGTTAACGATGGTCAGGCGTTTGGTCAGGTCGCCTTCGCCATCGGCAATGTCTTCCATGGCGCGGGTCATGACGTGCAGCGGCTGGATCAGAATGCGGATCAGCATGCCGAGCAGCGCGAGGATGATCGCTACAGCGATGACTGTCGCGATCACTGCGGAGGTGCGGAATTCGCTGAGCATTGCGAACGCCTGATCCTTGTCCACCGACAGACCGATGTACCAGTTCACCGACGGCAGGCCTTTGATCGGCGCGAAGGTGACGATGCGGGTTTTGCCGTCAACGGTGACTTCGCTGAAGTCGCTGCTGATGCGCGGGGTATCCTGCGGATAGGCTTCCTTGAGTGATTTCATCACCAAAGCCTTGTCCGGGTGCACGAGGATCTTGCCGTCGGCGCTGATCAGGAACACATAACCCATGCCGTCGAAATCCCGCGCGGCGAGGGTGTCGACCAGCGATTGCAGACTCAGGTCACCGCCAACCACACCGACGCTCTGACCGGCCTTCTTCGAGGCAGTGGCGATGGAAATGATCAACTGGCCGGTGGCAGCGTCGATGTACGGCTCGGTCAGAGTCGAGGTGCTGCTGCTCTCGGCACCTTTATACCAAGGGCGCACGCGTGGATCGAAACCGTCGGGCATCTTCGCATCAGGACGGATGGTGAAGTGGCCAGTGGCATCGCCGAGGTAGGAAGCCATGAACGTCGACGTCAGGGCTTTCTGTTCCAGCAGGCTGGCGACATTGGCCGGTTCCGGGTTGATGGCGATGTTCTGGGCGGCGTTCTCGATCAGCAGAATGCGACCGGTGAGCCAGGTCTGGATATTGCCGGCGGTGACTTCACCCATCTCGTTGAGATAGTTGTTCAGGTCATCGCGGATCGCGTTGCGCTGTAGCCAGTCGTTGTACAAGGTAAACGAGGCGAAGGCGGCAATGACGATAAGGGCGGCGGCAAGCAAAATTTTATGGCTGAAGCGCAGATTTTTGTTCATGGCTTGGGGTTCCGCTAAGGTCTTAATGTCCAGGGCGTGCTTTTATAGAGGCGCGCGAAATGGGCAAGGGTGAAAACAAGCTGATATTTCCGTCTCTCCTTAGGGAAATGTCCGGCCTGACTTGTGGTCGGGTCTCTCACTCTTCTTTATCGGCCATGCAGAATCAAAGATTAACCATTGGGTGACAAAATGCCTGACTCATCGCAACTCGTAATCGGCGCCGACCTCGCGGGGCAACAGATTGGTCAGGCCATGCGCCTGGCGAACCGCCACGGACTGGTCGCCGGCGCCACCGGTACCGGTAAAACCGTCACCTTGCAACGTTTGGCCGAGGCGTTCAGCGACGCCGGCGTCGCGGTGTTTGCCGCTGATATCAAGGGTGATCTGTGCGGCCTCGGTGCGGCCGGCAACCCGCAGGGCAAGGTTGCCGAGCGCATTGCCGGGATGCCGTGGCTCAATTACAAAGCGCAGGCGTACCCGGTGACCTTGTGGGATATCCACGGCGAGTCCGGTCATCCGTTGCGCACCACGTTGAGCGAAATGGGCCCGCTGCTGATCGGCAGTCTGCTGGAGCTGACCGACAGCCAGCAGTCAGCGCTCTACGCAGCGTTCAAAGTTGCCGACCGCGAAGGCCTGTTGTTGCTCGATCTGAAAGATCTGAAGGCGCTGCTTAATCACCTCAAGGACAACCCGCAACTGTTGGGCGAAGACGCGGCGCTGATGACCACCGGTTCCAGTCAGGCGCTGTTGCGCCGCCTGGCGATTCTTGAGCAGCAGGGCGCCGAAGCATTGTTTGGCGAGCCGGCACTGCAACTTGAAGACATTTTGCAGCCGACCGCCGATGGCCGTGGGCGCATTCACTTGCTCGACGCCAGTCGTCTGGTACACGAGGCGCCGAAGGTCTACGCGACGTTCCTGTTGTGGCTGCTGGCTGAGTTGTTCGAGCAGTTGCCGGAGCGCGGCGATGCCGATAAACCGCTGCTGGCGCTGTTTTTCGATGAAGCGCATTTGCTTTTTGGCGATACGCCGAAGGCCTTGCAGGAAAGGCTGGAGCAAGTGGTGCGCTTGATTCGTTCCAAAGGTGTTGGCGTGTATTTCGTCACCCAGTCGCCGGCGGACTTGCCTGATGACGTGCTCGCGCAGCTTGGCCTGCGCATCCAGCATGGCTTGCGCGCCTTTACCGCCAAAGAGCAGAAATCCCTGCGCGCGGTGGCGGACGGCTTCCGGCCGAATCCGGCGTTTGACAGTTTGTCGGTGCTGACCGAGTTGGGGATTGGCGAAGCGCTGGTCGGCACGCTGACCGAGAAAGGCACGCCGGAAATGGTTCAGCGCGGGCTGGTGGCGCCACCGCAATCGCGGATCGGGCCGCTGACGGAAACCGAGCGCACGGTATTGATCGCCGGCTCGCCGTTCAAGGGGCGCTATGACAAGCCGATTGATCGTGAATCGGCGTATGAAATTCTCATGGGCCGTAAAGGCCTGGCGCCTGAGGCCGAGGCACCCGCCGGCAAGCCAGCGGTTGAAGAGCCAAGCCTTGCCGACAGGGCAGGGGAGTTTCTCGGTACGGCGGCAGGGCAGGCGTTGAAGTCGGCCATGCGTCAGGCTGCCAATAACCTCGGTAAGCAATTGGTGCGCGGCTTGATGGGCTCATTGCTCGGTGGCAGCAAACGCCGCTGATCTAATGTAGGAGTGAGCCTGCTCGCGATTGCGGTATGCCAGTCACGACAATGTCGACTGTTTCACCGCTATCGCGAGCAGGCTCACTCCTACAATTATTGATAGCTGTCAGGATTTGTTTTTGGCGTGCGCCGCCAGGCGCTCCAACGCCGCGCGCAATCCCGGATCACTGATCCCGTCCGCCGTGGCCTGAATCGTAGCCGCCGCATCCGTGGACAAATCCATCGTGTGCCCGGCCGCCCCGCGCTGCACTGTAGGCGGCTGCACCTTGAACAGAATCCGCGTCAGACTGGCGAACTCATCAAACATCTGCAATTGCCGCTGCAAGCGTTTTTGCTGGTAACGCAGGCGTGTGGCCCAGTGGCCATCAGTGACGATCAGCAACAGACTGCCTTCGCGCCACGACGCTACATGGCAGTGTTCGCGGGCTGCAGGTTGCAATTGGCTTTCGAGCAGGCGTTGCAAATGACCCAGTCGCTGGGCGTGGCCGAGGATGGCTTTGAGCGGCTTGGCTTCGCGCAGGAGAACGGCGGGTGCTCTGGCCGTAAGAGGGCGAAATGCCATGATCGAACACCTGAAGTAACAGAAACGCCATGGTAGCAGAAAGGCCGAAATCACTCGCCCATTGCTTTTGCCCCCGCTTTACCCATTAAATCAACGACTAACTTCTGCCTTGTATGACTTGAAGTTGAGCAAAACGCCCCTATTTTAAGTGAGCCCCGTCAAAGCGCAGTGCCAGCATCGTGGAACATCGCCACTTTCCTCACTTCCGTTTCCGGGTAGAATGCTCGTTCGCATGCGGCCATGAGGGCTGCACGGGCGACGCTCACGGGGCCGCCCTCCATCCCTTTAGTGTGGAAGATCCTGCCGATATGTTTGCGCCTTTGTTAAAGAAACTTTTTGGAAGCAAGAACGAGCGTGAAGTCAAACGCATGCTCAAGACGGTGCAGCTCGTCAATGCCTTCGAAGAGCAAATGGTGGCCCTTTCGGACGATCAATTGCGCGCCAAGACCGATGAGTTCAAGGCCCGCATCGCCAAAGGGGAAACCCTCGACAAGCTGTTGCCAGAAGCCTTTGCGGTCGCCCGCGAAGCCGGCAAGCGCATTATGGGTATGCGCCACTTCGACGTGCAACTCGTCGGTGGCATGACCTTGCACGAAGGCAAGATCGCCGAAATGCGCACCGGTGAGGGTAAAACCCTCGTGGCAACGCTGGGCGTTTACCTCAACGCACTGTCCGGCAAGGGCGTGCACGTTGTGACGGTGAACGACTACCTGGCGCGTCGTGACGCCAACTGGATGCGTCCGCTGTATGAATTCCTCGGCCTGACCGTCGGCGTCGTGACGCCGTTCCAGCCCCCGGAAGAGAAACGTCTGGCGTACGCCGCCGACATCACCTACGGCACCAACAACGAATTCGGTTTCGACTACCTGCGCGACAACATGGCGTTCAGCATGGAAGAAAAATTCCAGCGCGAACTCAACTTTGCCGTGATCGACGAAGTCGACTCCATCCTCATCGACGAAGCGCGTACTCCGCTGATCATTTCCGGTCAGGCCGAGGACAGCTCCAAGCTGTACATGGAGATCAATAAACTGATCCCGCAGCTGGAACTGCACGTTGAAGAAGTCGAAGGCGAAGTCACCAAGGCTGGCCACTACACCGTTGACGAGAAGACCCGTCAGGTCGAACTCAACGAAGCCGGTCACCAGTTCATCGAAGACATGCTCACCCGCGTCGGCCTCCTGGCTGAAGGCGAGAGCCTGTACTCGGCGCATAACCTGGGCCTGTTGACCCACGTGTATGCCGGTCTGCGTGCGCACAAACTGTTCAATCGCAACATCGAATACATCGTGCAGGACGGCCAGGTCGTACTGGTCGACGAACACACCGGTCGTACCATGCCGGGGCGTCGTCTGTCCGAAGGCCTGCACCAGGCCATCGAAGCCAAAGAAGGCCTGAACATTCAGGCCGAGAGCCAGACCCTGGCTTCGACCACGTTCCAGAACTACTTCCGTCTGTACACCAAGCTGTCCGGCATGACTGGTACGGCCGATACAGAAGCGTTCGAATTCCACCAGATCTATGGTCTGGAAGTCATGGTCATTCCGCCGAACAAACCATTGGCGCGTAAAGACTTCAACGACCTGGTGTTCCTCACCGCCGAAGAGAAATACGCGGCGATCGTTACGGACATCAAGGAAAGCATGGCTGCCGGTCGTCCGGTGCTGGTGGGTACTGCGACCATCGAAACCTCCGAGCACATGTCCGCATTGCTCGTGAAGGAAGGCATCGAACACAAGGTTCTCAACGCCAAGTTCCACGAAAAAGAAGCCGAGATCATCGCGCAGGCCGGTCGTCCGGGCGCACTGACCATCGCCACCAACATGGCCGGTCGTGGTACCGACATTCTGTTGGGCGGTAACTGGGAAGTTGAAGTCGCGTCGCTGGAAAACCCGACCCCTGAGCAGATTGCCCAGATCAAGGCCGACTGGCAGAAGCGTCACCAGCAAGTGCTGGAATCCGGCGGTTTGCAGGTGATCGCGTCCGAGCGTCACGAATCCCGTCGTATCGACAACCAGCTGCGTGGCCGTGCCGGTCGTCAGGGTGATGCCGGTTCGAGCCGCTTCTACCTGTCGCTGGAAGACAGCCTGATGCGTATCTTCGCCTCTGATCGGGTGAAGAACTTCATGAAAGCCTTGGGCATGCAGCCGGGCGAAGCGATCGAACACCGCATGGTGACCAACGCGATCGAGAAGGCGCAGCGCAAGGTTGAAGGCCGCAACTTCGACATCCGTAAGCAACTGCTCGAGTTCGACGACGTCAACAACGAACAGCGTAAAGTGATCTATCACATGCGTAACACGTTGCTGGCCGCTGACAACATCGGTGAGACCATCGCCGATTTCCGTCAGGACGTGCTCAACGCCACCGTCAGCGCACACATTCCACCGCAATCGCTGCCAGAGCAGTGGGACGTGGCCGGTCTGGAAGCGACGATTGCCAGCGACTTCGGCGTGAAGCTGCCGATCCAGCAATGGCTCGACGAAGACGATCACCTGTACGAAGAAACCCTGCGCGAGAAGCTCATGACCGAGCTGATGGCGGCGTACAACGAGAAAGAAGACCAGGCCGGTGCCGACGCACTGCGCTCGTTCGAGAAGCAAATCGTACTGCGCGTGCTGGACGACCTGTGGAAAGACCACCTGTCGACCATGGATCACCTGCGTCACGGTATCCACTTGCGTGGCTACGCTCAGAAGAACCCGAAGCAGGAATACAAGCGCGAGTCGTTCACGCTGTTCTCCGAACTGCTCGATTCGATCAAGCGCGACTCGATCCGTGTGCTGTCGCACGTTCAGGTTCGCCGCGAAGATCCGGAAGCCGAAGAGCAACGCCTGCGTCAGGAAGCCGAAGCACTGGCCGCCCGCATGCAGTTCGAACACGCCGAAGCGCCAGGTCTGGAGCAACCGGAAGTATTGGGTGAAGAGGTCGATGTGGCCCTCGCCACCGCCCCGGTTCGCAACGAGCAGAAGCTGGGCCGCAACGAACTGTGCTATTGCGGTTCGGGCAAGAAATTCAAGCATTGCCACGGGCAGATCCAGTAAAACCCGTTTCAATCGCTGAAATACCCGCGCCGCGACCGGCTCCTGCCGTCGCGGCGTTTTGCCATTTAAACCACCGTCACTGCGCGTGGCGGTGCTGACATCATTGAGTAAGGAGCGCATTCATGGCTGTTGGTCTTGGTCCTTTGCCAACGTTGCACCCGGTTGCCGGTTTTGAACTCGGTATCGCCTCGGCCGGCATCAAGCGCCCCGGGCGCAAAGATGTTGTCGTAATGCGCTGCGCCGAAGGCTCGACCGTGGCGGGTGTGTTCACGTTGAACGCCTTTTGTGCCGCACCGGTGATCCTGGCGAAGAAACGCGTACAAAATGCCGTGCGTTACCTGCTGACCAATACTGGCAACGCCAACGCTGGCACCGGCGAGCCGGGTCTGGCCGCTGCCGAACGTACCACCGCCAAACTGGCCGAGCTGACCGGCGTTGCTGCCGAGCAGATTTTGCCGTACTCCACCGGCGTGATCGGCGAGCCACTGCCGGTCGAGAAGATCGAAGGCGCGCTGCAAGCCGCGCTGGACGACCTCTCGGAAAACAACTGGGAAGCCGCTGCTACCGGGATCATGACCACCGACACCCTGCCAAAGGGTGCCAGCCGCCAGTTCGAGCATGACGGCGTGACCATCACCGTCACCGGCATCAGCAAAGGCGCAGGCATGATCCGCCCGAACATGGCGACCATGCTCGGCTACATCGCCACTGACGCCAAAGTCTCCCGTGACGTCCTGCACAACTTGATGCTCGATGGCGCGAACAAGTCGTTCAACCGCATCACCATCGACGGCGACACCTCGACCAACGACTGCTGCATGCTGATCGCAACCGGCAAGGCCGCACTGCCGGAAATCAGCCGCGCTGAAGGCGAGCTGTTCGGAAAACTGAAGCAAGCGGTGTTCGAAGTGTGCATGGACGTGGCCCAGGCCATCGTGCGTGACGGCGAAGGCGCGACCAAGTTCGTGACGGTTGAAGTCAACGGCGGCGGCAACCATCAGGAATGCCTCGACGTCGGCTACACCGTGGCGCACTCGCCGCTGATCAAGACCGCGCTGTTCGCCTCCGACCCGAACTGGGGCCGCATTCTGGCTGCCGTTGGTCGTGCCGGCGTGCCGGATCTGGACGTGAGCAAAATCGACGTGTTCCTTGGCGAGGTGTGCATCGCCAGCCGTGGCGCCCGTGCGGCGACCTACACTGAAGCCCAGGGTTCGGCGGTGATGCAGCAGGAAGAGATCACTATCCGCATCGAACTGGGTCGCGGCGATTGCAGCGAAACCATCTGGACCACCGACCTGTCGCATGAGTATGTGAAGATCAACGCTGAATACCGCACCTGATCCAAGACCGGGTCGCTTCTTCGCGAGCAGGCTCGCTCCCACAGAGGATTTGTGGCAACACGATCCAATGTGGGAGCGAGCCTGCTCGCGAAGACGGCAGCTCAAAGAATGCAAGTCTCCAGGATTCTCCTCTGACGAAAAGGCGCCACACCATGTCCCTGCACCTGATCATCGGCGACAAACTGCTTTCCTCCTGGTCCCTGCGTGCCGCACTGGCACTCGAGCTGACCGGCGCACCCTACAGCGAAGAACTGATCAAACTCGGCAAGCCCGACACCCGCGAGTTGCTGCTCAAGCATTCGCCAACCGCTAAAGTCCCGCTGCTGCAAACGGCGCGCGGCACGATTGCCGACTCCCTGGCGATTGCCGAATACCTCGCTGAACAGTTCCCGTCCGAACAGCTCTGGCCGAACGATATTTTCGCCCGTGCCCAAGCCCGGTCCGCCTGCGCACAAATGCACAGCGGCTTTTTCGCCATGCGCAATCACATGCCGTTCAACCTCAACCATGACGCGCCGCTGAACCCGGTGCCGCCAGAAGTGAAGGTCGACATCGAGCGCATGCTCGCGCTGTGGGCCGAATGCCGCGCCGCCGCGACCGAGAGCGGGCCGTACCTGTTCGGTCGTGTGAGTCTGGCCGACGCCTTTTTCGCACCGATTGCCGTGCGTCTGCGCACCTACCAAGTGCAGCTGCCGGCCGCCGACCAAGCCTATGTTGAAACCGTCTACCAATGGCCCGCCTTCAAAGCGTGGCAAAAGGCTGGGCTGGAGGAGTTGATTCCGTGAAACGCGTACACGTCGCCGCTGCTGTCATCCGTGACGACAGCGGCAAGATCCTCATCGCCCGCCGTGCCGACACCCAGCATCAAGGCGGCTTGTGGGAGTTTCCCGGCGGCAAGGTCGAGGCCGACGAGTCGGTCGAAAGCGCGCTCGCCCGTGAGCTGCACGAAGAGTTGGGCATCGTCGTTGGCGCTGCACGGCCGTTGATCAAAGTCCGTCACGACTATCCGGACAAGCAGGTGTTGCTGGATGTCTGGGAAGTCTCGGCATTCACCGGCGAGCCCCACGGTGCCGAAGGCCAGCCATTGGCCTGGGTTACCGCGAAAGAACTGGCGAACTACGAGTTCCCGGCCGCCAACCAGCCGATCGTTGCGGCGGCGCGTTTGCCGGCGGAGTACCTGATTACCCCTGAGGATCTGGAAACCCCGGCTCTGCTGCGCGGTATCCAGAAGGCGATTGCCGGCGGGATCAAACTGATCCAGCTGCGCGCACCGAACGGCTATGACCCCAAGTATCGCGATCTGGCGGTCGATGCGGCCGGGCTGTGTGCGGGCAAGGCGCAACTGATGATCAAGGGGCCGTTCGAATGGCTCGGTGATTTCCCCTCTGCCGGCTGGCACATCACCTCTGCGCAGTTGCGCAAATACGCCGCGGCGGGGCGGCCGTTACCGGCGGAGCGCTGGTTGGCGGCGTCGTGCCACAACGCTGAAGAACTGGCACTGGCGGAACAGATGGGCGTGGATTTCGTCACGCTGTCGCCGGTGCAGCCGACGCTGACTCACCCGGATGCGCAGCCGCTGGGCTGGGAGCAGGCTTCGACGTTGATCGAAGGCTTTAGTAAGCCGGTTTTTCTGTTGGGTGGGGTTGGCCCGGCGGAGCGCGAAAAAGCCTGGGGCCACGGCGCTCAAGGTGTGGCGGGGATTCGCGCGTTCTGGCCGGATTCTCTGTAAAGGCTGCCGACCTCTTCGCGAGCAGGCTCGCTCCCACAGTTGATCGGATTTCTTCAGTTGGAATGCAATCAAATGTGGGAGCGAGCCTGCTCGCGAAGGCGATCTTTCAGGCGCTAGATTTCTGCAGGTTTTGCCGCCGGCTGCCACAAAATCTCCGCAATCCCCTGCCGCCGCGCAATCAACCGCGCCGCCACAAACAACAAATCCGACAACCGATTGATATAAGCCAGCCCAACCCCGGCCAACGGCTCGATCGCATTCAAATGCTGACAACGCCGTTCGGCACTCCGCGCCAGGCTCCGGCACACATGCGCCTGCGCAATCAGCATCGAACCGCCCGGCAAGATGAAATTCTCCAGCGGCCCCAGCTCCTCATTCCACACATCAATCGCTGCTTCCAGCCGCTCGATTTCCGTCGCATTCAACGCCTGATACGCCGGCATCGCCAACTCGCCACCCAGATCAAACAAGCGATGCTGACAAGGCGCCAACACCTCGATCAGTTCATTCAGCCCCGGATACGTCTCGCGCTCGGCCAGCAACCCGGCCAGTAACACGCCGACCTGACTGTTCAGCGTGTCGACTTCGCCAATCGCCTCGATGCGTGGATGATCCTTGGGTACACGGCGGCCATCGCCCAGGCCGGTTTCACCTTTGTCGCCGGTGCGGGTGTAGATTTTCGACAGGCGAAAGCCCATGGGTTACCTCGATAATTGATTGGTTTCGGCAGCGATGGGCAGCGGTGGCGTCAACGGCAGGCGCAAGGTGAAACACGTGCCCTGGCCCGGTGCCGACTGCACCTCCATCTGCCCTTTGTGATTGTTGGTAATGATGAAATACGACACCGACAAGCCGAGCCCGGTGCCCTGGCCGATTTCCTTGGTGGTGAAGAACGGCTCGAAGGTGCGTTTGCGCACGTTCTCGCTCATGCCGATGCCGTTGTCTTCGACCTGGATTTCAGCCCATGGCGGATTGAGTTTGGTGCGCAGGATGATTCGTCCCGGCTCGCTATCGTCTTCACGCTGGTGAATGGCTTGCGCGGCATTTTTCAACAGGTTGAGCAGTACTTGCTCGAGTTCGTTGGCGGTGCCCGGCACCGGGCCGAGCGCCGGGTCGAACTGGCGGATGATCGCCTGCCCCTTGAAGTCGAAGCCGATGGCCAGGTCGAAGTCGTTACCGGCGATTTCCACGGCTTGATCGATCAGTGCCGGCAGATCGCACGGCGCCATTTGCCGGGTACTGCGACGGCTGAAGCTGAGCATGTGCGTGACGATTTTCGCTGCCCGAGCGCCGGCCTGTTGAATGCCATCGAGCAATTGCGGCACTTCGCGGCCCTGCAGGTAGCGGTTCACCGTGTCCAGTTCGATGCCCAGTTGCTCGGCGGTTTCGAGGTTCTTCGGCAGATCCGCGGACAGGCGTCGCCGGATGTTCTGCACGTTGTGGAGGATCGCGCCCAACGGATTGTTGATTTCGTGGGCCATGCCGGCGGCGAGGCCACCGACCGAGAGCATTTTTTCCGACTGCACCATCATTTCTTCCAGCGACAGACGCTGGGTGATGTCATCGATGCGGATCACCACGCCACGCCCGGCACCGCCCATCAATGGATAGAACGTCAGCGCGTAATGCTTCGGTTCTTCATCCTTGAACCAGGTTACCCGCTCGATTTTCGCTACGGTGTGCTGTTCGACGGTCTGCTTGAGTTGCGGCAGAAACGGCTTGAGCGGTTCGAAGGCGAGAAAGATCGGTTGGTTCAGCGCTTCGTCCAGTCGCGTGCCGGAGAGGGCGCTGGCCTCCTGATTCCATTGGGTGACGTAAAGTTGCTCGTCGAGGGCGATCAGCGCCGAGGGCATCGAGTCGATGATGCTGTTGAGGTAGTTCTGGAAACCGGTGAGCTTCTTCTCGATCTTGCTGCGCACCTGGACTTCGAGTTCCAGTTTGCGGTTGGTGTGGCGGGTTTCCTCGGCCAGCCCCTGTGCCTGATCGTAGGCGGCTTGCGAGTCATCGCGGGCGCGCTTGAGTTGCTGCTCGCGGGCTTCGATGCGCGACAGCATGGTATTGAACGCTTCGGCGAGGCTGCCGATTTCGTCGTGGTTGCCGCGTGAGGCGCGCAGAGCGTAGTTTTCTTCGCGGGTGACCTGGCGCGAGAGCTCTTCCAACTGATGAATCGGGCGGGTAATCAGACGTTTGATCTGCCGGGCAATCACCAGCCACAGCAACACACTGAAAATCAGAATGCCGAGGCTGGCGGTCAGCGTGCCGGTGTAGAAGGCCATCGGCAGTTCGCTGCTGGCCACCAGCAACAAGTGGCCCGGTGCGGTGCCGGGGCGGGGCAGGGTGATCAACTGGTTGCTGCGAAACTCGGTCAGTTGCCACGCTTCGACATGCCGATAGCGTTCCGGCAGGTTGAGTTTGTCGCCGCGCTGGACTTGTGCAAGGCGTTCGCCCTTGCCGTCATACAACGCGGCAGCGCGCAGTGGCGAATAGCTGTCGAGTTCCTTGAGCAGGCGTTCGGCGCTCTGCGGCGATTGCAGGGCTTCGCTGACCAGACTCGGGTTGGCAATCAGTCGGCCGATGGTTTGCAAGGCCTGCGGCGCCATGCTTTCCTGAGAGATGTAATAGGCGGCGCTGATAAAGGTCAGGTTGGCGACCAGCAGAACAGTGGTCAACAGCACCAGCAGGGCGGCCAGCAGTTTCTGGCCGACCGGCAGGTTTTCGAGACGCTGGCGCAATGGCATCAGGTTTATCGCAGCAAAGGAACAAGTGGCCAGCGTAGCCGCTGCTCAGTCGCTGGGCAATCCGAGGCTGCGTAGATGGCTGACGAGTCGCTGCTGTAATTGGTTGAGGTGCGGCAGGTTGAGTTGATGGCGGGCGGCGACTTTACAGGCGTGGCCCAATAGATAGCTGATTTCGGTGCGGCGCTGGTTGGCGACGTCCTGATACATCGAGGAGTAATTGGCGGCGGTCGCGTGGATCACCCGTTCGACTTCCTGCTGCAGATTGTCGGCGGCGGCGGGTTGGCCGCAACGCTCCAGCAATTCGGCCAGTTCAGCGCACAACGTGGCGACTTCGCAGTGATGCGCCTGCAAGCCACCATTGCGGCAGTTGTGCAGCACGGTCAACGGATTGATCGCACAGTTGAGTGCCAGTTTGCGCCACAAGCGCGTGAGGATATCGGTGCTCCATTCGTGGGGGATTTTCGCGGCGTCGAGATCGTCCAGCCAGATCGGTGCAACCGGATGGCCAGCGTCGCCCAGCCAAGTGAAGCCGTGGCCGGCAAACACTACGCGCCAGTCGCCATCGCGAAATGCACCCTCGGTGCTTGAAGCGCTGATGCAACGTGCCATTGGCACACGGTTGGCGACGGCGTCCTGACTGCCGAGGCCGTTTTGCAGAAGGATCAGTTCGGCGTCCGCTGTCAGTCGTGGGGCGAGGCGGGCGACGGCGTTTTCGGCGTCGTAGGCTTTGCAGGCCACCAGCAAACGGCGGATCGGCTCGGGACTGTCGGGTGTTTCGCCGGGAACCGCATAGCTGCTCGCCACACCTTGCTCCACCAGCGTCAAGCCGCCCGCAGCCTGATAGCTTTGCAAGCGTTCGGCATCGCGCACGATCAGTCTGACCGGCAGGCCGGCGCGAGCCAGACGTGTGGCCCACAGTGTGCCGAGACTGCCAGCGCCGAGAATATGCCAGGGGGTGGCCATCAGTTTTTTGCTCGATTGCGTACAGGCATGTGCGGCTCGCCGTGTCGGTGGGAAAAGACCCGTTATAATGAGCCCGATTTTAACCGCAAGCCAAGCGCGCTCCATCCACATCGAGCGCGCCTTTTTATTGGAGAGATTACATGCCGTCGTTCGACGTGGTATCCGAACTGGACAAACACGAACTCACCAACGCGGTCGAGAACGCCGTGAAGGAACTCGATCGTCGTTATGACCTGAAAGGCAAAGGCAGCTTCGAGTTCAAGGAAAAGGACCTCACCGTGAGCCTGACCGCTGAAGCCGGGTTCCAGCTCGAAGCGATGATCGAAATCCTCAAGCTGGCGCTGGTCAAGCGCAAGATCGACGTGCAGTGCCTTGAAGTCAAAGACGCCTACGCATCGGGCAAGCTGATGAAGCAGGACGCCGTGCTCAAGGAAGGCATCGACAAGGAGCTGGCGAAGAAGATCGTCGGCCACATCAAGGACGCCAAGCTCAAAGTGCAGGCGGCCATTCAGGGCGAGCAAGTGCGTGTGACTGGCAAGAAGCGTGATGATCTGCAAGAGGCCATCGCGGCGCTGCGTGCCAAGGAATTCGGCATGCCACTGCAGTTCAACAACTTCCGCGACTAAGCTCGGTCAGATGACCTGTGGGAGCGAGCCTGCTCGCGAAGGCGCCGTGACATTCAGCAATGAGTTGACTGACACACCGCCTTCGCGAGCAGGCTCGCTCCCACATTGTTTTGTGTACACCCGGCGGGTTTCTGCCGCTTATTTTTCGCGTGCCGAATGGCCGGAAATCAGGAGATAGAACATGGATTTGAATGCTGAGGTGGACAACCTGGTCAAGGCATCCCAGGCGTGGATTCCAATGATCATGGAATACGGCAGCCGCGTGCTGCTGGCAGTGATTACCCTGGCCATTGGCTGGTGGCTGATCAACAAGGTCACGCAAAAGCTCGGCGGTCTGCTGGCCCTGCGCAATGCCGATCTGGCCCTGCAAGGCTTTATCAGCAGCTTGGCGAACATCATTCTCAAAGTGCTGCTGATTGTCAGCGTCGCGTCGATGATCGGTGTTGAAACCACCTCGTTCGTTGCTGCGATCGGTGCTGCCGGTCTGGCCATCGGTCTGGCCTTGCAAGGCAGCCTGGCGAACTTCGCCGGTGGCGTGCTGATTCTGTTGTTCCGCCCGTTCCGTATCGGTGACTGGATCGAAGCGCAAGGTGTGGCGGGTACTGTCGACAGCATCCAGATTTTCCACACGGTACTGCGTACCGGCGACAACAAGACCATCATCGTACCGAACGGTAACCTGTCGAACGGCATCATCACCAACACCAACCGTCAGCCGACTCGTAAAGTCGTGTTTGATGTAGGCGTTGATTACGAAGCCGATCTGCAAAAAGCCCGTCAAGTGCTGCTGGATCTGGCCAAGGATGAGCGTGTGTTGCAGGATCCTGCGCCACAGGCCGTGATTTCGACACTGGGCGACAGTTCGATCACTGTTTCGCTGCGTGTGTGGGTTAAAACTGCAGACTACTGGGACGTGATGTTCATGTTTAACGAACAGTCGCGTGATCGTTTAAAGACTGCCGGCATTGATATTCCTTTTCCGCAACGCGTGATTCGTGTGGTGCAGGAATCGGTAACACAATGATAGGTTGCTAATTAATTGCCTGACTTGTCGGTCAGGCAACTATTGCAAGTGACAGGCAATAAAAAAGGCCCATCGTAAGATGGGCCTTTTTTTATGCTTCCAAACTAACCACTGACGATTACAAGATGTTCAGTGGGTATTCGGTGATCAGACGGAACTCTTTGACATCGCCTTCGCCCTGGTCGGAGTTGGCAACGTGCCAAGCCTGACGAATGCGGAAGGACAGATCTTTCGCCGGGCCAGACTGAACAACATATTTGGCTTCGAAGTTGGTTTCGTGGTGTTCGCCGTCTTCACCGTACAGCGGAGCGCCAGTGTTGGTGCGGTATTGGCTGTTTGCAGCCAGGCCGGTACCGTCGATGTCCCAACCTTTAACGTAACGAACCATGAAGCTCAGGCCTGGAACGCCGTACTCGGCCATTTTCAGGTCGTAACGGGCTTGCACGGATTTCTCGCCAGGACCGTTGAAGTCAGAGTACTGGATGGAGTTGGCGAGGAAGATCGAGTCGCCACCACGGTTGTTTTTACCCACACCGATGTAGTCGAACGGAGTATCGCCGTTGACCTTCTGGAAGGCCAGGGTGAAGGTGTGTGCTTTCAGGAACGACAGCGCGGTTGCCAGGGAGAACGTAGTGTTGCTGATGTCACCTGCCAGCTTGTCACCGGTGTCGGTGGTGCGGTAGATGTTGAAGTCAGTGTTCAGCGAAGTGTCACCACCGAATGGCGTGGTGAGGTTCACGTTGGCGTAGTACTGGTTCCAGATGTCTTCCAGCTTGGCGCCGTAGAGCGATGCGCTCAGGTTTTCGGTGATGCCGTACTTGCCGCCGAAGTAGTCGATCGAGTCGGCTTCTACGCCAGAGTAGTTGGAGTACAGACCGCCGTTACGGGCGTTCTTGTCCTGGCTGGTCGCCGAGTAGAAGTGACCGGCTTCGAGGTCAAGGTCTTTGATCTCGCTGCTCTGCAGCTGGAAGCCGCTGGCAGTTTGCGGAAGGATACGGGAACCGCCGATAGCGAACACTGGAGCAGTGCTTGGCTGTTGGTCGCCGACTTTCAGCTCGGTTTTGGAGATGCGGAATTTAATGGCTGCGCCGGCTTTGCCTTGGCTGTCATTAACGTCGCGGGAGTCATTCAGTGGATCAGTGTGGTCGCTACGGCTCATGTTGCCCGAACCGGAAGTACCGTCACCGCCATCGAGTTTCAAGGCCAGGTAGCCGAATGCATCAATACCGACACCAACGGTACCTTGGGTGTAACCAGAGCTGAAATTGGTCAGGAAACCCTGAGTCCAGTCCTTTACATCAGCGCCGCCGTTCTTGTTGTCGCGGTTGAAGTAGTAGTTCTTCAACGTCTCGGTGAGTTTCGCGTCTTCAACAAAACCTTTGGCTTCAGCCTGGTCACTTACAAACGGTGCGGCCGTAGCCACTTGAGTACTGGCGGCTGCAGCAACTGCCAGTGCGATCATGCTCCACTTCATCACGCGCATCGTGATTTGCTCCTTTGGTTTTAGAAGAGTACTGCCGTCCCACCTGTTTTATTATCTGGGCGGCTCTTTCTTTTTGTGTCGGCGCAAACTTATATCACGCCGACAATGTTGGCGATACTTGCTGATCCAACCTTTCAGCATCTTTACGACGTTGTCGCAAATGGCGTGGTGGATGTCGCAAATTCACAGTACCAATGCAGCCGGACTGACAACTTTATCGCTGTTTCTGGGCCTTTTTGCATCGGTAAAAAAGAGTCCCTGGCAAAACACTTGAATCTCCATCGGGCAACCCTGCCACTGTTCTTATGGGGCTTAAGGCATCCACTTCCCGTGGTGCGCTTATAGTCCATATGGGTACGAATGCAACAAGCGTGCACAAACCGCAATTTCGTTGCGGTTATTTTTCTGAACGCCCGCCTGTCACTGTAAAAACCTCATAAATGCTGGACGCCAAGCCCCTTTTTATCAGGGCTTGACGCCATTCCTTCTATGGTGTTGCCACACGCAGGATCGAGCGTGACAACCAAAAACGTTACCGGTTCACCCCGCCAGTGAGTATTTGGCGGATGCCTGACGCAGTGAGCGTAGACGCACTGTGCGTTTTTGGTGCAAAAAATTTTACAGCTGTTCGGTATTCATACAGTTGAGAGCTGGCTGGATGCTGAACGAGTCAGTCTTTCTCGGTCATTTCTCCACGCTTGAAGTGTGTCTTGGTGCTGTGCTGGTGCATGGCGCGAGTAAATGTCCCATCCCGGGGCGTTTGCAG
Organism: Pseudomonas sp. RU47; assembly: GCF_004011755.1. Lineage (GTDB taxonomy): Bacteria > Pseudomonadota > Gammaproteobacteria > Pseudomonadales > Pseudomonadaceae > Aquipseudomonas. The sequence goes on along the minus strand of NZ_CP022411.1, from coordinate 5,194,875 downwards.
CGGTTCGTCATCAAGCCTTCGTGAAGGCTGGCGCATTCGCAGGTATGCTGCCGTCCTGTCGCTTGGTCGCGCCGTTCGCGAGGAGGGCCGCTAAGCTGAATAATGAAGATCAGCCGGGAGTGCGCGCAGTGTTTGCTTTAGATTCACGACTTCAACAGGACACGCTGACGATCGGTGATTTCCCTCTTTGCCGACTGCTGCTGTCCAATGACGCCAATTACCCTTGGTTTATCCTGGTGCCTCGTCGCGACGATATCAGTGAGTTGTTTCAGTTGGATGTCGCCGATCAACAGCAGTTATGGCAGGAAACCACCGCACTGGCTGAGTTGCTCAAGGATCTGTTCGACGCCGACAAGCTGAACGTCGCAACCCTGGGTAATGTCGTAAGCCAGTTACACATGCATGTGATTGTGCGTAAACGCGATGACGCGGCCTGGCCAGCGCCGGTCTGGGGCAAGCACCCGGCCAAGCCTTACAGTGTCGAGCAGGTCGCCGCCATTCGCGAGCGGTTGCGACTGGTCCTGACCGAGCATTTCACCTTTGTGGAGGGCTGAGTCATGAGCCTGGAAGAACGCGTTACCGATCTGGAAAGCCGTCTGGCGTTTCAGGATGACACCATTCAGGCATTGAACGACGTGCTGGTAGCCCAACAGCGCGTGGTTGAGCGCCTGCAATTGCAGATGGCAGCCCTGCTCAAGCGCCAGGAAGAGATGGTCGGCCAGTTCGAGTCCTTCGAAGACGAGGCGCCGCCGCCGCACTACTGACGCGGGTACTTTTCACCCGGCGTAAAAAAACCGCGAACAGCAGGCTGCTCGCGGTTTTTTTATGCCTGGATCAGCGTCGCGGCAGAGCGGCGATCACGTCCTCGGCTTGCAGGCCCTTGTCCCGGTTCATCACCGAGAATTCCACGCGCTGGCCTTCGACCAGTACGCGGTGACCTTCACCACGGATCGCGCGAAAGTGCACGAAAATATCATCGCCGGAATCCCGGGAGATAAAGCCGAAGCCTTTGGAGGTGTTGAACCACTTGACGGTACCGGTATCGCGATTGGTCATGTCATAGCTGGTTGGAGCGGCAGCCGGTGAAGAACGATAGAAGCTCACAGCCAGATGCAAGACCACGGCAACCAGCGCGATCACCAGGGTGAACAGCACGGCTGGCTGGCCGGCGATGACGGGCATCGGGGCGATCAGGGTCAAGGTTTGCAGGACGACAGTCAGCACCAGAAGAGCGCTGACCAGATTTTGCAGATGCTGACGAGGGCCTTTGTTCCAGAAAGGAATCACTGGAGCAATCACCAGGTTAAGCAGGCCGAAAAAGGCCAGGTAAAGTGCATCGGGTTGTTGCAGGTAGGGAACGGCTTCGGATTTCAAGCTGGGTATGAACGACAGCAGCAAGGCCGCTGCGCCCATTAGCAGGTGGACGATTTTCAACATTTTGATTGGCTCACGTTTATGACGGCTCACAAGGAAGAGCTGAAGGCGCACGGTTCGCTTCGGAACAAAATAAGAGGCGGTGGACACGTTCACGGCATCAGCCTATGCGCAACGCCCCGAAAAATGGGGCATGGCGACACACTGCCTATTTAACAGCAAAGCCTGCGGCTACTCAAATCAGCCCGGCCAGCGGCATGGCGTCGGTCGATTTGTCGCAGCGTTTGCAGCCAATCAGGGCTGCGGGGTGTCGGTTGCCTTGCTAGAGTGGGTCTGCACCTGTTGGATGAATTCAATCGCCGTTAGGGGGTAAATATGGCAATCGATATCGGTATCAGTGAAGAAGATCGCAAGTCCATCGTCGAAGGACTATCCCGTCTGTTGTCGGACACCTACGTGCTGTATCTGAAAACCCACAACTTCCACTGGAACGTCACCGGCCCGATGTTTCGCACGCTGCACTTGATGTTCGAAGAGCAATACAACGAGCTGGCGCTGGCCGTGGATTCGATCGCCGAGCGCATTCGCGCCTTGGGTTTTCCGGCGCCGGGCGCCTATGCCACGTACGCACGTCTTTCTTCGATCAAGGAAGAAGTGGGTGTGCCGAGTGCCGAAGACATGATCAAACAATTGGTTGATGGCCAGGAAGCCGTTACGCGCACGGCGCGCGGCATTTTTCCGCTGCTCGACAAGGTCAGCGATGAGCCGACCGCAGACCTGCTGACCCAGCGCATGCAGGTGCACGAGAAAACCGCGTGGATGCTGCGCGCGTTGCTGGAAGCATAATCATCCGGGCGCACGAGCCAGTCGGTCGAGGGTCGTGCGCTGTCCGGAATCTTACTTGTATCGTTGGCTTATCCTACGGAGATGGTCAATAAGTCGTCTGGATATAACTTTGTGTCTGCGCTTTTATGAAAGCCACAGGATGTGACTTTTCAAACAAGCAGAGATGGCAAAGGAGTGTCACCGATATGGTAGAGGGAGACAGGCGAGGCGACAGGATTGTCGGCTTGCCACATGAATTGAAAGTCGATCCGTTCGTCAACGAATTCGACATGGCACTGGTTCAGCCATCGTCACGATCCGTACGTCTGAACGGTTATGCAACCTGCCTGCGGCTTGAGCAGGTTTACTGGAACATCCTCGGCACGATGGCCGCGCAAAATTGCTGTTCGGTCAGTTCGCTGTTGTCCCATGTCGACCGTGAAGTGCATCTGCGGCATGGCGGGGTGAAGAATTTCAGCGCGCTTGTACGGGTGGTGTGCGTCATGAACGGCATCAAGGAAGCTGCATCGACCGAATCGCTCTGAAACGGCGATTGCAAACGAGGTCGCGGCCTGTGCAGTCTTACGGCTGCACAGGCTGCATTTAATCGATATAATCCCGCTCTTTCGCCGCAAAGCCCTGCGCGCGGTGGCAATCTGATCGCCGAGACACCCCCATGCCGATGTACGATTACCAATGTGCTTCCTGTGGTCATCAGTTGGAAGCCCTTCAAAAGATCAGCGATGCACCGCTGGTCGACTGCCCTGCCTGCCAGGCACCAGAGCTCAAGAAACAGCTGTCCATGCCGGGTTTTCGCCTGAGCGGCGGCGGCTGGTACGAAACCGACTTCAAGACCGGCGCCAAGAAGAATCTGGCCGGTGGCGACAAATCTGACTAGGGTTCAGGCCCAGGTCGAACGACACGCGTGAGTTTTCCGATGCCGCACCCAGCTTGTGTGCGACGGGATCTCTACCGAATTTCGAATTACGAGAAGCGAACCACTACCATGATGCGCAGCCACTATTGCGGCCAACTGAACGAAAGCCTGGAAGGCCAGGAAATTACCCTTTGCGGATGGGTTCACCGTCGTCGCGACCACGGCGGGGTGATTTTCCTCGATATCCGTGATCGTGACGGTCTGGCCCAGGTGGTTTTCGATCCGGATCGCGCCGAGAGCTTCGCCGCTGCCGATCGCGTGCGCAGCGAGTACGTCGTGAAGATCACCGGCAAGGTGCGTCTGCGTCCGGCCGGTGCCACCAACGCCAACATGGCGTCGGGCATGATCGAAGTGCTGGGCTACGAACTGGAAGTGCTGAACGAGTCGGAAACCCCGCCGTTCCCGCTGAACGAGTTCTCCGACGTTGGCGAAGAAACCCGTCTGCGCTATCGTTTCCTCGACCTGCGTCGTCCGGAAATGGCCGAGAAGCTGCGTCTGCGTTCGCGCATGACCACCAGCATCCGTCGCTTCCTCGACGAGAACGGTTTCCTCGACGTCGAAACGCCGATCCTGACCCGTGCCACCCCTGAAGGTGCACGTGACTATCTGGTGCCAAGCCGCACTCACGCTGGTTCGTTCTTCGCCCTGCCGCAATCGCCGCAGCTGTTCAAGCAACTGCTGATGGTTGCCGGTTTCGACCGTTACTACCAGATCGCCAAGTGCTTCCGCGACGAAGACCTGCGCGCTGACCGCCAGCCGGAATTCACCCAGATCGACATCGAGACCAGCTTCCTCGATGAAAAAGAGATCATGGGCCTGACCGAAGAAATGATCCGCAACCTGTTCAAGGAAGTGCTGGGTCTGGAATTCGGCGATTTCCCGCACATGACCTTCGAAGAAGCCATGCGCCGTTACGGTTCCGACAAGCCAGACCTGCGCAACCCGCTGGAACTGGTCGACGTTGCCGATCAACTCAAAGAAGTCGATTTCAAAGTGTTCAGCGGCCCGGCCAACGATCCGAAATGCCGTATCGCCGCACTGCGCGTTCCAGGCGGGGCGAGCATGCCGCGCAAGCAGATCGACGACTACACCAAGTTCGTCGGCATCTACGGTGCCAAGGGCCTGGCGTACATCAAGGTCAACGAGCGTGCAGCCGGTGTTGAAGGTCTGCAATCGCCGATCGTGAAAAACATCCCTGAAGACAAGCTGAACGTGATCCTTGATCGCGTTGGCGCAGTCGATGGCGACATCGTGTTCTTCGGCGCCGACAAGGCCAAGATCGTCAGCGAAGCCTTGGGCGCACTGCGCATCAAGCTCGGTCACGACCTCAAGCTGCTGACCTGCGAGTGGGCGCCAATGTGGGTCGTCGACTTCCCGATGTTCGAAGAGAACGACGACGGCAGCTTCTCGGCGCTGCACCACCCGTTCACCGCGCCAAAGTGCACGCCGCAAGAGCTCGAAGCCAACCCGGCTGGCGCTCTGTCCCGCGCGTACGACATGGTGCTGAACGGCACTGAGCTGGGTGGCGGTTCGATCCGTATCCACCGCAAAGAGATGCAACAGTCGGTCTTCCGTCTGTTGGGTATCGATGAAGCGGAACAGGAAGAGAAGTTCGGCTTCCTGCTCGACGCGCTGAAGTACGGTGCACCGCCGCACGGTGGTCTGGCCTTCGGTCTGGACCGTCTGGTAATGCTGATGACCGGCGCCCAGTCGATCCGTGAAGTGATCGCCTTCCCGAAAACCCAGAGTGCTGCCGACGTGATGACGCAGGCACCGGGTGTGGTGGATGCCAAGGCACTGCGCGAACTGCACATTCGTTTGCGCGAAACGCCAAAGGCTGAGTAAGACGGGCCTGAAGGCGCATCTTCGGATGCGCCTTTTTTCTATCTATAGAGAGCAGGTCGAGATTTTTTGTTTGCTGGCCGCTGCATGTGCAGGGCGGGCAACGTTTCAAAGAGAATTCGGAGCGAGTTATGGCAGGTCATTCCAAGTGGGCGAACATCAAGCACCGCAAAGAACGTCAGGATGCCAAGAGAGGCAAGATCTTCACCAAGTGGATCCGCGAGCTGACCGTTGCGGCCCGTCAGGGCGGCGGTGATCCGGGCTCCAACCCGCGTCTGCGTCTGGCGCTGGATAAAGCGCTGAGCGCGAACATGAGCCGCGACATCATTGACCGCGCCGTCGCGCGTGGCGCCGGTGCCACCGAAGCCGACAACGTTGAAGAGCTGACCTACGAAGGTTACGGCCCGGGCGGTGTAGCGGTGATGGTCGAGTGCATGACCGACAACCGCAACCGTACTGCGGCAGCCGTTCGCCATGCGTTCAGCAAGTGTGGTGGCAACCTCGGCACCGACGGTTCGGTGGCTTATTTGTTCGAGCGCAAAGGCCAGATCAGCTTCGCGCCGGGCGTTGATGAAGACGCACTGACCGAAGCGGCGCTGGAAGCCGATGCCGATGACGTGGTCAGCCACGAAGACGGCTCGATCGATGTGTTCACCTCGTTCACCAGTTTCTATGCGGTGCGAAACGCGCTGGAAGCCGCCGGGTTCAAGGGCGATGATGCGGAAATCGTCATGCAGCCAACCACCAGCGCCGAGCTGGATCTGGAAGGTGCGGAAAAGGTGCTCAAGCTGATCGACATGCTTGAAGATCTGGATGACGTGCAGAACGTCTATTCCAACGCTGATATTCCGGAAGACGTGGCCGCTCAGCTCGGTTAAGAGCGACTACGATTCAATGTGGGAGCGAGCCTGCTCGCGAAGGCGGATTTTCAGGCAACATCGTTGCTGATGATGAAACCGCTTTCGCGAGCAGGCTCGCTCCCACATTTGTTATGGGTTGATTTGAAAATCGTGCTTTTACCGAATCTGCAGGCGTTATGACTTTAATTCTTGGTATCGACCCCGGTTCGCGCATTACCGGTTACGGGATTGTTCGCGATACCGGGCGTGGCGGCTGCATCTATGTGGCCTCGGGTTGCATTCGCACTGGCGCCGGCGAGCTGCACGAGCGCCTGCAAATCGTCTATCGCGGCGTACGCGAGATCATCCAGACCTACGGCCCGGTGACCATGGGCATCGAAAAAGTGTTCATGGCGAAAAACGCCGATTCGGCGCTGAAGCTGGGGCAGGCGCGCGGAGCGGCAATTGTCGCCGGCGCTGAAGAATGCCTGGAGATTGCCGAGTACACCGCCACTCAGGTCAAACAGGCCGTGGTCGGCACCGGCGCCGCCAATAAAGAACAAGTGCAGATGATGGTCATGCACATGCTCAAGCTGACCAGCAAACCGCAAATCGATGCCTCGGACGCCCTCGCCATTGCCATTTGCCATGCGCACACCCGCTCCAGTCTGCTGCCGCACGGTTTGGGAACGGCACGCAGTCGTGGCGGGCGCCTGCGTCTCTGATAGCATCAGCATCAATTTTCCTGAAAGCGGATTTCCTGCGCCTGGGTCGTCGGCCCGGAATCCGCCTTTCGACAGTCGCCAGCCCACGGCTGGCCAACGCTCAAGGATCTGAAACGTGATTGGACGCTTGCGCGGCACCCTGGCTGAGAAACAGCCGCCGCACCTGATTCTGGATGTAAACGGCCTCGGGTATGAGCTGGAAGTGCCCATGACCACCCTTTATCGTCTGCCGTCGGTCGGTGAACCGCTGACCTTGCACACCCATTTGGTCGTACGCGAAGACGCGCAATTACTCTATGGTTTCGCCGGCAAGCGTGAGCGAGACTTTTTTCGCGAGTTGATCCGTCTCAATGGTGTCGGGCCGAAATTGGCGCTGGCCTTGATGTCGAGTCTGGAAGTCGACGAACTGATCCGCTGCGTGCAGTCTCAGGACACCTCGGCCCTGACCAAGGTGCCGGGTGTCGGCAAGAAAACCGCTGAGCGTCTGCTGGTCGAACTCAAGGATCGCTTCAAGGCCTGGGAAACCTCGCCGGCGATGTTCGCGCTCGTCCCGAACCAGCCGGACGGCCCAGCGCCGGTCAACACCGCCGAGAACGATGCGGTCAGCGCGCTGATTTCCCTGGGCTACAAGCCGCAGGAAGCGAGCAAAGCGATTACCGCCATCAAGGACAAGAATTTGAGCAGTGAAGACCTGATCCGCCGCGCCCTGAAGGGAATGATTTAAGTGATTGAAGCTGATCGTCTGATCGCCGCCGCGCACAGCCCGCGCGAGCGCGAAGAAGTCCAGGACCGCGCGATTCGTCCGGTCAGTCTGGCCGACTATATTGGTCAGCCGACCGTGCGCGAGCAGATGGAACTGTTCATCCAGGCTGCCCGTGGTCGTAGCGAATCCCTCGACCACACGCTGATCTTCGGCCCGCCGGGTCTGGGCAAGACTACGCTGGCCAACATCATTGCCCAGGAAATGGGCGTGTCGATCAAGAGCACGTCCGGCCCGGTGCTGGAGCGTCCTGGTGATCTGGCCGCATTGCTGACCAACCTTGAGCCGCACGATGTGCTTTTCATCGACGAAATCCATCGTCTGTCGCCGATCGTTGAGGAGGTGCTGTATCCGGCGATGGAAGATTTCCAGCTCGACATCATGATTGGCGAAGGGCCGGCAGCGCGTTCGATCAAACTTGATCTGCCGCCGTTTACTCTGGTGGGTGCAACGACCCGCGCCGGCATGTTGACCAATCCGTTGCGTGACCGCTTTGGTATCGTCCAGCGTCTTGAGTTCTACAGCACGGCCGATCTGGCGACGATTGTCAGCCGTTCGGCGGCCATCCTCGGTTTGCCACTGGATCCGGAAGGTTCTTTCGAAATCGCTCGTCGCGCCCGTGGCACGCCGCGTATTGCCAACCGCCTGCTGCGCCGGGTGCGCGACTTCGCCGAAGTGCGTGCCAAGGGCCATATCACCAAAGCGGTGGCGGATCTGGCGCTGAACCTGCTGGATGTCGACGAACACGGTTTCGATCATCAGGACCGGCGTCTGCTGCTGACCATGATCGAGAAGTTCGATGGCGGCCCGGTCGGTATCGACAGCCTCGCCGCTGCGATCAGTGAAGAACGTCACACCATTGAAGATGTGCTGGAACCGTATCTGATTCAGCAGGGCTACATCATGCGCACACCGCGGGGCAGGGTGGTGACGCGGCATGCGTACCTGCACTTCGGTTTAAACATTCCGTCACGAATGGGTGAAATGCCCGTGGCAGACGAGTTTCTCGATGCCGTGGACGACTAATACACATTTGTTGTCGATTTATTCAGGGTTTGTACTGTCAGAGGACGGTACTTTTACGGTAAAGCTCTGAAACCATGAAAAACAGTTGCCTGGCCGGATTGGCAACCTGAGGAGTAAGCACTAGAGTATGCGCGCGCAAAACGGGCTTGAGCCGTTCGCACATCGTTGTCGCGTTTATTACGAGGACACCGATGCGGGCGGCATCGTGTATTACGTTAATTACCTCAAGTTTATGGAACGGGCTCGAACCGAGCGGCTTCGCGAGCTGGGCTTTGCCCAATCGCAGCTTGCCGGGGAGGACCTGTTGTTTGTCGTGCACTCCAGCGAAGCGCGCTATCACGCGCCGGCGCGACTGGACGATGAACTGCTGGTAAGCGCTGAAGTAATCGAATTGAACCGTGCCAGCCTGCGCTTCAAACAGCAGGTCAGGCGGGCTACGGATAATGTGCTGCTCTGCGAGGGGCAGTTTTTGGTGGCCTGTGTGCGCACTAACAGTTTGAAACCCCGGGCCCTTCCCGAAGACTTGCGTGCGGCCTTTGCCGACGCGGTCGGCCCGGGTACACACTCAAAGCAGGAGATAAAGCGTGGAAGCTAACGTCGTCGACCATTCCTCCATGTGGAGCCTGGTCAGCAATGCCAGCATCGTGGTGCAGTTGGTAATGTTGACCCTGGTAGCCGCATCGGTGACCTCATGGATCATGATCTTTCAGCGCAGCAATCTGCTGCGTGCCGGTCGACGCGCCCTGGAGAGCTTCGAAGAGCGCTTCTGGTCGGGTATCGACCTGTCCAAACTGTACCGTCAGGCGGGCAGCAACCCGGATCCGGATTCGGGCGTGGAGCAGATTTTCCGTGCCGGCTTCAAGGAGTTCTCCCGTCTGCGCCAGCAGCCGGGTGTCGACCCTGAAGCAGTCATGGAAGGCGTGGCCCGTGCCATGCGCGTCGCCATCTCCCGCGAAGAAGAGAAACTGGAGCAGAGCCTGCCGTTTCTCGCCACGGTCGGTTCGGTCAGCCCGTACATCGGTCTGTTCGGTACCGTGTGGGGCATCATGAACTCCTTCCGCGGTCTGGCCAGCGCCCAGCAAGCAACCCTGGCCACTGTGGCTCCGGGTATCGCTGAAGCCCTGATCGCCACAGCGATCGGTCTGTTTGCCGCGATCCCTGCGGTAATCGCTTACAACCGTTTCGCCGCTCGCAGCGAAACCTTGTTGGGCCGCTACTACACCTTCGCCGATGAATTCCAGGCGATCCTGCACCGCAAAGTGCACACCAGCGAAGAATAAGCAGGTAATTTCCAATGGCTTTAATCGCTCGAGCTCGCAAAAAGCGCAAGCCGGTCGCCGAGATGAACGTGGTGCCTTACATCGACGTGATGTTGGTGCTGCTGGTCATCTTCATGGTGACCGCGCCGATGCTCAATCAGGGCGTGAAAGTTGATCTGCCCAAGGTTTCCAGCGAAGCCTTGCCGCAGGACAACAACACTCAGGTCCTGACCATTTCGATCAAGGCTGACAAGACCTACTACTGGAACCTTGGCAGCGAAGTCGATACCGAGAAGCAACAGGACAGGGCCATGACCCTGCCGCAAATGACCGACGCGGTGACCAAGATCATTCGTGCCGGCACTGAAGGCGGCAAGCGTACCCAGGTCTTCATCCGCGGTGACAAAACCGTCGACTACGGTTCCGTCATGGGCGCCATGGGCGGGTTGCAGAAAGCCGGGGTCGGTAATGTTGGTTTGATTACCGAGGCCCCCTGATGCAGCAACAGCGAGAGCCGTCCGCCTCGGAAAGCTACTTCTGGCCTAGTGTTCTGGCGATTGTCCTGCACGTGCTGGTGTTCGGCATGCTGTTCGTCAGTTTTGCCTTTACACCAGAGCTGCCGCCGGCCAAACCGATTGTCCAGGCGACCCTCTACCAACTGAAATCGAAAAGTCAGGCAACCACCCAGACCAATCAGAAGATTGCGGGTGAGGCGAAGAAATCCGCCGCGCGCCAGACCGAAGTCGAGCAGATGGAGCAGAAGAAGGTCGAGCAGGAAGAGATCAAGGCCGCTGCGGAACAAAAGAAAGAAGAAGCGGCTCAAAAAGCCGAGGAAGCCAAGAAGGCCGACGAGTCGAAAAAAGCAGACGAGGCGAAAAAGGCTGACGAAGCCAAAAAAGCCGACGAAGCCAAGAAGACCGCCGAAGCCAAAAAGGCCGAAGAGAAACAATTGGCTGATATAGCCAAGAAGAAATCTGAAGAAGAAGCGAAAAAGGCTGCTGAAGAAGAGGCCAAAAAAGCCGCTGCTGAAGAAGCCAAGAAGAAGATCGTCGAAGACGCGAAGAAGAAAGCCGCCGAAGACGCCAAGAAGAAAGCTGAAGCTGAAGAGGCGAAGAAGAAAATCGCCGACGAAGCGAAGAAGAAAGCTGCTGCCGATGCTGCGAAGAAGAAAGCGCAGGATGCGGCACGTAAATCGACCGAAGACAAAAAGGCTCAGGCCTTGGCCGATCTGCTTTCCGACACGCCGCAGCGCCAGCAGGCCTTGGCTGATGAGCAGGGTGACGAAGTCGCGGGCAGTTTCGATGACCTGATTCGTGCGCGAGCAGCAGAGGGGTGGGCCCGTCCACCTTCGGCACGCAAAGGCATGACCGTTGTGCTGCAGATCGGCATGTTGCCGGACGGTACGGTGACTTCGGTCAGCGTGGCCAAGTCCAGTGGTGATGGTCCGTTCGATGCGTCGGCAGTCGCGGCAGTGAAGAATATTGGACGTTTGACAGAAATGCAGGGAATGAAGCCGAGCGATTTCGCTCCGTATCGTTCATTCAAGATGACATTCACACCTGAGGATCTAGCCTTGTGAGAAACCTTCTTCGAGGAATGCTGGTCGTGATCTGCTGCATGGCAGGGATCGCGATGGCGGATGAGAAAAACATTCTGGTTACCAGCGGCAGCGATCGGGCTACCCCGATCGCCGTCGTACCGTTCGGCATGCAGGGCGGTGCCGTGCTGCCGGATGACATGGCTGAAATCATCGGTAACGATTTGCGCAACTCGGGCTACTACTCGCCGATTCCAAAGCAAAACATGATCAGCCAGCCAAGCCAGCCGAGCGAAATCATCTTCCGTGACTGGAAGGCGGTGGGTGCTCAATACATGATGGTCGGCAGCATTGCGCCAGCCGGCGGTCGCCTGCAAGTGCAGTGGGCACTGTTCAACGTGGCCACCGAACAGAAAGTGGCCGACGGCAGTGTGTCCGGTACGACCGAGCAACTGCGTGACATGGCGCACTTTATCTCCGACCAGTCGTTCCAGAAGCTGACCGGTATCGAAGGTGCGTTTTCGACTCGCCTGCTGTATGTGACGGCTGAACGCTTCTCCGAGAAGAACACCCGTTACACCCTGCAGCGTTCGGACTATGACGGTGCTCGTGCTGTAACTCTGCTGCAATCGCGTGAGCCGATCCTGTCGCCGCGTTTCGCACCGGATGGCAAGCGCATTGCCTACGTGTCGTTCGAGCAGAAGCGTCCGCGTATCTTCATGCAGAACATCGACACCGGTCGCCGTGAACAGATCACCAACTTCGAAGGCCTGAACGGTGCACCAGCCTGGTCGCCGAACGGTGATCGCCTGGCGTTCGTACTGTCGAAGGACGGTAACCCGGACATTTACGTGATGAACCTGGCTTCGCGCCAGATCACCCGTGTGACCGCAGGTCCTGGCATCAACACCGAACCGTACTGGGGCAAGGATGGTTCGACCATCTACTTCACCTCGGACCGCGGCGGCAAGCCTCAGATCTACAAAACCAGCGCCAGTGGCGGTGGTGCCGAGCGTGTAACGTTTGTAGGTAACTACAACGCCAACCCGAAACTTTCGGCAGATGAAAAGACTTTGGTGATGATCCATCGTCAGGATGGCTTCACCAATTTCAAGGTGGCAGCTCAGGATCTGCAGCGAGGGAGTGTAAAGATCCTCACTGATAGCACTCTGGACGAGTCACCTACTGTTGCGCCCAACGGCACCATGGTAATCTACGCCACCCGCCAACAGGGCCGGGGAGTCTTGATGCTCGTGTCCATTAATGGACGCGTTAGGCTCCCGCTTCCTACCGCTCAAGGCGAAGTCAGAGAACCGTCCTGGTCCCCTTACCTGAAGTGAGCGGGCGCTACACGTTTTACTTAACACACTGGGGTTCATTAGGAGTTTCACGATGGAAATGCTGAAGTTTGGTAAATTTGCTGCGCTGGCTCTGGCCATGGCTGTAGCTGTAGGTTGCTCGTCCAAAGGCGGCGACAACGCCGGTGAAGGCGCTGTTGATCCAAACGCTGGTTACGGCGCAAACACTGGTGCCGTTGACGGTTCCCTGAGCGAAGAAGCTGCTCTGCGCGCAATCACCACCTTCTACTTCGAATACGACAGCTCGGACCTGAAGCCAGAAGCCATGCGCGCTCTGGACGTTCACGCCAAAGACCTGAAAGCAAACGGCGCTCGCGTTGTTCTGGAAGGCAACACCGACGAACGTGGTACTCGTGAGTACAACATGGCACTGGGCGAGCGTCGTGCGAAAGCCGTTCAGCGCTACCTGGTACTGCAAGGTGTTTCCCCAGCTCAGCTGGAACTGGTTTCCTACGGCGAAGAGCGTCCAGTTGCTACCGGCAACGACGAGCAGTCCTGGGCTCAAAACCGTCGCGTCGAACTGCGTAAGTAATTCGATATGCGAACGTGCCGTCGTGCTGTAACTGTTCTGGCTCTCAGCCTCGCGCCGCTTGCGGCGTGGGCTGCGGTTCCTGTGGTCGATGACAACTCCGGTTATAACAATAGCGGGAGCAGTTATCCGCCTGCAGGTTACGGTACGAACGGCGCCTATGCCGGGGGAGCGGCTTCGGCCCCTGCCTCGGCACAAGGCATGCTGTTCAACCAACTGCAACAAATGCAGGATCAGATATCGCGTCAGCAAGGTGTGATTGAAGAACTGCAGAATCAGGTTGCGCGCATGAAGCAGGAATCCCTGGAGCGATACCAGGATCTTGATCGGCGCATAGGATCCGGCGTTGCACCTGCCGCGACTCCTGAGAATTCTTCTGCCGGTGGCGATGCAAGTGCTGCTGCCGGTGCTGCCGCTGGCGCCGGGGCTGCTGCCCAGGCACCTGCTGCAAGCAGCGAACCGGGTGATCCGGCCAAGGAAAAGCTGTATTACGATGCCGCTTTCGACCTGATCAAAGCCAAGGATTTCGACAAGGCCAGCCAGGCTTTTGCCGCTTTCCTGCGCAAATACCCGAACAGCCAATACGCGGGCAACGCCCAGTACTGGCTGGGCGAAGTCAATCTGGCCAAAGGCGATCTGCAAGGCGCAGGTCAGGCTTTCGCCAAGGTTTCGCAGCTGTATCCCAAGCACGCCAAAGTGCCGGATTCGCTGTACAAGCTGGCTGATGTAGAGCGCCGCCTCGGTCATACCGACAAGGTCAAAGGCATTCTGCAGCAGGTGGTGGCCCAATACCCGGGCACGTCCGCCGCTCAGTTGGCTCAACGCGATCTGCAACGCATGTAAGCACGCTTGACCCGTTTGGAAGAAACCCGCGCTTGTCGCGGGTTTTTTCGTTAGAATTCACGCCCTTTTTCTGAAACACGCTTCTTGCGGTCTACGCGTTGGCGGGATTGCCTGAAGTGCCTGACGGAGGCGGACAGCCTGTTTAGCTGTTACGCCCGTGGCGACTATGCAAGACACATTGAGAATCACTGAAGTTTTCTACTCTTTGCAGGGGGAAACGCGGACTGCCGGGCTGCCCACGGTTTTTGTGCGCCTGACCGGTTGCCCATTGCGTTGCCAATACTGCGACAGCGCCTACGCGTTCAGTGGCGGCACTGTGCGCACCCTCGACGATATCCTCGAGCAAGTGGCCGGATTTCGTCCGCGCTACGTCTGTGTCACCGGTGGTGAACCGCTTGCACAGCCGAACGCCATTCCTTTGCTCAAACAGCTGTGTGATGCCGGCTACGAGGTCTCGCTGGAAACCAGCGGCGCCCTCGACGTCTCGGCTGTCGATCCGCGCGTCAGTCGCGTTGTCGACCTGAAGACACCGGATTCGAAAGAAGCCCATCGCAACCGTTACGAGAACATCGAACTGCTGACGCCCAACGATCAGGTGAAGTTTGTTATCTGCTCGCGGGACGACTATGACTGGGCCGTCTCCAAACTGATTCAGTACGGTCTCGATCGACGTGCCGGCGAAGTGCTGTTTTCCCCAAGTCACCATGACCTCAATGCCCGCGATCTGGCGGATTGGGTGGTGGCGGACAACCTGCCGGTACGCTTGCAATTGCAGCTGCATAAATATCTTTGGAACGACGAGCCGGGGCGCTGATATGACCGAACAACTGAACACCACCGAAAAACGTGCGGTCATCCTGCTGTCCGGTGGCCTGGACTCGGCGACCGTTGTAGCCATGGCGCGCGCGCAGGGCTACAGCTGCTACACCATGAGCTTCGATTACGGTCAGCGTTCCCATGCCGAATTGCACGCCGCTGCACGCGTCGCCCGCGACCTGGGCGTGGTTGAGCACAAAGTAGTCGGCCTGAACCTGAATGGCATGGGCGGTTCGGCCCTGACTGACACCAGCATCGAGATTCCAGAAGAGCTGGGCGAAGGCATTCCAGTGACGTACGTGCCGGCGCGTAATACGGTGTTCTTGTCGCTGGCATTGGGTTGGGCGGAAGTGCTCGGTGCCCGCGATATCTTCATTGGTGTTAATGCGGTGGATTACTCGGGCTATCCGGATTGCCGTCCGGAGTTCATCGAATCGTTCGAGCGTATGGCCAATCTGGCGACCAAGGCGGGCGTCGAAGGCAATGGCTTCCGCATCCAGGCGCCCCTGCAGAACCTTAGCAAGGCGCAGATCGTTCAGGCGGGCGTGAAGCTTGGCGTTGATTATGGCCTCACCGTGTCCTGCTATCAGGCCGACGATGACGGCCGCGCGTGCGGCAAATGCGACAGCTGCCGCCTGCGCGCAGAGGGCTTCGCGGCAGCTGGTGTGGACGATCCAACACCTTATTTTTGATTATTTTCAAAAAGGTGTTGAATAGTCCTTAAAAATCAGTATTATACGCGCCACCACACAGCGGGTCGTTAGCTCAGTTGGTAGAGCAGTTGGCTTTTAACCAATTGGTCGTAGGTTCGAATCCCACACGACCCACCATATTTGGCGGTTTAGAAAATCCGGAAGGCCCACGAAAGTGAGGATTTCCGGGTTTTTTTTTGCCTGTAATTTCGCTATGCGTTATTTCAATACTCGCAGCGCTGACGCAGGTCAGAATCATCTTTTGTATCAACGGGATATTCTGTAGCCTTGCGCAGCTTCAACGCTGTCCGTGCCTGATAATACTCACTCTCCCGGCGGTACCCTCAAGCGGTCCGGAGCCGGGTGTATACTCGACTTTCGCGCGAACGCGCCTGCAGGTCTTGCGAACATGACGCAGATTTCCGAACGCCTTCTGGTTCAAGCCCACCTCGATGCCAAACAGCCCAAACCGCTGACGGCTGAGGAAGAGGCTTATTACCGTTCCGCCATCGCCGCCGAGCTCAAGGCTCAGGACGCGGTGCTGGTGGCCCACTTTTATTGCGATCCGGTGATTCAGGCTCTGGCCGAAGAAACCGGTGGCTGTGTCTCTGACTCCCTGGAAATGGCCCGCTTCGGCAACGCTCACCCGGCCAAAACCGTGGTGGTCGCCGGCGTGAAGTTCATGGGCGAGACGGCGAAGATTCTCAACCCGGAAAAACGCGTGCTGATGCCAACCCTCGAAGCGACCTGCTCACTGGATCTGGGTTGCCCGGTCGACGAGTTCTCGGCGTTCTGTGATCAGCACCCGGAGCGCACGGTGGTGGTCTACGCCAATACGTCCGCTGCTGTGAAAGCGCGGGCTGACTGGGTGGTGACATCGAGTTGCGCGCTGGAGATCGTCGAAAGCCTGATGGACAACGGTGAGACCATCATCTGGGGCCCGGACAAACACCTCGGCACCTACATTCAGCGCAAGACCGGCGCTGACATGCTGCTCTGGGACGGTGCCTGCATCGTTCACGAAGAGTTCAAGTCCAAGCAGCTCGAAGACATGAAAGCGTTGTACCCGGATGCTGCGATCCTCGTGCACCCGGAGTCGCCGACCTCAGTGATCGAGCTGGCGGATGCCGTCGGTTCCACCAGCCAGTTGATCGCTGCCGCGCAGAGCCTGCCGAACAAGACGCTGATCGTGGCCACCGACCGGGGCATCTTCTACAAGATGCAGCAGCTGTGCCCGGACAAGGTCTTCATCGAGGCGCCAACCGCCGGTAACGGCGCAGCGTGCCGCAGTTGCGCACATTGCCCGTGGATGGCCATGAACACCCTTGAGCGCACGCTGAAGAGCTTGAAGGAAGGCACGAACGAGATCTTTGTCGATCCGGCGTTGATTCCGCAGGCGATTCGGCCGTTGAAGCGCATGCTGGATTTCACTCAGGCTGCGCGTATGAAGCTGGCCGGTAACGCCTGAATTCTGAAAAGCGCCACAAAACCTGTGGGAGCGAGCCTGCTCGCGAAAGCGGTGTATCAGTCACCATTGAAATCGACTGATACGCCGCCTTCGCGAGCAGGCTCGCTCCCACAGTGGTTTTCAGAGTCTGGAAATTATTTGGTCTTCTTCGGGACCCGGACGACGCGGGTATCGGAATAGATGTCATGCCACGTGCGCTTCTGCTTGTCGTAAAGCGACCAGAAGAATCCCAGCCCCACGCACAGCCACGACGCAATCGACACCATAAACCGCAACAGCGCCTGCCACAGACTGATCGCGGTGCCATTGGCGTTCTGTACGCGAATGCCCCACACCTGCATGCCCAGTGTCTGCCCGCCATGGGTCCAGAATTTTGCAAAGAATGCGAACAGCACCAACACCAGCACCGTCGAGTAGAGCGGATCACCGTCCAGTTGCCCGGCGTCGGTCATCACCCGCAGACGTTCTTCGCCGATGATCGCTGCCTGGATCAACTTGTAAACGAATCCGGTGACGATCAGCAGAGCGGTGCACAGCAGAAAGTCATAGAACATCGCAGCCAGACGCCGGCCAAGGCCAACGGCAGGAAAATCGCCCTGTGGGGTGAGCAGGTTTTTCGACATGGCAGCCTCTGGACGCAAATTGAAGCGCCATTTTACGGATTCGCGCGCACAAAAAAGCCCCTGATATCAATATCAGGGGCTTTTTCGTAACAGAAGATCAGGCTTCTGCTTGTACTTCGTCAGCCTGCATGCCTTTCTGGCCTTGCACAGCAACGAAGGTCACTTTCTGGCCTTCTTTCAGGCTTTTGAAGCCGTTGCCCTGAATGGCGCGGAAATGCACGAACAGATCCGGACCGCTTTCTGGAGTGATAAAACCAAAACCTTTCTCGTCGTTAAACCACTTGACGGTACCGCTCTGACGTGTGGACATTTCTTATTTCCTTTGACGCAAAAATTGATGACAGTCTCTTTCACATGAAAGAGTACTGGGGCTGGTTGCAGGAGAGTAAGAAGACGTCGAACGGGATGTAGCTAACTTGTAGGCTACTGCCCAGGTCACGATTCAAAGCTGACCCATGCAAACACAGTGGACAAACTCTACGCCAACTACGGGAGAAAAAACAAGCCCTGCGAAGCCCCCGGTTTTACTGAGCTTGAGCAAGTTAATCCTTTCACTAGTGCGGGCTTAGACGATTCGCTTGTTCAATTGTTTTCGAACGTTATAAGCAAATTTCATATTCGAATCGATTGTTAGAAAATGCACTTTTTTGTGGCGATTGCGTTACACATTAGTGCACGCATTACGCAATCGCGTTACTTATAGAAACAGTCAATCAACCACGATAGTAGCGTTGTGGAACAAATGGCATTTTGCTTACAAGCATTTGCACCTTTTTCCCACGCACGATGGCCCAAACCGGTGTGTCGAGGGTGACATAAGCGCTGTCGAGGTAACCCATCGCCAACGGCCCGCCCAAGGTCGGACCAAAGCCACCGCTGCACACGCTGCCGATGATCTCGCCGGCTTCGTTGACGATTTCTGCACCTTCACGCACTGGCGTGCGTTCCTGTGGCAGCAAGCCGACGCGTTTGCGTGCGACGCCATTCTGTTGCTGGGCGAAAACGTTTTCCGCACCGGGGAAACCGCCGGCCCGCGCGCCATCAGCGCGACGTGGCCTGGAGACCGCCCAGAGCAGGCTGGCTTCGATTGGCGTGGTCTCGGTGTTCATGTCGTGGCCATACAGGCACAGGCCGGCTTCCAGGCGCAGCGAGTCGCGAGCACCGAGGCCGATAGCCTGAACTTCCGGTTCGGCGAGCAGGGCGCGCGCGAGTTTTTCCGCATCGGCGGCCGGTACCGAGATTTCGAAACCGTCTTCACCGGTGTAGCCCGAGCGGCTGACGAAGCAATCCACGCCCAGCAACGACACGCGGTTGAATTGCATGAAGGTCATCTTCGCCACGTCAGGAGCCAGGCGCGCCAGCACAGTGACCGCTGCCGGACCTTGCAGTGCGAGCAGTGCGCGCTCTTCGAACAGCGCCGTAATGGTGCACTGATCGCCGATGTGTTTTTGCAGGTGAGCCAGGTCCTGATCCTTGCACGCGGCGTTGACCACCAGGAACAGTTCGTCGTTGCCGAGGTTGGCAACCATCAGGTCATCGAGAATGCCGCCGTTGTCGTTGGTGAACATCGCGTAACGCTGCATGCCCACCGGCAGGTCGATGATGTCCACTGGCACCAGGCTTTCCAGGGCTTTGGCGGCGTTGGCACCGGTCAGGCGGATCTGGCCCATGTGCGAGACGTCGAACAGCCCGGCGTGTTCACGGGTGTGTTGGTGTTCTTTCATTACGCCGAGCGGGTATTGCACCGGCATGTCGTAGCCGGCGAACGGCACCATGCGGGCGCCGAGTTCGATGTGCAGAGCGTGCAGCGGGGTTTTCGACAGTTGTTCGGTGGACATGCGTGGCTCCTTGAAAATTTGAGTTTGGGGGTATGGGGCTAGATTAAGATCAAGATCAAAAGCCCCTCACCCCAGCCCTCTCCCAGAGGGAGAGGGAGTTAGGTACGTTTATCTCCCGGAGGGAGAGGGGGGCTAGTTACGTTTCGTGGTCAGCATTCGATAATGTTGACCGCCAGACCGCCGCGGGCGGTCTCTTTGTATTTGCTTTTCATGTCGGCGCCGGTCTGGCGCATGGTGCGGATGACTTTGTCGAGGGAGACGAAATGCTGGCCGTCGCCACGCATGGCCATGCGTACCGCGTTGATGGCTTTCACCGAACCCATCGCATTGCGCTCGATGCACGGCACTTGCACCAGTCCGCCAATCGGGTCGCAGGTAAGGCCGAGGTTGTGTTCCATGCCGATTTCTGCGGCGTTTTCGACTTGCTGAACACTGCCGCCGAGCACTTCACACAACGCGCCAGCCGCCATTGAGCAGGCAACACCGACTTCACCCTGACAACCGACTTCGGCGCCGGAGATCGAGGCGTTTTCCTTGTAGAGAATGCCGATGGCCGCCGCGGTCAGCAGAAAGCGCACGACGCCGTCGTCATTCGCACCGGGGATAAAGCGCATGTAGTAATGCAGTACCGCCGGAATGATCCCCGCTGCACCGTTGGTGGGTGCGGTGACCACGCGGCCGCCATTGGCGTTTTCTTCGTTGACCGCCAAGGCGTAGAGGTTGACCCAGTCGAGCACCGACAACGGATCGCGCAACGCTGATTCCGGGTTCTTGCACAGTTGCCGATGCAGCGCTGCCGCACGACGTTTGACCTTCAAACCGCCAGGCAGAATGCCTTCGTTACGACAACCGGCGGCAACGCAGTCCTGCATCACTTGCCAGATTTTCAGCAGGCCGGCACGGGTCTCCGCTTCGGGGCGCCAGGCGCTTTCGTTGGTCAGCATCACCTGGCTGATCGACAGACCGTAGGTGGCGCAATGACCGAGCAAGTCCTTGGCACTTTTGAACGGGAAGGTCAGCGGTGTGGCGTCTTCGACGATGCGATCGGCGCCGGCCGCGTCCTCATCGACAACAAAACCACCACCGACCGAGTAGTACTCGCGGCTGCGGATCTGAATCCCCGCCGCATCGAAGGCCCGGAAGATCATGCCGTTGGGGTGATAGGCCAGCGGCTTGCGGATCATCGCCAGGTGTTCTTTCTCGTTGAACGCGATGCTGTGTTCGCCGAGCAGATTCAGTCGGCCGTTGCCGCGAATTTCTTGCAGGCGTGCGGCGACGGTTTCGGTATCGACGGTATCGGGATGTTCGCCTTCGAGGCCGAGCAGCACGGCTTTGTCGCTGCCGTGACCTTTACCAGTAGCGCCGAGGGAACCGTACAACTCGACGCGAACGCTGGCGGTGGTGGTCAGCAGGTTTTCACGGCGCAGACCTTCGGCGAAACGCGCAGCAGCACGCATCGGGCCGACGGTGTGGGAACTGGAGGGGCCGATGCCAATCTTGAACAGGTCGAACACGCTTAACGACATGAGTGGTTCTCCGGTTTCTTGTTATAGGAATTGGCGAAAGTCCGAAATCGGTTGCAGATCCCTTGTGGGAGCGAGCCTGCTCGCGAAAGCGCTGTGTCAGCCAACCTTTCATTAACTGACACTACGCTTTCGCGAGCAGGCTCGCTCCCACAGGGGGATCTGTGGTGTTGCAGAAATCGGGGCGATTAAAACGCCCCTCATTCAATTAAGCGTAGCTTTCGATCGACGGGCAGGCGCACACCAGGTTGCGATCGCCGAACACGTTGTCGACGCGACCGACCGGTGGCCAGTATTTGCCTTCAATCAACGACGCAACCGGATAAACGGCCTGCTCGCGGCTGTACGGGTGGGTCCACTCGCCAACCAGTTCCGCAGCGGTGTGCGGCGCGTTCTTCAGCGGGTTGTCGTCCTTGTCCAGCGTGCCGTTTTCCACCGCGCGGATTTCTTCGCGGATACGGATCATGGCGTCGCAGAAGCGATCCAGCTCTTCTTTGGATTCACTTTCGGTCGGCTCGATCATCAGCGTGCCCGCAACCGGGAACGACATGGTCGGCGCGTGGAAACCGAAGTCGATCAGGCGCTTGGCGACGTCATCAACGCTGATGCCGCTGCTGTCTTTCAACGGACGCAGATCGAGAATGCACTCGTGCGCCACCAGACCGTTGCTGCCGGTGTACAGCACTGGATAGTGCTCTTCGAGGCGACGGGAAATGTAGTTGGCATTGAGGATCGCCAGCTGCGAAGCGCGCTTCAGACCGGCGCCGCCCATCATTCGAATGTACATCCAGGTGATCGGCAGAATGCTCGCGCTGCCGAACGGTGCTGCGCAGACCGCGCCTTCCTTGCGCTCCATCTGGCCGTGGCCCGGCAGGAACGGCGTCAGGTGCGACTTGACGCCAATCGGGCCTACGCCCGGGCCGCCACCGCCGTGGGGGATGCAGAAGGTTTTGTGCAGGTTCAGGTGCGAAACATCGCCGCCGAACTTGCCCGGGGCGCAGAGGCCGACCATCGCGTTCATGTTGGCGCCGTCGATGTACACCTGGCCGCCGTTGTCATGAATGATCCCGCAGATTTCGCGGATGCCTTCTTCGAACACGCCGTGGGTCGACGGGTAAGTGATCATCAGCGCAGCGAGGTGTTCGCGGTGTTCGATGGCTTTGGCGCGCAGGTCTTCGATGTCGACGTTGCCACGCGCATCGCACGCGGTCACGACCACGCGCATGCCGGCCATGTTGGCGGTGGCCGGGTTGGTGCCGTGGGCGGACGACGGAATCAGGCAGATGTCGCGACGCTCATCGCCACGGCTCTGGTGATAGGCGCGGATCGCCAGCAGGCCAGCGTATTCACCTTGCGAACCGGCGTTCGGTTGCAGCGAGATCGCGTCGTAACCGGTGGCGGCGCAGAGCATCGCTTCCAGTTCGTCGGTCAGTTGCTGGTAACCGGCGCTTTGCGCGGCCGGGGCGAACGGGTGCAGTGCACCGAATTCAGCCCAGGTCACCGGGATCATTTCGCTGGCAGCGTTGAGTTTCATGGTGCACGAGCCCAGCGGGATCATGGTGCGATCCAGTGCCAAATCCTTGTCGGCCAGTTTGCGCAGGTAGCGCATCAGCTCGGTTTCCGAGTGATAACGGTTGAACACCGGGTGGCTGAGGATTGGCGACTGGCGTACCAGCGAAGCAGGGATAGTGCTTTGAACCGAAGCGGCGAGGACGGCGAAGTCCGGCAGGGTCTTGCCGTCGGCGAACAGGCCCCACAGGGTTTCGATGTCAGCCTGCGTGGTGGTTTCGTCGACCGACAGGCCCAGACGCTGAGCGTCGATCACGCGCAGGTTGATCTGCGCCACGTGCGCCTTGTCGTGCAGCGCAGCGGTTTGTGCGCCGGTGGCTACTGTCAGGGTGTCGAAGAAGCTGGCTTGTTCGACTTTCGCGCCCAGCGCGGTCAGGCCCTTGGCCAGAATCGCGGTCAGGTGATGCACGCGGTTGGCGATCTGCGTCAGGCCCTTTGGGCCGTGGTAGACGGCGTACATGCTGGCGATGTTGGCCAGCAGCACTTGCGCGGTGCAGATGTTCGACGTGGCCTTCTCGCGGCGGATGTGTTGCTCGCGGGTTTGCATCGCCAGACGCAGCGCCGGCTTGCCGAAGCGGTCAACCGACACACCGACCAGACGGCCCGGCATGTCACGCTTGAACGCATCCTTGGTGGAGAAGTAAGCGGCGTGCGGGCCACCGAAGCCCAGCGGTACACCGAAGCGTTGTGCCGAACCGATGGCGACGTCGGCGCCGAATTCACCCGGGGCGGTCAGCAGCGTCAGGGCCAGCAGGTCAGCGGCCACGGCCACCAACGCGTTGGCGGCGTGGAAGCGTTCGGTCAGTTCGCGGTAGTCGAACACATCACCGTTGCTCGCCGGGTATTGCAGCAGTGCGCCGAAGAACGGCGTCACGTCAGTCAGTTCACGCTCATCGCCCACAACGACTTCGATGCCCAGCGGCTCGGCACGGGTGCGCAGCACGTCGAGGGTTTGCGGGTGGCTGTGGATCGAGGCGAAGAATTGGTGGCTGCCCTTGTTCTTGCTCAGGCGTTTGCAGAAGGTCATGGCTTCGGCAGCGGCGGTGGCTTCGTCGAGCAGCGAGGCGTTGGCGATCGGCAGGCCGGTGAGGTCGCTGATCATGGTCTGGAAGTTCAGCAGCGCTTCGAGACGGCCTTGGGAAATTTCTGGCTGGTACGGCGTGTAAGCGGTGTACCAGGCCGGGTTTTCCAGCAGGTTGCGCAGGATCGGCGACGGCGTGTGGCAGTTGTAGTAGCCCTGGCCGATGTAGGTCTTGAATAGCTGGTTTTTGCCGGCGATGCCTTTGATCATTGCCAGGGCATCGGCTTCGCTGAGGCCGTCGTCCATGCCAAGCACGCTGGTGCCCTTGATGCTTTCCGGGATGACGCTGGCGCTCAGCGCTTCGAGGGAATCGAAGCCGAGGCTGTTGAGCATGGCTTGCTCGTCACCGGCGCGCGGGCCGATGTGACGGGCAATGAATTCGTTGGCGGTGCCAAGGTTTACTTGAGTCATGTCGGTGTTCCTCAGGCTTCGGCTTGGGCTTTGATCAGACGGTCGTAGGCGTCCTGGTCGAGCAGTTTGGCCACGGCCGATGCGTCGCTAGGTTGGAAGCGGAAGAACCAGCCTTCGCCCAGCGGATCTTCGTTGACCAGTTCCGGGGCATCTTCCAGCGCCGGGTTGACTTCCAGTACGTCGCCGTCGAGGGGCATGTACACGCCGCTGGCGGCTTTCACCGATTCCACGGTGGCGGCTTCGGCGCCTTTTTCGTAAGCCTGCAGCTCAGGCAGTTGCACGAACACCACGTCGCCCAAGGCGTTCTGCGCGAAAGCGGTGATGCCGACAGTAACGCTGCCGTCAGCTTCGGTGCGCAGCCATTCGTGATCTTCAGTAAAACGCAACTCGCTCATGGAAACTCCTCAGGGGGCCAGACTCGTCTGGTGGACGCGGTGGAATAGTCGGGCGCGAAGGCCCTTATTTATGAGGGGTTGATTAGCAAGAACGCGGCCAATGTTGAATTATTCATATAAATCAATAAGTTATATGTTTTGGTGAGATGGTTTGAGCGGGAGCGTGTAGCGAAATCGCTACAGGCTGGGGCGAGGAGAAAAGCTGAACGGGATCAAAGCCTTGCACAGCGGTGATCGGAGGCGGGTGTAGCGATATCGTTCCGCTGTAGCGCTTTCAGTACAGGTGGAGGTCGTTTTTGAACGGATTTCGAATCCACCCTCTAACCCCTGTGGGAGCGAGCCTGCTCGCGAAGAGGAAGTGTCAGTCACCAATGATTTTGCTGATATACCGCTTTCGCGAGCAGGCTCGCTCCCACAGTGGGGGTATTTCCCACAGGAGGATTCGTGGTGGGTTCAGGGTTTGTTGGGGATGCCGTATTTGCGCAGGCGATGGGCGATGGCGGTGTGCGAAGTTTGCAGGCGGCTGGCCAGTTGGCGGGTCGAGGGGTAGCTGACGTAGAGTTTTTCCAGCAGCGATCGCTCGAACGCTTCGACCGCTTGTTCGAGGCTGTCGACGTCGCTGTCGGTCTGCCGCGCCACCGAGGTACCGGCAATGTCGAGATCGCCGATATCGACCAGGCTGCTCTCGCAAATCGCTGCCGCGCGGAAGATCACGTTCTGCAATTGTCGTACGTTGCCCGGCCAGCGATTGCCGAGCAGCGCCGGGTAAGTCCCCGGGGCGAGACGGCAGACCGGGCGCTGAATTTGCGCACAAGCCTGCTGCATGAAATAGCGTGCCAGCAACAGAATGTCCTGCCCGCGCTCACGCAGCGGCGGCACTTCGACGTTGAGCACGTTGAGGCGATAGAACAGGTCTTCGCGGAACAAGCCTTCGCTGACCATTTTTTCCAGATCGCGATGGGTCGCGCTGAGGATGCGCACGTTGACCTTCACTTCACGATCACCGCCCACGCGGCGGAAGCTGCCATCGTTCAAGAAACGCAGCAGCTTGGCCTGCAAATACGGCGACATCTCGCCGATCTCATCAAGAAACACTGTGCCTTGGTTGGCCAGTTCCATCAGCCCCGGTTTGCCGCCGCGCGCTGCTCCTGTGAAAGCACCGGGGGCGTAGCCGAACAATTCGCTTTCGGCGAGGTTCTCTGGCAACGCTGCGCAGTTGAGAGCGAGAAACGGTGCACTGTGCCGAGTGCTGATGGCGTGGCAGGCACGGGCAACCAGTTCTTTACCGGTGCCGGTTTCGCCTTGGATCAGCAGGGGGGCGTCGAGGGCGGCGACTCTTTGCGCGCGTGCCTTGAGGGTGCGGATTGCAGGCGACTCACCGAGCAGCGCGTCAAAACCTTCGGCATGGTCGTGGTGCAGTGCCGAGAGTTGTTCGCCGATGCGGTTCGGTTGATACAAGGTCAACAGCGCGCCAGCGTCGGTGATCGGCGTGGCGTCGAGCAGCAAGGTCTGACCGTTGACGGTAATTTCGCGCAGTGGCAAACGGAAGCCGTGTTCGAGCAAGGTGTCGAGCAGGGCCGGATCGTTGAACAGTTCAGAGACACTTTCACCGGCGGGTTCGCGACCGTAGATCGCTATTAGTGCCGGGTTGGCCAGCAGCACTTTGCCGGCGCTGTCGAGCGCCAAAACCGGATCGGTCATCGCCGCCAGCAATGCATCAAGCTGCAAGTGCCGACGCTGGCCGGGGAGGATGTCGACCACGGTCACCGCTTCCACGCCGAGCACGCGAAACAATGCATCTTTCAGCTCTTCGAGCACTTGTGGGCTGAGGGTCGGCGCGTCGATGTAGACGTTCGGCGGGATCATCTCCACCGCATCCAGATTGAGATTACGCCCGCCGAGGATAGCCAGGACTTCCTGGGTGATGCCGACGCGGTCGATGAAGCTGACGTGGATACGCATGGGGCGGTTCAGTGTTCTGCAGTGCGGAGGGTGGCAAGTATGCCTTGGGCTTGGAGAGAGGTGAAAGCAAAAGCACCCTCACCCCAGCCCTCTCCCGGAGTGAGAGGGGGCCGACCGAGGTGTCTGAGGTTTGACATCGACTTGAAAGAACCAGTCGATTATGGATTCGGTAAAGCAGAGTCGGGCCGGCAAAACTATCGAGCATCCCTCAATCAGTCCCCTCACCCCAGCCCTCTCCCGGAGGGAGAGGGAGCTGACCGAGGTGTCTGGCGCTACACGTCGACCTGAAAAATCGAGTCGATTATGGATTCAGTGATGCAGGATCAGGTCGGTGTAACTCTAGAGCATCCCCCAATCAGTCCCCTCTCCCTTTGGGAGAGGGCTAGGGTGAGGGGCTTTTGCGGGTTATTCGAAATGCTCAAGATTGACCGGATCCCCGGATTGCATATTCAACTTCTGCCGAATGTCTTCAAACATCAGGTCGTAATGCTTGTGCACAGAACCGATCTGGCTGTGAGCCTTTGGAATCCCGTACTTCTCGGCGATGCGGGTCACGTCACGGGCGAAGTTGTAAGCCTCTTCCTTGGGCAGGAAAAACGTTTCCTTCATGTCCTTGCCCTGCATGCTGCCATGCAGGGTGAACTGTATTCCTTTGCCTTTCGAAGGATCGGTAAACACTTCATAGTCGAGGTGTACGTTGTAATTGACGTCATCGTCGGTCAACGCGTGCCGCTCGATATGCAAATGACCAGGTTCGAATTGGGCCATGGTTTTCTCCTTTCAAGGCATGGGAGAAGGGCAGACCCTCGGCCTGCCCCCGCCGTTTCTAGTTATCGATAAGTGATGCCCGGCTTCGCGGTGGTCACACGCGTACCGGCAGTACCCTGGACAATCGCTTCGATATCCGCCAGCGAACCGATCACCGCGACCTTGCCAGTATGGCGCGCGAATTCGCAGGCTGCCTGCACCTTCGGCCCCATGGAGCCAGCGGCGAAACCGAGGCGTTCGAGTTCATCCGGGTGCGCTTCGGCAATGGCTTTCTGCGTTGGTTTGCCGTAGTCGATGAACGCCGCGTTGACGTCGGTGGCGATCACCAGCAGGTCGGCTTCCAGTTGCTCGGCGAGCAGCGACGAGCACAGGTCCTTGTCGATCACCGCCTCGATGCCTTTGAGATTACGGTTCTCGTCGTACATGGTCGGAATCCCGCCGCCACCGGCGCAAATCACGATGCTGCCCTTGTCCAGCAGCCACTTGATCGGGCGTATTTCGAAGATGCGTTTTGGTCGTGGGCTGGCCACCACGCGGCGGAATTTATCGCCATCCGGGGCAATCGCCCAGCCTTTTTCAGCGGCGAGTTTTTCTGCTTCGGCCTTGTCGTAGACCGGGCCGATGGGTTTGGTCGGGTTCTGGAAGGCCGGATCTTTGGCGTCGACTTCGACCTGAGTGAGCAGGGTGGCGAACGGCACTTCGAAGTCGAGCAGGTTGCCCAGTTCCTGTTCGATGATGTAGCCGATCATGCCTTCGGTTTCGGCACCGAGCACGTCCAGCGGGTAAGGGGTGACGGAGGTGTAGGCCGCCGCTTGCAACGACAGCAGGCCGACTTGCGGGCCATTGCCGTGGGCGATAACCAGTTGATTGCCGGGATGGATCTTGGCGATTTGCTCGGTGGCGATGCGGATGTTGGCGCGCTGATTGTCAGCGGTCATCGGTTCACCACGGCGGAGCAGGGCGTTACCGCCCAGAGCTACGACGATACGCATGGTGCATGTCCTTCTAATCAGAGGATGTTGATCGTTCCCACGCTCTGCGTGGGAATGCCGCCACGGACGCTCCGCGTCCGCTGTGACGCAGAGCGTCACGGGATGCATTCCCTCGCGGGAGCGTGGGAACGATCATGGATCAGCAGTGGTTACAGATCAGCCAGGGTCGAAACCAGAATCGCCTTGATCGTGTGCATGCGGTTTTCCGCTTGCTCGAAGGCGATGCAGGCAGGCGACTCGAACACGTCGTCGGTCACTTCGATGCCGTTTTTCAGGTGCGGATACTGTTCGGCGATTTGCTTGCCGACTTTGGTATCGCTGTTGTGGAACGCCGGCAGGCAGTGCATGAACTTGGTGCGCGGGTTGCCGGAGGCTTTCATCAGCTCGGCGTTGACCTGGTACGGCAGCAGTTGCTGGATACGCTCGGCCCAGGCTTCCACCGGTTCGCCCATCGATACCCAGACGTCGGTGTGAATGAAGTCGACGCCTTTGACGGCGGCTTTCGGGTCTTCAGTGAGGGTGATGCGCGCACCGCTTTCTTCCGCATATTTGTGGCAACGCTCGACCAGATCATCCAGTGGCCACAGCGCTTTCGGTGCACAGATACGCACGTCCATGCCGAGTTTGGCGCCGACCAGCAGCAGCGAGTTGCCCATGTTGTTGCGCGCATCGCCGAGGTAGGCGTAGCTGATCTCATGGATCGGCTTGTCGGCGTGTTCACGCATGGTCAGCACGTCGGCGATCATTTGCGTCGGGTGATATTCATCGGTCAGACCGTTGAACACTGGTACGCCGGCGAACTTGGCCAGCTCTTCGACGATTTCTTGTTTGAAGCCACGGTACTCGATAGCGTCGTACATGCGCCCCAGCACGCGGGCAGTGTCCTTCATGCTTTCCTTGTGGCCGATCTGCGAGGAGTTCGGGTCGATGTAGGTGACGTTGGCACCTTGGTCATAGGCCGCCACTTCGAACGCGCAACGGGTGCGGGTCGAGGTTTTTTCGAAGATCAGGGCGATGTTGTTGCCCTTCAGGTGTTGCTGCTCGGTGCCGGTGTACTTCGCGCGTTTGAGGTCGCGGGACAGGTCGAGCAGGTAACGCAGCTCACGTGGGGTGTGGTGTTCCAGGCTGAGCAGGTTACGGTTGTGAATGTTAAAAGCCATGATGGATCTCCTTCGGTGTCGGTTATCCCCCTGGCCGCACGTTGTAAGTGTCGGCCAGGGCTCAGAGGTTTAGTAATCGATCGGGTCGCGGATGATCGGGCAGGTCATGCAGTGGCCACCGCCACGGCCTCGGCCCAGTTCACCGGCGCTGATGGTGATGACTTCCACGCCGGCCTTGCGCAGCAGGGTGTTGGTGTAGGTGTTGCGGTCGTAGCCGATGACCACGCCCGGCTCCACGGCCACCACGTTGTTGCCGTCGTCCCATTGCTCGCGTTCGGCGGCGAAGCTGTTGCCGCCGGTTTCCACCACGCGCAGCTTCGGCAGGTTGAGGGCTTTGGCAACGGTATCGAGGAAGGTGCCTTCTTCGCGGCGGATGTCGATGCCGCCCTGTTTGCTTTCGTCAGGACGCAGGGTGAACGCGACGATCTGGTTCACCACTTCCGGGAAAATCGTCACCAGGTCGCGGTCGCAGAAGCTGAACACGGTATCCAGGTGCATCGCGGCGCGGGACTTCGGCAAGCCGGCAACGATGACTTTTTCCACGGCTTTGTTCTTGAACAGGTTCAGCGCCAGTTGGCCGATGGCCTGACGGGACGAGCGTTCGCCCATACCGATCAACACCACGCCGTTGCCGATCGGCATGACGTCGCCGCCCTCAAGGGTGGAGCTGCCGTGATCCTTGTCCGGGTCGCCGTACCAGATTTCGAACTCGGCGTTGGTGAACTGCGGGTGGAATTTGTAGATGGCGGTGGTCAGCAGGGTTTCCTGACGACGCGCTGGCCAGTACATCGGGTTCAGTGTCACGCCGCCGTAGATCCAGCAGGTGGTGTCGCGGGTGAACTGAGTGTTCGGCAGCGGCGGCAGAATGAAGCTGGAATGGCCGAGGAAGTCGCGGAACATCTGGATGGTCTTGCCACCGAAGCTGTCCGGCAGATCATCAGCGGAGACGCCGCCAATCAGGAATTCGGCGATGTGTCGCGGCTCGAGGCTTTTCAGCCAGGACTTCACTTCATTGATCAGGCCCAGGCCCACCGAATCGGCGGTGACCTTGCGCTCGAGAATCCAGTCCAGCGCTTCCGGGATGGCGACGATATCGGTCAGCAGGTTGTGCATTTCCAGCACGTCGATGCCGCGCTCGCGCATTTTGGTGACGAAGTCGAAGTGGTCGCGCTTGGCCTGAGCCACCCAGAGCACGTCATCGAACAGCAGTTCATCGCAGTTGTTCGGGGTCAGCCGCTGATGGGCCAGACCTGGGGAGCACACCATGACTTTGCGCAGTTTGCCGGCTTCGGAATGGACGCCGTACTTAACTTTTTCCGTGGTCATTTCAGATCCTCCAGATAACAAATCAATCAGGGATTACAGAGTCAGGAAGCCGTCGTAGAGACCGTAGGCAGCCACCAGGGCACCCACGACCACTGCGGCGAAAATCAGCTTCTCGACGTTAGTGAAAATCGGTTGTTTGAGTTCCAGCTTGGCTTTGGCGAACAGGATCGCGCCAGGTGCGTAGAGCAGGGCCGAGAGCAGCAGATACTTGACCCCGCCGGCATACAGCAGCCACACCGCGTAGATCAGCGCGATGCCGCCGATAAACAGATCCTTGCGCCGCTCGGCCGCGAAGCCTTCGTAGCTTTCCCCGCGCACCGCCAGCAGCAGGGCATAGGCCGCTGACCACAGGTACGGCACCAGAATCATCGAAGTGGCGAGGTAGATCAGCGACAGGTAAGTACTGGCCGAGAACAGCGTGATGATCAGGAAAATCTGCACCATCGCGTTGGTCAGCCACAGGGCGTTGACCGGGACGTGGTTGGCGTTTTCCTTGCGCAGGAACTCCGGCATGGTGTGGTCTTTGGCGGCGGCGAACATGATCTCCGCACACAGCAGCACCCACGACAGCAGCGCCCCCAGCAGGGAAATAATCAGACCGACGCTGATCAGCACCGCGCCCCAGTGACCGACCACGTGCTCAAGCACGGCGGCCATCGACGGGTTCTGCAGTTTCGCCAGTTCCGGCTGAGTCATGATGCCCAGCGACAGCACGTTGACCAGCACCAGAAACAGCAGCACGGTGATGAAGCCGATCACGGTGGCCTTACCGACGTCCGAGCGTTTTTCGGCGCGGGCGGAGAAGATGCTTGCACCCTCGATACCGATGAACACCCACACGGTGACCAGCATCATGTTGCGCACCTGGTTCATCACACTGCCCAGATCCGGATTCTTGATGCCCCAGATGTCGGCGGTGAAGATGTCCAGTTTGAAGGCGAACACGGCGATCAACACGAACAGCAGCAGTGGTACGACTTTGGCGACCGTGGTCACCAGGTTGATGAACGCCGCTTCCTTGATCCCGCGCAGCACCAGAAAGTGCACGGCCCACAGCAGCACCGAGGCGCCAATCACCGCAGCAACGGTGTTGCCCTCACCGAAAATCGGAAAGAAATAGCCGAGAGTGCTGAACAGCAGAACGAAGTAACCGACGTTACCCAGCCAGGCGCTGATCCAGTAACCCCAGGCAGATGAGAAACCCATGTAATCGCCGAATCCGGCCTTGGCGTAGGCGTAGACGCCGCCGTCCAGGTCAGGCTTGCGATTGGCGAGGGTTTGAAAGACAAAAGCGAGGGTGAGCATGCCGACAGCGGTGATGGCCCAGCCGATCAGTACGGCACCGACATCGGCGCTGGCCGCCATGTTTTGTGGCAAAGAAAATATCCCGCCACCGATCATCGAGCCGACTACCAATGCAACCAGTGCACCTAGTCGTAGTTTTCCGGGAGCTTCAGACATTGCATGACTCCATTGCAGGAGAGAAGAGATCACAGCGTAGTTCTGTTGTCTGTTCAAACAGCTGACTTAGATCAGTGCATGGTCACATTCCATTGTTAATGAATGACTTAGGCTTCGACTGAAGGCATAAATATCCTGCCCGCAAGGCCCGTCCTAGAGGCGTTGTGGCTACATTGTTGGGAATGGCTATTATTACTTTCGAATTATGACGCTAGTTCTTTTTCAGCTTTTGGCAAATTTTCAGCCTCTGTTTTCAGTACAGAATTGATTTATCAGGATCAGCGCACAAAACTGTCTTAACGTGCTAGGCGTTAGCGTCATCCGCTATATATAAACAGGCGTCAATTGGCGTTACCTGATAAACGTCATCTACCTTTATCGGTTTAGTTAATAGTTGTTACAAATGCACGCTCACCACACTTCAAAGGGAAACTGAAATGTCGCAACCGACGCAAAAGCTGCGATTAGGCGCGTTGATCGCCCTGGTGGTGGGTTCGATGATTGGCGGGGGGATTTTCTCGCTGCCGCAGAACATGGCGGCACGCGCCGATGCCGGGGCGATCCTGATCGGTTGGGGGATTACCGCGATCGGCATGCTGACTCTGGCGTTCGTCTTTCAGACCCTGGCCAATCGCAAACCCGAACTGGATTCCGGCGTGTATGCCTACGCCAAGGCCGGGTTTGGCGACTACATGGGCTTCTCGTCGGCGTGGGGTTACTGGATCAGTGCGT
This sequence comes from Pseudomonas sp. RU47, assembly GCF_004011755.1. Lineage (GTDB taxonomy): Bacteria > Pseudomonadota > Gammaproteobacteria > Pseudomonadales > Pseudomonadaceae > Aquipseudomonas. Next base: position 5,162,204 of record NZ_CP022411.1, on the reverse strand, counting down.
GGCTGGGCAACGTCGGTTATTTCGTCTTGCTGTTCAGCACCCTCGGTTACTTTTTTCCGGTGTTTGGCCAGGGCAATACGCCAATCGCCATCGGCTGCGCCTCGGTGCTGCTGTGGGCCGTGCATTTTCTGGTGATGCGCGGGATCAAGGAAGCGGCGCTGATCAATCAACTGACCACGGTGGCCAAAGTCGTACCGCTGATCATGTTCATCGTCATCGCTGCCGTCGCCTTCAAGGCTGACATTTTTACCCGCGACATCTGGGGCACCAGCAACCCGAATTTCGGCGGGGTGATGGATCAGGTGCGCAACATGATGCTGGTCACCGTGTTCGTGTTCATCGGCATCGAAGGCGCCAGTGTGTACTCGGCGCGGGCGGAAAAACGCAGCGATGTCGGCCGCGCCACGGTCATCGGTTTTATCGGTGTGCTGGCGCTGCTGGTGCTGGTCAACGTGCTGTCGCTGGGGATCATGAGCCAGCCGGAGCTGGCGAATCTGCAGAATCCGTCGCTGGCGGCGGTACTCGAACACATCGTCGGGCCGTGGGGCGCGCTGTTGATCAGCATCGGTCTGGCGATTTCCCTGCTCGGTGCGTTGTTGTCGTGGGCATTGCTCTGCGCGGAGATTCTCTTCGCCACGGCCAAGGACAAGACCATGCCGGCGTTCCTGAAAAAGGAAAACAAGAACCATGTGCCGGTCAACGCGCTGTGGCTGACCAACGCGATGATCCAGATTTTCCTGTTGATCACGCTGTTTTCGGCCGGGACTTACACCAGTCTGATTTATCTGGCTTCGTCGATGATTCTGGTGCCGTACCTGTGGTCGGCGGCGTACGCGGTGTTGCTCAGCGGGCGCGGCGAAACCTACGAACATGCCTCGGCTGAGCGCACCAAGGATCTGCTGATCGGCGGCATTGCCCTCGGTTACGCGGTGTGGTTGTTGTATGCCGGCGGAGTGAAGTATTTGCTGTTGTCAGCGCTGTTGTATGCGCCAGGGGTGATTTTGTTTGCCAAGGCCAAACATGAGGCGGGCGAGCCGTTGTTCACCCATGTCGAGAAGGGCATTTTTACCTGCGTGGTCATCGGTGCGGGGCTGGCGGCGTATGGGTTGTACAGCGGGGTGCTGTCGTTGTGAGGTTGCTGCTTGAGTATCGGCCGCCCTATGACTGGGCGGCGATGTTGGCGTTTCTGGCGGCGCGGGCGGTGTCAGGGATGGAGACCGTCGTTGAAGGTGTGTATTCGCGCAGCATTGGATTGAACGGTGTCCACGGGACAGTCTCGATTTGGCAGGAAACGGTAGATGCGCTGCAGGTTGAGTTGAGTTTTCCTGACATGGCGGCGGTGCCCGAGATCGTTGTCAGGTTGCGGCGGATGTTTGATCTGGACGCGGATCTGGCGGTGATGCACGGACATCTGGCAAATGATCCGTTGCTGGCGCGATTGATTGCCGAGCGCACGGGGTTGCGGATTCCCGGTGCGTGGGATGGGTTGGAGTTGGCCTTTCGCGCGGTGCTCGGGCAGCAGATTACGGTGGTGGCGGCGATTCGTCTGGCGGGGAAACTGGTCGCGCAATATGGCGCGCCGTTGGCTTCGACAGTGCCTGGATTGACGCATGTGTTTCCCGAAACGCGGGTATTGGCAGGCGCAGATCTGGCGGCGCTGGGTATGCCGAAGAGTCGCGGGCGGACGCTGTCGGGTGTGGCGCAGGCGTTGCTGGGTGAGCCTTCTTTGTTTGAACCGAATCGCGAGGGCGGCGTGGCGCGGTTGTTGGCGTTGCACGGGATTGGCGAGTGGACGGCGCAGTACATTGCGTTGCGACAGTTGCGCGACCTGGACGGGTTCCCGACCGGGGATGTCGGGTTGTTGCGGGCGTTGGAGGTGCTGGAAGGGCAGCGGCCAAACGCTTGGGAATTGTCTTTGCGGGCTGAGGCCTGGCGGCCTTATCGAGGGTATGCGGCGCAGCTTTTGTGGACATCTTTGAGCCGGGCAGATTGATACATCATCGCTTGGCCTGAAATTGCAGCCCTCACCCCAGCCCTCTCCCCGAGGGAGAGGGGGCCGATCGAGGTGTCTTGCGTTTTACATCGACCTGAAAGACCGAGTCGATTATGGATTCACCGATATTTGTTCAAGTCGGTGAGTCTCTTCAGTATCCCCGAATCGGCCCCTCTCTCTCTGAGAGAGGGGCCGACCGAGGTGTCTTGCGTTGTACATCGACCTGAAAGACCGAGTCGATTATGGATTCACCGATATTTGTTCAAGTCGGTGAATCTCTCGAATATCCCCCAATCAGTCCCCTCTCCCTCTGGGAGAGGGTTAGGGTGAGGGGCTTTTAATTCCACTGAGGGTGATGTGAACCCAGTTCTGTGGCCGGCAACGCCCACTGAATCGGTGTGCCGCTGATCTTCACCGGCACCTGCAAGCGATGCGCCGGTCCCCACGGGGTCTGCTCCACCAGCAAACCTTGATCCTGTTCATCCTCGGCGCGCAGCGCTTCAGTTATCCCAGACCCATGCTCGATCAACAGTTTCGCCGTGCGCGCCAGCGACAACCGCGTCGAGCCACCGCGACGCGTGTTCAAACGCTCGGTCAACAGTCGGAGCGCACTCGCCGCCATCAAATACCCCGTCGCATGATCCAGCGCCTGCACCGGCAACGGCGTCGGTTTGTTGGCCTGCATCCATTGCTGCCCGGCCTCGGCGATGCCGCTGCTCATCTGCACCAGACTGTCGAAGCCGCGGCGGTTCTGCCACGGGCCGCTCCAGCCATAAGCGTTGAGACCGACATCAATCAGGCCCGACGCGAGCTGGCGACGGCGCTCAACGCCGAAGCCGAGATTTTCCAGTGCGTCGGCGCGGTACCCGTGCAGCAGAATATCGGCGTCCTTCAACAGACTTTCGAATACCGCACGATCTGCTGAGTCATGCAGATTCAACCGCGCGCAGCGTTTGCCGAGGGTCATTTCCGGGACGACACCGGGCTCGTTCCAGGTCGGTGAGTCGATGCGTAATACATCGGCGCCAAGCCCGGCGAGAAAACGGCTGGCGGTGGGGCCGGCGAGCACGCGCGTCAGGTCCAGCACCTTGAGCCCGGCCAACGGTTGCGCCACCGAGCCTTGCCACGCTGGGGTATGTTCATCCGGCGAATCGATGAAATGCACCAGTGGCTCGGCATTTACCGCCAACCCCTGCGGATGTTTTTGCCACTGCGCCCAACTGCGCATTTCAGCGGCGCAGCCCTTGGCGTCGACCACCGCTTGCTCCAGATCCGTACTCGTCCATTGCGCCACTTTCGCCGCCATCGCGGCACGGTCGGCGCAGGCACCGAGCACGCGTTCAGCGGCAGCACGGTGATGCGGGGCGTTGGTGTGCAGGCGGATCCAGCCGTCTTGGGTGGCGTAGTCGCCTGCGATCGGGTCCCACAGTGGCGGCACTTGCCAGCCGAGGGGGCGGATCGAGGTCGAGAACCAGAGCGAGGCCAGACGTCGGTCGACTGCAACGTCGGGCAAGTGACCGGTCTGCTGTTCGATCAATTGGCTAACGGCCTGACCGGCCGCGGCCATGCTGGCGCAGGCAAGCTCGGTGACGGCGAACGCCGAGGGCAGGGCGCCTCGGTCGGTGAACGGGATCGGCGTATGCGGCAAGCCGAGTGCGGCTTGAATGGACGTGAGTAAATCAGTCATCGAAGGCCCTCCGGAGCGAGAGGGCGATGATAGTGCAAAAGAATCCCGAGTCAGATGAAATCACCGGCAGGTGAACACTTACCCCTGTGGGAGCGAGCCTGCTCGCGAAAGCGTTGGTTCATTCAATGATGATGTCGACTGACCCACCGCTTTCGCGAGCAGGCTCGCTCCCACAGGGATTTTTGCAGGTTTGCTAGACGCGGAACTGATCCATCAATTTCATCTGCTGACTGGCCAAGGCATTGAGCTGGCTGCTGATTGCTGCTGACTCAGTGGCTTGTTCAGTCAATGTTTCGGTCACGGTGCGGATGGCCGAGACATTGCGATTCACTTCTTCAGCCACCGCACTCTGCTGTTCGGCCGCGCTGGCAATCTGCAGGTTCATGTCGCTGATCACCGTCACCGCATCGCTGATCTTGCCCAGCGCATCCACCGCCTGACGAATCTGCCCGGCGTTGTTGTGCGCCTGGGTCTGGCTCGAATGCATGGTCGCGACCACGCCACGGGTGCCGGTCTGAATCTTTTCGATGACTATGCGAATTTCTTCCACCGAATCCTGCGTGCGCTTGGCGAGGTTGCGTACTTCATCGGCGACTACGGCAAAACCACGGCCACTCTCACCGGCGCGGGCCGCTTCTATGGCGGCGTTGAGGGCGAGCAGGTTGGTTTGTTCGGCGATGCTGCGGATCACCTCCAGTACCGAGCCGATCTGCTCGCTGTTGACTGCCAGTGCTTCAACCTCGGTCACTGCTTTGCTGACTTCATCGGCCAGTTGATTGATGTCACGGGTGCTGCGCTCGATGATCGACATGCCGTCCTTGGCCGACTGATCGGCACCTTTCGCGGCATTGGCGGCGTTCGATGCGCTGTTGGCGACGTCGTGGGCGGTGGCGCTCATTTCGTTGGACGCGGTGGCGACCTGGTCGATCTCGCGGAACTGCACCTGCATGCCTTCGCTGGTCTGTCGGGCGATTTCCGAAGACTGGTCGGCGGTGCCGCGTGCTTCGGTGATGCTCTGCTTGATCTGCGCGATAGTCGGTTGCAGCTTGTCGAGGAAACGGTTGAACCAGTTCACCAGTTCGCCCAGTTCATCCTGCTTGCTGTAGTTCAGACGTTGGGTCAGATCGCCTTCGCCGCTGGCGATGTTCTTCAGCATTTCGGCAACGCTATTGATCGGGCGAGTAACACCGGACGCGGTCAGCCAGATCAGCAACAGACCGACCAGACCCGCGACCACTGCCACCAGCAGTGCCGTGATCACGCCGGTTTCCTGAGCATCGTCGAGTACCGCTTGCAGCTTGACCGAGTCGGCCAGCAGCACTTGTTTCGGCAGGTCGATGACCACGCCCCAAGCGCGCGAGTTGCCGATCGGGTCGACCGGGTACACGGCACGAATCAGGTCGCCCTGTTCAAGAATCTTCGGTGTGCCGGAGGCCAGCAGTTGCAGCACATCCTTGCCATCGGCACCGAGGGTGTCGCTGATCTTTTTGCCGACCTTGCTCGCGTCGGAGCTGTCGGCGCCGAGCACGCCGCTGCCGGAGACGATCAGCATGTGCCCGGCGTTGTTGAACAGGCTGCGCTGGGAATCCACGGCCGCCGCTTGCAGGGCGTCGAGGGCGATGTCGACGCCGACCACGCCGATGGCTTTACCGTCGACAATCAACGGCACGGAAATGGTCGTCATGAGCATTTCCTTGCCACCGACGGTGTCGGCATACGGATCGAGCAGGCAGGTGCGCTTGTTGTCGCGAGGGCAGGTGTACCAACTGTTGTAGGGCGTGCCGCTGACGCTGAGGGTGGTTTTGGTCAGGTCTTCTTCGACCATGATGGTGTTCAGCGAGGCGCCGGCGGCGCGGCTCCAGTACGTGGCAAAACGTCCGGCTTCGTTGGACTGGCGCGCGGCATCGTTGGCGAATTCGCTGTCCTTGCCGTCGAGAGCGTTCGGTTCGAAAGCGAGCCAGATGCCCAGCACTTTATCGTTGCGCTCAAAAGCGGTTTTCAGGCTCAGGTTCAACTCTTCGCGCAAGGCGCCGGCGTCCAGCGAACGCTTGGCGGCCATTACCCGCATGTCCTTGATCTGATCCGCTACGGCAGTGATCACCGTCAGGCTTTCGCCGAAGGTTTTCTGCACCCGCACCGCTTGTTCGGCGGCTTTGGCTTGCAGCAGGTTCTGCACACTGGCGGTGAGCAACTGGTTGCTGGAGTTGCTGACCAGTTCGTCGTTCTGGTTGGTCTGGTAGATGTTCATGCCGACGATCAGCGCGACCACACCGAGCAGGCACAGACCGGAGAGCAGAACGATTTTCAGGCGAATGGACAGAGAGTCGAACATGGGGCGATCTCGCGAATGAATAAACGGGTGGCTTGCGGACAAGAGCTGTCCGGTTCGCCAAATCCATTCAGCGCCATTCAATGCTCATCGGCGTGGAAGCAGAGGGCATGAGGCGGCTGCCGACGAACGGTCAGCGCTAAACGTTTGCGCAGGGGAAAGTGCTGAAAAAGCGAATAATTACAGGGATGTTTCAGTGTGAAGACGGGTCAGTGCAGACCCGGATGGATTCCGGGCGCGACCAGATCCACAGATTGCCCAGGCTCATCCCGGCAATTGCCAGATAGACCGGCCAGCCATGGTCGAGCATCACCAGCATTAAAGCCGCGCAGAGCAACATGCTCACCGTCGCGCTGACTTTGGCCTTGCGCGCGATGATCTTGCCGTTGCGCCAGTTGCTCAGGATCGGCCCGAACAGCCGATGGTTTTCCAGCCAGGCACTCAGGCGCGGCGAACTGCGAGTCGCGGCCCAGGCGGCGAGAAGGATGAACTCGGTGGTCGGCAGGCCGGGCACGACAATGGCGATCAGGCCGATGCCAAGGCTGACGTAGGCCAAGAGGCCGAACAGCACGCGGGCGAGTTTCGAGGAGGCGGGTTGCGGCATGGGCTCAGCGGTGGCTTCTGAAGCGGAATGGAGATCTTACAGGTTGTTGCAGTTCCCATGTGGGAGCGAGCCTGCTCGCGAATGCGGTGGATCAGTCACATTAATGTTGAATGTGCTGCCGTCTTCGCGAGCAGGCTCGCTCCCACAATGAATAGGTGTTGCTTCAGGCCGGTTCGGCTTCAGTGGCGTAAGCCTGTTCCAGCAGCACGGTGAAGCGGTTGAACGCATCGATCGCGCCTTGCTCGACTTCGGCTTCTTCCTCGGCAGTGAACTGCAGCGAGTCGAGGGTACGCACGAAGCTCTTCCAGCCTTCGGCACGGCCACCTTCAGGCTCACCCAAGTGACGGGCACCAAAGGTTTCGCTCAGCTCCAGCGCCACGGCGCGTTTGATCAGGAACGCCGCACCGAGCTTCGAACCTTCGGAGACAAAAATCCAACCCAGTGCGCGAGCCTTGCTCGGATTTTTCACCGCGCCTGCGATCGGTGCCGGCACTTCAGTGTCGAGGTCGGCAAGGTCAGCCTTGGCCGCTTCGGCGCGGCAACGGGCCGGCAGATCAGGCACGATCGCAGTCAATTCTGCATCGTTGTACAGGTCGACCAGTTCCGACTGGAACAGGTACTGCGCGACGACGAAACGGGCGAAATTGGCGCGGGTCTCGAACGGCGCGTGCGCCTTCACCAGTGCATCGAGTTTGCTGTGCGGCTCATGGGTGATCTGGTTCAGGCGTTGTGAACGCAGGGCTTTTTCCGAAGTGGTCATGACATGTCCTTGATAAAAGAGGCGCTTGATAACGAGACGAACAAGGCGACGTGCAAGCGTAAAAAAACCTCACGGCGCGGTGCCTGAACACGCGCAGTGAGGTTGGCCGGATCAGATGTCCCAGATCAGATTGATCGCGAAGTTGCGGCCCGGTTGGGTCAGGCGATCAAGGTTGGCCGGTTGCGTCACCGATGCTTCGCCGACGCTGTCGTAACCGCGCACGTCATCCCACAGCCAGTATTTCTTGTCGGTCAGGTTGTAGATGCCGCCGCTGACGGTGACGTCGTCGGTGACTTTGTAATAACCGGCCAGATCAAGAATGCCGAAGCCCGGGGTTTTGAACTGGCTGCTGACGCCATCCGGCGACTTGAAGTTGCTGTCGTCGACGCGATCCTTTTTCTTCACCAAGGTCCAGCTGAGCAGACCGCCGTAGTTGTCCTGGTCGTAACCCAGACCGAACACGCCGGTCAGCGGGTTGACGCTGTTGATCGGCTCGCCGTTGTCGTTGTTGCGACCGTAGGCGTAGGCGATCGAGCCCTGGGTGTAGAGGCCTTGCGGGGCGCCGAACGCATCCAGATTCAGACGACCTTTGACTTCCGCACCCTTGATGGTGGCGTGCTTGATGTTGGCCGACTGGAAGGTCAGCTCGTTGCGGCCCGGGGTCACAGCGTCTTCGTTGATGAAGTCGCGGTACTTGTTGTAGAACACTGCCACGTCGAACGAACCGTGTTCGAAGTTGCCGCGCAGACCGGTTTCATAGCTTTTGCTTTTTTCCGGTTCCAGGTCCGGGTTGGGCGCCACGCTGTAGCCGGTGGTGGTGTTTTCGAAGCGGCCGTACAGGGCTTTCGCGGTCGGTGTGCGGAAACCTTCAGCGTACTGACCGTACCAGGTGTAGTTCTCGGTCAGGGCGTAGGTCAGGCCGAATTTCGGCGAGACTTTGTGCCAGGTCTTGTTCTCGTCGCTGACCGTGCCTTGGCCGTCAGCTGCCACGGTGTTGAGGAATTCCTGAGTGATGTGCGGCTTGAGCTGGGTGTAGTCGTAGCGCAGGCCCGGCAGGAAGGTCCAGTTGTTCCAGCTGATCTGATCCTGAGCAAACACGCTGTAGGTGTTGATGGTCGGGTCCGGGAAGTCGGTGGCCTTGGCCAGCACGTCAGCGGTGCTGGTCGCACCAATGGCGGTGCAGCCACGACCGACGGCCAGGCAGGTGCCGTCGCCGCTGCGCGAGCCGGTGACTTTCTGCTGCTTGATGGTGGTGCCGTAAGTCAGCACGTGATCGGTGGCGCCGAGGGCGAACGCCTTGTCCAGTTGCGCATCGAAGACCCACTGCTTTTCTTCGTAAATGGTGTCGCGAGTACGCAGCACTTTACGGGTGATCGGGTAGTAGAACTCGGTGGTGCTCTGGTCAGTCTTGGCGATCTGGTGGTTGAGGCTCCACTTCACGTTGTCGACCAGCAGGCTGTCGAGGGCGAAGGAGTGTTCGATGCCGATACGTTCACGGGTGATGGTGTCGTTACCGGTGCGCCACTGGTACATGCCGCCGGGCAGTACGCTGTTGGGGATGGTCGGGGCGCCGTTGAAGTACGGGCCGCCGTAAGCACTTTTCTGATCGGTATCGCGATCATCCTTGTACTTTTCGTAGGTCAGGCCCAGGCGCGAATCTTCGTTGTAGTTCCAGCCGATCTTGGCCAGCACGTTGTAGGCGTTGACGTCTTCCGGGTTGGCGGCGGTGCGCTCAAGGCCAGTGCCATTGTTACTGCCGTAGGAATCGGTTTCGTGACCGTCGCGCTGACTGTAGTGCAGCAAGCCGTCGAACTGGTCGGCGCGGCCGGCGACGGTGGCGGACTTCAGCCAGCTGTCATCGGCGGAGCTGTAACCGGTTTTCAGGCGCGCACCGACATCTTTACCCGGCTTGATGATGTCGTCGGCATCGAGGGTGTAATAGCTGACGGCGCCGCCGATGGCGTTGCTGCCGTACAGCACCGAGGCCGGGCCACGGAGGATTTCCACGCGTTTGACGATTTCCGGGTCAACGTAATTGCGCTGGGTCTTGGCATACGGACCGTTGAAGAAACCGTCCGGCACTTCCACACCGTCAACCTGCGTCAGGATGCGGTCGCCGTCGATGCCGCGAATGTTGTAGCCGCTGATACCGCCACGCTGACCGGCGCCGCCCACGGAAACACCCGGCTCATAACGCACCAGATCCTTGATGGTGTTGACGTTGTTGCGGTCCAGATCCTGACGGGTCTGCACGGTGACGGTAGCCGGCACGCTGTTGACCGACTGCTCCTGACGGGTGGCGCTGATGGTCACCTGATCGAGGTTGAGTGTGCCGCTGTTGTTGCGCTTTTCCAGCACGACGTTGTTGTTGCTGATTTTGCGGAAGCTCAGGTTGGTCCCCACCAACATACGCTCCAGGGCTTTTTCCGGCGGCAACGAGCCACGCACGCCCGGCGACGACACGCCCTGACCCAATTCTGCCGGCAAGCCGACCTGCCAACCGGTCACGGCGGTGAAGGCATTGAGCGCCGACACCAGCGGCTGTTGGCCGATGGCGAACGAGTAATCGCCCATGTTGCGCGTTGGTTGCTCAGTGGCCGCCATCAGCGGCGCAGTACCGGCCATCAGGATGGCAGCGGTCAGCAGCGACAAGACGCGGGAAGGGGAGGAAGTCTGGCGGGTAAGGCGTGAGGACATCGATAGCGCTCCGTGTCGCACGAATCTTTATAGGTGCTGATTGACTCGCGTGTTGCGAATCAATTGCATTGGCTATAACGAGACGTACTGACGTTGGCTATCGAGTAAAAATAATTCTCATTTAGTTCAGGATGACCAGGGCGGGGAATTCTTTCAGTTGCGCCGAGGTGATCTGAGCGAGGGAACGAACCACGTCGAGCGGCTGGTCGAGACGGTAATTGCCGGTCACGGCGACGTCGGCCAACTGCTCGTTGTTGTTGATGATCCAGCCCGGGTAGTAACGGCGCAATTCGGCCAGCACCTGATTCAGCGGGCAGTTTTCGAACACCAGCCGGCCCTGCACCCACGCCAGATCCGTGTTGGCATCGAGTTTGGCCGGGCGGTCGAAACCGTTGGGACCGATGCGGATGCTCTCACCGGCAGTCAGGCGCACACGAGCATCGTTATGCGTGGCGCGCAGATCGACGTCGCCGCGCTGCACATTGACTTGCGCGACGCCATCGAGATAACGCACGGCGAACGCGGTATCGCGCACGCTGGCAGTGACTGGCCCGGCATCGATTTCCAGCGGTTGACTGCGACCGCTGGCAATCTCGAAAAACGCCTCGCCCTGAAACAACCGGGCAACGCGCTGCTGATCGTTGATGGTGCTGGAGAATGCCGAATTGGTATTGAGCAGGACTTTCGAGCCGTCCTCTAGTTGCAGACGCTGGCGTTCGCCAACCACCGTGAGGTGATCGGCCTGAAGGCGCATCGGCAAATTACTGAAACTGAACAAACCGAGGATCAGCACCGCAGCAGTGGCCAGCGGTTTCCAGTGCGGACGCAGACGCTGGAGGACGGTGACTTTCGCAGGTTTGGCCGCCAGGCTTTGTGCGCACTGGGCGACCTGCGGGCCGTCCCAGATCGCCTGAGCCTTGGCAAACGCCTCGGCATTCAACGGATCGGCCGCCAGCCAGGCGTGAAATTGCCGGGTCTGCTCCTCGTCCGGGCTGCCGAGCACGATGAGCCAGTCCAGTGCCTGGTCCATTGCGTTTGCAGCGTCCTGCACCGAATCCGGCGAAGGCGAGCGGTGGGTGTCCGTCACGGTGTTTCCTCGGGCTTCTGGCGAAGCAGTTTCTAGCGTCAAGCTGCAAGCTGCAAGCCAGATGCGTGTACTGCTTTTCGTTTTTACTTGGAGCTTGAAGCTTACAGCTTGCCGCTGCTGTCGTGTCGTTCAGCGACACCGATGCAAATGGTCATGATCAGCTTCAGTTCTTTCTGCACGGTGCTGAGGGAAACGTTCAGCTCATCAGCGATTTCCTGATAGCTGTTCCCGTGCAAACGGCTGAGGATGAAAATCTGCTGCTGGCGCGGGCTGAGTTGACTGAGACTCACGTTCAGGCGCTCCAGCATCTGTTCGGCGTGGGCGGCGTCTTCGGCGCTGCTGGCGGGGGCGGCGACGCTGTGCACGACATCCTGCGGCACATCATCGACCATGGTTCGCGAGTGGATCTTGCGCGCGCGCAAATGATCCAGCGCCAGATTGCGCGCGGTCTGGAAGACAAAAGGTTCGAGGTGATCGATGGCCCGCTCGCTCAACGCCCGCGTCACGCGCAGGTAGGTCTCCTGCAACAGGTCTTCTGCGGTGCTGTGATTGTTGACCATCCGTTCCAGCGTGCGCAGCAAGGACGTGCGCTGGGTGAGGAAGACGTGGTTGAAGCGCGATTGACTCACGGGAGGACCTGATCGATTTCAAGCGAATGATAATGCTTATCATCTAGTCGAATGGTCAAGCCCTGATTTTGAATAGAACGAAAAACCTTGTGGGAGCGAGCCTGCTCGCGAAAGCGGTGGATCAGCCAACATAAATGTTGAATGACACATCGTATTCGCGAGCAGGCTCGCTCCCACAGAGATAGGGGATTGCTTGAGATTATTCGGCGTTACACAACGCCAGGCAGTTATCCAGCATGCGATTCGAGAAGCCCCACTCGTTGTCATACCAGGCCAGCACTTTCAGCAGCTTGCCGCTGGATTTGGTGTGGTTGGCGTCGAAGATCGACGATAGCGGGTTATGGTTGAAGTCGCTGGATACCAGCGGCAGGGTGTTGAAGCCGAGAATCTTCGAGTGCTGGCTCGCGGATTTCATCAGCGCGTTGACTTCTTCGGCGCTGGCTTCTTTTTTCAGCTGCACGGTCAAATCCACCAGCGACACATTGATCACCGGCACGCGCACGGCCATGCCGGTCAGCTTACCCGCCAGTTCCGGCAGCACTAGGCCCACCGCTTCAGCGGCGCCGGTCTTGCTCGGGATCATGTTCTGCGTGGCCGAACGCGCGCGGTACGGGTCGGTGTGATAGACGTCGGTGAGGTTCTGATCGTTGGTGTAGGCATGAATGGTGGTCATCAGGCCGCTTTCGATCCCCAGCTCGCGGTGCAGCACCTGCGCCACCGGCGCCAGGCAGTTGGTGGTGCACGAAGCGTTGGAGATGATCTGGTGCGACTGGCGCAGAATGTCGTGGTTCACACCATAGACAACAGTGGCGTCGGCACCTTTGGCCGGGGCGGAGATGATCACTTTGCGCGCGCCGGCAGTAATATGCGCGGCGGCTTTGGCGCGGTCGGTGAAGAGACCGGTGCATTCGAACACCACATCAATCTTTTCCGCCGCCCATGGCAGTTCGGCCGGGTTGCGAATCGCGCTGACCGCAATGCGGTCGCCGTTGACGGTCAGACTTTCGTCGTCATGCTCGACTTGCGCGTCGAACGTGCCGTGAACGGTGTCGTATTTGAGCAGATGGGCATTGATCGAGCTGTCGCCAAGATCGTTGATGGCGACGATCTGCAAATCCTGTCGATAGCCTTGGGTATACAGTGCGCGCAGGACATTACGGCCGATGCGGCCAAAACCATTGATTGCGATTCGAAGAGTCATGGAACAGCGCCGCCGTCGTTTTGTTGTTGGAATTACAAGATTATTCGCATAAAAATAGAAAACAAGCCTTTTTAGTGGCAATATTTTGTTTTATCTACAACGAGTGACCTGAATCAACTGGTCCGAATGGTCAAAAAAGCCGTCTGTCATTCCAACAACAACGGCGTTTGATCAGCATAGACAATCAGGTCGCCACATCCGTTAGCCTGGAGTTCTACACATGCATCCCCGCGTTCTTGAGGTCACCGAACGGCTTATCGCCCGCAGCCGCGCCACGCGTCAGGCTTACCTTGCACTGATTCGCGGCGCCGCCACCGACGGGCCGATGCGCGGCAAGCTGCAATGCGCCAACTTCGCCCATGGCGTGGCCGGTTGCGGCAGCGAAGACAAGCACAGCCTGCGGATGATGAACTCGGCGAACATCGCCATTGTTTCTTCGTATAACGACATGCTCTCGGCGCATCAGCCGTATGAAGTCTTCCCGGAACAGATCAAGAACGCCCTGCGCGAAATCGGCTCGGTCGGCCAGTTCGCCGGTGGTACGCCAGCCATGTGCGACGGCGTCACCCAAGGTGAGCCAGGCATGGAACTGAGCCTGCCGAGCCGCGAAGTGATTGCCATGTCGACCGCTGTGGCGCTGTCGCACAACATGTTCGACGGCGCGCTGATGCTCGGCATCTGCGACAAGATCGTCCCGGGCCTGATGATGGGCTCGCTGCGCTTTGGTCACCTACCGACGATTTTCGTCCCGGGCGGGCCTATGGTCTCGGGGATTTCCAACAAGGAAAAAGCCGACGTGCGCCAGAAGTACGCCGAAGGCAAAGCCACCCGCGAAGAGCTGCTGGAATCGGAGATGAAGTCCTACCACAGCCCGGGCACCTGCACCTTCTACGGCACCGCCAACACCAACCAGTTGCTGATGGAAGTCATGGGCCTGCACTTGCCGGGCGCCTCGTTCGTCAACCCGAACACGCCGCTGCGTGACGCGCTGACCCGCGAAGCCGCGCACCAGGTCACGCGCCTGACCAAACAGAACGGCAACTTCATGCCGATCGGCGAAATCGTCGACGAGAAGTCGCTGGTCAACTCGATTGTCGCGTTGCACGCCACCGGCGGTTCGACCAACCACACCCTGCACATGCCGGCGATCGCCATGGCGGCGGGCATTCAACTGACCTGGCAAGACATGGCCGACCTCTCCGAAGTCGTGCCGACCCTGAGCCACGTCTACCCGAACGGCAAAGCTGACATCAACCACTTCCAGGCAGCGGGCGGCATGTCGTTCCTGATCCGTGAACTGCTTGGCGCCGGCCTGCTGCACGAAGACGTCAACACCGTGCTTGGCCACGGCCTGAGCAAATACACCAAGGAACCGTTCCTCGATAACGGCGAACTGGTCTGGCGCGAAGGCCCGGTCGACAGCCTCGACGAAAACATCCTGCGCCCGGTCGCTCGTGCGTTCTCGGCAGAGGGTGGTTTGCGCGTGATGGAAGGCAACCTCGGTCGCGGTGTGATGAAGGTGTCCGCCGTCGCCCTGGAGAACCAGATCGTCGAAGCGCCGGCGATGGTGTTCCAGGATCAGCAGGATCTGGCCGATGCGTTCAAGGCCGGTCTGCTGGAAAAAGATTTCGTCGCGGTAATGCGTTTCCAGGGCCCGCGCTCCAACGGCATGCCGGAGCTGCACAAAATGACGCCGTTCCTCGGCGTGCTACAGGATCGCGGCTTCAAAGTGGCATTGGTGACTGACGGGCGGATGTCCGGCGCCTCGGGGAAAATCCCCGCAGCGATTCACGTCAGCCCCGAAGCTTATGTCGGTGGTGCTTTGGCGCGCGTGCAAGAGGGCGATATCATCCGCGTCGATGGCGTCAAAGGCACTTTGGAACTTAAAGTCGACGCCGCAGAATTTGCAGCGCGCGAACCCGCCAAAGGCCTGTTGGGCAACAACATCGGCAGCGGTCGCGAACTGTTCGGCTTCATGCGCATGGCCTTCAGCTCGGCGGAGCAGGGCGCCAGCGCCTTCACTTCTGCCCTGGAGACGCTTAATTGAAACTGGCTTTGGTCGGTGACATCGGAGGCACCAACGCGCGGTTTGCGTTGTGGAAAAACCAGCAACTGGAATCGGTTCAGGTGCTGGCCACGGCCGACCACGCCAGCCCGGAAGAGGCGATCAGCCTCTACCTGAGCGGGCTCGGTCTGGCGCCGGGTTCGATCGGTTCGGTGTGCCTGTCGGTGGCCGGCCCGGTCAGTGGTGATGAATTCAAATTCACCAACAACCACTGGCGCCTGAGTCGCAGCGCATTCTGCAAAACCTTGCAGGTCGAACAGTTGTTGCTGGTCAATGACTTCTCGGCGATGGCGTTGGGCATGACCCGTTTGCAGCCGGGCGAATTCCGCGTGGTCTGCGAGGGCGCGCCGGAGCCGCTGCGTCCTGCCGTGGTGATCGGCCCGGGCACTGGCCTTGGCGTTGGTACCTTGCTCGATCTCGGTGAAGGCCGTTTTGCGGCATTGCCGGGCGAGGGCGGTCACGTTGATCTGCCGCTGAGCAGCCCGCGTGAAACCCAGTTGTGGCAGCACATCCACAATGAAATCGGCCATGTCAGCGCGGAAACCGCGTTGAGTGGCGGCGGTTTGCCGCGAGTCTATCGCGCGATCTGTGCAGTGGACGGGCATGAGCCAACGCTTGATACGCCGGAAGCGATCACGGCGGCCGGCCTTGCGGGGGATCCGATTGCGCTCGAAGTTCTGGAGCAGTTCTGCTGCTGGCTCGGACGCGTAGCCGGCAACAACGTGCTGACCACGGGCGGGCGTGGTGGGGTGTATATCGTTGGCGGTGTGATTCCACGGTTTGCCGATTTCTTCCTCGAAAGCGGTTTCGCCCGCAGCTTCGCTGACAAAGGGTGCATGAGCGATTACTTCAAAGGCATTCCGGTGTGGCTGGTGACAGCGCCGTATTCCGGCCTTGTCGGCGCTGGCGTAGCCCTGGACCAATCAATCCCGACCTGAAATGCAATCAAACTGTAGGAGTGAGCCTGCTCGCGATAGCTGTCTTGGATTCAACACATTCGTTGACTGACAAACCGTTATCGCGAGCAGGCTCACTCCTACAGTTGTTTTGTGGTGTTTGTAAAATCAGTGCTTAAGGCATAATCCGCCCCAATTCCAACAACAAGGATGCCTTCGAAGTGAGCTCAGTCAACAAGTCGATATTGTTGGTCGATGACGACCAGGAAATACGCGAGTTGCTGGAAACCTACCTGACCCGCGCCGGGTTTCAGGTACGGGCCACCGCCGACGGTGCCAGTTTCCGTCAGGCCCTCAACGAGGCGCCGAGCGATCTGGTGATCCTCGATGTCATGCTGCCCGACGAAGACGGCTTCAGCCTGTGCCGTTGGGTGCGTCAGCATCCGCGTCAGGCGCAGGTGCCGATCATCATGCTCACCGCCAGTTCCGACGAAGCCGACCGCGTGATCGGTCTGGAACTCGGCGCCGACGACTACCTCGGCAAACCCTTCAGCCCGCGCGAACTGCAAGCGCGCATCAAAGCCCTGCTGCGGCGTGCGCAATTCGGTCAGGAGCGCAGCGGCAGTGACGTGCTGGCCTTCGACGAGTGGCGGCTGGACATGGTCAGCCATCGGTTGTTTCACACCGACGGCGAGGAAGTGATTCTCTCCGGTGCCGACTTCGCCCTGCTGAAACTGTTCCTCGATCATCCGCAGGAAATCCTCGACCGCGACACGATCGGCAACGCCACCCGGGGCCGCGACCTGATGCCGCTCGATCGCATCGTCGACATGGCCGTCAGCCGTTTGCGTCAGCGTCTGCGCGACACCGAGAAACCGCCACGACTGATCCGCACTGTACGCGGCAGCGGCTACCAACTGGCAGCCAATGTGGTTGCCAGCAATGGTCACTGATTCGCTGCGTAAACTCGCCGCCAAGGTCCCGGTGCCGCGTTCGCTGCTCGGGCGCATGTTGCTGCTGACGCTGTTGGCTGTGTTGTTCGCACAGACGTTGTCCAGCGTGATCTGGGTCTCGCAATTGCGCGCCACGCAGCTCGAAGGCCTGGTCACCAGCGCCCGCAGCCTCGCCCATTCGATGACTGCCAGCGTCAGTTACTTCCGCTCGTTGCCGGTGGCTTATCGGCCCCTGGTGCTCGACCAATTGCGTAGCATGGGTGGTACCCGATTCGTCGTGACGCTCAACGACAAACCGCTGGGCATGGATGTGCTGCCGGTCACGCCGCGTAAAGCGGCGGTGATGAAAGCGGTCGACGAAGTGCTGCGGCAGACGTTGGGCCATGACACCGATATCTCGGTGACCTTTGTCAGCCCCGAAGATCTGCGGATCTTCAACGCCGGGCTGAAACTCGATGAGCTGCCGCGCTCGTGGGCGCATTACGCGCTGACCCTGGAGCCGGTCAATCCACCCGTGCTGGTCACGCAGATTCAAATGGCCCCGGGCGAATGGCTGTACAT
The DNA here is from genome assembly GCF_004011755.1 of Pseudomonas sp. RU47. Lineage (GTDB taxonomy): Bacteria > Pseudomonadota > Gammaproteobacteria > Pseudomonadales > Pseudomonadaceae > Aquipseudomonas. The sequence continues at coordinate 5,144,742 of NZ_CP022411.1, read as the reverse complement.
CGCCTCACTGTTGCCGGAGCCGTACACCAGTCTTGAAGAGCAAGGCCTGCCCTCGCAACAGGTGTGGTTCATCGTTCTCACTAGCGGATTCCTGCTGCTGTTCATCGGTCTGCTGGTGCACTGGCAGAGCCGGCCGCTCAAGCGTCTGGCACGGGCTGCGCGGGATTTGTCGCTGGGCGCCGACGTCGAGCCGGTGGCCGAGGGCGGCGGCAGTGAGGTGGTCGAAGTGGGGCGTGCGTTCAACACCATGCGCGAACGCATCAGCCGTTACCTGACTGAACGCAGCCAGTTGTTCAGCGCGATCTCCCATGACCTGCGCACGCCTATTACCCGTTTGCGTTTGCGTGTCGAATTGCTCGAAGACGAAAAGCTGCAAGCCAAGTTCGGCTGTGATCTGGATGAGCTGGAGTTGTTGGTCAAAGGTGCGCTGCAGTGTGTGAAAGACACTGACATCCACGAGAACATCGAGCCGGTGGATCTCAACCATGTGCTGGATTGTCTGGTCGAGCCGTACCTGGCGCCGAACGGCAACGGTCGTGTGACTCAGCATGGTCGCGCGTTGGCGGCGTATCCGGGTAAGCCTTTGGCGTTGAAACGCTGCATCGGCAATTTGATCGACAACGCCTTGAAGTATGGGCAGAACGCGCATCTGCACATTGATGACGATGACAGCGCGTTTGTGTTGCACGTTGATGATGAAGGGCCGGGCGTGCCGGAGCAGCGCTTGGAGCAGGTGTTCGAGCCGCACTTCAGGCTGGCGGGGCAGCAGCAGGGTTATGGCTTGGGGTTGGGCATCGCGCGCAATATTGCCCACAGCCATGGTGGGGAAGTGACGTTGCAGAATTTGCGTGAGGGTGGGTTGCGGGTGACCCTGCAATTGCCGCGTTCGGCGGATTGAGTCAAAAGCTTTCCCTCACCCTAGCCCTCTCCCGGGGGGAGAGGGGACTGATCGGGGGATGCTGCAGAGATACGCCGACCTGGAAGTCCGGTAGCGAATCCATAATCGACTCGATGTGTCAGGTCGGCGGATAACTCAGCACCACTCGGTCGGCCCCCTCTACCTCTGGGAGAGGGCTGGGGTGAGGGCGGCTCTTTTGTCACGACCTGGTGACAAAACCCGCCCCCTTCGTTACAAGCCCACCCCGACCCGTTGTTTAGACTCCCCGCAGTCATAACAACAAAAAAGGCCACCCATGGATCTCTTCCACCCAGGCTTCAGCAGTTGGCTGAACGCCCCTGCCCACCAGCAATGGCTCGCCGCCGAAGGCCTGCGCCTGCTGGATTTCGCCAAGGCAGCAAAACTTCCTCAAGGTTTCGGCAACCTCGACGAACGCGGCCGTCTGCCCGCGAGCGCGCAAGCCGAAACCATGAACACCGCGCGCATGACCCACAGCTTCGCCATGGCCCACATTCAGGGCCTGCCGGGTTTTGCCGAACTGGTCGATCACGGCATCGCCGCCCTGCGCGGGCCATTGCGCGATGCCTTGCACGGTGGCTGGTTTGCCGTCGCCGAACACCGCGACGACAACACCGGCAAGAACGCCTACCTGCATGCGTTTGTCGCACTGGCGGCCAGCTCTGCGGTGGTTGCGCAGCGTCCCGGCGCGCAAGCCTTGCTGGATGACGCCATCGACATCATCGACACCTATTTCTGGAGCGAAGAAGAGGGCGCCATGCGCGAATTCTTCAACCGCGACTGGAGCGAAGAAGAAGCCTATCGCGGCGCCAACAGCAACATGCACGCCACCGAAGCGTTCCTCGCACTGGCCGATGTCACTGAAGATCCGCGCTGGCTGGTGCGTGCGCAACGCATCGTCGAGCGGGTGATCCACGGTCACGCTGCCGGCAACGGTTACATGGTCATCGAGCACTTCGACCGTGACTGGCAGCCGCTGCGTGAATACAACCACGACAATCCCGCTGACGGTTTCCGCCCTTACGGCACCACACCGGGCCACGGTTTCGAGTGGGCGCGGCTGTTGCTGCACCTCGAAGCTGCGCGGGTTCAGGCTGGCATGCTCACGCCGGGTTGGCTGGCGACCGACGCGCAGAAACTGTTCGAGAACAACTGCCGCAACGGCTGGAACGTCGATGGTTTGCCGGGCATCGTCTACACCCTCGACTGGGACAACAACGCCGTGGTCCGCCATCGCTTGCACTGGACCCACGCCGAAGCCAGCGCCGCTGCCAGTGCCTTGCTTAAACGCACAGGCGATGCGCAATACGAAAGCTGGTACCGGCTGTTCTGGGAATTCTGCGAGATGAATTTCATCGACCGTTGCGACGGCAGCTGGCACCACGAACTCAATCCGCAAAACCTGCCAAGTGCCGATATCTGGGCGGGCAAGCCCGATCTGTATCACGCCTGGCAAGCCGTGCTGATTCCGCGTCTACCCTTGTCACCCAGTATGGCGACTGCGCTGGCGCAGTTATCCCAGAGCAGTCCTGTGTAACCATGTGGTGACATTCGCGCATCCCTTCGTTACCTGCGAAGGGAAACGTCCTGTTTAAACTCCTGTGCAGCGCAAGCACCAGACTTGCAATGCATAACAACAAGAAAGGTACATCTCAGATGAATGCGATTTCTCGCCTCGCTACTGTCATTTCTGTCGCCTCCCTGTTCCCGCTCGCAATTCTGCCGCTCAGTGTTTCCGCTGCCGAATCCAAAGGTTCGGTCGAAGTCGTGCACTGGTGGACCTCCGGTGGCGAAAAAGCCGCTGTTGATGTGCTCAAGGCGCAAGTCGAAAAAGACGGTTTCACCTGGAAAGACGGCGCTGTCGCCGGCGGTGGCGGTGCGACTGCCATGACCGTGCTGAAAAGCCGTGCCGTTGCCGGCAACCCGCCTGGCGTAGCCCAGATCAAAGGCCCGGACATTCAGGAGTGGGCATCCACTGGCCTGCTCGACACCGACGTGCTGAAAGACGTCGCCAAGTCGGAAAAGTGGGACAGCCTGCTCGACAAGAAAGTCTCCGATACCGTGAAGTACGACGGTGATTACGTGGCCGTGCCGGTGAACATTCACCGCGTGAACTGGCTGTGGATCAACCCGCAAGTGTTCAAGAAAGCCGGGATCACCAAGAACCCGACCACCCTCGAAGAATTCTATGCCGCTGGCGACAAGCTGAAAGCTGCGGGCTTCATTCCGCTGGCTCACGGCGGTCAGCCTTGGCAGGACAGCACCGTGTTCGAAGCCGTGGTGCTTTCGGTCATGGGTGTCGATGGTTACAAGAAAGCCCTGGTTGACCTGGACAACGCCGCGCTGACCGGCCCGGAAATGGTCAAGGCGCTGACCGAGCTGAAGAAAGTCGCGACCTACATGGACGCCGATGGCAAAGGTCAAGACTGGAACCTCGAAGCGGCCAAAGTCATCAACGGCAAGGCCGGCATGCAGATCATGGGTGACTGGGCCAAGTCCGAATGGACCGCGGCCAAGAAAGTCGCTGGCAAGGACTACGAGTGCGTAGCCTTCCCGGGCACCGACAAAGCGTTCACCTACAACATCGACTCGCTGGCCGTGTTCAAGCAGAAGGACGCAGGCACTGCGGCCGGTCAACAGGACATCGCCAAAGTCGTGCTGGGTGAAAACTTCCAGAAAGTTTTCAGCATCAACAAAGGCTCGATCCCGGTGCGCAACGACATGTTGAACGACATGGAGAAACTCGGCTTCGACTCCTGCGCCCAGACTGCTGCCAAGGACTTCCTGGCGGACGCCAAATCCGGTGGCCTGCAACCAAGCATGGCGCACAACATGGCGACCACGCTGGCGGTGCAAGGCGCGTTCTTTGATGTCGTGACCAACTACATCAACGACCCGAAAGCCGACCCGGCCGACACCGCCAAGAAACTTGGTGCTGCGATCAAGTCGTCCAAATAAGCGTCGGTAGCACAGGCTCGCTCCCACAAGGGATCTCACTGTAGTTTTTATTCCCTGTACTGGATTTCCCCATGAGTTCTGTTGCTGTGTTCAGCAAGGCCTCGCCGTTCGATGCATTGCAGCGCTGGCTACCAAAACTGGTGCTGGCGCCGAGCATGTTCATCGTGCTGGTGGGCTTCTATGGCTACATCCTGTGGACATTCGTGCTGTCGTTCACCACCTCGACCTTCCTGCCCAACTACAAGTGGGCCGGTCTGGCGCAATACGCGCGGTTGTTCGACAACGACCGCTGGTGGGTCGCGAGCAAAAACCTCGCGGTGTTCGGCGGCATGTTCATCGGCATCACCTTGGTGATTGGCGTGTTGCTGGCGGTGTTCCTCGATCAGCGCATCCGTCGTGAAGGCTTTATCCGCACTATTTACCTGTACCCGATGGCGCTCTCGATGATCGTCACCGGTACCGCGTGGAAATGGCTGCTCAACCCGGGCATGGGCCTGGACAAATTGTTGCGTGACTGGGGCTGGGAAGGCTTCCGTCTCGACTGGCTGATCGACCCGGATCGCGTGGTCTATTGCCTGGTGATCGCCGCTGTCTGGCAAGCCTCGGGCTTCATCATGGCGATGTTCCTCGCTGGCCTGCGTGGCGTTGATCAATCGATCATCCGTGCCGCGCAGATCGATGGCGCAAGCATGCCGACGATCTACTGGAAAGTGGTGCTGCCAAGCCTGCGTCCGGTGTTCTTCAGTGCGGTGATGATTCTGGCGCACATCGCGATCAAGAGCTTCGACCTGGTCGCGGCGATGACTGCCGGTGGCCCGGGTTATTCCTCCGACCTGCCCGCGATGTTCATGTATTCCTTCACCTTCAGTCGCGGCCAGATGGGCATGGGCTCGGCCAGTGCGATTCTGATGCTCGGTGCGATCCTCGCGATCATCGTGCCTTACCTGTATTCCGAGCTGAGGACCAAGCGCAATGACTAGTCTCGCTGCCAAACCTGCTATCAGCCTGAGTCGCATCGCGATCTACGCAGTGCTGATCATCGCTGTACTGCTTTATCTGGTGCCGCTGGTGGTCATGTTGCTGACCAGCTTCAAGACCCCGGAAGACATCAGCACCGGCAATCTGCTGAGCTGGCCGACCGTGGTCAGCGGCATCGGCTGGGTCAAGGCCTGGGCCACGGTTGACGGCTACTTCTGGAACTCGATCAAGATCACCGTTCCGGCGGTAATTATCTCCACCGCCATCGGTGCGTTGAACGGTTACGTGCTGTCGTTCTGGCGCTTCCGCGGTTCGCAGTTGTTCTTCGGCCTGCTGTTATTCGGCTGCTTCCTGCCGTTCCAGACCGTGCTGCTGCCGGCCTCGTTCACCCTCGGCAAGATGGGCCTGGCGAGCACCACCACCGGTCTGGTGTTTATCCACGTGGTTTACGGCCTGGCGTTCACCACGCTGTTCTTCCGTAACTACTACGTGAGCATTCCGGATGCGCTGGTGAAAGCCGCACGCCTCGACGGCGCGGGTTTCTTTACGATTTTCCGCCGCATCATTCTGCCGATGTCGACGCCGATCATCATGGTCTGCCTGATCTGGCAGTTCACTCAGATATGGAACGACTTCCTGTTCGGTGTGGTGTTCTCCAGCGGTGATTCGCAACCGATCACGGTGGCGTTGAACAACCTGGTCAACACCAGCACCGGCGCCAAGGAATACAACGTTGATATGGCAGCGGCGATGATCGCCGGCTTGCCGACCCTGCTGGTCTATGTGGTCGCAGGCAAGTATTTCGTGCGCGGGCTGACGGCCGGCGCAGTCAAGGGGTAATCATGGCAACGCTCGAACTTCGCAACGTCAACAAGACTTACGGTGCCGGCCTGCCGGACACCCTGAAAAACATCGAACTGTCGATCAAGGACGGTGAGTTCCTGATCCTCGTTGGCCCGTCGGGCTGCGGCAAGTCGACCCTGATGAACTGCATCGCCGGTCTGGAAACCATCACCGGCGGCGCGATCATGATCGGTGATCAGGACGTCAGCGGCATGAGCCCGAAGGATCGCGACATCGCCATGGTGTTCCAGTCCTACGCGCTGTACCCGACCATGAGCGTGCGCGAGAACATCGAATTCGGCCTGAAGATTCGCAAGATGCCTCAGGCCGCGATCGACGAAGAAGTCGCGCGCGTGGCCAAGCTGTTGCAGATCGAACATCTGCTGAATCGCAAGCCGGGTCAGCTCTCCGGTGGTCAGCAACAGCGTGTGGCGATGGGCCGTGCACTGGCGCGTCGACCAAAGATTTATCTGTTCGACGAACCGCTGTCCAACCTCGACGCCAAGCTGCGCGTCGAGATGCGCACTGAAATGAAACTGATGCACCAGCGCCTGAAAACCACCACGGTCTACGTGACCCACGACCAGATCGAAGCGATGACCCTGGGCGACAAGGTTGCGGTGATGAAGGACGGCATCATCCAGCAGTTCGGCACGCCAAAAGAGATCTATAACGACCCGGCCAACCTGTTTGTGGCGAGCTTCATCGGTTCGCCGCCGATGAACTTCATCCCGCTGCGTCTGCAACGCAAGGACGGTCGTCTGCTGGCGCTGCTCGACAGCGGTCAGGCGCGTTGCGAGTTGCCGATGAGCATGCAGGACGCCGGTCTCGAAGATCGCGAAGTGATCCTCGGTCTGCGCCCGGAGCAGATCGTATTGGCGAACGGCGAGGGCAATGGCCTGCCGAGCATTCGTGCCGAAGTGCAGGTGACCGAACCAACCGGTCCGGACACGCTGGTGTTCGTCAACCTGAATGACACCAAAGTCTGCTGCCGTCTGGCGCCGGACGTGGCACCGCAGGTGGGCGAGAACCTGACGCTGCAATTCGATCCGTCGAAAGTGTTGTTGTTCGATGCCAACACCGGCGAGCGCCTCGGCACTGCCGGGCAACCACAGACCGATGCGCGGTCTGCGAACGTGGCGCAATTCAAAGGCCGCTGAAGAACAAATGTGGGAGCGAGCCTGCTCGCGAAAGCGGTCTGACATCCAGCATTGATGTCGCCTGATACACCGCATTCGCGAGCAGGCTCGCTCCCACAAAGGAGCACGCGGTGGATTGCCTGTAATCCATCGCAATTTATGTAAACCGCGTTAGATAAAAACAGTTAATAACAATAAAGACGAGGATGTAGGGATGAAAAAGAAACACGTCAATGCCCGGTTGATCTGCCAAGTGTCAGCTGCGGCGGCATTGGTGCTGGCCGGTAACGCCATGGCGGCGGATGCCTTCAGCTCCGACTCGAAATGGATGACCGGCGACTGGGGTGGCGAGCGTACCAAGCTGATCGAGCAGGGTATCGACATCAAGGCTGACTACGTTGGGGAAATGGGCGCCAACCTGCACGGCGGCTACAACGATGACAAGACCGGACGTTACAGCGACCAGTTCGGTCTGGGCGTGGCACTCGATCTGCAAAAGCTCTGGGGCTGGGATAACACCCAGGCGAAGATCCAGCTGACCAACCGTAACGGCTACAACATCTCCAACGACCGCGTTGGCGATCCGCGTGCCGGCACCTTGAGCTCCTCGCAAGAAGTTTACGGTCGTGGCCACATGGTGCGTCTGACCCAGTTGTGGATTCAGCACCAGTTCTTCGACAACAAGCTCGACGTCAAGGCCGGTTACTTCGGTGAAGGCGAAGACTTCAACACCTTCCCGTGCGACTTCCAGAACCTCGCGTTCTGCGGCTCCCAAGTGGGTAACTGGGCGACCAACATCTGGTACAACTGGCCCGTCAGCCAGGCCGCGATCCGTGTGAAGTACAACATCAACGACGAGCTCTACGCGCAAATCGGTGCGTACAACCAGAACCCGTCGCAGCTGGAACACGGCAACGGCTTCAAGCTCAGCGGCAGCGGCACCAAAGGTACTGTGTTGCCGGTCGAGCTGGTCTGGTCGCCGAAGGTCAACAGCCTGCCCGGCGAATACCGCGTCGGTTACTACAAGAGCACGGCCGATGCCGATGACGTACGTGAAGACGTCAACGGTTTCGACGCGGCTACCACTGGCGACGCCTACAAGTCTCACAACAGCAAAAGCGGTTACTGGTTCGTCGCGCAACAGCAACTCACCAGCCATAACGGTGATGCGACTCGCGGTCTGAACATCGCCGCCAACGCCACGTTCCACGACAAGGACACCAACTTCATCGACAACTACCAGTCGGTGATGTTTGTCTACAAAGGCCCGTTTGACGCGCGTCCGAAGGATGACGTCGGTATCGGCGCGGCGCGTATCCACGTCAACGACGACGTGAAGAAAAACGCCGAGCTGCTGAATGCATCCAACGGTGTGTCGGACTACGACAATCCGGTGTTCTCGCCGATTCGTGAAACCGAATACAACTACGAGATCAACTACGGCTTCCACGTCACCAACTGGCTGACCGTACGTCCTAACCTGCAGTACATCACTCACCCGGGTGGTGTGGATGAAGTCGATAACGCATTGGTCGCTGGCCTGAAAATTCAGTCTACGTTCTAACGCGTCTGCGATAAGCTCCTCTCTATGTGCGCATATTTGCGGACAGCCAAGGCTGTCCGCTTTTTTTTGGGGGCAGGCGCAGCCCGTCACAGATGAATTCGGAACCGTGGCCAATGCATGAGCATCCGCTACAACGCTTCTTCAAATCCCTGCGTGAACAACCGGTGTTCGCCTGGGAGCGCTATCAGATGCGCGACGTGTTGGTGATCGATCACCCGCTGTGTCAGGCGGTGTTCAGTCGTCAGGGCGCGCAGTTGCTGCACTTTCAGCCGCGCGGGCAAAAGCCGTGGTTGTGGTGTGCGGCGAAGTGGCCGCATGTCGGTGCCATTCGCGGTGGTGTGCCGGTGTGTTGGCCGTGGTATGGCCGTCATCCGAGCGAAAACGCCTGGCCATCGCATGGTTGGGCGCGTTTGCTCGACTGGAAGTTGCTCGACAGCAGCAGCGCCGAAGATGGCGTGCGCCTGCACTGGCAATTGCAGCTGTGCGACTGGCAGGTTGACCTGCACGCACATCTGGGTGAACGCATGGAATTACGCCTGAGCACCGAGCATCAGGACGACATGCCGTGCCAGTTGAGCCAGGCTTTGCACGCTTACTGGCGTATTGGCGATGTCGGCGAGATAGCGCTGTCTGGGCTCGAAGGGGCGCAGGGTTATGACCAGTTGAATCGCCAGTCTTGCCAGCAGGAAGGCGAGTTGCGGGTGGATGGCGGGTGTCAGCGGGTGTTCCAGCATGACGGCGAATTGCAGCTGAAAGATCACGCCTGGCAGCGTGAGTTGTGTATTGATACCGGTGACAGTGCCGACACAGTGGTCTGGCATCCGGGCGCGCGGCCGTTGTTGGGCGTGACGTGGGATGAGATTTCCGAGTTTGTCTGTGTGGAAGCGGCGGCGGGCGGGACGGACAGTCTGCATCTGGCGCCGGGGGAGAAGGCGCATTTGAGTTTGCAGGCGTGGGCGGCGGCTTGAGTGTGTCAGTCACATCGTAGCCCCTCACCCTAGCCCTCTCCCGGAGGGAGAGGGGACTGATTGCGGGATGCTGAAGAGTTACGCCGACGTGAAAGTGCAGTGCTGAATCCATAATCGACTGGATATTTCAGGTCGATGTACCGCGCAAGACCCCTCGGTCGGCCCCCTCTCCCTCCGGGAGAGGGCTGGGGTGAGGGGCTTTTGATCTTTAGTTGAATTCATCCCCAACCGGATACCGGCTGGCATTCAAGCTCTCTTTGATCTTGCGCAAATGCGGCTGGAAATCCACCCCGCGACGCAAGGTCATCCCCGTCGCCAACACATCCAGCACGGTCAACTGAATGATCCGCGAAGTCATCGGCATATAGATGTCGGTGTCTTCCGGCAACGGAATATTCAGGCTCAAGGTACTGGCCTTGGCCAGCGGCGAATTCTCCGCCGTCAAACCCAACACCGAAGCACCGTTCTCGCGAGCAATACGCGCCACTTCCACCAGCTCACGGGTACGGCCGGTGTAGGAAATGATCACGAACAACTCACCGGTGTGCGCCACCGAGGCAATCATCCGCTGCATCAGCACATCGGCGTGCGCGGTAACGGCGAGGTTGAAGCGGAAGAACTTGTGCTGCGCATCCAGTGCCACTGGTGCCGAAGCGCCAAGCCCGAAGAAGTGGATCTGCCGCGCCTGAATCAACAGGTCGACGGCGCGGCTGATCAGGTTCGGATCGAGCGCCTGGCAAGCACTGTCCAGCGAGGCGATCGCACTGCCGAAAATCTTCTGCGTGTAGGCCTCGGGATTGTCGTCGGCCTCGACCGCGCGGCTGACATACGCCGCGCCACTGGCCAGGCTCTGCGCCAGTTGCAGCTTGAGCTCGGGGTAGCCGCTGACACCGAACGAACGGCAGAAACGGTTGACCGTCGGCTCGCTCACCGAGGCTGCCTGGGCGAGGGCGGCGATGCTGAAGCGGGTGGCCTGCTGCGGGTTGAGCAGGATCACCTCGGCGACTTTGCGTTCGGCCTTGTTCAGGTCTTCAAGGCGACTCTGGATCTGTTCCAGTAAATTTCGCACGCGGTCCATATGGAATTCCTAATTCACCTGCGCAAAGGTGCGCCGGGCTATGCAAATTGGGCCTTTGATATGGCCCGTAACGGTGGCCTATCCTACTGATGGCTCCGACCGACCACCACACGGAATCTGTATTTTGCGAAAATGTTGTGGTTATTACTACATTTTCCCTTGAGTGATGCCTTGAAAAAAGGTATTTGTAGCTTAACTTGATAAAAGAACAAACATCATGCCTTCGATTACGGTTGAACCGTGCACCTTTGCCTTGTTCGGCGCGCTTGGCGATCTGGCCCTGCGCAAGCTGTTTCCCGCCCTTTATCACCTCGATGGCGCCGACCTGCTGCATGAGGACACGCGGATCATCGCGCTGGCCCGTGAAGAAGGTTCCGAGCAACAGCACATGGCGTTCATCGCCGCCGAATTGCGTCGCTACGTCGGCAAAGAGCTGGACGAGGCCGTCGCTGAGCGCTTTCTCTCACGCCTGACCTACCTGCACGTCGACTTCCTCAAGGCTGAAGACTATGTGGCGCTGGCCGAACTGGCCGGCAGCACGCAGCGCATGATTGCCTACTTCGCCACGCCGGCAGCAGTGTACGGCGCGATCTGCGAGAACCTGGCGAAAGTCGGTCTGGCAGAAAACACCCGTGTGGTACTGGAAAAACCGATCGGCTCCGACCTCGAATCGTCGCGCAAGGTGAACGACGCGGTAGCGCAGTTCTTCCCGGAAAACCGCACCTACCGCATCGACCATTACCTGGGCAAAGAAACCGTTCAGAACCTGATCGCCCTGCGTTTCGCCAACAGCCTGTTCGAAACCCAGTGGAACCAGAATTACATCTCCCACGTGGAAATCACCGTGGCCGAGAAGGTCGGCATCGAAGGCCGTTGGGGCTACTTCGACAAGGCCGGCCAACTGCGCGACATGATCCAGAATCACCTGTTGCAGTTGCTCTGCCTGATCGCCATGGACCCGCCGGCTGATCTGTCCGCCGACAGCATCCGCGACGAAAAGGTAAAAGTACTCAAGGCGCTGGCGCCGATCAGCCCGGAAGGCCTGACCACCCAAGTGGTGCGCGGCCAGTACATCGCCGGTCACAGCGAAGGCAAATCCGTACCGGGTTACCTCGAAGAACCGAATTCCAATACCCAGAGCGACACCGAAACCTTCGTCGCCCTGCGTGCCGACATCCGCAACTGGCGCTGGGCCGGCGTGCCGTTCTACCTGCGTACCGGCAAGCGTATGCCGCAGAAACTGTCGCAGATCGTCATCCACTTCAAGGAGCCGTCGCACTACATCTTCGCCCCTGAGCAGCGCTTGCAGATCAGCAACAAACTGATCATCCGCCTGCAACCGGACGAAGGCATTTCCTTGCGCGTGATGACCAAAGAGCAGGGCCTGGACAAAGGCATGCAACTGCGCAGCGGCCCGCTGCAACTGAATTTCTCCGACACCTGGCGTAGCGCGCGGATCCCCGATGCCTACGAGCGGTTGTTGCTGGAAGTGATGAACGGCAATCAGAACCTGTTTGTCCGTAAAGATGAAATCGAAGCCGCGTGGAAGTGGTGTGACCAGCTGATCGCCGGGTGGAAAAAATCCGGTGACGCGCCCAAGCCGTATGCGGCCGGGTCGTGGGGGCCGATGAGCTCCATTGCATTGATCACGCGGGACGGGAGGTCGTGGTATGGCGATATCTGATGTGCAACTGCCTGCGGGCGTGAACGCTCACGAATTCAAGAGCCCGGTGCTGTTGGCCGAAGGTCTGGCGCTGAATGTTGCCAAGCAATTGAGCGAGGCCATTGCGGCGCGCGGCAACGCGGTGCTGGTGGTGTCGGGCGGTCGTAGCCCGGTGGCGTTTTTCCAGCACCTGGCGAAGCAGGATCTGGACTGGTCGAAGGTCGTCGTGACCCTCGCCGACGAGCGCTGGGTGCCGGTTGAACACGCCGACAGCAATGCCGGCCTGCTCAAGCAATACCTGCTCAAAGGCCCGGCGGCGAAAGCGCAGTTCCTCAGTCTTTATAGCGCTGCAGCGAACGTCGAGCAGGCAGCCGAGCAAGCCGACCGCTTGCTCGCCGAACTGCCGCCGATTGACGTGCTGGTGCTGGGCATGGGCGATGACGGCCACACCGCGTCGCTGTTCCCCGACAGCCCGAACCTTGCCGAAGCTCTGCAAGCTGATGGCACACGCCGTTGCTGGCCGATGCTGGCGCCAAGCGTGCCGCGTCAGCGTCTGACCATGAGCCGTGCGCTGCTGGCCTCGGCCCGTCACAAGATTCTGTCGATTTCCGGTCAGTCGAAACTGACCACCCTGAATGCCGCACTGGCATCCGATGACGTCGCCGCCATGCCGGTGCGCGCGTTTCTGCAACCTACGTTAGAGATTTACTGGTGCCCATGAGCCAAGGAACAGCCGCTATGACAACCCCATCCCCGACCGTTTCCATGGCGGACAAAGTTGCCCTGATCGACAGCCTCTGCGCCAAGGCGCGAATCCTGCCGGTGATCACCATCGCTCGCGAACAGGACGTGCTGCCGCTGGCCGACGCTCTGGCCGCCGGTGGTCTGACCGCGCTGGAAGTGACCCTGCGTTCGCAGTTCGGCCTCAAGGCCATTCAGATCCTGCGCGACCAGCGCCCTGAACTGATGACCGGTGCCGGCACCGTGCTCGATCGCAACATGCTCGCGGCTGCCGAAGCTGCCGGTTCGCAGTTCATCGTCACCCCGGGCATCACCCGTGATTTGCTGGAAGCCAGCGTCGACAGCCCGATTCCGCTGTTGCCGGGCATCAGCAACGCTTCCGGCATCATGGAAGGCTACGGTCTGGGTTATCGCCGCTTCAAGCTGTTCCCGGCTGAAGTCAGCGGTGGCGTGGCGGCAATCAAGGCCCTTGGCGGCCCGTTCGGCGAAGTGAAATTCTGCCCGACTGGCGGCGTCGGCCCGGCCAACATCAAAAGCTACATGGCGCTGAAAAACGTCATGTGCGTGGGCGGTAGCTGGATGCTTGATCCGGAGTGGATCAAGAACGGCGACTGGGCGCGTATTCAGGAATGTACCGCCGAGGCGCTGGCGCTGCTGGACTGATTGTTACCAGACACTTCGTTGTGTGTTCTACGGCTTTACGGTGCGCTTGGTCGGTGCACCGTTTTTTTTGCCTCGAAGAAAGTGTCAGGACATCACGCGATACATAGTTACCGCACAACTGCGTTTGCGTGGCGCTAATCTGCGTTCATCTTACGGAAGAGAGAACGCCTCATGGACGACCATCAATCTGTAGCCTTCAAACACCCACCCTTGCATCAACGGCAACCGCCAATCGTTGGCAGCATCGATTGGCGCGAAACCGAAGAAAAGGTGCGCAACATCAGCCGCGGCGTCGAAGGCCTGCCACTGGTATTGCGTCTGGCCCTGGTCGACGCCATGACCGGTGAGCCAGTGGTTGACGCCCAGGTTCGGATCGAACAGAACATTGGCGCCGACAGCCTCTGCGGCACCCAATCGACCGACAGCCAAGGCATCGTGCGGTTTACCAGTATTTACCCGGATCAGCAGTCTGCCGGTGCGTCATGCATCGCCATGACCGTGTGCATCGCCAGTGATGATCAACGTCCGCAGTCACATCAGGAGGCCTGGGCAGGACGGCTGCATCTTCCCAATGCCTGTAACTGTGAAGCCGCAGGGGATGATGCCTCGCGGCTGGTGTTGCGACCGATTGGCGGGGAAGGTCTGGAGGACGGCTACTTCGGTAGCCTGACGATCGGCGTCGACACCTTTGCGGTGTCATCGCAGATCGGCGTGGCGGGCTACGACAAATACCTGATCACAGTGTTTTAGCGCAGTTCGTTCAGCGCGCGCACCAGCAACTGCATGTCGGCAGCGGTGGTGGTCAGCCCCGGAGTGATACGGATGCTCGGCCCGCTGGCGGCACCGTTGCGCACCACGGTGAACAGGTTGTAGTCGTTGAGCAGACGCTCAGCCATCGCCTGTTGATCGTCGTGCCGGGTGAAGCGCAGCGATGTGATGCCGCAATACAGCCGTGGATCGTCTGGCGTCATCACCTCGATACCCGGCAAGTGTCGCACCGAGCTGACCCACAGATTGCGCAGATAATTGACGCGAGCGCCTTTGGCCGCTGCGCCGCCGAGGGAGCGATGCTCTTCGAACACCAGCGGCAAGGTCATCAGCGCCGGAATGTTGGGCGTGCTGTAGGAGGTGCGCGCACGGATGTCATTTACCGGGTAATGCATTTCCCCCATGTCCGGATCGATGTCGGCCAAGCGTTGCGGCGAGATATACAGGAAGCCGAGGGTGAGCGGTGCGCCGATCCACTTGTGCAGGTTGTAGCCGGCGAAGGCAATGCCCAGCGCTTCAAGATTGAAGTCGATCTGACCGAGCGCGTGGGCGCCGTCGAGGATGACATCGACCCCGTGTTCCTTGGCGAGCGCAGCGATGGCCTGCACGGGCATGACCAGGCCGGTGCGGTGAGTGACGTGAGTCAGGGCCATCAGCTTGATCTTCGGTTGGCCGATGAACGTTTCGCGGTAAGTCTCCAGCAGACTGTCGTAACTTGCCGGGTGCGTATGGGCAATCTCGATCACCTCAGCACCGCGATGTCTGGCCAGCCAGCGCATGGCGCCTTTGACCGTGTCGTATTCCAGATCACTGATCAGCACCTGATCGCCCGGTTGCAGGCGGTTGTAGTTGCGGATCAGCGATTGCAGGCCTTCGGTGGCGTTACGGGTGAAGGCTACGCTCTGCGCGCGCACGCCGATCAGCTCGGCCAGTTGCGCGCGGATATCGAGGTTGTCGTGCTGCTCGAAACGCTGGCGCACGTATACCGAATTGCTGGTGTTGATCAGCTCGATATTGCGCTGGTACTCCTCGATCACCGTGCGCGACATGCGCCCGAAGTAACCGTTTTCCAGGTTCACGGGGCCGGGTTGAACGTCGTAACGGTCGGCGAACGTTTGCCAAAAGGCTTCGTCACGGGCGCGGCGGGTGTTATCGGGCATGGTCGGCTGACTCTGAGAGAGGAGGGCGCTTCAGTGGCGCGGGGCAGGTTTGCCGTGTTTGGCGCGCAGTGGTTCGAGCAGGTCCGAGAGGCCGTTATGGTCGATCTCCTGCATCAGCGCGAGCAAGCCACCGAGTTCGCCGTGCGGAAAACCTTCGCGGGCAAACCAGTTCAGGTACGGCCCCGGCAGGTCGGCAATGATCCGGCCCTTGTACTTGCCGAAGGGCATTTCGCGGGTTATCAGCAGTTCGAGTTTTTCGGGATTCATCAGTGAGATCGTCTGGCTTCAAATCAGCTTGGAAAATACAGGCATTCTGCATGCAGGCCAAATGACAGATCATGCAAATAACCGTGATACAGATAGTTCACTTATATTTAACTTATTGATAAATAACGATTTTTTATCAATAAAAAAGCTGGCACGCACACTGCAATATCCCTTGCATCTTCAACCAATCGCAAGGAATTGAAAAATGACCGATATGAATAAAGAAGCCATCTCTGTACTCAATGACCTGATTGAAACCAGCAAGGACGGTCAGGAAGGGTTCAAGACTTGCGCTGAAGACATCAAGCATCCAGAACTGAAAACCCTGTTCGTCACTCGTTCTGCCGATTGCGCCACTGCTGCAGCTGAGCTGCAAGCTGAAGTTCGCAAGCTGGGCGGCGATCCGGAAACTTCCACCAGCGTCAGCGGTGACCTGCACCGTCGCTGGGTCGACGTCAAAGCCATGTTCACCGGCAAGGACGAAGAGGCTGTGCTGAACGAAGCCGAGCGCGGTGAAGACCACGCATTGAAGGCTTACAAAGAAGCCCTCGAGAAAATCAGCAAGCATAATCTGGTGGGTATTCGTGATCTGGTTGAACGCCAGTATCACGGCGTACAACGTAACCACGATCAGGTGAAAGCCCTGCGTAACCAGGCTCGCGCTCGCTCTTAAGCGTTCGCCGGGTACAAAAAACGCCAGCGAGTCTGGCGTTTTTTTATGTCTGGGGAAAGCCAAAGCAAGAGCCCCTCACCCTAGCCCTCTCCCGGAGGGAAGGGGACTGACCGAGGTGTTTTTTCGAGCTACATCGACCTGAAATATCCAGTCGAACTCAAAACCTGAAAACAGCGGAGATCGGCTCCCTTCCCCCTCGCCCCCTTGGGGGAGAGGGCTGGGGTGAGGGGGAAAGCTCTCACTGACACACCACAAATCAATCAGCCAATGCTGATCGCCGGCAAAGTCGGCAACGTCACCGTCTGCTGCTTACGCGGCGCCAGAATCTCCGCCTCGCCATCCACCACCAACTCATCACGCTGGTTGAACACACGAGTGGCAATGCGCACACGAAACTTCGGCAGTTTCTCGAGAATTTCCAGACGCACGGTCAGCGTGTCACCGATCTTCACCGGTTTCTGAAAACTCATCTGCTGGCCAATATAAATAGTGCCCGGCCCAGGCAGTTCACAGGCCACCGCTGCACTGATCAAAGCACCGCTGAACATGCCGTGAGCGATACGCTCCTTGAACATGCTCGCGGCGGCAAACTCGGCGTCCAGGTGCACCGGGTTGTGGTCGCCCGACATCGCGGCAAACAGTTGGATGTCGCGCTCTTCGACGGTCTTGCTGTAGCTGGCAGTCTGGCCGACTTCGAGGGCTTCGTAAGGGATGTTGGTAACCTGGGTCATCGGTCTCGATTCCTGTAACGGATTCAATGAATCCACAAAAAATTACTCGCTGCGATGAGGGCGCGGATGGCTCAAGGCCTGATCGATCCAGGCCAGCACATCAGCGATCACTTCATCGCGGTTGGTTTCGTTGAACAATTCGTGCCGCGCCTGCGGGTAGATCTGCAGTTGCAGGTTCTGGCTGCCGGCCGTGCGCAAGGCATTGGCCAGATCTGTCAGACGCTTGCCTTCACTCACCGGATCACATTCGCCGCCGATTACCAGCAGCGGCAAGCCCGGATCGATCTGCGCGAGATTGGACGCTTTGCTGATCTGCTGCAAGCCGCCGAGCAGGTCGATCCACAGTTGATTGGTGCAGCGAAAGCCACACAGTGGATCGTTGGCGTACAGGTCAACCTCGGCCGGGTCGCGACTCAGCCAGTCGAACGCTGTGCGCGCCGGTTTGAATTTGTTGTTGAACGAGCCGAACGACAGCCATTCGATCAGCGCGCTACGGCCCTTGCCACCCTGACGCAGTTTTTCCAGACGGGCGATCTGCCGCGCGGCGCCGTACAGCGCAACGGGCTGAAAGTTTGAACCACTGAGAATCGCCCCGTTCAGGCTGGCGCTGTGGTGCAGCAGATAACCTTGGGCGAGGTAGCTGCCCATGCTGTGCCCTAACAGGATGATCGGTACACCGGGGTGTTGCTGGCCGATGTGTTGATTGAGGCTGGCCAGATCGCCGAGCACTTTGCACCAGCCATCGTCATCGGCGAAGTGGCCAAGGGTGCCGTAATTGGCGGTTTTGCCATGTCCGCGCAAATCCGGGGCATACACGCCATATCCTTTGTCGCAAAACGTTTCGGCCAGTCGCGCATAGCGGCCGCTGTGTTCGGCCATGCCATGGGCCAGCAGGATCACCGCTTTCAACGGCGCTGCCGGCAGCCATTGATTGACGAATAGGCGGCTGCGGTCACTCGCATCCAGCCATAAGGTGTCGTGGATCATGGCGCTTCCTTTGCTCAGAGTCGGAACATTGTATAGCGCGTCTGATCAGCCCACGCCACGGCAGGAAGATTCACACGATCAATGACGGCTTTGTCTATATTTGCCTCAATGGCCATAACTGCTAGTGTCCGTGAAGCTCCGCTTTTTCAGAAATGACAGAAAGCGGCCCCGGATCGGCTCAGGTAAAGAGGACAAGAACAATGCAACCTGATTTCTGGAACGACAAACGCCCGGCCGGCGTACCGCTGGACATCGACATGGGTGAGTTCAAGTCGGTGATCGAGGTATTCGAGCGTTCCTGCAAGAAGTTCGCCGACCGCCCGGCATTCAGCAACATGGGCATCACCCTGACTTATGCCGAACTCGAACGCCAGAGCGCTGCGTTCGCCGGTTACCTGCAAGCGCATACCGATCTGGTGCCGGGCGATCGCATCGCGGTGCAGATGCCCAATGTCCTGCACTATCCGATAGCCGTGTTCGGTGCCTTGCGCGCCGGGTTGATCGTGGTCAACACCAACCCGTTGTACACCGCGCGGGAGATGCGCCACCAGTTCAAGGATTCCGGCGCGCGGGCGCTGGTGTACCTGAACATGTTCGGCCAGAAAGTCCAGGAAGTGCTGCCCGACACCGACATTCAATACCTGATCGAAGCGAAGATGGGCGACCTGATGCCCACCGCCAAGGGCTGGCTGGTGAATACCGTGGTCAGCAAAGTGAAGAAAATGGTCCCGGCGTATTCACTGCCGCAGGCGATCTCCTTCAAAAGCGCACTGCGCATGGGCCGAGGTCTGGGCATCAAGCCGCTGAAAGCCAGCCTCGACGACATCGCCGTGCTGCAATACACCGGTGGCACCACCGGCCTGGCCAAAGGTGCGATGCTCACTCACGGCAATCTGGTGGCGAACATGCAACAAGTGCGCGCCTGTCTCGCCCAACTCGGCCCGGACGGCCAGCCGCTGCTGCGCGAAGGCCAGGAAGTGATGATCGCGCCGTTGCCGCTGTACCACATCTATGCCTTCACCGCGAACTGCATGTGCATGATGGTTTCCGGCAACCACAACGTGCTGATCACCAATCCGCGCGACATCGCCGGGTTCATCAAGGAGCTGAAGAACTGGCGCTTCTCGGCGCTGCTGGGCTTGAACACCTTGTTCGTGGCGCTGATGGATCACGCGGATTTCAAGACGCTCGATTTCTCCAGCCTGAAGCTCACCAACTCTGGTGGCACCGCGCTGGTCAAGGCTACCGCCGAGCGCTGGGAGCAGATGACCGGGTGCCGCATCACTGAAGGTTACGGTCTCACCGAAACCTCGCCGGTGGCCTGCACCAACCCGTACGGCGATCAATCGCGTCTGGGCACGGTCGGCTTGCCGGTGCCGGGCACGTTGCTGAAAATCATCAACGATGACGGTGTTGAACAGCCGATGGGCGAGCGTGGCGAGTTGTGCATCAAGGGCCCGCAGATCATGAAGGGCTACTGGCACAAACCGGAAGCCACGGCCGAAGTGCTGGATGCCGAGGGCTGGTTCAAGTCCGGCGATATTGCGGTGATTGATCCGGACGGTTTTGTGCGCATTGTCGATCGCAAGAAGGACATGATCATCGTCTCCGGTTTCAACGTTTATCCGAATGAAATCGAAGACGTGGTGATGGCCCATCCGAAAGTCGCCAACTGCGCGGTGATCGGCGTGCCGGACGAGCGTTCGGGCGAGGCGGTGAAGCTGTTCGTGGTGGCGCGGGAAACCGGGGTCAGCCTTGAAGAGCTCAAGGCCTACTGCAAAGAGAATTTCACCGCGTATAAGGTGCCGAAACACATCGTATTGCGTGAGTCATTGCCGATGACGCCTGTCGGGAAAATTCTGCGGCGTGAGTTGCGCGATATCGCGTAAAAGTCAAAAACACAAAGATCGCAGCCTTCGGCAGCTCCTACTTGGAATGCATTTCCTGCAGGAGTTGCCGAAGGCTGCGATCTTTTGCTTTAAGTCCCCGAAAACCGGGGCTTCAAAGGTGTTCTAGGATTTTTGCTCTAAAATGACTGCTAGGTAGTCTTGAGTCATCATAGTGACTGTAGGGGCCGCTTTTGGCTCTAGTCGACCCTTGGCAAAGCTGCTACTCTCGGCGCGCTTTGTGACTTCTCGGCCTATATAAAAGCCAGATTCACCAATACCAAACACACACCAATAATAATCGCATCAAATGCGGTGAAGAATTCGCGTTGCTGAGGAGTGGGCTTCCATGATCGAAGACTTTTGGAAGGATAAATACCCGGCTGGAATTGCTGCCGACATCAATCCGGACGAGTATCCGAACATTCAGGCAGTGTTGAAGCAATCCTGCCAACGCTTCGCCAACAAACCGGCTTTCAGCAACCTGGGCAAGACAATCACCTACGGTGAATTGTACGAATTGTCCGGTGCGTTTGCCGCGTATCTGCAACAGCATACCGATTTGCAGCCCGGTGATCGAATCGCCGTGCAACTGCCCAACGTTCTGCAGTACCCGGTGGCCGTCTTCGGTGCGATTCGCGCCGGGCTGATCGTGGTCAACACCAACCCGCTGTACACCGCGCGGGAAATGGAACACCAATTCAATGACTCCGGTGCCAAAGCCCTGGTTTGCCTGGCGAACATGGCGCATCTGGCCGAAGCCGTAGTGCCGAAAACCGGCGTCAAACACGTTATCGTCACCGAAGTCGCCGACCTGCTGCCGCCGATCAAGCGCCTGCTGATCAACAGCGTCATCAAGTACGTGAAGAAAATGGTCCCGGCCTATCACCTGCCCAAAGCCGTCAAGTTCAACGACGTGCTGAGCAAGGGCCAGGGCCAGCCGGTGGCCGAAGCCAATCCGCACAGCGGCGACGTGGCGGTGCTGCAATACACCGGCGGGACCACGGGCGTGGCCAAGGGCGCGATGCTGACCCATCGCAACCTCGTCGCCAACATGCTGCAGTGCAAAGCGCTGATGGGTTCCAACCTCAACGAAGGTTGCGAGATCCTGATCACGCCGCTGCCGCTGTACCACATCTATGCGTTCACCTTTCATTGCATGGCGATGATGCTGATCGGCAACCACAACATCCTGATCAGCAACCCGCGCGACCTGCCGGCGATGGTCAAGGAACTGTCGAAGTGGAAGTTCAGCGGTTTTGTTGGTCTCAACACGCTGTTCGTGGCGCTGTGCAACAACGAAGGTTTCCGCAAGCTGGATTTCTCGGCGCTGAAAGTCACCTTGTCCGGCGGCATGGCCCTGCAACTGGCCGCTGCCGAGCGCTGGAAAGCGGTCACCGGTTGCGCCATCTGCGAAGGTTACGGCATGACCGAAACCAGCCCGGTGGCCACGGTCAACCCGATCCAGCACATCCAGATCGGCACCATCGGTATTCCGGTGCCATCGACGCTGTGCAAAGTCATCGACGATGCCGGTGTCGAGCAGCCGCTGGGTGAAATCGGCGAACTGTGCGTCAAGGGCCCGCAAGTGATGAAGGGCTACTGGCAGCGTCAGGAAGCCACCGATGAAATGCTCGACAGCGAAGGCTGGCTGAAGACCGGTGATATCGCGCTGATCCAGCCGGACGGCTACATGCGCATTGTCGATCGCAAGAAAGACATGATTCTGGTCTCCGGTTTCAACGTTTATCCGAACGAACTGGAAGATGTGCTGGCGACCCTGCCGGGCGTGTTGCAGTGCGCGGCCATTGGTGTGCCCGACGAGAAGTCGGGTGAGGCGATCAAGATTTTCATCGTTGCCAAACCGGGTGTGACCCTGACCAAAGAGCAGGTGATGGACCATATGCGCGCCAACGTCACGGGCTACAAGGTGCCGCGTTCGGTGGAGTTTCGCGATGCGCTGCCGACCACCAACGTCGGCAAGATTCTGCGTCGCGAGTTGCGGGATGAAGAGCTGAAGAAGATCAAGGCCAAGTCCGCCGCTTAAAACACGAAGCCCCGCAGATGCGGGGCTTTTTGTTGGTGCAAGGCTGTAGATTTGCAGTGATTGGTAAATCTACCCCCTCACCCCAGCCCTCTCCCCCAAGGGGGCGAGGGGGAAGGGAGCAGATCGGGGCTTTTCAGAACCTGAGTTCAACTCAGGAATCTCAGGTCGGTGTATCTCGCCCGAATACCTCGGTCAGTTCCTTTTCCCAATGGGCGAGGAGGGGGGGGAGCCGATCGGATGCTGTTCAGAACCTGAGTTCGACTCGATATTTCAGGTCGGTGTAGCGTGTCCAGCCAACTCGGTCAGTCCCCTCTCCCTCTGGGAGAGGGTTAGGGTGAGGGCTATTGACGGAACGGCGCAAAATTCACGTTGGTCCCCGCCGGACGCATGTCCTGCAGATACGAATCCTTGTCCGCACTCAATTCCAGGCTCAATGCCGCTTTGCGCTTGCCTTCATTGCGAATCACCAGCCCTTCAAGCTTTTCACGCAGGAACACCGTTGGCACTTTCAGGTGCAGCAGTTCGTCGGTGGCTGGGGTGTGCATCAGCAAGTGAATCCACTCGTACTGACCGATGGCCAGACGCGACACCGGCAGGTCGAACCACCAGATGTTGCGGTTACGGTTCAGTTCGGCGAAGTGGCAGTTGTTGGTGCCGAGCACGGCACCGCCCAGTTCCTTGTTGCGTCGGGCGATGGCCTGCGTTTTATCGAGTTTCATAACATTCCTGCGGGATCGGTTCATTGGCGCACGGCGCCCATATGTTGCGCATTCTCGGGGCTTCGCACGCAAACATAAAGCCCAACCTGCACGCCACGACGAAATGAACCCCCGAAAATAAATGAAACTTGGCGCAAACCCGGCCAGTCAATCATTACGTACTGACTTTTCCCCCTAAATGCACCAAGGAGAAACACCATGAGTAGCACAGGCGATAAAGTAAAAGGCATGGCCAACGAAGCGGTCGGCAACGTCAAGCAAGGCGTCGGTAAAGCCACCGACAACACCAAGCTGCAAGCCGAAGGCAAGATTCAAGAGAAAAAAGGCGAAGCCCAGCAAGCGGTCGGCAAAGCCAAGGACGCGGTCAAAAAAGGCGTCGACAAGGCGTAATCCAGCCTTGAACGAAATACATGAACGGCCATCCAAGGATGGCCGTTTTTGTGTCAAAAACCTGCGGCAACCCTACGAGGTTAGCCAAACAGGCTACCGTGATGTAAAAAACGGCCCCTGAGTCGCCACGACTTCAACCTGTATTGCGGCGAAAGGAGACGCGAATGATATTTCCAGACATGAAAGGTCTGCCCCTGCATCGGGTGATGATGCGCACGGTCACTGAATTCGTCGACGACGAAATGTCGACCTACGCCTCGGCACTGGCTTACCAGATGCTGTTCTCGCTGTTCCCGTTCATTCTGTTTCTGATCGCCCTGATCGGTTTCCTGCACCTGCCGGACTTCTTCTCCTGGCTGCGCCTGCAATCGGAACTGGTCCTGCCGCCGCAGGCGCTGGAGCAAGTCAATCCGGTCATTGACCAGTTACAGCAGTCAAAGGGTGGCCTGCTTTCCGTCGGTATCGTGATCGCCCTGTACACCGCCTCCGCCGGTGTGCGCTTGATGATGAGCGCGATGAACGCCGCATACGACGTGGTTGAAGGCCGGCCGATCTGGAAGCGTTTCCCACTGTCGATTTTCTACACCGTCGGCATCGCCGGCATGCTGCTGGTGGCCGCCGCGCTGATGGTGCTCGGGCCGCAGGTGATGGGCTGGATCGCCGCGCAGGTGGGACTGGAAGACTTCATCGTCACCGTGTGGACCATCGCGCGCTGGCCGGTGATCGTGATTCTGATGATGGTCGCCGTGGCACTGATCTACTACGTCATGCCGGACGTCAAACAGGAATTCCGTTTCATCACACCCGGTTCTGTGTTGGCCGTGGTGGTGTGGATCATCGCTTCGTTGGGGTTCGCCTTCTACGTAAAAACCTTCGCCAACTACAACGCGATGTATGGCAGCATCGGGGCGATCATCGTGCTGTTGCTGTACTTCTACATTTCCGCTGCGGTGCTGTTGCTCGGCGCCGAGATGAACGCGGTGATCGAGCACATGTCCAGCGAGGGCAAGGATGCGGGTGAGAAAGTCCCCGGCGAACTCGATGAACATCCCAAACAACACGTCTCGGGCCTGGGCCGCGATCATTCGCTCAAGCCGGACACTGACGAAGTCTGATCATGATCCGTGAAATTCTGAAAATGGGCGACGAGCGCCTGCTGCGCATCGCCCCGCCAGTGCCGGCCGAGATGTTCGACAGCCCCGAGCTGTGGCAACTGATCGACGATATGTTCCAGACCATGGAAAGCGTCGGCGGCGTTGGCTTGGCCGCGCCGCAGATCGGTGTCGATCTGCAACTGGTGATCTTTGGTTTTGAACACAGCGAGCGTTATCCGGACGCTGAAGCCGTGCCGCAGACGATCCTGATCAATCCGCTGATCACGCCGCTGAGTCCGTTGCTGGAGGAGGGCTTTGAAGGGTGTCTGTCGGTGCCGGGTTTGCGCGGTGCGGTGGAGCGTTATCAGCAGATTCGTTACGAAGGGTTTGATCCGAAGGGCGAGCCGATTGTGCGCACTGCTTCGGGCTTCCACGCGCGCGTTGTGCAGCACGAGTGCGATCACCTGATCGGCCGCTTGTACCCGTCGCGGATCACCGATTTCAGCAAATTCGGTTTTACCGAAGTGATGTTCCCGGATCTCGATCCCACAGCTGACGATTAATTCAAGACTCAACACATCCCCTGTGGGAGCGAGCCTGCTCGCGAATGCGCAATATCAGTGACAGATTCTGTGACTGACACACCGCTTTCGCGAGCAGGCTCGCTCCCACATTGGTTTTTGCATGTCCTTCAGGATTGAGCGGGAACCCTTTCCATAGCAATCATCGGCTTGCTCCGCGCATACCGGCTCAATCGCTCTGCCATCGCTTGCGGCAGCGCCGGATCGAACGTGAACCCGCGTCGCTCATAAAACTCACGCAAATCAGGATGGCAGAACAGCCACACTGGCTCGCTCACATCCTGCACCGCTGCTGCGATCAACTGCGCGGCAAGCCCTTGTTCGCGACAGCCCGGATCAACGAACAACCCGGTCAACCAATGCCCGCCCGCCACCGGCCGCAAGCACAACGCGGCAACAATCTCTCCCCGTCGCGCGACCCACAATTGCGCGTCGCGAACAGCTTTCATCGATGATTGATGGCTGCGGTAAAACTTGTTCATCAACGGCCATAACGACTCGTCGAGCAGGCTGTATCGGGTGTCGGGCATGGGATCGGACTGTCGGTGGGCAAAGCGGCGATTATAAAAGAACGCACGGCTCTGGATAGGTGTATACCTGACCTCACATCCCCTGTGAGTGGAGTACGCATCATGTCCAAAGGTATGGATTCAAAGAAAGCCGCGAAGAAGAAACCGGCCAAGACCGCGATTGAAAAACGCGCAGAGAAGAAAGCCAAGAAAGTCGACATATTCGGCCATTGATCACGTCTTTCCGGAGCCCGGTTCTCGGGCTCCTGCCTAACCCGAAAATAATCTGCAAGATTGCGCCGCGTCGTTGCACAGAAGGGAAAGAATCCCGTTTTGAGCAACGCCATGTCCCATTACTTCGACGCCGCCCATCGCCAGCAGATCGAAACCCTGCGCCAACGCTTCACCGCCCGCACCGAATGGCCGACCTGGCTGTTGCTGATCGGCGTCTATGGCGGTTGGTTTGCCATTGTGCTCAATAGTCAGTGGCTCGGTCGTGGCTTGAGCACGTTGCTGCTGGTTCCGCTACTGGTGCTGTGGCTGTCAGTGCAGCACGAATTGCTCCACGGGCATCCGACCCGCTGGACCTTGCTCAACAAAATCCTCGGCTACGCGCCATTCGCGGTGTGGTATCCGTACACGCTGTATCGCGACAGCCATTTGTTGCATCACCGCGATGAGGATCTGACTGTGCCCGGCGTCGATCCGGAGAGCCGTTACCTGACCCGCGCTGGCTGGCAGGGCAGTTCGCTGTTCGAACGCAGCCTGCACTGGCTGAACAAAACCGTACTCGGCCGTTTCGCAACGGGTGCCCCCCTGGCGTTGTTGGCGCTCGCTGGCGAAGAACTGCAGCGGCTGAAGAATGGCGAACGCCAGGCGTGGCTGATGTGGCTGACCCACGGCGCGTTTACCCTGCTGATGCTGGGGTTCATCGCTCGATACAGCGTGCTGCCGGTCTGGCATTACCTGTTGCTGATCAGCGTGCCGGCGCTGTCGATCGCGATGATCCGCTCCTACTATGAACACCGCCCGCATGCGCAACCGGAACAGCGCACGGTGCTCAATGAGGCCGGTTGGCCATGGCGCTGGTTGTTCCTTAATCTGAATTTTCATCTGGTGCATCACGACTTGCCGAAGCTTGCGTGGTACGACTTGCCGACGGTTTACCGGATGCATCGCGAGCAGTGGATCGCACGCAGTGGCGGGTTTCTGGTGCGCGGGTATGGCGAGTTCTGGCGGTGCAATGTCTTCAGGCCGATCGACAGTCCCGAGCATCCGTTCCACTGACCCAAGAACACCACAAAACCCTGTGGGAGCGAGCCTGCTCGCGAAGGCGTAGTGTCAGTTGATGAATCTGTTGTCTGACCCAGCGCTTTCGCGAGCAGGCTCGCTCCCACATTGGATATTTGTAACTCGGGGAAAATGTGCATGACCCAACACCACACCGAACTCCTGATGTACGTCGCCCCCGAGCCAATCCGCGCGGCGAATGAGCGCTGGATTGCGCGCATTCTCGAGCAACTTGGCCACACCCGCCTGAGTGCTGAAGGCCTGTCATTGCCCGAACTCTGGTTATCCCCCGATCTGCTGCTCACGCAAACCTGCGGCTACCCGCTGATGACCGCTTTGCGCGGACAAGTGCGGATCGTCGGACGTCCTCGCTACGAACTGCCTGACGCCAGCGCCGGCAATCATTGCAGCCTGATCCTCGGCCGCGCTGATGACCCACGCAAAACCCTGACGGATTTTCACAACAGTCGGGGGGTGATCAATAGTGAGGACTCCAACAGCGGCATGAACCTGTTGCGTCAGCGCTTGGCGCCGCTGAATCAGGACGGACAATTTTTTGCCTCGGTCGGCATCAGCGGCGGCCATCGAGAGAGCCTGCGCTGGTTGCGCGAACACCGTGCCGATCTGGCCGCCATCGACAGCGTCACCTACGCCTATCTGGCGCAACATGCGCCGCAAGAAGTCAGTGCCTTGCAGGTGATTGCGCGCAGTGCGTGGAGTCCGACCTTGCCATTCATTACGGTAGGTAGTGCTACGGATGAGCAGATCGAGCAGCTCCGACAGGTAATGAATGAAACCTTGCGCGAACTCCCTGATGTCGCACAGACCTTGGGATTGCCTGAGGTGTTTGCGGCCAGTGAGCGCGATTATCAAATCCTGCTCGACTATCAGCGTGAGGCTGAAGGACTTGGCTATGGCCGCTTGCGCTAAAGATCGCAGCCTTCGGCAGCTGCTACAGGAGATCGGTGCAGGAGCTGCCGAAGGCTGCGATCTTTTGATTTTTTAGTTTTAAATAGAATATAAAGATTCGTTTTAAGTATTTTAAACGAATAAGGCGCCTTGCTACGATCGCGCCACCGGAACACCGGACATTCAGCGACCCCTAACCCAGGAGCCCCTATGTCCGGCGCCGCCATTTCCCATCGTCACACCGTGGACGACCTGTTCCGCGCTCACTATCGCTGGCTCTGTGCCTATCTGCGCCGTCATCTGCATGACGCCGCCAGTATTGAAGATATTGCTTCCGAGACCTTCGTGCAGTTACTTGAAGCACCGACGCTGCGGGCCATTCGCGAACCCCGCGCGTTGCTGACGACCGTCGCCCAACGCCTGCTTTATCAGCGCTGGCGACGCGCAGATCTGGAGCGCGGATATCGCCAGCAGATCGATGTCGATTACGCCGCATCGGCTGAAGAAATCGTCCAGCTATCGCAAACCCTCAACCGCCTCGATCACAGCTTGCAACGCTTGCCCGGCAAGGTTCGCACAGCGTTTCTGCTCGCCCGCATCGACGGCCTGACCTACCCGCAAATCGCTGCCGAGCTGGGCATCTCCCAGCGTTCGGTCAGCGAGTACATGAGCCGTTCCCAAGCGCTATGCGATCGCCATAGCGCCAACCAATTTCTGGAAGACAAGAGGTCTGCATGAGATCGATCAAAAACCTGCTCGGCACGTCGCTGCTGGCCCTCAGCCTTAGCGTCGGCGCTGTCTCGGCGGCGGAGAAAACCGCGCCGATTCACTTCGGTGACATCACTTGGGAAAGCGGCAGTTTCATCACCGAAGTGCTGCGCCTGATCGTTGAGAAAGGCTACGGTTACCCGACCGACACCTTGCCCGGCAGCACGGTCAGCCTTGAGGCCGCGCTGGCGAAAAATGACATTCAGGTGATTGGCGAGGAATGGGCCGGGCGCAGTCCGGCGTGGGTCAAAGCGGCCGCCGAAGGTAAGGTGTTCGGTTTGGGCGATACCGTCAAAGGTGCCACCGAAGGCTGGTGGGTGCCGGAGTATGTGATCAAGGGCGACCCTGAACGCGGCATCAAAGCGTTGGCACCCGAGTTGAAATCGGTGGCCGATCTGCCGCGCTACAAAGACGTGTTCCGCGACCCGGAAGATCCGACTCGCGGGCGTTTCCTCAACAGCCCGACCGGTTGGACTTCGGAGATCGTCAACAGTCAGAAGCTCAAGGCCTATGCGCTGAACGACAGCTTCGTGAATTTCCGCACCGGTTCCGGCGCGGCACTGGATGCCGAGGTGGCGTCGTCGATCAAGCGGGGCAAACCGGTGCTGTTCTACTACTGGTCACCGACGCCGCTGCTCGGCCGGTTCAAACTGGTGAAACTGGAAGAACCACCGTTCGATGCCGAAGCCTGGAAGACCCTGGCCGATGCCAACAATCCCAACCCCAAGGGCACTCGTTCGATGCCGGCAAGCCTGGCGATTGGCGTGTCGGCGCCGTTCAAGGCGCAGTATCCGGAGTTGGTGGCGTTCTTCGAGAAAGTCGATTTGCCGATTGATCTGTTGAACCAGACTTTGGCGGGGATGAGTGAAAAACGTTTGCAGCCGAGGTTGGTGGCGGAAGCGTTTTTGCGTGATCAGCCGCAGGTCTGGAAGCCTTGGGTGCCTGTTGAGGTGGCGACCAAGGTGAGCGGAAGTCTGTAAGTCGTTTCTGTTGTTTATGTAGTGCTTCTTATGGCGCCTTCGCGAGCAGGCTCGCTCCCACATTGGAATGCGTTTCTCCTGTGGGAGCGAGCTTGCTCGCGAAAGCGTCTGCCCCGCCAACAATTCTCTTCGCGCTGAACCGTTTCTTGTGCAAAAAGTGCCAGATACTGGCCGACTAGTGGCCTTGCGCAAGGCTTGCCGCTGGCTATGCTTCTCGTAACTAACTATGTCGACCGTCATGTCAAAACATGGCTCAAACACATCGTTGGTCCGTGAACTCATGCTGCCAGAGTGCGCAACCCGAGGCACCGACACTGAACCAACAAGGAGCGTCGCTTACATGGAAGTTCTTCAACGCGTTAGGGCTGGCCCGCGTGCGGGCTATCAAGAGAAGGATGTCTTGATTAGAGCGTCGCTGCATGGACGCTCCGATTGATCATCATTTATCACCTGACAACTTCCTCCCGTGGAGGAATGCGTGTGCCTGTTCTGTGGAACGTAGTGGTGGATTCTGAAAGACCTGAACTTTCATCAAATCAAAAGAACGCGCGGAAGGTGATACAACCATGTTCAACCTACATCACAAGGCTGACCTGCAGGAAATCGAGCGCTTCAGCTGCGCCTTGACCGAGGCCAACGCCAAGCTGGAAGCGATCAGCCGTTCGATGGCCATGATCGAGTTCAGCCCTGACGGCATCGTTATCGATGCCAATGAAAACTTCTGCAAGACCATGGGCTACAGCGCCGATGAAGTGCGTGGCAAACATCATCGGGTGTTTTGTGAAGAGGTGTTCTACCGCAGTGAGGAATACGCAAAGCTATGGCGTGACCTGGCCCGTGGTGAACCGATCAGCGGGACTTTTCTGCGTTTGAACAAGGCCGGCAGGGAAGTCTGGCTCGAAGCCAGTTACATGCCGGTGTATGGCCCGGACAAGCAAGTCAGAAGTGTGATCAAAGTGGCGGCGGACATCACCGCGCGGATCAACAAGGAACACGAAGAAGAAAGCATGCTGGCGGCGATTGGTCGCTCCATGGCGGTGATCGAGTTCACTCCGGAAGGCAATGTCATCACCGCCAACGACAACTTCCTCAAGACCATGCAGTACTCGCTCAACGAAATCATCGGCCATCACCACAGCATGTTCTGTCATCGCAGTGAAGCGGAATCCTCGCAGTACAAGGCATTCTGGGCTTCGCTCAACCGCGGCGAATATCACTCACATCGTTTCGAGCGCAAGAACAAGTCCGGGCACATGGTCTATCTGGAAGCCTCGTATAACCCGTTGTTCGACGCCAAGGGCCGCCTGTACAAAGTGGTCAAGTTCGCGAGCGACATCACCCATCAGATGACCACTTTGCAGAACGCTGCCGAATCGGCCCACAGCACCTCGGTACAAAACGATGCCTGCGCGCAAAAAGGCTCACAAGTCGTGCAGCAAACCGTGCAGATCATTCAGGACATCTCCCGCGACCTCAACGAAGCTGCCGTGAGCATCGATGCGGTGAGCAAGCAATCGGACATCATCGGCACCATCGTTCAGACCATTCGCGGGATTGCCGACCAGACCAATTTGTTGGCGCTTAACGCGGCGATTGAAGCAGCGCGGGCCGGTGAACACGGGCGCGGATTTGCGGTAGTGGCGGATGAGGTGCGTAGCCTCGCGGCGCGGACCAGTCAGGCGACCCTGGAAATTGTCGATGTGGTGCGCAAGAACCATGACCTGTCGCTGAGTGCGGTGTCGAGTATGCAATCGAGCCTAAGTCGTACCGGGCTTGGCGTGGAGCTGGCGAATGAAGCGGGGGAGGTGATTCTGGAGATTCAGCAGGGATCGCGGCATGTGGTGGATGCGATCAGCCAGTTCAATGAAACCCTGCAACTGAACTGATTTCTTCAGCTGGATACAATCAATGTGGGAGCGAGCTTGCTCGCGAAAGCGATGTGTCAGTAGGTGGAAATTTCACTGATACACCGCCTTCGCGAGCAAGCTCGCTCCCACATTTGATTTCAGGCGACCTGGAGATCACAGCGCTGCGAGAAACTTGTCCGCCTGCTTGTCGCTGTCCTTCACATCGTTGTCTTTTTCTGCCTGCGCCAACTTCATCTTGTCCTGCAAGCGTTCGGCGATCTCTTTGCCGATGGCCAGTTGTTTCTCCGGCGGCATGGCTTTGATGTCGTCTTCGGTCAGCCCCATGGACTGCAGGATACTGTCGCGCAGACGCTGTTCCGGCGTCTTGCTCATGTAGTCCTTGAACTCGTCGGTGGCAGTTTTTGCCGAGGCGCTGGTGGCGTCGGTCGATTGCAGATTCACGCGGGTCTTGGCGAACGCTTCGTCGACGTTATCGCTGATGCGTGTGGCTTCGCTGACTTGCTGGGTGGCGATCTGCGTGGCCGAGTCCTGCACCTTGGCGGTGGCTTCGGCGGTTTGCGCCTGGGTCTGGTTTTGCAGGGTCTGCAGCATGGCGCCGTGCAGGCCACCTTGCAGACCGGCGGCGGCGGTGGATGTCGCATCGTCATTCAGCGCTTTGGGCAGGTGAATGATTTGCTGTTGTTTGGCACTGATCAACATGATGAGTGGACCTGTAGGTAATTGCTGACTCGCGTACCAGAGCAATTACCGTGCCTTCTGAATAAATTCTTTTATTTCAACAAGTTGATCATTAGTCAGGTGTTCGCAGCGGTCATCCCTTGCCGATAAGCGGCAGAGGATGACCGTTGCCACCCTCAGCGATGAGCGATGTTTTCCAGCGCCAGATTGCGCGTGCGTGGGCCGAACCAGCCGATGGTCATCATCACGATCAGCATGCTGCTGACGATAAACGCCAGTACGCCCGGTGTGCCGAAGTTGTCGAGAAACAGACCGATCAACAGGCTGCTGAATACCGTCGACAAACGACTGAACGAATAGCAGAAACCCACCGCCCGGGCGCGGATGTTGGTCGGGAACAGTTCGCTCTGGTACGAGTGATAACTGAAGCTCAGCCAGGCGTTGCAGAAAGTGATCATCACTCCGCAGAAGATCAGCCCGAACGCACTGGTTTGCAGGGCGAACAACGTGCCGAAGGTCATCGCGCCGAGGGCCGAGCCGACGATCTGCCATTTGTTCTCGAAACGGTTGGCGAACTTTACGAACAGCAACGGCCCGAGCGGGTAGGCGAGGGTGATGATGAACGCATACATCAAACTGTGGGTGACGCTGACGCCCTGGCCGGAGAGTAACGCCGGCAACCAGTTGCCGAAACCGAAGAACCCGATGGCCTGGAAGATGTGGAAAACGATCAGCATCAATGCGCGACGACGATACGGTGGCTGCCAGATATCGGCGAAGCGACCCTTGCCTTCGACGTCGACCGGTACGGCTTCGGGAACGTCCAGCGGCTTGCCGTGATCTTTCTCGCATCGTGCTTCGATGCCATCGAGAATCCGGTTGGCTTCATCAAAGCGGCCATGCTGCGCGAGCCAGCGCGGCGATTCCGGCAGACGCTTGCGCAGCCACCAGATAAACAGCGCAAACACCGCACTGGCCAACACCACCCAACGCCAGCCGGACACGCCGAATGGAGCTTGTGGCACCAGCCACCACGACATCAACGCCACCGCCGGCACCGACAGGAACTGCACGAAAAACGCAAAGGCGAACGCCGAACTGCGCATGCGTTTGGGCACCAGTTCCGAGAGGTAGGCGTCGATGGTCACCAGTTCGATACCCAAGCCGATGCCGACCAGAAAGCGCATGCAGATGATGCCCAGCGCCGAGCTCTGAATACCCATCAACACCGTTGCCACCGTGTACCAGACCAGCGCGAAGGTGAAGATCGCGCGGCGGCCGAATCGGTCTGCCAAAGGGCTGAGCAGGCTGGCGCCGAGGAACAGGCCGAGGAATGTCGCCGAAGCAAACGCCGCTTGATCGGAGAAGCCGAACACGCCCTGATTGCCGGTGGCGAAGATGCCGTCGCGGATCAGACCGGGGCTGATGTAGGCGGTCTGGAACAGATCGTAGAGTTCGAAAAATCCACCGATCGACAGCAGCGCCACCAGCCGCCAGATCGTCGCGACCGCCGGAAGACGATCAATGCGGGCGGACACCTGAGCGGCGCGTATCGGGTCGATGCCGTCGCTTTGCGCGGCGGCGGGGGCGTGAGCAGTCATGGGCTGATCCATTTTTTATTGATGGAAAAGCTTAGCCTGCTATCGGAGTTAACGGATTGTGAATATCGGCGGTTTAACCGGCTAAACCGCTGATTTCTCGCAATATCTGCTTACCAATTAACGATTTATGCCGCAGCGGTCGAATCCGGTAGCGCCGAGGCAGGCAACCCGAAGATCCGGTCAAACAGCCAGTTGAAGGCAAACGTGTAGCAGGGGATGAAAATGATCAGCGCCAGATCCAGGAGGAAGGCTTGTACCAGACTGATGTTCATCCACCACGCGATCAACGGAATCAGGAACACGATCAGCGTCAGTTGAAAGCCGACGGCGTGGGCGATGCGTCGTTTTACTGTGCGAGTACGTGAAATCTGGCGGCTTTCCCAGTGCTCGAACAACGAGGTGTAAATGAAGTTCCAGGTCACGGCGATGGTGGTGATGATCACTGCCAGCGGCCCGGTGCTGCCCGGGGAGGTGCCGGACAACAGCGCCAGACCGAGGGCGGAGAAGGTCATGCCGATCACTTCGTAGAGCGATACATAGACCAGTTTGCGTTTGACGCCTTGCATGGGGGTTTGCCTCTTTCTTGCCGTTTGTTGGCCAGTGGGACTGGCGAAGACGGCGAAAGATAGCTTCAATGGGGCTGACAGAAAAAGTCAGCTACTTTCAGTTCTATTGATAGGTGTTCAGGGTGAATTTCAACAGCGACAGCATCGAGCTGTTTCTTGCCGTGATCGAGCGCGGCTCGTTTTCGGCGGCGGCTCGAGCGTTAGGTCGGGTGCCTTCCGCCGTCAGCATGAGTATTGGCAATCTTGAAGCGGAGCTGGGTTATCTGCTCTTCGACCGCAGCCATCGCGAACCGCAGCCCACGGCGATGGCGTTGTCGCTGGTACCCCATGCGCGGCTTATTGCCGAGCAGCTCAAGCAGTTGCAAGTGCATGCGGTGGAACTGTCGTTGGGACTGGAGAGCAAGTTGTCGATCGGCGTGGTCGCGGACATCGACCGGCGGCGTTTGCTGGCGGCGATCAAGGTGATCGCCGAGCGTCATCCGCTGCTCGATATCGAAGTGCTCACCGCGCCGCAAGATGACGTGCTGGCGATGCTGCACAGTGGCCGGGTCAGCGTGTGCCTGGCGTTCGCCGGGCTGAGCATGAATGTGCTGGAGCGTTTTCAGTTCGTCGGCAGCGAACGGATGATCGCCACGCTGGCGGCGGACAGTCCGCAGTTACAGGGGCAGGATGTGTTTCTCGAGGATCTGGTGCATGTGCGGCAGATCATCGTCGCCAGCCGCGACTTGCCGATCAGTGAGACGCGGCCGTTGGTGGCAGAGTCGTATTGGCGCACCGACAGTCTTGAGACGGCAATGGAAATGGTCGAGGCGGGATTGGGTTGGGGCAATTTTCCGCTGTCGGTGGTGCAGTCGCGGCTGGACAGCGGACGGCTGAAACGGCTGAATTTCCGCAACATCGAAAATGGTTTGGTGATGCCGGTGCACGCGGTGTGGCTCAAGAGCCAGCCATTGCAGAAGGGCGCGCATGCCCTCGTCGAATTGTTGGGCGGTTGATCGTTCCCACGCTCTGCGTGGGAATGCAGCCCGGGACGCTCTGCGTCCCATCAAAAGCCGAACGCGGAGCGTCCGTTGAGGCATTCCCACGCAGAGCGTGGGAACGATCAGTGAAGCCAGCTCCCACAGGGATTTCAGGGGTTATGTGCTTTCACGAATCTTCAGTTCGAAGCCCATGTCTTCCACCGGGCGCGCCACGCTGTTACCGGCCATCAACGTCAACATCTGCTCCGCCGCCCGCCGGCCAATTGCTTCACGCGGGGTGTTGATGCTGCTCAGGCGCGGCACCATGTGCTCGGACATCGGCAAGTCGTTAAAACCGAGAATCGCCACCTGCTCGGGAATCTTGATGCCGTGGCGCAGTGCTTCCAGCAACGCTCCCTGCGCCAAATCGTCGTTACCAAAGAAGATCGCATCAACATCCGGATGCGCCGCGAGCAATTGCATAAACAGTTCCCCGCCCAAGCCCACCGATGAAGAGCGCGGCGTCAGCACTTCCAGATCCGGGTCATAACGCCCGGCCTTCTGCAGCGCTTTGCGAAAACCTTCACCACGCAACAAGGTGCGCTGATCGAGCTGTGCGCCAATGTAAGCCAGACGCTTGCGTCCACGTGAGAGCAAATGCTCGGCCGCCGTTTCACCGGCACTGAGCTGCGAGAAGCCGACGCAATTCACCCCGGCGGCGCTGTCCAGTTCCATCATGTACACGCAGGGAATGTTGCTCGCCTCGATCATCCGCCGCGAACTTTCCGTGCGATCAAACCCGGTCAGCAAAAATCCACGCGGCTGATAGGCCATGTAGTTGCGCAGCAGGTTTTCTTCTTCATCGCGCGAGTAGTGGAAGTTGCCGATCAGCACTTCGAAGCCTTTGGGTGTCAATACCCGATGAATGGCTTCCAGCGTATCGATGAACAGCAAGTTGGATAACGAAGGCACCAGAACCACCACCGAATGGCTCTGCGCCGAGGCCAACGCGCGGGCGGCCGGGTTTACTACGTAGTTGAGCTCGAGGGCGGCTTTCTGCACTTTTTCCACCAGTTCGGTGGCGACCGTGCTGACCCCACGCAAGGCGCGAGAAGCGGTAATCGGGCTGACACCGGCCAGGCGGGCAACTTCATTCAGGGTAGGACGGCCGGTGGTGCGGGTATTTTTATCGTTTTTAGGGGTGGTCATCGACGGCTTGCCAAACAAAAATCAAGGCACTAAGGTAGCGCTGTCCTGATGCAGCTGTAAATGCGTAAGCGAGGTCCTGCCTGATCTTCGCTTTTTGGTGTTGGGAACAAACCTGCTGCAACCCAAAAAAACGACAAGAAGGCGTCGGCAACTTCTGCCTGTGCACTAGAGTCATAGCTAGCAAAGGTAGCGCTGTCTGCGCGCTGAGGTGTTATATGAGTCATCCCATCACCGCCCTGGTCATCATGGGCGTTGCCGGTTGCGGCAAGACGTGCGTCAGCGAGGCCTTGTGCCAATTGAGCGGCGCCACTGCCATTGAAGGCGATACTTTCCATCCGGCCGCGAACATCGAAAAGATGAGCGCGGGGATCCCCCTGAACGACGACGACCGTGCCGGCTGGCTCGACAGCCTGTGCGATGAACTGCGTCGCGTTGATGCGTCGGGCAAACGTCCGGTGCTGACCTGTTCGGCCCTTAAACACAGTTATCGCGAAGTGTTGCGCAGTGCCTTGCCGGGCCTGGGCTTCGTGTTTCTTGAGTTGACCCCTGAAGTCGCCGCTGAACGTGTGTCCCACCGTCCGGGCCACTTCATGCCGGCCACGCTGATCGAAAGCCAGTTCGCCACCCTCGAATCGCCCAAGGGCGAGCCGTTGACCTTGGCCCTGAATGCTTCGATCCACAGCGTTGAAGAACTGGCGTCCCAGGCTCATGTCTGGTGGCAGGCCCACGGTCTGAAGCAGGCGGTATGAGTGTGTTGAAAGAGATAGCGCTGTCCTCCCGACTTCTGTTTAACCCGCTTTAATAACAACAACAATCCAGGAGACACCCCCAATGTTTGGCATGTCCCATGAGACGTTCCTGCTGCTCGATGCAGTGGTCACGGTAATCGGCCTGATTATCCTGATCACCAAATTCAAGATTCACCCGTTCATTTCCCTGACCATCGCCGCCGCGTTCCTCGGCCTGACGTCGGGCATGCCGATCGGCACCATCATCAAGGCGTTCCAGGACGGCTTCGGTGGCGTGCTCGGTTTCGTCGGCATCATCCTTGCGCTGGGCACCATGCTCGGCAAAATGATGGCCGAATCGGGCGGGGCGGATCAGATCGCCCAGACCCTGATCCGGGCGTTCGGTAAAGACAAAGTCCAGTGGGCGATGATGTTCGCCGCGTTCCTGGTGGGCATTCCGCTGTTCTTCGAAATCGGCTTCGTATTGCTGATTCCGCTTGTGTTCATCGTTGCGCGCCGCACTGGCGTGTCGATCATCAAGATCGGTATCCCGCTGCTCGCCGGTCTGTCCGCGGTGCACGGTCTGGTGCCACCGCACCCGGGTCCGCTGCTGGCCATCGGTGTGTTCGGCGCTGACATCGGCAAGACCATTCTTTATGGTCTGATCGTTGCGCTGCCGACCGCGATCATCGCCGGCCCGATTTTCGGTACGTTCATCGCCAAGCACATTCCGGGTCACCCGAATCAGGAACTGGTCGATCAACTGGCCCGTGAAAACGACGACTCGACCACGCTGCCGAGCTTCAGCATCACCCTGATCACCGTGCTGCTGCCGGTGTTCCTGATGCTGCTGAAAACCTTCGCTGACGTGGCGCTGCCGGACGGTCACTTCTTCCGTATCTGGATGGACATGATCGGCCACCCGATCTCGGCGCTGCTGCTGGCGTTGCTGCTGTCGCTGTACACCTTCGGGCACAAGCAGGGCATCGGTTCCCAGCAGATGCTCAAGTGGCTCGACGCGAGCCTGGCGCCAACCGCCGCGATCATCCTGATCATCGGTGCTGGTGGTGGCTTCAAGCAGATGCTGGTCACCAGCGGTGTGGGCGATGTGATCGGCCACATGGCGGTCAGCGCACAGATTTCGCCGATCCTGCTGGCGTGGCTGGTGGCGGCGGTGATTCGTATCGCGACCGGTTCGGCGACTGTGGCAACCATTACAGGCGCGGGCATTGTGGTGCCGGTGGTGGGGATGATTCCGGGTGTGAACCGTGAGCTGCTGGTGCTGGCTACCGGTGCCGGTTCGTTGATCCTGTCCCACGTGAACGACGCCGGTTTCTGGCTGGTGAAGCAATACTTCAACATGACCGTGGCCGAGACGTTCAAGACCTGGACGGCGATGGAAACCATCCTCTCCATCGTCGCGTTGGGCTTTATCCTGCTGTTGTCGCTGTTCGTGTAAGCGCTTCTTGCAGACACAAAAAAACCGCAGCGATGCGGTTTTTTTGTGGGTGATCGTTCCCACGCTCTGCGTGGGAATGCCTCAATGGACGCTCTGCGTCCGCTTTGGGACGCGGAGCGTCCCGGGCTGCATTCCCACGCGGAGCGTGGGAACGATCAGTGCGTCAGGCAGTGGTTTTCGGGGCCAGGCCATCCGCCCGGAACATCCCGCGAATCCCGCGTACCGCCTGACGAATCCGGTCCTGGTTTTCGATCAGCGCAAAGCGCACATGGTCATCGCCATACTCGCCAAACCCCACCCCCGGCGAGACGCACACCTTGGCCTCGGCCAGCAGTTTTTTGGCGAATTCCAGCGAACCCAGATGCGCATACGCCTCGGGAATCTTCGCCCAGACATACATCGACGCCTTCGGATTCTCGACCATCCAGCCCAGTTCATGCAGACCTTTGACCAGCACGTTGCGGCGCTGGCGATACTGCTCGGCAATGTCGCGCACGCACTGCTGATCACCTTCCAGCGCGGCAATTGCGGCGACTTGCAGCGGGGTGAAGGTGCCGTAGTCGTGGTAGCTCTTGATCCGCGCCAAGGCGTTGACCAGTTCCGGGTTACCGACCATGAAGCCGATGCGCCAGCCGGCCATGTTGTAGCTCTTGGACAGGGTGAAAAACTCCACCGCGATGTCCTTGGCACCCGGCACCTGCATGATCGACGGGGCTTTCCAGCCGTCGTAGACGATGTCGGCGTAAGCCAGATCGTGAATCACCAGCACGTCATACTGCTTGGCGAGGGCGATCACCCGTTCGAAGAAATCCAGCTCCACACACTGTGCAGTCGGGTTCGACGGGAAGCCGAGGATCATCATTTTTGGCTTCGGAATCGAGCCACGAATGGCCCGTTCCAGCTCATCGAAGAAATCCACACCCGGCACCAGCGGCACCGAACGCACTTGGGCGCCGGCAATCACCGCACCGTAGATGTGAATCGGATAGCTCGGGTTGGGCACCAAAACAGTGTCGCCCTGATCCAGGGTCGCCAGCATCAGATGCGCCAGGCCTTCCTTGGAACCGATGGTGACAATGGCTTCGCTTTCCGGGTCGATGTCGACTTCGTAGCGTTGCTTGTACCAGTTGGAAATCGCCCGGCGCAGGCGCGGAATGCCCTTGGACGTCGAGTAACCGTGGGTGTCTTCGCGTTGGGCAACCTGGACGAGTTTTTCGACAATGTGCGGCGGCGTGGCGCCGTCGGGGTTGCCCATGCTCAAGTCGATGATGTCTTCACCACGACGCCGCGCGGCCATCTTCAGCTCGGCGGTGATGTTGAAAACGTAAGGGGGGAGTCGATCTATGCGCGCAAAGCGGCGCGGCGAACCTTGTTCAGCCATTGTTGCCTCGGATAACGTAAGCGCCCGGAACCGTCCGAGCGACGCTGGTCACTGCGGTGACCTGTGGCGGAAGATAAGGGCTGTGATGGCATACTGTCCAGCGCGTTTTTCAAACATTTTTGCCCAAGGAAATCGGTAGATGGAATTCACCAGCGGCTTCTTGCTGAGCCTTTCGCTGTGCCTGGATATCGGCGTGGCCAACATCGCCATGATCACCCTGGCGATGCAGCGCGGTTACTTTCAGGGCTTTGCTCTGGGCCTCGGCACCTGTGTCGGCGACCTGATTTACGCGGTGCTGGCGCTGGCCGGAATGACGGTTTTGCTGCAATACGAAACCGTGCGCTGGGTGCTGTGGATCGGTGGTTCGGTGCTGCTGATCTACTTTGCGGCAAAGATGATCTACTCGGCGATCCATCACGAAGCGCTGCTAGCCGAGACAGCGGAAGTGGGGCAGAACTCCCATCGCAAGGAGTTCTTCCGGGGGATTTTTCTCGCCATGTCATCGCCAAGCGCGATTCTCTGGTTTGCAGCGGTCGGCGGCACCTTGATTGCCCGTTCCGGTGGCGGCGGCCCTTTGAGTTCGGCGCTGTTCCTTGGCGGTTTCCTTTGCGCCGGACTGCTGTGGTCGGCGGGTTTGTGCTTCGCGGCGAGCCACGGCGGCAAACTGCTGGGCGACAAGCTGTTGCGCTATTCCTACCTGGCATCTGCAGCAATCTTCTGCTATTTCGCGGTCTACGTGATCGTATCCGGCTATAACGAGTTTGTCGGTTCGGGCGCCGTCGAGCAGTTGCATTCGCTGTAAGCGTGCGAATTGGGTTTGGCTTTCTATACTCCCAGCCGAACCCCTTTTTTGTTCCAGGAGTCGAGTCATGGATGAGCAAACACGCGTCGAAGTGGCTGAACCTCGCTTCGAACATGGACACTTCCTGCTGATTGCAGGCTTTCGCGGTCGATTTACCCAAGACACAGCCAAAGACATTCCGGCGTTGTGGGAAAAGTTCTTGCCGCACCTGGGAAAGATCCAAGGGCAAAAGAACGAAGTGACCTACGGTGTCTGCAGCAACTTCGATGGCAAGGGCGGCTTCGATTACATCGCCGGGGTGGAAATCAGCAAGCTCGATGACCTCGACCAGAAGGTCTACCAGTGGGTGGAAGTGCTGCCCCGGCAATACGCGGTGTTCGAGCACAAGGGACCGCTCGATCAGTTGCCGCAAACCCTGCAATACATCTACAAGACCTGGTTGCCGACCTCTCATTACGTGGAGCTCAACGCCCCGGAGCTGGAGCGCTACAGCGCCGATTTCAATCCGAAGCTGCACACCGGCAAGCTGGAAATCTGCGTGCCGGTCGATACCAAGGCCTGAGCCCGCAGCAGTGAGGCGGATCAATGATCCGCCTCAGGCTTTCAACGCTGTTTACGCCGCGTACGCAGCAGGTCGACTGCCAGCGTGATAAAGCCGAAGGTACTGATGCCCAACACCATCAACAGACCGATCTGCACGCTGCTCATAAGTTGTTTCCCCCCAAGGGTGACTAGAGACACACCTGAGAAATAGCCCGCCCCGAACCCGAAGAAAAGCGCTTATACGCAAGCTTTACGCCGTCCGTGCGGATCGATATGCAGGCCTTATTCCTTTATGCTTTCGGCACTTTCTTCTGCTGATTTCCGAGCCGCCATGAACACCGTTATCCGCAACGTCACCGCCGCCGACCTGGACCGCTGCTACGCCATCGAAACCGTCGCTTACGAAGGTGACGAAGCGGCCACCCTCGAGAAGATCGCTACGCGCATTGCCACTTGGCCAGAGGGCTTTATCGTTGCCGAGGTAGATGGCGTGGTGGCGGGTTTCGTCAACTCCGGCGCGGCGTTTGACGTGCAGATGTCGGACGAGGCGTTCAAGGAACTGATCGGCCATGACCCGAAAGGCCCGAACGTGGTGATCATGTCGGTGGTGGTGCACCCGGATTATCAGGGGCAGGGATTGGCCAAGCGCTTGATGGGCGAGTTCATCGAGCGCATGCGCGGGATGGATAAAGCGACGATTCACCTGATGTGCAAGGAGAAGCATATTCCGTTGTATGCCGGGTTTGGCTTTGCCTACATCAAGCCGTCGGAGTCGGATCACGGCGGCATGGCGTGGCACGAGATGATCCTGACCCTCTAACCCAACACTGATACTGATCGTTCCCACGCTCCGCGTGGGAATGCCTCCTGTGACGCTCTGCGTCACGACTTTGGGACGCAGAGCGTCCCCGGCTGCATTCCCACGCAGAGCGTGGGAACGATCATTTACGGGAGTATCAGTAGAGGGTGTCACTTACTCTTTTCGGGGCTTCGCGGTCGTAGGTTTCGGCGTCGAACTCGCCATCGTTCAGACGTTTGTGGAAGGCACCG
This sequence comes from Pseudomonas sp. RU47, assembly GCF_004011755.1. Classification (GTDB taxonomy): domain Bacteria; phylum Pseudomonadota; class Gammaproteobacteria; order Pseudomonadales; family Pseudomonadaceae; genus Aquipseudomonas. Next base: position 5,102,628 of record NZ_CP022411.1, on the reverse strand, counting down.
GCAGAGGGCAGGGCCGAGCGCGGCAGATGCGTTTCAGGATTCCACGCATCCGAGCGGACGAAGGCTTTCGAGCAATGAAAGAACGCCGCTTCCACCGTCACCAGCAACACCGTTTTCGCCGGTTTGCCATTCACCGCAAAGCTTTCCAGCAACTGCGGCTCCGCGCTGATCGTCGCCGTGCCATTAACCCGCAACGTTTCACCAATCCCCGGAATGATGAACAGCAGCGACACCCGCGAATCCTGCAGCACATTGCGCAGGGTATCGATGCGGTTGTTGCCCGGGCGATCCGGCAGGGCCAGGGTGCGCTCATCGATGATCCGCACAAACCCGGGCTTGTCCCCGCGCGGCGAATTATCGAGGCCATCGGCGCCCACCGAGCTGACGATGACCAGCGGCGAAACCCGCACCATCGCCTGATAATCCTCGTTGAGAAAACCGATCTGCTTGCGCACCGCCCGCTCGTGGGGCAGTCCGTAAATCGCTTCCAGCGCTTCGATTGAATCGATCATCGTGCATCCCTCGATGACTTAGAAAACCAGGCCCATGCGCCGTTCGTAACCGATCCGGCCCTTGTACGCTTCACCGCTGTCGACGTAGCCGTGTTTGGCGTACAGGGCGATGGCCGCGTCGTTATCCGCATCTACTGACAATTCCAGCCCCTTGATCTCCGGCCAAGCCTGACGCGCAACCTCGGGCAGCGCTTGCAGACAGGCCTTGCCGAAACCCTTGCCCTGCGCGCGGCGATCGACCTGCAACGCATGCAAGGTGGCGCTGTGCTCATTGGCCCAGGCGGGCAACACCGGCGGGCGCTTGAGCAGCAGAAACGCCACCGGCACGTCATCCGCCAACAGCGCGAAACCTTTCACGCCGGGGCCGGGTTTCGACAGCAGGGTGTGCAAGGCACCGTGGATATCGCCGGAGAACTTGATCTGCTCGGCATGGATTTCAATCGCCTCGACTTGCTGACGCTGCAAGGCGTTCAGGCTGTCGTACGGCACGAGTTGGGCTGACACGGGAATTTCCTTTTTCCTACAAGGTAAGTCGCGGATTCTAGCGATTTTGTCTTCTGTAGAATTTTTTTGTTTGCTCTGTCGATCTGCCCAATCGCCGAACGACTAAGGGTGTCTTCACAACAAAAACCACGGAGAACAGCATGAGCGCACAATCTGAAATCCAGACCCTGATCAACACCTACCGCGAAGCCGTCATGACCAAGGACGTGGAGAAAGTCATGGCGTTGTATGCCGATGACATCGTCTCCTTCGACGCGATCAAGGCCCTGCAATTCAAGGGCAAGCCCGCCTACCGCGCGCACTGGGTCGAGTGCATGGAAATGTGTCCAGGCCCGCACATTTTCGAATTCCACGAAATCGCCATCGAAAGCGCCGACAACATCGCCTTCGCCCACTGGGTAGCGAACTGCGGCGGCACCAACGACAAGGGCGAAACCCAGAGCTGCTGGATGCGCGTCACCGCCTGCTATCGGCAGGTCGGCGGGGCGTGGAAAATCGCACACGAACACTGGTCGGCGCCGTTCGATCCGATGAGCGGCGCGACCCTGTTCGATGTGACTCCCTGATCTTCAGCCATAGTTGAACCGTCCGATTCAGGAGAACGCCATGAAGTATCTATGCTTGGTCTACAGCGATGAGCGCCTGCTGCATTCGTCGCCCGACAGCCCGGAAGACGCCGAGTGCTGGGCCTACGCCGAGTCGATTCAGGGCAGCGGGCGGATGGTTGCCGCCGAAGCGCTGGAGTCGGTGCAGACCGCCACCACGGTGCGTATGCGCAACGGCAAACTGTCGATTACCGATGGCCCGTTTGCCGAAACCAAGGAGCAACTGGCCGGCTTCTACCTGATCGACGCCAAAGATCTCAACGAAGCGCTTCAGGTCGCCGGCAACATTCCGGCCGCGCGGGTTGGCAGCGTTGAAGTGCGGCCGGTGCGGCAGTTGAATGTCTGAAGTTCGGGCGCGGGTCGAGCAGGTCTATCGCGAAGACTCGCGGCGGATTCTGGCGACGCTGATTCGTCTGCTCGGTGATTTCGACCTCGCCGAAGAGGCCTTGCATGAGGCGTTCTTCGTCGCGGTCGAACGCTGGCAACGCGACGGCGTGCCCGACAACCCGCGCACTTGGCTGGTGTCCACCGGGCGCTTCAAGGCGATTGATGTGTTACGCCGCCGCGCACGGTTCAAGGCCTCGCAACCCTTGCTGTTGGCGCAACTGGAAGAACTGGAACAGGCAGACTGGAGTGGCGAAGACGTGGAAGACGATCGCCTGCGGCTGATCTTCACCTGCTGCCACCCGGCGCTGGCGGCGGATGCGCAAGTGCCGCTGACCTTGCGTGAAGTCTGCGACCTGACCACCGAGGAAATCGCCCGCGCCTTTCTCTCCGCGCCGGCGGCAATTGCCCAGCGCATCGTGCGCGCCAAAGCCAAGATCCGTGATGCGAAAATCCCTTATCAAGTACCGAGCCTGAGGGAATTGCCCGAACGCCTCGACAGTGTGTTGCGGGTGATTTATCTGGTGTTCAACGAGGGGTATTCGGCGTCGGGCGGGGCTGAATTGACGCGTGAGGATCTGACCCGTGAGGCGATCAGGCTGGGGCGGTTGTTGATGGAGTTGCTGCCAGAGCCGGAGGTGATGGGGCTGTTGGCGATGATGCTGTTGCACGAATCGCGACGGGCGGCGCGCACTTCGCCGAGTGGTGAGTTGGTGCTGCTGGATGATCAGGATCGATCTCAGTGGGATGCCGGGCTGATTGCTGAAGGTTGTGCGCTGGTTGAGCGTGCGCTGACCACGCGGCGGTTTGGACCGTATTGTTTGCAGGCGGCGATTGCGGCGGTGCATGCCGAGGCGCCGACGGCTGGGGAGACGGATTGGGAGCAGATCGTTGGTTTGTATGACGTGCTGTTGCGGGCGGTGCCTTCGCCGGTGATTGAGTTGAATCGGGCGGTGGCGGTGGCCAAGCGCGACGGGGCGTTGGCAGGGTTGAATCTGATTGAAGGGATTTTGGCGCGAGGAGAGCTGCAGGATTACCACTTGGCGCATTCGGCTCGGGCGGAGTTTTGTCGGCAGTTGGGCAGGGTGGAAGAGGCGAGGACGGCGTATTTGCGGGCGTTGGAGCTGACTCGACAAGAGCCGGAGCGGCGGTTTATTCAAGGGCGGCTCATGGTGCTGGAATTGCCCTCACCCTAGCCCTCTCCCAGAGGGAGAGGGGACTGATTGGGGATTGCTGTAGAACTACGCCGACCTGAAAGCTCAGTTGTGAATCCATAATCGACTCGGTCTTCCAGGTCGATGTCTGACGCAAGACACCTCGGTCGGCTCCCTCTCCCTCCGGGAGAGGGCTGGGGTGAGGGGCTTTTGACTTCAGGCTTGCCAGCGATTGGCAGCGCCGCTATTCCAGCATCTTGCTCAACAACCAGCTCCCCGCCGGCCCCGGCGGATACAGCCGCGACCACAACGCATCGACAAACACCGGTTTCGGCCAGCCGCGCACTTTCAACTCCACCAACAGATCATTGCCGAAGCGCTGCGCCAGCCAACGCGGCAACGGCGCCCAGCCAAAACCTTTTTCGGCCATTTCCAGCAGCATCAGATAACTCGGTGCCGACCACACCCGACCTTTGCCGCGACTGTCATAGGGATTGACGATGGTCGCCAGACGCAGCTCGCGGTGCTGCTCCAGCACATGCTGATCAATGTGATCAAGCTTCGCCAGCGGATGCTCACGACTGACGAACAAGGCAATTTCGGTGCGCTCGGCCACGGTCGAGGTGACCAGATCCGGCGGGTAGCTCTCTTGCATTTCGGCGAATGCCAGATGCGCACGACCACGCTGGACCAACTCGACGAGGTCATCGCATTCAGCGATCAGACATTCCAGTTCCAGATCCGGATAACGCTGCTCAAACCCGACCAACGCCGCTTCAAAACGGTCCGACTGATAGGTATCGGAAATCGCCACCGTCAGCTTCGGTTCGACGCCTTGGGACAACTGCCGCGCAGTCATTTCCATGCGACTGCTGGCCGCCAGAATCGCCTCGGCGCGTTGCAGCATCACATGCCCGGCGGGAGTCAGCGTCGGTTTGCGGCTGCTGCGATCGAACAACTGCAGATCCAGATCAATCTCCAGGCTGGCCACCGCCGCGCTGATGGTCGACTGACTGCGCCCGAGCTTGCGCGCCGCTGCCGAAAACGAACCTTGCGTGGCAGCCTGGACAAACGCCAACAGCACTTCTTGCGAGATCATCAACTATCGCCTTGATCGATGGTTATTGATTATGAAGTATCGGTTTTAGGATGGATCATGGCAACCATCTTCACTCAAGGACTCGGGCTATGACTGCCAATAAATCCATCACTGAACGTATTTTTCAGGCCATCGGTTTCGAACTGCTGGCGATTCTGATCTGCACCCCGTTGCTGGCGTGGATCATGCAAAAACCGATGCTTGAAATGGGCGCGGTGACGGTGTTGATTGCCATGCTGGCGTTGGGTTGGAACGTGGTGTTCAACCGCTTCTTCGATCGCCTGCTGGCGCGTATGAACGTTGCGCACAATGCATGGGTACGGGTGGTGCACGCACTGCTGTTCGAGGGTGGTTTGATCGTGATGGGCGTGCCGTTGATTGCCTGGTGGCTGTCGGTCAGCCTGTGGCAGGCGTTTTTGCTCGACATCGGCGTGTTGCTGTTTTTCCTGCCGTACACCTACGTGTATCACTGGGGCTATGACGTAGTGCGTGAGCGCTTCATGACCCGCGACGCCTGCCAAGGCTAACACCACCCCGTGTAGGAGCTGCCGAAGGCTGCGATCTTTTGCTCTTGATTTTTAAGCGCAAGATCAAAAGATCGCAGCCTTCGGCAGCTCCCACAAGGGAAAGTATTTCAGCGTTAGTTAGAGGAACATACCGCCGGATGCCTCAACACGCTGGCCATTGATCCACTGTCCACCCGGCGACAGCAGCAGCGCCAACGCTCCGCCAATATCATCCGGCTGACCGGCTCGGCCCAGCGCGGTGTTGCTGGCGACCATCGCATTCAGCGCCGAGTTGTCGCGTACTGCGCCACCACCGAAGTCAGTTTCGATGGCGCCCGGAGCAAGAATATTTACGCCAATCTTCCGCGTACCCAGCTCCTTGGCCTGATAACGGGTCAGCACTTCCATTGCACCCTTCATCGCCGCGTATGCGCCGTAACCCGGCAAGCTGAAGCGGGTCAAGCCGCTGGAGATGTTGATGATCCGTCCGCCATCGTTGATCAGTGACAACAGTTGCTGAGTCAGGAAAAACGGTCCCTTCAATTGAATATTCATCAGCAGATCGAACTGCTCCGGCGTGGTTTCGGCGAACAGCGCGTGCACGCCAATGCCGGCATTGTTGATCAGGAAATCAAAGCGCTGACGTTTGAAGGTTTCCTGCAACGCGTGCTCAACCTGCGCACCGAAACCGGCAAAACTCTCGCTGCGGCTGACATCCAGTTGCAGCATCACGGCTTTGCCGCCGAATTTTTCCAGTTCAAGCACCAGCGCCTGGGCTTCATCGGCGCGGCTGTTGTAGGTGCCGATGATGTCGATGCCTTGAGCAGCGAGGTGCAGCGCTGCGTTTTTGCCCAGGCCACGACTGGCGCCAGTGATCAATGCGATTTTGCGGTTCATGGAAGCTTCCTCGATTGCGGTGAGTGGTGATGGGACTCAGTTTATTTATCCGCCCTAAGGTGATAAACAGAGCTAAGCCGGAATCACTGATCGGATTAGCCGAACAATCTACAGGTGCCTCATGAACAAGTTGGAACTGCTGCGCACCTTCGTGCGGGTCAGCGAACTGTCGAGTTTTACCCTCGCCGGGGAAAATCTCGGCCTGCCACGCTCCACCGTGTCGGAACATGTGCAGGCGCTGGAAGCGTTACTCGGCACGCGCCTGCTGCAACGCACCACACGCAAAGTACAGGCGACGCAGGACGGTCTGGTGCTGTACGAACGCAGCAAGGATCTGCTCTCGCACATGGATGAGATCGAAGGCTTGTTCCGCCAGGACGAGGCGTCGCTGACCGGGCGCATTCGTGTCGACCTGCCGAACATTCTCGCGCGGCGCCTGATCATGCCGCGCTTGCCGCAGTTCATGGATCGCCACCCGAATCTGGAACTGGAAATCAGCAGCACCGATCGCCGCGTCGACTTGCTCAGCGAAGGGTTCGATTGCGTGGTGCGGATTGGCGCGCAGCCCGATCAATCGGTGGTCGCGCGGCACCTCGGGGACTTCCCCATGGTCAACTGCGCCAGCCCCGCGTACCTCGAGCGCTACGGCGTGCCGGAGTCGCTGGAAGATCTCGCGCAGCATCGACTGGTGCATTACGTCGGCGTATTGGGTTCGCGTTCGGAAGGGTTCGTGTACGAGGAGGGCGGTCAGGTTAAACGCTTGCCGATGGCTGGCAGCATTACTGTCAACAGCACTGACGCTTACGAGGCGGCGTGCCTCGGTGGTTTTGGTCTGACGCAGGTACCGCGCACCGGCATGCAGCCGCATCTGGAAAACGGCGAACTGGTGACCGTGTTGCCGCAGTTCACGGCGCCGGCGATGGGGATTTCATTGTTGTATGCGCGGCAACGGCATTTGCCCTTGCGAGTGCGAGTGTTCATGGATTGGCTGGGCGATCTGATCCGCTCGGCGCTCTAACCCTGAACACCGGTCAAAACTGTAGGAGTGAGCCTGCTCGCGATAGCGGTGTGTCAGTTTAATCAATGTTGACTGATACACCGCTATCGCGAGCAGGCTCACTCCTACAGGGGACTTTCTTCGGTCAGAAGATCTGGGTGAACAGCCAATAGAGGCTGCCTGACAGCAGGATCGCCGCCGGTAGGGTCAGCACCCACGCCATCAACAGATTGCGGATGGTCTTCATCTGCAACCCGCCACCGTTGGCAACCATGGTTCCGGCTACACCGGATGACAACACATGCGTCGTCGAAACGGGCAAACCAAACATGTCCGCCGCGCCAATGGTCAACATCGCCACGGTTTCCGCCGAGGCACCTTGCGCATAGGTCAGGTGGGTCTTGCCGATCTTCTCGCCGACCGTCACCACAATCCGCTTCCAGCCAACCATGGTGCCCAACCCGAGCGCGATGGCCACGGCGATCTTCACCCACAGCGGAATAAATCGCGTGGCGTTGTCGATCTGTTGTTTGAACAGTTGCAGTTTGCTGCTGGTATCAGCGTCGAAATTGCCGACCTTGTTCTTGTCCATCAGGCGAATGCTTTCGCTGGCCAGGTACATGTCGTTACGCACGTTGCCCATGGCTTCGGCCGGGACTTTCGCCAGCGAACCGTAGCCTTTGACTTCTTCACCAATGTGCCCGGTGAGGGCGGCGAGGGCGGGGATCAGTTGCGGCGTGGCGTCTTTGCTGCGCACGTAATCGGAAAGGACTGCACGCGGATCGGCCGGCGTCGGCAGCGGCGCACTTTTCACCAGCGCTTGCTGGGTGACTTGTGCCACCGCGGCGAACTGCAACGATTGTTCTTCTGGCATCGTGCGGTTCAAGGCATAGGCCATTGGCAGCGTACCGACCAGAATCAACATGATCAGGCCCATGCCTTTCTGGCCGTCGTTGGAGCCGTGGGCGAAGGACACGCCGGTGCAGGTCAGAATCAGCAAACCGCGAATCCACCACGGTGGCGGCGTGTTGCCTTCAGGTGCCTTGTACAGCGAACGATTCTTCACGAAGGCGCGCAGTGCCAGCAGCAACAGTGCCGCACAACCGAAACCCACCAACGGCGAGAGCAGCAACGCATAACCGATCTTGGTCGCCTGCGCCCAATCGACACCGCTGGTGCCGTCGCGGCCATGCATCAAGGCATTGGCGACGCCGACGCCGATGATCGAACCGATCAAAGTGTGGGACGACGAGGCCGGTAAACCCAGCCACCAGGTGCCGAGGTTCCACAGGATCGCCGCAATCAGCAGAGCAAAGATCATCGAGAAACCGGCTGACGAACCGACCTGCAGAATCAACTCCACCGGCAGCAAGGCGATGATGCCGAACGCCACCGCGCCGCTCGAAAGCAGCACGCCGAGAAAGTTGAAGAACCCCGACCAGACCACCGCCACGTTCGGCGGCAACGAGTGGGTGTAAATCACCGTCGCGACGGCGTTGGCGGTGTCGTGGAAACCGTTGACGAACTCGAAACCCAGGGCAATCAGCAGCGCCACACCGAGCAGCAGAAACGGCGTCCAGGTGGTGACCACCGTGCCGAGTTCGTGCATGTCGTGCATCAGGCTGTAGGCGGTGAACAGCATCCCCATCGCCAGCACGGCGAAAAAGATCACGTAGGTAAACGGGCTGGTTTTCTTGTCGAGGGCTGGCCTGCCGCTGGCGGCGGACGCGGGGCTGGCGGTCAGGGAGGGAGTAGCCATGGCAGGACAATCCTGAGCGAGGGAAGGAATGTCGCCCATGATCGTTGCAGAATGTTACAGAGAGACTGCGCCATGTCAGTGTTTGGCTGATTAACCCAACCGTCGGTCTTCTGCTCGTTCCCACGCTCTGCGTGGGAATGACGCCCGGGACGCTCCGCGTCCCTGTGACGCAGAGCGTCACTTGATGCATTCCCACGCAGAGCGTGGGAACGAGCGTTCAGGCGTCAGTAGTCTCCGCGCTTGCGAAACGCCCAACGCCCGGCAATCACGGTAAACGTCGCCACCAGTGCGACCAATATCCAGAACCCCTCCGGATCCTGCGACAACGGCACCCCGCCCACATTCATCCCGAAAAAACCGGCAATGATGTTGATCGGCAGCGCCAGCACAGTCACCACCGTCAGAGTAAACAGCGTACGGTTGCTCTGCTCGTTGAGGTTGGCGGCGATCTCTTCCTGGAGCAGTTTGATCCGCTCGCCGAGGGCCGTGAGGTCGTTGATGATCAGCGCAAACTCCTCGGTGGATTTGCGCAGCTCCTTGACGTCTTCCTTCTGCAACCATGGCGGCGGCCGATTGAGCAGACGCAGCAGCGAACCCGGCTCCAGCGCCAGCAGCCGCTGCAAACGTACCAGCACGCGGCGATTGGCACCGAGTTCAGCGCGGTTGGTCGACAACCGCGAGGAAAGCAATTCGTCCTCGACCTGATCGACGCTCATGCTGGTCTTGCGCACGATCTGCGTCAGCACTTCGCCTTGATCGCGCAGCAGATGCACAAGCAACTCCGAGGGCGAACGAAAGCGTTCGCCGGCCTTCACCGATGAGCGCAATTTGTCCACCGAGTGCAGCGGTTGCAAGCGCGCACTGACGATCAGTTTGCTGCGCACACAAACCCACAGCGTCGACACGTCCGAAGAGACCATGCTGCTGAGGTTGAACACCACATCGTTGACCACCGCCAGCAACGCCGAATCGACATGTTCGATACGCGTCGAACGCGAGCCTTCGTGCAGCGCCTCGAAAAACTCTTCAGGCAATTGCAGATGACTTTTCATCCAGCGTTCGCACGCCGCATGCGCAAGATTGAGGTGCAGCCAGAGGAATTCGCCCGTGTCGTTGTCGTCCTGCAAACAGCGCAACGCTGTCGCCGAATCGACTTCGCGGCCACGTTCGCCGGGCAGGAAACGAAAGCCGTAGAGCAGGCCAAACAGATCAGGATCGCGATGGCTGATATCGAGGCTGTGGTTCATGAAGGCTCGCTGCGAGGAGGGTGCGTCGGTCGCGCAAATGGCAGGTTCACTGAGCCGCATCATCGCAATGTCACATGACATTTATATGACAGCAAGGTGACGTCAAATCAGCGACTTACCGACGGTCGGATTTTCTTCAAGAAGCCCTCTGGCGCGCCGATCACAGGTGCGTTAGGTTGCGCGCCATTTGCCATGAGCCAAGGCTCGCCGACATGGATGTCCGGCAAAATTTCACGCCTTACCGGGCGTACCTCATCCCTGTCTTGAGTATCTTGCGATGCTGCAAAAATCCCTGAGAGCGCAAATTCTCGCCTTGCTGAGCGGCAGCCTGCTGGCGGTGCTGTTGATTGCGCTGGCCTGTTTTCATTTCCTGTCCAACGGCGTGCAAAGCTACAGCCAATTGATCGCCGGTCCCCTGCACACCTCGCAGCTGATCGACGAAGCCAACCTGCAATTCAAGGTGCAGGTGCAGGAGTGGAAAAACGTCCTGCTGCGCGGCAAGCAACCGGCGGATCTGGCCAAGTATTGGGGGCAGTTCGAAGATCGTCAGCGCGATGTGCAGAAGATCCTTGGTGAACTGGCCAGCCAGAAAGGCATAGAGCCCAGCCTGAAATCGCGCATTGAACGTTTGCGTGAAGAACACCGCCAGTTGGGTAGCGCTTATCAGAAGGGACGTGATGCCTACGTGGCTGCTGGTGGTGATCCGACGGTGGGTGACGCGGCGGTCAAAGGCGTCGACCGCGCCGCCAGCGATCAGATGAGCGAGCTGGTCGCCGAGTTGCGCAAGCAAGGCACTGCGCAGTCGGCGCTGATCAGTGCCGATGCTGATCGCACCGTGTGGCTGGGGCTGCTGGTGATGCTCGCGTCGGGCCTGCTGATCGGCTTGTTGAGCCTGTGGCTGGTCAACCGCAACCTGGTCGAACCGATCCGCAAACTCATCGATTACGTCACTCAGTTGAGTCGCGGCAAACTCGCCGAACGCGTGGTCAGCGACCGTCAGGATGAACTGGGCAATCTCGCCGCTGCGGCCAACACCCTGCGCGATTTCCTCGCCGACACCTTCACCCGTTTGCAACGCAGCGCGTCGGATCTGGACAGCGCCAGCGGTGAGTTGAACGCGATCGCCACGACCATGGCCGGTGGCACCAACGAGCAGTTCAACCGCACCGATCAGGTGGCCACGGCGATGAACGAAATGTCCGCCACCGCGCAAGAAGTCGCGCGTCACGCCGCTGATGCCGCGCGTGCTGCCGACGATGCCGATCAGTCCGCCCAACAGGGTGAAAAGGTCATGCAGAGCACTATTCACTCGATCACCCAGATGCGCGGTGAAATCGCCAACACCGCCACGGTGATCCGTCGTCTGGAAGCCGACAGCGGCCGCATCGGCAAAGTGCTGGAAGTGATTCGCGGCATCGCCGAGCAGACCAACCTGCTGGCGCTCAACGCTGCGATCGAAGCGGCGCGCGCCGGTGAGGCCGGGCGTGGTTTCGCCGTGGTTGCCGATGAAGTGCGCAACCTCGCGCAGCGCACGGCGGAGTCGATCATCGAGATCAACCAGATCATTCAGAGCGTGCAGACCGGTGCGGTGGACGCGGCGCAAGCCATCGACAGCGGCCAGACGCGCAGTGACGAAAGCGTTGAACAGGTGACCCAGGCCGGCGCGATGCTGGAGCGTATCACTCACGCGGTGGAGGCGATCCGCGACATGAACCGTCAGATCGCTACTGCTGCGGAAGAGCAGACCTCGGTGGCCGAAGACATCTCGCGCAATCTCACCGAAATCACTTCGATCGCCAGCACCAACCTCGACAACGTGCAACGCACCGAAAGTGCCAGCCAGAACCTGCATGGTCTGTCCGGGCAACTGAACGAAGTCACCGCGCGCCTGAGCGCCTGACGCCATCGACTGTGTACCGGTTCGGATACCGAGTCGGTACACAGTCGATCTCAATTACCTGCGGCCGTGGTCGATGACCGGTTATCTATAACCGGCATTGGAGCCTTTCCATGGTGAGCATCACTTCTGTTTCGATCAATCAGACCGTCACCACACCTTCGAGCAAAACCGCAATCAGCGACGTCGGTGACGATACCTCGACCACGGCAGCCGCCAGCACTGGCGCTACGGCCGATACCGGTAAAGTCGCCGCCGGTGGTGGGGCCGCTCCGGCGGGTGACAGCAGCTCCAGCAGCAGCGAAGAATCGGACTCGGTGAAGGAACTGCGCAAGCAGATTGCCGAACTGCAGAAGCAATTGCAGGAAGAGCAACAGGCGTTGCAAGCGGCCCAGGCGAAGCAGGAAAATTCTGATGCGAAGGTCGCCGAGGTGGCTGCCGCCCAAGCGCAGATCACCGCCACTTCGGCCTCCCTGTCCACCGCCACAGCCTCATTGTTGCAGGCGTTGCAGGATTCCGACTCGAGCACCTCGGGTTCGCTGGTCAGCACCTCGGCGTGATGCCCTTTCGCCTCACCCTAGCCCTCTCCCGAGGGAGAGGGGACTGACCGTGGTGACTATTCGAGGTACGCCGACCTGAAATATCGAGTCGCACTCAGGCCTTGAATAGCCCCCGATCGGCTCCCTTTCCCCCCTAGCCCTCTCCCAGAGGGAGAGGGGACTGACCGGGGTGATTATTTGAGTTGCGCCGACCTGAAATATCGAGTCGAACTCAGGTCTTGAATAGCCCCCGATCGGCTCCCTTTCCCCCTCGCCCCCTTGGGGGAGAGGGCTGGGGTGAGGGGGAGAAAATCTCACTGACAACCCATCACCAGGCCAAACACCAGACACAAAAAAGCCGCACGATCTCTCAATCGTGCGGCTTGCTTTATACCAGGTATCAAGTGTCTTGCTTGTTGCTCAGCACCTTGCCAGTGGTCGCATCAAAGTCCACATCAAACTCTTTACCATCAGCCGTCTTCAGCTCAACTTCATACTCATAACCATTGAAGTGGTTATCCAGATCCGTGTCGGTAATAGTCGCACCCGGATGCAGTTCCAGCGCTTCGGCGTTCATCGACTCCAGCGACTTGATCTTGCCTTCCTTGACCAGTTGCGGAATCTGGTCAACGCGAACATCAGCCTGGGCCAGGCCAGCGGTAAGAGTCAGGGCAGCGGCAGTAAACAGGGCAGTCAAAGTTTTCATCGGTTCATTCCTTGGGGTGATTCGTTTAAGTGGCCTCAGGTTAACCAGCGCAACTTAACTCACCCTTAAAACCCCGCACCCAAACAAAACGGGCAAGCCATGCACCTGCACAGAACCTGTGGGAGCGTGGCTTGCCCGCGATGAAGGCGCCTCGATTTCAGATCAGAAGCCGTTGTTCTTCAACACCTGATCAACAGTGCCAGCCGCCGGGCGTTTGTAGAACTTCAACAGTTCGCTGGCGCGGTTGGTGAAGATGCCGTCGACACCCGCCGCCATGACTTTCTCGAAGTCCACCGGCTCATCGACGGTGTAGACGTGCACCAGCAGGCCCTGATCGTGGGTGTACTGGTTCATCCACGGTTGCACCAGATCCGAGTAGCTCTGGTCGCCGCCCTTGGTCAGCTTCGCCGAAGGGCCGGTGCCGATGGCACCTTGGGCCTTGGCGTAATCCACCCATTGTTTGAATTCGGCTTCGGACTTCGGTTCTTGTTTACCGTAGAAAACGTTTTTGTCCTTCTCGCCGGACTCGGCAAACGTCACCTTGGATTTCGGCTCGATGCTGCCTTCGCCGACCCACAGCAGGAGGATTTTCGGCACTTGCGGCATTTCTTTTTGCAGCAGTTCGAGGCTGTTTTTCTCGAACGTTTGCAGGATCACTTTGCCCTTGCCCTGACCCACACCCAGCGCACTTTTCGCCAGTTTCGAACCGGCCGGACTCAGCCAGCCGCGATCCTGCAGTTTCTCTTTCAGGTCTTTCTCGATCCCCGGAAACAGTTGCGGCTCTTTGGTCTCGATGTACAGGCCCGGCTTGTGCTGCGGATTGGCCTGCGCGATGTCGATGATTTCATCGAGAGTCAGAATCTTCAGCCCGGCGTAGGACGGGCGGGCGCGATCCGGGTACTTGGCGTTGAACCAACTGCCGGCGTCGAGGGTTTTCAGTTCGGCCATGGTGAACGCGGTGGCCGAGGCGTCCTTGCGCTCCGGAAACTTGCTGGCGACGTCGGTGGTGCGTTGCAGGTTGTCGTCGTGCAGGGCGAACAGCACGCCGTCCTTGCTGCGCTGCAAGTCCATTTCCAGGTAATCGGCGCCCAGATCACGCGCCAGTTTGTAGGACGCCGCCGTGGATTCCGGCGCATCGAAGGACGCGCCACGGTGAGCGATCACCGCCGGGTGCGGGATGCCGTTGGCGGCAGCGACCGCATCGGGATCGCTGTGGCTGGCGGCGTGCGCCTGACCGAGGCCGAGCAGCAGGCTCAGGACCAGGGCGCTTTTGGTGAAAGTAGCGGGCATGTTCGAGTTCCTTTCGCAGGGCATTTTCAAAGACGTATCTTTTAGCAACTGAATCGATTGCGTGCTATCGCAGGACCGACATAAACGTATTAAAAGCGATTTTTCCTGCACTTTTGTGGCGCTGTTTGCAGTACGCTTGCCCACGGCAGACGCTCCGGCAGAGGGCGCGCCGCTCAGTTGCCCTGCGTGTAAACCATCGATCATCTTTCGTGAGGTTTACCATGCGCATCACCTCCCAACTCATCTGCCAGGCCGCCGACGATCTCAAGGGATTTGTCGGCCTCAACCGTAAAACCGGTCAGTACATCGTGCGCTTCAGCGAAGATTCGTTCGGTATGGACGTGGCCGATGACGGCATTATTCCTGTGAACGAATTCGTCTGGGCACCGGCGACAGCGCAGACCATGACGCTTAAACGCGAGTTGATTCAGTTGTTGCTGGATCAGCATATCGATGACCGGATCAACATCACCGAGCCGTTGCGGGTATATATGAGCAAGGTTGAAGTGCCGGAGATTGTCGCGGTGCGTAGTCTGGTACGGGGCTGAAGTTTTTCTGTGAGGGTAAGGGCCTCTTCGCGAGCAGGCTCGCTCCCACATGGGAACCGTGGTGTTCACAAATCCCCTGTGGGAGCGAGCCTGCTCGCGAAAGCGGCCGTCAATACGCCGCCATTTTATTGCCCGAACCGATACTCACGCTCAACCCGGCACACCCGCGTATGAAACGCCGAATACCACTCCAAACGCCCACGGGCCTGAATCACCTGATGTTCAGGGTTCTGTCGCCACGCCAGAATCGCCGCTTCGCTCTGCCAATACGACACCGTAATCCCAACGCCATCCGCTCCTCGAACCGACTCCACCCCAAGAAACCCCGGCTGCTCACTGACCAACGCAGCCATGCGCTCAGCCGCCTCGGCATACCCATTGTCACCCTCGGTGCGAGTCGACGTAAAAATCACCGCAAAGCAGGCAGTCATCAACGTGCCTCCCCACAAGCTTCAACAAACGCGCGCACCAGCGGCGGCATCAACCCTTTGAGCGCCGCACGTTCCGGTTGAAACAACGTCGCGACAAAGAACCGGTGATCCTTGAGTTCGATCGCGCGTAAATCCCCTGACGAATCATGACCGACAGCATGTAGCCGATCGTTCAACAGTTGCTGTTCGAACAGCGGATTCACACCGAAGCGGCAGCGATAGCCTTCACGAATTTGCGACGTTTCGTACGCCTTGGCGATCAACGAGTCGGGCACTAGATGAATGCTGTCTACCGCTTCCACCAGCGAACAGGTCAACGGCGTGAGTACCGCGCGTTCAGCGTCGGGCGATGTTTCACCGTGTTCCGCATCCTCCCAGCCCAACACGTTGCGGGAAAACTCCAGCACCGCATGCTGAAAACCGCCGCAGGTGCCGAGGAAAGGGCGCTGCTGTTCGCGGGCAAAACGGATCGCCCGCAATGCGCCGGCTTCACTTTTGTAAGGACTGGCGGGGACGCACCAGAAACCGTCGAACCGCTCGAGCGGCGTATCGGCGTGGATTTGCTCGGTGGGCAACCATTCGAATTGCACGTTGCGGTTGAGGTGTTCGGCGACCAGCCCGAGGGCGACGGGAATGGCTTGGTGAGCGGTGACCTGCGGGTCGTAATCGCCAATCAGGGCGATACGGATGGCGCTGTTTTCCATGGGGGTTCCCTGCGCTTGTTGATTGATGGCACTCACTATAGATTGGCGTTCACGCACTCAATATGGGCGTTTCCCCAAGTGATCAATGCAGCGACGCACTATCAGCTCGACTACCCCGATCTCGCCCTGATTCTGGCCTTGGTACGAGGCGGCTCTCTGGCCCGCGCTTCGCAGCTGTTGAAGGTCGACGTGTCGACGGTGTTTCGCGCCGTGCGCCGTCTCGAAGCCGCACTCGGTCAGCAACTGTTCGAAAAAAGCCGCGCCGGCTATTTACCGACAACTCTCGCGCAGACACTGGCCGAGCAAGCCGAGCGCGCCGAACAGGCACTGGAAGCTGCTCGCATTGGTGTAGACCAGGGTGGCGAAGTGGTCAGCGGCACAGTGCGCCTGACCTGCACCGACTCGGTGTTGCAAGGTTTGCTGCTCCCGGCGCTGGCGCAGTTCATGCCCAATTACCCGGCACTGAACATTGAGCTCAGCACCTCCAACGATTTCGCCAACCTCAGTCGGCGCGACGCCGACATTGCTCTGCGCCTGACGCGTACACCGCCGGAGCATCTGGTCGGACGGCAACTGGCGAAGATTTCCTACCGGATCTGTGCCAGTACTCGCTATCTGCAGAATGTCGATGCTTCGGATCTGACGACGTTGACCTGGATCGCCCCGGACGACTTTCTCCCCGATCATCCGACGATTGCCTGGCGTCGCCAACACCTGCCCGGCGTCACCCCGCGCTATCGCTGCAACAGCATGTTGTCGGTCACCGAACTGGTCCGCGCAGGCCTCGGCGTGGCGGCGTTACCGGACTTTCTGATCACCGGCGGTTTGCAGGCGTTAAGCGAGCCGCTGCACGGTTACGACACCGCGCTGTGGCTGCTGACCCGCCCGGATTGCCGGGCCTTGCGCTCGGTGGTGACACTGTTCGATGAATTGGGGCGGGCGCTACGTTTGCCGTGATCAGCGCTGCGGATTCTGGCGCATGTGATCGTGCAACTCGCTGGTCAGGCTGGCGATGCGTTCGGTGAGGTTTTTGGTCATCTCGGTGAGGCGGGTGTTCTGCTCCAGCAGCTCAAGCAACTGCGCGGTGTTTTTCGCGGCTTGGGCCTGACGCTCGGTATTGGCCTGTGCCAACGCTTCACGGTGTTGCGCGTCGGCATCGGCTTGCGCCTTGTCGCGGGCGGCCTGACGGGTTTGTGCGAGCAGAATCAGCGGCGCGGCGTAGGCCGATTGCAGGCTGAAAGCGAGGTTCAACAGGATGAACGGGTAAACGTCGAAAGTGGTCACGCCAAACACGTTGAGGCAGACCCACAACAGCACAATCAGGGTTTGTGCGCCGAGAAACATCGGCGTGCCGAAGAACCGCGCAAACGCCTCGGCGCGCAGGGCGAACGTGTCGTTGCCGAAGGTGGTGTTGAGGTGGGCGTGGGAGCGGTGGAAGCGCAGGTGATCGACGGGAGCTGATTCCGTTGTTGCGGTTTTTTCAGTGGTCATGGTGCACTCGGCAGGGCGTGGGACGTGTAGTCACTATAGCCCTGCGTTGAGGCGACCGGCCCCTTCGCGAGCAACCTCGCTCCCACATTGGAATGCATTTCCCTGTGGGAGCGAGCCTGCTCGCGAAGGCCGCGCCGCGGTCTACTGACTCTGCATCAATTACCCTGGCACCCGCTCATTGGCAAACATGCTCACCGCATCCACCGCCTCACTGGCGCCATCACGGATCTGCAGAATCACCGTCCCCGCCTGATTCGCCAACTCGACCCCTTCAGCCGCGCGCCCCCGGGTGCCTTCCATGCTCTTGATGGCTTGCCGGGTCTCGCTCTGGATCAAACCGATCATGTTGGAAATCTCTGCGGTCGAGCCACTGGTTCGAGCCGCCAATTGCCGCACTTCGTCAGCGACCACGGCAAAACCGCGACCCTGTTCACCGGCGCGCGCTGCCTCAATCGCGGCATTCAGCGCCAACAAATTAGTCTGGTCGGCAATCGCGCGGATGGTGTTGACGATGGCGGTGATCTGCTCGGAGCGTTCACCCAGTTGCGCAATCAACGTTGAAGATTGGGCAATGTCCTCGGCGATTTCGCGCATTTCACTGGCGGCTTGCTGGATCACCTGAGTGCCTTGCTCGGCGACTTTTCGCGTCGCTACCGAGATGTGATACGCCGCGCTGGCACTGCGTGCGTCCTGCTCGTGTTGTTCGACTCGGGCGGTCACATCAGAAGCGAACTTCACCACTTTGCACAAGCGCCCGGCGGCGTCGTAAACCGGGTTGTAGTTGGCTTCGAGCCACACCGTTTGCCCACGTTTATCCACGCGTTCGAACTGCCCCTGGAAAAGCTCGCCCTGGTTCAAGCGCCGCCAGAAATCCTCATAGGCGCTGCTGTTGACCAGTGCAGGCGTGCAGAACAAACGGTGATGTTTGCCTTTCAGCTCGGCGAGGGTGTAACCCATGCGCGTCAGAAAATTCTGATTGGCCGTAAGAATGCTGCCGTCGAGGTTGAATTCGATGACCGCCATTGCCCGGTCAATCGCTTGCAACTTGGCATTGGCCTCACTTTCCTGCTGCACCTTGGCGGTCACGTCCATGGCGTACTTGACCACTTTTACCACGCGCCCCGAGGCATCCTTGATCGGGTTGTAACTGGCTTCCAGCCAGATCGGCTGGCCCTTGCTGTCGACCCGTTCAAATGTCCCGGACTGAAACTGGCCGTTTTTCAGGCGTGACCACAAATCCGTGTATTGAGCACTGCGGCCGAATTCCGGTGTGCAAAAACGCCGATGCGGTTGGCCGATCGCTTGTTCGGCGGTGTAACCCATGGTCTTGAGAAAGTTGTCATTGGCGCGCAGCACCACACCATCGAGGTCAAATTCGATCACCGCCATCGAGCGATTGATCGCGTCGAGCAGGCCGGCTTGTTCGGTGAGGGTGCGCTGAAGATCGTCGACGACGGCTTTGTGGCGATTGAAGAACATGCTCGCAGTACTCTGGAAGAGGGGAAGATCGAGGATTCAGTCCCTATTTCCGCGCTGGCAGACCGAATGCGCGGACGGCATTCGGCGGTGACTGCTCAATGCCAGCATTCCTTAACTGGCAGATGGCTACTTATACAAAACTTCATAAAGTTGTACAAGGAACTAATTATTTGTAATTTTGTATAACTTTTCAGGCGCTGGCGTTGTCTGTAGCGGCACGGCTCAAGGCCACGCTGATAGTGTTGCGGCCCGTGTGTTTGGCGGTGTAGAGCGCTTTGTCGGCATCGTCCAGCCAGTCGAGGGCATCCTTGTACAAGGGCTGATACCGCGCCAGACCGATACTCAGACCCACTCGCAAGTCTGGCACCTGCGGATGACGGTACTGCTGCAATGCCTGGCGCAACTGCTCCATCAGCGCTTCAGCCTTGTTCAGCGGCAGTGTCGGCAGGATCACACAGAACTCGTCACCGCCGTAGCGCCCGGCCAACTCGTATTGATCGAGCAGGTGCTTGAGGTCGTGACTCAATTGCCGCAGCACCGCATCGCCGACGATGTGCCCGAAGCTATCGTTGATCTCCTTGAAATGGTCGATGTCGATCAACGCCAGCGTGGCTTGGCTGTTGTGTTGGCGGCACTGCTGAAATTTTAGGTGCAGAAGGTCTTTCCAGGCACCGTGGTTGAGCAGGCCGGTCAGGCTGTCGGTACGGCTGAGGGCGCTCAGCGCGCGTTTGTGTTGGGAGAGTTTGATCGCCAGGCGATAACAGACCAGGCCCAGTGCCAGCGGATACAGGGTGAGCATCGGCAGGCAGGCCCAGACTTGCTCCTGTGTCATCGTCAGGCTGAATTGGACGCCAAAGATCATCCAGCCCAGCAATACGCCGGCGAGTTGGGCGAGGGCGCCGAACACGAACAACCGATAGCCACCGGCGGCGACGTTGTTCATGGTCATCATCGACAGGATGGTCACGGTGGTCAGCGGACTGAACTGAAAACTCGCCGCCCAGAATCCCCCGCACAGCGAGTCATACAACAGGTTGCGGCGTTCAGCCTGATACGGGAAGGCCGAGCGCATGGAAATCTGATAAGCCAGATGCGGCCAGGCGAAGCCGTTGAACAACAACAGCGCCCACAGCCAGCCGGGCATGTTCAGCGGATACAACGCCGCACCGACACTGAAGAAACCGATCCCCAGACCAATGGCCCTGGGCAGGTAAATGCGCCGGGCGAATGACAAGCCTTTGCCGCGTTGGTTTTCCATGATGCCCTGCGCGAAATTCATCCTGAAATACTTTGCAGTATTTTCTCAGGCTAACCGTTCGTCGGTCGATTGTCGGACATTGTCATTTATTCCAACGGGAATAATCAGTGTCCTTCCGAGCCATTTAATCGCTGGCTCGCGCAGGAGAACGGCTATTTAGAGCTGATAGCAGGCCAGAAACATCTCCAGCGCCGATTCGGCGACGGTGTTCTGCATGTCGACATCGAGAGCGGCACGGCCCATCGACATCTGTGGCCAGAAGCCAAAAGTTTTGAGCAGGCCTTGCACCTGGTGAGCGGCAAATTCCGGATCGACCGGTTTCAATCGGCCGTCGGCCTGCGCGGCGCGAATCCACACGGTCAGACCTTCTTCGCGCTCGCCCATGCGCTCGATCATGTTCTGCGCGCGCTCCGGCGAGTGGATGGTGGCGGCAATCGCCACCCGTGCCAGGGTCAGAAAATTCTCATCGGCCATCAACTGCACTTTGGCCTGCAGCATCTGCCGTAATTGCTCGCGCAAGGGCTGATCACGGTTATACACCACCGACTGCTCGGCGCTGATTCGTGCCCACAACTGGTTGAGAATTTCCGCGAACAGTTCTTCTTTGCTGGGGAAATGGTTGTACACCGTGCGCTTCGACACACCGGCAGTGGCCGCGATTTTGTCCATGCTGGTGATCTCGAAACCGTGGGCACGGAATTCGGCAATCGCCGCCTGGATAATGGCTTCGCGTTTACGGTCGGTGAGGCGCTGTGGAGCTGTCATAAGTACGCTTCGGCAGAGAAAAAGGTGAAATTACACTTGGCAGTTTACTTGTCATCCGCTTTCATGCAACCTAGAAACTACACCGAGCAGTGTAATGTTGCGTTAATCCTCGCAATCTAAAAACCAGACAGTTCGGCCTATGCGTGCAGCTTTGGCCATTTATCGTCCCACCGAGGAAAACCGCGAATTGCGCGGTTTTCCTGGAGTCATTCAGTCATGGCCAATCCAGTTTCGATCCCGGATAACACATCCACGCCTGAAGCCTCGCGGCAGCATCAGGGGCTGTTTCGCAACCACGCACCTGTGCAACGCGAAGGCGTACGCAAAATGCTGCGGATCATGTGGAACATGATTTTCCACAAACCGCGCAACACCCGACCCGCCGCGCCGATTCCGGTGCAAGCGTTGACCCGGGAAGAACTGCTGGCAGCGCCCAATCACAGCGTCTATCGCCTCGGTCACTCGACCTTGTTGCTGAAGCTGCGCGACAAATTCTTCATCACCGACCCGGTCTTCGCCGAGCGCGCATCGCCGGTGCAGTGGGCCGGGCCGAAACGTTTCCACCAGCCACCGATCAGCATTGACCAATTGCCGCCGATTGAAGCGGTGATCCTGTCGCACAACCATTATGACCACCTCGATTATCAGGCCGTGCTCAGACTGGCTGCCAAGACCAACCTGTTCCTGACCCCGCTGGGCGTCGGCGATACCCTGATCAAATGGGGCATCGAAGCCAGCAAAGTCCGCCAGTACGACTGGTGGCAGGGCGCAGAGATTGCCGGCATCCGTTTCGTCGCCACACCGTCGCAGCACTTTTCCGGCCGTGGCCTGTTCGATGGCAACAGCTCCCTGTGGGCGTCCTGGGTGATGATCGACGGCGACACCCGAATCTTCTTCAGCGGCGACAGCGGCTACTTCGACGGCTTCAAACGCATCGGCGAACAATACGGCCCGTTCGACCTGACCCTGATGGAAACCGGCGCCTACAACGTCGAATGGCCGCACGTACACATGCAGCCCGAAGAAACCCTGCAAGCGCACATCGACCTCAAGGGCCGCTGGCTCTTCCCCATCCACAACGGCACCTTCGACCTGGCCATGCACGCCTGGCACGAACCGTTCGACCGGATCCTGGCATTGGCGTGGGAACGCAGTATTTCCATTACCACGCCGCAGATGGGCGAGGCGTTTAACATCGCTCAACCGCAACGCGGGGAGGCGTGGTGGTTGGCGGTTGAAGGGGAGAGTGAGGGTGTGGTGCAGAACGCCTGATCAGATGAAGACGGTTCGCGCCTAAGGGGGCGAACCGGTTGCTCCAGAAACAAGCCCTGAAATCTTACGGCTGTAATCAGCCATAGTAGTAACCGACACTTCTCGAAATTTTCCACGAAGTAATTGCTGCAGGTTCTCCAGAGGTATTCCCAGTCTTTGTGCGGCTTCAGATTCGCTTATGTCGGTGGACTCGATGAGCGAGATCAATTTGGTCGCGTACTCGGACTTGAGCAGCATCTCGCCTGCATGCTCAAGCTCTAAATCTTGATAAACATTGCCTGTGCTTTCTTCGATCTCGCTCATGTTTTTATCCTTACTCAGCCATCGCAAAATCCCCACGCCCCATCGCTTCCGACGACACGCCCTGAACACTCACACTACGCCCCGGTGCAAACCCGGGAAAGAACACCAGCCCCTGCGCCTCGAACCGGTAAGCCAACGCCAGTCGCGCGGCATCCGCCACATCCTGCTGCGCTTCAAAGCGTTGAATGTCTTCAACCGAAACCTCAGCCTCCCGCGAGAGCTGTTCCGCGCTCCAGCCCAGCATCGCTCGGGCCTGGACGCAGTGCGTCGGGGTGAACTGGAAAAGGGCAATGCGTTCGAGGATGTGGTTCATCGCAAGAGAGGCCATGGTGTGCTCCGGGCTCAAGAGTGCTGATTGAAAATGTACTGTGTTTTTGTACAGTTGTTTTCGGCCGGGATCAAACGCATTTTTTGATTTGCGCTAATTCGCCGCCTCCAACCAGACGGACGGTGCCTGCCCGAGGATCCGCCGGAACATCGTCGAGAACGCCGCCGGGCTTTCATAACCGAAGTCCAGCGCGATTCGTGTCACCGCTTCACCCGAGGCCAAACGTGCCAGCGCCAGAACCACGCAGGCCTGCTGCCGCCATTGCCTGAAGCTCAATCCGGTCTGTTGCCGAAACATCCTGTTGAAGGTGCGCAAGCTTATGTGTAACTGCTCGGCCCACTGCTGTGGAGATTGATGGGCGTACGGCTGATGCAGAAAGGTCTGACACAGAGACAGGAGCTTTCCGTCAGTCGGTAGCGGAATGTGCAACGGCAGCGGCGCACTGCGCGTCAGTTCATGCAGCAACAGATCCATCAGTACTCCATCGCGCCCGTCCAGGTCGTAGGCCAGTGGCACCTCCACCGCCTCCATCAGCAAATGCCGCATCAACGGCGACACGCTGATCACCTGACAGCGCTCGCCCAAATCCACTGTGCCCGGCTCGATATACACACTGCGAGTACTGACCCCGAGCATCACCACCTCATGCGCCACCCCCGGCGGAATCCACACCGCCCGCTGCGGCGGCACCACCCAGTTGCCGTCATGGGTGCTGACCTGCATCACCCCGGTCGCGCCGTACAACAACTGCGCCCGCCGATGCGTGTGAAAAGGCAGCAAGTGACCGTGGGAATAATCCGTACCGATCGCCACCACCGCGCGCGGCGTGTCATCCAGCAGATTGATCGAAACATTGCGCATCAGGCGTTTTCCGGTGATTGGCGTAAACGCAAACATTATTGGCTGACTTGCTGAAGCAGGCCAAGCGCTGCCGCTCTATCGTCGACCGCTCTCCCACCACGGACGCCTCGACATGTTCTATTTACTGCTGACCCTCTTCGGCTGCCTGACCGGCATCACCGCCGTGCTGTTCGGCTTCGGCGGCGGCTTCGTCGTGGTGCCGCTGCTGTATCGTCTGCTCACCGCGAGCCACGGCGCCGACGACCCGATCGGCCAGTCAGCGATGCACATCGCCGTCGCCACTTCGACCTGCGTGATGATCGTCAACGCCCTGATCGCCACCGACAAACACCGCCGCGCCGGCAACCTGATCCGGCATTACCTGTGGCCGTTGGGAGGGTTTATCGGCGTGGGTGCGGTCGTTGGCGCAATAGCGGCGGTGTGGGTCAGCGGCGACGTGATTCGCTACGCGTTCATCGGCTATCTCGGCGTGACCATCATTGATTGCCTGCTGCGACGCGGTTTTCTCACTCAGAACGCAGACGTCATCCCACGCCGACTTGGCGCTATGGAAACTTCCGCAGGCGGTGTAGGCATCGGCGCCATTGCGACGTTTCTCGGTGTAGGAGGCAGCGTCATGACCGTGCCGCTGTTGCGCCGTTGTGGATTGAGCATGTCGCAAGCGACGTCCATGGCCAACCCGTTGAGTGTGCCGGTGGCGTTGGCCGGGACGCTGACGTACATGGCGTTAGCCGGGTTCAGCCAGGCCGAATTGGGGACTTGGTTTGTCGGGTATGTGGATTTGCTGGCGTTTGCGCTGCTGACGGTTGGCTCGCTCATCGGGATTCGATTGGCCGCGCCATGGATTGGGCGGATCCCGGATCGGGTGCATGCCTGGGTTTATATCGGGTTGCTGATTATTGTGCTGCTGTGCATTTCGCTTAAATGAACCATTGCCAGGCTACAGCGGAAGAAATCAAAATCGGTAATTGAGCGCCGTCCTCCAGCAACTACGAGAGAACCCGGATGTTGATCTTCAATTGCACCGAAGCCGCCAGCAAATTCTTCAGCCGTGTCCACAAGGGCAAAAAGATCACGCCGGTGGACGCTAAACCCCCGACCGCAGTGATCGAAGATGATGAACCGGGCAACTCCAACGAGCAGTGGCTCGTGCACGCAATCACCGTGCAACGCAAACACGTGTTGCTCGTCATTCATGTGCAAACCCGTTATTGCATGATCCTCGCCGATGCCAAAAAGGCCGATGCTGAAGGGTTTGTCGCAGGATTTGTCGAACGCTGGCGCGAAGGCTTGCTACGCGACGCGATCAACCATGACTTCATGCAATGGGCTGACGCGGGAATCCTGTCGGATCGTTTTGAAGAAGCCTGCGCAGAACATCGGTTCTATCGTCGCAGCCATCGCGGTGCACAACAGCACATTGAGCAAATCGCCTGGTTTTTTCAGGACTGTGCCGCCGAGTGGGGTTGTTTGCCGCAGGGCGAACGTGCGGCCATCGGGTTCGATGCGCAGATGAACAGTCGACTCAGAAACAGCAAAGGGCGCAAGGATTACTTCAGGCCAGATGAAGAAATGATCGCCCACTGGCTGCGTCAATATTGCGCTGTCGACGAGGCTGGCATCCAGGCTGCGCTGGAGCGACGCAAACAGGCAGAGCGAGAGATCCAAGCGTTTCAGAGTGGGCTGCAATAGCCTGAAAGTCACTGCGGGCCTCGCATGCCCGGGTTGCTCTCGCCATCATTCGTAACGTTCTCTTCCGGGCAAACGCCCAGTCACTCAAGGATGAAAGATGTATCGCGGACTGTTGCGAATCTCCGGCATGTTGATGCTCATCGGTTTAGTGCTCTCAACCCGGATATGGGCCGACGACAACAAGCAGGTGTATACCGGCACCCTCGGCAAAGCCGCGATCGTTGTGGAAATCGACACTCGCTACAGCGAGGGTCGTTACTTCTACAAAAAATACCGAAAAGACTTGGCGCTGGACATCAGCAAAGAAGACGATGCGCTGGTGATGGCCGAAGGCGCGGCGATGGATGGCCATTCGCGCCCGACTCTGCGCTTGCAGCCAAAACTCGACGGCTGGAGCGGCGAATGGAGCAACCCGGACGGGAAGATCCTGAAGGTCGAATTACAGCCCGCCAAGCTCCCCGATGTTCCCGTCGGTGCCTTGCCGTATTTCACCGAACTGCATGACAAGAACCCGTACGAGTACCTACGGTTGCAGGGTCTGCAACTTGTAAAAGGCAAAACCGAAACCTTCATGGGCTACACGCTGCAATGGTGGAGCGAGGCGAAGTCGGGGGCTTCGCTGTTTGAAGTGGTATCGGGTTATTCGCCGCAAGCGCGGGAGCGCATCAATCAATATTTAATGGCACGCTTGTGGGGCGAGGTAGACGCACACTTCAGCTGTGCGGGGAGTTACTCGCAATCCAGTCAGCCGCTATGGTTGTCGTCTTCGGTGATGAGTGCGCGCATTTCTACCGAATATTATTGTGGCGGTGCCTATCCGGATCAGAACAATGAATCGCTCAACTTTGATGCGCAAACAGGGAAGTTGCTGACCCTTGAGGATGTTCTGTGGGTGGGGCAGGGCAAGCCCTTTCATTATGTGGAGGGATTGGAAGGCGCCTCTACTGTGTCCTCCGCTGACTAATACAACTACCGCTCCAAAGAATTCTCACCCTGGCTCGTCGCGCAGCTACTAAAGCTTTATTCCAGGGAAATGACCGTCGTTGCGGAAGGCGAAAACGAATGCGGGTACGACGAGCAAGAACCTTGGGCATTCCCATCGTGGTACTTCAGCGCAAACGGCATCACCGTCACGCCGTCGTATCCACATGTCGCCGCCGTGTGCGGATACGTCGAGTGGGGCGTGCTGCCTTATGACCTGATCAAACAGCACCCCGGCGGCGTTCCATTGCAATTGCCCTGAGTAAAACTGGATTAGTGCGTCGAAGGGGGTTGGAATCAGTCAGCGTGTTCGCAAGAATATGTTTCTTTTCTGTAGAAATCACATGGGGCCTAGCATGCTGATCTTTAACTGCACCGAAGCCGCCAGCAAATTCTTCAGCCGTGTCCACAAGGGCAAAAAGATCACGCCGGTGGATGCTAAACCGCCGTCCGCAATCATTGAAGATGATGAGCTGAGCGGCGCTGACGAGCAGTGGCTGGTGCACGCGATAACGGTACAACGCAAGCATGTGTTGCTGGTCATTCACGTCCAGACCCGCTATTGCCTGATTTTCGCTGATGCGAAAAAGGCTGACACAGAAGACTTTGTTGATCGATTTGTGGATCGTTGGGTCAAGGGGATAGTGATCAACGCACATCATCATGACCTCGGGCAGTGGCTTAACCCTGAGTTGATGTTGGCGCGGCTGAAACAGACTTGTGAGCATCAACGGTTCTATCGACGTAGCCATCGCAGCGCGCAAAAACACATTGATGAGATTGCATGGATGTTTCAGGACAAGGTCGCCCATACGGGATCTTTGCCGCCGGATGAAATCACTGCGATGGTTTTTGACGAGCAAATGAATGACACGCCCAGGAACAGCAAGGGCGCCAAGTCTTACTACTTTCCGGATGAGGAAATGGCGCTTCACTGGCTGCGTCACTACTGCTTTCTCGATGACGTCCAGCTTCATACTGCCAAGGAACGTCGCCAACAAATGGCTCGGGAAATTGCGGCCCTTGAGCACGAAGCCTGGCTTAAAAAGTACGAGCAAGAAAACTCGAATAGTTAAGCGGCCCCCGCCATAATCCGCAGCGTATTTTTCAGCGCCGGCGCCTGTGTGCCGACGCGTTCTCCGACTCCTTCAAGGATTGATTCATGCTCAAGGGACTGATGCGCCTGGCGCCATATGCCGCGGCGCTGTTCACACTGATTTCCACTGCCCATGCCGAAGATGGCCGGCGCGTATTTACCGGTACGCTGGGTAAGACACCGATTGTCGTGGAGCTCAACACCACGCAGCCGGACGAAGTGACTGGTCGCTATTTCTACGAGAAGTATCATCGCGATTTACCTCTCAGCGGTTTGTTTCAGGGCAGCACACTGAGCCTGACCGAGGGCAACAATCGTTACGGTGATGAAAAGCCGCTGCCAACGTTGAAGCTGGAAGAGAACGGCGACGGCTGGCAGGGCGAGTGGCAAAGTCCGAAGGGCAAGAAGTTGCCGGTGAAACTTGCCGAAGCCAAAACTCCAACGCCAACCGCTAACACGCTGCCAATCATCGCCGCGCTACCGAGCGGCGAGTTGTATGAATACTTGCGCGTGCAGGGGCTCAATCTCAAAGCCACGAAGAAAGAAACCTTCATGGGCTACACCCTGCAATGGTGGACGGAGCCCGACTCGAAAATTGCCCTGTTCAGTGTGGAATCCGGGTTGCCGAAAGATGATCTGCAACGGGTCAATCAGCAATTGCTGGGACGGCTCTGGCTTGAAGTCATCCGTTATCACAGGTGCCAATTGAGTGGCGGAGAGAACGTCGATTTCATGCAACAGGCAGAACCGAAAATGATCTCGCCAGCCGTGGTCAGCCTGAACATCTCGACCAGCTATTACTGCGGCGGCGCGCATCCTGATTTTGGCGATTCACCCCTCAACATTGATGTAAAAACCGGCCACCCATTGTCACTCGAAGATGTCTTTTGGGTAGGTAAGGGCACGCCGATTTTGCATGCCGAGCGCGACAGCCTGGGCGACAAACCGCTGAGCGAGGCCGAAAGTAACGCGCGCTATCAGTACGTAAGCAAAGAGTTGGTACCTTGGGTAATCAAGCAATTCACCGCGCTGTACCCCACAGAAATGAAGGCACCGACGGGAGATGACGACTGCAACTTCCAGGATGAGAGCATCTGGGGCACTTCACCTTGGTACTTCACCGAGAAGGGCTTGTACCTCGGCGCCTACTTCGCTCGCGTACAACGCTCTTGCGATAGACCCGACTGGTCGATCCTGCCGTACTCCCTCGTCAAACAACACCCCGGCGCCGTCAACCTACAACTGCCCCAAGGCTAACCGTCACTCCAGACCCGGCGCTTCACGAATAATGAAGTGATCCAGGTTCTCGATATTGGCATTGAAGACCTCGAAAGGCTTTTCGGGGTTCTTCTTGCCAGGCACCTGCTTCAACTCCGGCGTCACCCCATAGAAGAAACAGAACAACGCCTTGTCGCTATCCACCGCGTGCTTGATCTCCTCCAGAAACGCCTTGCGCTTGCGGTAGTTGTCTATCAGCTTCTTGTTCAGATAAACACTGACCGGATACGGCTTTTTCTTACTGTCCTCCGGCTTCTTGAACCAGACCTTGTCCTCGAAATCGATACGAAAACTGGCACTGTGGAAGTCCTCGATCTTCTTGATCCGCCCCCAGTAAATCAGCCCCTTGTTGTCCGTCAGATACTCGATCTTCTTGAAGAACGAACTGTACGGCGCCGAATGCTCGCCGACCTTCAACGGCATCCGCTTGAGCAACTCCTTGTCCGCGAAGTTGGAAACGAAACACTCCACCGGATGCGCAAACACACTGGTCTTGTCCGGTGCCGACTCACGACTCGCCGACTCTTTACCACTGTCCGCCGCCACCCGCACCGGATCATCCCGCAACACATCCGCCGCCCCCGCTGGCGCGACAGGCTTGCGCACATACTCACGCCGGGTCAGCAACAACTCTGATGGGAAGTGTTCCTCACGCCCGTCATCCACCTCACCATCCGCCGTCTCAACACCAGACGCTGAAGCCTTCAAACTCACATACGGACAACCCACCACATGCTGCGTCGTGGGCAGATTCTTGAAGTGCGGCGTGCGCACGTAATTCACGTTCTTGGCGTTGAACGTGCCCAACTCGTTGGAAGCCTCGAACGCCGAACGACAGGCATCGTTGGGGCACTGGAAGTGTTCATTCGCAGAGTCAAACGCCACCGTCTCATCGAAATTGAGATCGCGAACATCATAGATCGACAACTTGTCGTCGAGGCTGAGGCAGTAGGCGAGATCGAATTTCATGGTGGGGCTCGGATCCTTGAGTGGGGGAGGGGTATTAATAGCGGGAGGCGGCGCGGGTTGCACTGATTGTTTTCAGGATGATGCGGGATTTGTGGGAGCCAGCCTGTTGGCGATTCTTGGCATCAACCAGATTTCAATGCTCACACCGCCATTGCAGGCTACGCATCTCCCTGTGGCGAGGGAGCTTGCTCCCGCTGGGCTGCGGAACAGTCCCAAGCATTTTGAGGCAAAAAAATCCGCTGCTTGAACCTCAAACAGCGGATCTTGAAACCCTCAGCAACCACGCAACGATCGCGAAGCCCTACGCCACCAGGATTCCTGCCGATTGAACTGATCCTCCGCCAGCAAACAAGGCATATCCCGCAAACGAATCCACGGCTCGTCCTGCCAGTGCAACGTACTCAGCGACATCTGCGGCCAGCTCAAAACACTCAACGTCGGACGCTCAACCGAGCGCGCCGGACGAGCATCACGCAGAGCAGGTACAACCTGATGCGTCAGCCATTCACGAAGCTGCCGATGCTCAGGACAGTAGTGATAGATCAGCAGTGCATACACGCCGGACTCACTCACCATCATGTGGTCCTCAGCCTCGTCATAAGTCTCCACGCGCATCATCTGCTGCTGATCAGCGTCGAGTTTACGCAATTGGCGCTCATCTAGATGCTTGCCCATCAAACGGCCCAGCTCATGGACACAGAACCACGCTTGATTCTCAACCAGAAGGGCGTGCAGGTGGGTTTTGTTGCGGGTGAAACGAGTAGGAAGAAGTGGTTCAGACATGGCATGCCTCCTGATCAAGAGGCACGGGATTCGAACGGCGGGTACAGCGATTCACCTTCATCATGAAGGTTTGATATCCAGGCATTTCCATTTACCTCTGGCTGCTTTCTTAGGGCATTCGTTAGGGTGTCGGGAGCTAAGAAACCCACCAGAGACGGGCCGGACATATTCCCCTTTCGGGTCTTGTATTCGCCCACTCCCGACATAACGGGATTTTTCGCAGGCGTAGAGAAACCGCAGACGAAAAAAAGCCGCATGACTGTCGGGTGCGGAGAACCGCTCTGGTTTGTAGAGTTTCTTAGGCTCGGAGCTGAGGGTAGGGGCATCAGGGATGGTCGTCAACCAGCGACTTTTCCTACCGTTCCCGAGGCGAAAGGAAACCTGGACAAAGACGCAGAGTAAATTATGCTGTGTTTATATCCAGTATTTGATCGCCATCGAATCCCGCAGCTCCCACATCCGTGTAGCCATGACTCATCTCACGGAATCCAGGAAATTTCATTTACTTTGAAGTTTTGCGGGCTAGAATGGTGACCATTCGTCACAGCTTTGACCCAGAGGAATTTCGGGCTCATGAATCTTTTTGAAACTCCGTCTTTTGAATCCTTGAGCGAAACAACCTCGGGTTCTTACGAGCCTGATACCCATCCTGTGACCGACTTGGCGCTGCTGAACAAGCTCTTGGAGATTTACGACCAAGGGCAGCTGGCCGAAATTCTCAACGACGTTAGCCCGAGCCACTGGTGCCGAGAAACCATCAATCGCTGGATCAAGGGCAAGGCCTCGCCGAAGCTCTCCCATATTGAGTTCACTCGTCTCAAGGATCTTTTGCCCAAGCGTTTGAACCACAAACCTTCATTCACCTTTATCGATCTCTTTGCCGGCATTGGTGGTATCAGGAAAGGGTTTGAAGCCATCGGTGGCGAGTGCTTGTTCACATCCGAATGGAACAAGTACGCCGTTAAAACGTACAAAGCGAACCACTATTGCGATCCTGCCCGTCATCGCTTCAATCTCGATATCCGCTCGGTCACGCTTTCAGACAAGCCAGAAATCAGTGACGAAGAAGCCTACAAGAACATCGATCGCGAAATTCCTGATCACGATGTTCTGTTGGCAGGTTTCCCATGCCAGCCGTTTTCTCTTGCAGGTGTTTCCAAGAAGAACTCCTTAGGGCGTAAGCACGGTTTCGAGTGCGAGACCCAAGGCACTCTGTTTTTCGACGTGGCGCGGATAATTGCCGCGAAACGCCCGGCCGCATTTTTGCTGGAAAACGTGAAAAACCTGAAAAGCCATGACAAGGGCAATACGTTCCGGATCATCTGCGAAGCGTTGGATGAATTGGGCTATGAGGTCGCAGATGTAAATGCACCAAAAGGCTCAGACCCCAAAGTAATTGATGCCAGACACTTCGTGCCGCAGCATCGTGAGCGCATCGTCCTGGTCGGTTTCCGCCGCGACTTGAACGTTCACCAAGGATTCACCCTGCGTGACATCAGCAAGCACATACCAAAGCAGCGACCTAGCTTCGGTGATCTGCTCGATAAGGATGTGGACGAAAAATACATCCTTACTCCGAAGCTCTGGGATTACCTCTACCGATATGCCGAGAAACATCGCGAAAAGGGTAATGGTTTTGGCTTTGGTCTTACCCGTCCAAACGATGTTGCTCGTACGCTTTCGGCGAGATATCACAAAGATGGTTCGGAAATCCTGGTTGACCGTGGTTTTGTGGACACCCTGGACTTTAACAGTGAATTGAATCAGCTCAATCGCCCGCGCCGACTGACTCCGCATGAGTGCTCGCGCCTGATGGGTTTTGACAAGCCGGGGGAAAGCAAATTTGTGATTCCTGTCTCCGATACCCAAGCGTATCGACAGTTTGGGAACTCGGTTGCGGTCCCCGTTTTTGAGGCTGTTGCGACGCTTATGAAGGACCGAATTCTTGCAGCAAAAGCCAAAATTTCTGATGCAGAACAACCACAATTAGAAATTGCTCTTGCCAATTAGCACTACCTTGGTGTTATTTAGCTACTACTGAGAACGGAGCGGCCACGCCGCTTCGATGTAGGCTAAATCCAGGAGCTGTCGTGTCAGGAGCTAATGAGTCACCTTTGGAATATGTGTCAAGGGTGATGCGTCGCCTCGGAGCAAGGCGCGTTGTCTTTAAGTTGTTGGCAAACAACGACAATTCGAAGCAGCAAATTTACTTTGGAAGTGATTTTGATGTTTTGCGGTTGATCCCCCATGGAGACCTTGTGGGAGAGACTACTAAGGATAAGGGGTTGATGTATAAGGCTTCCCTGAAGCTTAGCTGGATTGATATTGAATCTGACGCCCCTCCTTCGCCCGCTCCCGGCGCACAATTAATTTTCTATCCTCGTTACCCAGAAGTGAGAATGTCTGGGTTTCTTCGCGGTTCTGCTCTAGCACCATCCAAGCTGATGCGGCCTCCGACGCCTGAAGAAAGGTCCTTGCGCGAAAGATCTCAGCGCTGTCTCGTCTTGGGTATCTGTGATGATGACACCATCCTTGCCTACTCTGGTGTTTGGGATGGAAGACTTGCCCGTGATGCTAATGCACGAATAGTCAGCGGAAAAATATCTAAAGTAGCTACTGTCTTTTATGAGCTTGAGCGACCGGTGCAGCAAGGACGCATACTTCTTTTGGAGAAGTTATCGGAAATATACCATGGAGGTTTTATCCGGTCTGGGCGTCTAAATTCGGCTGGAACCCTCGTTGAATATCACGCAAAAAATGGCGCGGGATACACGCTCGAAAGTTTGTTTGGAATTGTCCCCAATGGAAGGTCGGAGCCAGATTTTCATGAGTGGGAGCTAAAGTCGCATCGCTCTGGTGCGGTGACTTTAATGACGCCAGAGCCTGATTCTGGAACCTACAGAGCTAACTTAAAAAAGTTTCTCCTAGAATATGGAAATTGTACTGACGCTCGTCGAGATTTTACTGGCCGACATCTCATTGGCATTCCGAATGCACGTAGTGGCTTGATACTTCGAATGGAGGGATACGATTCGGAAAATAATGAAGTTCTTGATCCAAATGGTGGCCTCACTATGCGGAACGCGAAAGGTGAAGTAGCCTTGGCTTGGACGTTTAACAAGATTCTTACACACTGGTCTAGAAAGCATGCACAAACTGCGTATGTTGCGTACAAAGTCGAAGCTAGAGATGTAAATTATTATCAGTTTGGACCAGAGGTTTTTTTATGCAGTGGAGCTGATTTGGGGACGTTTCTAAAATCTATGTATGAGGGTGTGGTTTATCATGATCCTGGGATAAATATGAAGCTTGTCGATGGTGAGTGGAAATCAAAAAAGCGTAATCAGTTTAGAGTTGCTTGGAAAAATATCGGAGATTTATATGAGGTGAGTGAGAGAGTGTTACTTTCAGACTTTAATTGAGCTCAATTTATATGGTTGATATTGTTGATATTGCCACGCGATCCAGAATGATGGCAAGCATAAGAGCTGAGGGCACGAAGCCCGAAATGACTGTACGCCGTTTTCTTCATGGACATGGCTTTAGATTCAGATTGCATCGAAAAGACTTGCCGGGTAGGCCCGATATAGTATTGCCGAAATATAATCTTGCGGTATTTGTTCATGGGTGTTTTTGGCATAGGCACGCAAACTGTTTTTATGCTTCGACCCCAAGGACAAGAAAAGAATTTTGGGAGGATAAGCTGGAGAGAAATGTGGCGAGGGATATGAATAATGTTAAATTTTTATTAAGCCTCGGCTGGAGAGTGTTGGTTATTTGGGAATGTGGGCTAAAAAATTTGCAGAGTGAGTTGATTTTGGTTTTGCCGTTTATTAAGTCAGACTCTTTGTTTTTGGAGTGGCCCGCCTTTGCGCATAGAGCAAAGCCTCTTGTTTGAAAATTGGGACGTTGGCTGCAGTAAAAAAATATTATTGCTATTAAGTCGTCTTGGTTGATGTGTTATATGAAATAACGATTTTTTATAGACGGTCTCTTTGCGATAAAGCGTTCAATTTCCAATATTGACCATGTCTCCACTTTTATATTTCTTCGGGCTTCTATTGCATCTAGTCGATCGTAGAGAGTTGGATCGATATAGCAGTTGCACATAACTCCGTAGCCATCTGCTCCATATTGCTCCAAAACGTCTGTAACTGCTCCAAGGCTTGCTGTGCCTAACGAATTATTTGGATTCTTTAACTTGCATTGAAAAATATATTTAAGAGGCTTCTCTCCTGGTTTTGGATTTGTGTAGGCTTGAATGTCTCTTCCGCCATCTCTAGAGTTGGTTTTTCCGTATTTTCTTATTGTTGTTTTGTCAAATTTTGGGTTGTGATAAATTATGTCGTAGCATAGCTGCTCAAATTTCTCGGGGCTGATGTTTGACCACTCCAGTTCGATATCTGATGGCTCTTTGAAAAGTTTGCGGGGCTCGCATTTCTTTATATTTTGGATGATGGTGGGGTTGAATATTACTATGTTTGCGGATTTGGTTTTTACGTTGATGAAATCGGAAAATTCGGAGATGAATACTTCGAAGGTGTAAGGGCAGTCAAGTGATCTTGGGTTGCTGAAACTGCAATTATTTTCAGTCCATTTAAATTTATGCTGAAAGACGTTTTTGGGGGCGATGACCTCTTCTAGACATGCGAGGGCCTGTACTATTTTTCCAGTTGGGATTGATACGGCGATGTGATCTGAAACAGCAATCAATTTATTGTTTTCTGTCGTTATTACAGATTTTAGTAACGAGATTTCATCTCCGTATCCAAGCTTTTTGAAGGTGTGTTCTAGATTGAAGGTGATTGGAACTATCCATGCGTCCACCGAAAGTAAGATTTTTTGCACATCGCTGTTGTAAGCGGCAGCAGCCCAGTAGCCGAATTTTCTCTCTGGAAAATAAGCGAGTTGTCCTGCAATGACCTCGTAATCTAGCTCGTAGTATGCTCCGTTTACTAAATTCGCTAAATATTCATCGATTATCTCTGGGTAAAATAGATTGATGTCGGTTATTGTCTCCTCGTATTGCCGAATTTCTGATCTGATGTTATGAAATGAGTTTTCATTTATATCATCTTGAGGGTACTGGAAAGCCCATCTCGTTGTTAAGATCACCTCCGCAAGTTTTTTTGCTTCATAATTTTCGATTGTGAGTAGAAATACTGGAGAAGAATTTGGTGCTCGAGCTTCGTCTATTGTCACGTTTTTGAATGTTGATGCTATTTTTTCTATCGTATAAGAAGCGTCTAGACAGTCGCTGATTATGTCAATGTATAGCCTGTCGCTTCCTATTCCTGATTTTGGTACTTGCAGTTTTATACTCTTGTGATTTTCTATTTCTTCTAGTAGTTCTTCGTAGCTGAGGTCTTGAAGCTCTTCTGATTGGAGATCTATGATTTTTATGTTTTTCATGGTTGCTTATTTCGTAGCGATGCTCGAAAGCACAGTTGCAGTGGTATAAAAAAGGGCTGCCCTTGGCAGCCCTTGTTATGCGACTTGGAAAATCAATCCCAGCTCAACGCACCACCAGTCTGATACTCAATAACCCGAGTCTCAAAGAAATTCTTCTCTTTCTTCAAGTCCATAATCTCGCTCATCCAAGGGAACGGGTTAGTCGTCCCTGGGTACTCTTCTTTCAAACCAATCTGCGACAAACGACGGTTAGCGATGAACTTCAGGTAGTCCTCCATCATCGCCGCGTTCATGCCCAGTACGCCGCGAGGCATGGTGTCACGCGCGTATTCGATCTCCAGCTGCGTACCCTGCAGAATCATTTGGGTCGCTTCTTCCTTCATTTCGGCATCCCACAGGTGTGGGTTTTCGATTTTGATCTGGTTGATCACGTCGATGCCGAAGTTCAGGTGCATGGATTCGTCGCGCAGGATGTATTGGAACTGCTCGGCGACGCCGGTCATTTTGTTGCGGCGGCCCATGGAGAGGATTTGGGTGAAGCCGCAGTAGAAGAAGATGCCTTCCAGAACGCAGTAGTAGGCGATCAGGTTGCGCAGCAACTCTTTGTCGGTGTCCGGGGTGCCGGTTTCGAACTTCGGATCGGAGATCGAGCGGGTGTATTTCAGGCCCCAGGCGGCTTTTTTAGCGACCGATGGGATCTCGTGGTACATGTTGAAGATTTCGCCTTCATCCATGGCCAGCGATTCGATGCAGTATTGGTAGGCGTGGGTGTGGATCGCCTCTTCGAAAGCCTGGCGCAGGATGTACTGGCGGCATTCCGGGTTGGTGATCAGGCGGTACACGGCCAGTACCAGGTTGTTGGCAACCAGGGAGTCGGCGGTGGAGAAGAAGCCGAGGTTGCGCATGACGATGCGGCGCTCGTCGTCGGTCAGGCCTTCCGGGTCTTTCCAGAGGGCGATGTCGGCGGTCATGTTGACTTCTTGCGGCATCCAGTGGTTTGCGCAACCGTCCAGATACTTCTGCCAGGCCCAGTCGTACTTGAATGGCACGAGTTGGTTGAGGTCGGCGCGGCAGTTGATCATGCGCTTTTCGTCAACGGCGACACGGGCGGAGGCGCCTTCGAGTTCGGCGAGGCCTTCGGCGACGTCGAGGGAGTTCAGTGCAGCCTTGGCGCGGGCAACAGCGGCCGAGTCGTCGGCGGTCACGGCGCGAGCTTCGATCGCGGCGGCACCGCCAGCGTTGTCGAGGCGGTCCATGTTGGCTTCAGTAGCGTGGCCGGCGTTGGCGCCTTTCACGGTTGCTACTTCACTGTCTTCTTTGTCGAATTCGTCCCAGCTCAGCATGACGTGTCGTCTCCTGCGTGAGGGCCTGTGCCCGTGTGAAACCTGATTGGTTGGTTTTTCACACGGTCGTACAGACCGCGTTGGATGTCGTTTTTTGCAGCGATGCACGCAGGCAAATAAACAGAAATTTTGACGGGTTCCGAGAGCCTCTGATGGGCGCAATCAGCGTTGAACGCTGCTGCGGGGCTTCAGAATGGCTTTTGCTCCCTGTAAGGGAATATTGCTGACCCGTATGGGGCGGCATTATAGGGAAAAAAACACGGCTGTGCTGAGGCGAATCCGCGCATGGAGCGGTCGAGGAGGGTGGTTTTTCGACGAGAGTGAGGGTTTACAGGGCTTTGCCGGGGATAGATTTTTTTTCGCAAAAATCTCGCCATTGTGAATTTGCTCAAAAAACGAACAAAAAAACCGGTTTTTCACTACATCTAGTGTTTTGCAAGCATTTTTGATGACTTCAAACACAACTGAGCCCGACCGAAGTCGGGCTGGAATCGACCCTCAATGAAGCGCTGAGAGATCCAATTCGGTGCAGTCTCGAATCATCAATTGGTGCAGCCGTTGCCCATGACGCTGTAACGCAGGATGTGGCGCTGGCCTTTGGAGTCGTCGTACTCCATTTTTGCCGGTACGACTTCGCAGACATTCGGAATTTCACTCATCGATATGACGTTGGCGATGTCCAGGTGGGTGGAGTAAGTGTATTCCTCGATCACCGGTTGTTGCTGTGCGACATCAGTCGGGACCTCATCTGCCATGGCGGTTGCGCACAGACTGCTGAGGGCCAGAACCAATAAAGCTTTCATTCGGATTTACCTTTTTGAGGTCGAGTGGGGTCACGCAACCTTTATGGGGTTGCGTGTGTAACTTCATCATTTGCAGTTATTACTTGAGAGCTGGATTAACGGCCTTCGTGGGGGCTGTATCGTTGTTAATCGCGTTTGCCTTGTCGGCGAGGTGAATTTTAGGGGGATGGGGTGGGGGTAAACAGAGCGGGTTTTGATAAACACCTTTGGCAGATTTGGTAACAATCCCTTGAAATGGGGTGGTGACTGGATTGGTGAGTGGGGGATTTGTCTGGGATACCGAGGTGCCTGATTCGCTTGCAGGCAAGCTCCCACAGGGGATTGGGGATGTTTGGAGGAACGGTGTAAGGGCCGCGTTACGGGTATCTGGATGTTTTGTAGGGGCTTGTTACTACCATCGTCGAATGGTTCTATGGCCCCCGCCCCGTTACAACAGGGTCATACAAAAACAACTATTACACCGAGGTAGGAAAGATGAGTGCGGCTTCTCTGTATCCCGTTCGTCCCGAGGTTCTGGCTAACACGCTGACTGACGAGGCGACCTACAAAGCCATGTACCAGCAGTCGGTCGTCAACCCTGACGGCTTCTGGCGCGAGCAAGCCAAGCGTCTCGACTGGATCAAGCCTTTCACCACGGTGAAACAGACGTCGTTCGACGATCACCATGTCGACATCAAGTGGTTTGCCGACGGCACCCTGAACGTTTCCTACAACTGCCTCGACCGTCATCTGGCCGAGCGCGGCGATCAAGTCGCGATCATCTGGGAAGGTGACGATCCTTCCGAGAGCCGCAACATCACCTACCGCGAACTGCACGAACAAGTCTGCAAACTGGCCAACGCCCTGCGTGGTCAGGACGTACACCGCGGCGACGTGGTGACCATTTATATGCCGATGATTCCCGAAGCCGTGGTCGCCATGCTGGCCTGCACCCGGATCGGCGCGATTCACTCGGTGGTGTTCGGCGGTTTCTCGCCGGAAGCCCTGGCCGGTCGCATCATCGACTGCAAATCGAAAGTGGTGATCACCGCTGACGAAGGCATTCGCGCCGGCAAGAAGATTTCCCTCAAGGCCAACGTCGACGACGCACTGACCAATCCGGAAACCAGCAGCATCCAGAAAGTCATCGTCTGCAAGCGCACCGGTGGCGACATCAAGTGGAACCAGCATCGCGACATCTGGTACGAAGACCTGATGAAAGTGGCGGGCACCGTTTGCGCGCCGAAAGAGATGGGCGCGGAAGAAGCGCTGTTCATCCTTTATACCTCCGGTTCGACCGGCAAGCCGAAGGGCGTGCAACACACCACTGGCGGTTATCTGCTGTACGCGGCGATGACCCACGAGCGCGTGTTCGACTACCGTCCGGGCGAAGTCTACTGGTGCACCGCCGACGTCGGCTGGGTCACCGGCCACAGCTACATTGTCTACGGCCCGCTGGCCAATGGCGCGACCACGCTGCTGTTTGAAGGCGTGCCGAACTATCCGGACATCACCCGGGTGGCGAAGATCGTCGACAAGCACAAGGTCAACATCCTCTACACCGCACCGACCGCGATCCGCGCGATGATGGCCTCGGGTCAGGCTGCTGTTGAAGGCGCGGATGGCAGTAGCCTGCGCCTGCTCGGTTCCGTGGGCGAGCCGATCAACCCGGAAGCCTGGGACTGGTATTACAAGAATGTCGGCAAGTCGCGTTGCCCGATCGTCGATACCTGGTGGCAGACCGAAACCGGCGGCAACATGATGAGCCCGTTGCCGGGTGCGCACGCGCTGAAGCCGGGTTCGGCGGCGCGTCCGTTCTTTGGTGTGGTGCCGGCGCTGGTCGACAACCTCGGTAACATTATCGAGGGCGAGGCTGAAGGCAATCTGGTGATTCTCGATTCGTGGCCAGGTCAGGCGCGCACGCTGTATGGCGATCACGATCGTTTCGTTGATACCTACTTCAAGACCTTCCGTGGCATGTATTTCACCGGTGACGGCGCGCGC
This sequence comes from Pseudomonas sp. RU47, assembly GCF_004011755.1. Lineage (GTDB taxonomy): Bacteria > Pseudomonadota > Gammaproteobacteria > Pseudomonadales > Pseudomonadaceae > Aquipseudomonas. The sequence continues at coordinate 5,062,752 of NZ_CP022411.1, read as the reverse complement.
CGTGATGCCGATGGTTACTACTGGATCACCGGGCGTGTCGATGACGTGCTCAACGTGTCGGGTCACCGTATGGGCACAGCCGAAATCGAGAGCGCGATGGTTGCGCATCCGAAAGTTGCTGAGGCAGCGGTGGTGGGTGTGCCGCATGACATCAAGGGGCAGGGCATTTATGTCTATGTCACCTTGAAGAATGGCGAGGAGCCGACCGAGCAACTACGTCTGGAGCTGAAGAACTGGGTGCGCAAGGAGATCGGGCCGATTGCTTCGCCGGACGTGATCCAGTGGGCACCGGGGCTGCCGAAGACGCGCTCGGGCAAGATCATGCGCCGCATTCTGCGCAAGATTGCCACGGCGGAATATGACGGGTTGGGGGACATCTCGACCCTGGCGGATCCGGGTGTGGTGCAGCATTTGATTGATACGCACAAGACGATGAATGTGGCTTAAGCGTTAGAAGCGTAGAAGCCCTGTCCGGTTTTGCCGGGCGGGGCTTTTTTGTGTCTGGAGGTTTTGTGGTGGTTGGGCTGGCCTCATCGCGAGCAGGCTCACTCCCACAGTTTGACCGAGTACCTTCAGGCAAAATGCAGATCCCTGTGGGAGCGAGCCTGCTCGCGAAGGCAATTTGTCAGGCGCTGGTGTAGTCCGCTGTCGGAACGCAGACCCGACCAACCAATAATTATCGATCTCCCCCGTAAGACATTTCCCGCTGTTACCCGCCGCCTTCCACGTAACCGAATGTGTAACCGCCCGCCCCGGAGCGGGGCAAAGGGAAACGCATCGCCCCGTTTTAGAGCCTCTAAACCTCCAGCGAAAAATAAGACACAACGCTGCGCTTGCCGGATTAGAAGGGTTTGCGAATAATAGGCCCGTAATTTGCAGCATAGATCGGTTCACTGTCTTTCGCTCTTGCATGAAATTGCAGGGCTGTCAATGCGCCAAAGTCGCTTTCTCTGTGCATCTGTAATTAGTTGTCGCATTGAAGAAATATCGGCTTCCGGCCTGTCGTTAGAATGCCGATCACTCGCTCATCGTGGCTGACGTTGAAACCTCCTTCGGTTTCAATGGGAAATTTCCCACCGATGCAGCAACCGATTTCCCGATTCACCCATTCGCATATTGGGCTGTCGCTCACTCTGCCGTTTTTGCCCTTTACCGATGGAGTCCCAAGATGAAGAAACTTGTGCTGCTTGGCGCCCTGGCACTGTCCGTGCTGTCGATGAACGCCTTCGCTGACGAAAAACCTCTGAAGATCGGTATCGAAGCGGCTTACCCTCCGTTCGCCTCGAAAGCACCGGATGGCAGCATCGTCGGTTTCGACTACGACATCGGCAACGCTCTGTGCGAGCAGATGCAGGTCAAGTGTGTGTGGGTCGAGCAAGAGTTCGACGGTCTGATTCCGGCGCTGAAAGTGCGCAAGATCGACGCGATCCTGTCGTCGATGTCGATCACTGAAGACCGCAAGAAGTCGGTCGACTTCACCAACAAGTACTACAACACCCCGGCACGTCTGGTCATGAAGGCCGGTACTCAGGTCAGCGAAGGTCTGGCTGAGCTGAAGGGCAAGAACATCGGCGTGCAACGTGGTTCGATCCACGAGCGTTTCGCCCGCGAAGTCCTGGCGCCACTGGGTGCCGAGATCAAGCCGTACGGCTCGCAGAACGAAATCTACCTCGACGTGGCCGCCGGTCGCCTCGACGGTACCGTGGCTGACGCCACCCTGCTGCAAGATGGCTTCCTCAACACCGACGCCGGCAAAGGCTTCGCGTTTGCAGGCCCGGCGTTCACCGACGTCAAATACTTCGGCGACGGCGTAGGCATCGCAGTGCGTAAGGGCGACGCCCTGAAAGACAAGATCAACGCTGCCATCGCGGCCATTCGCGAAAACGGCAAATACAAGGCAATCCAGGACAAGTACTTCGCCTTCGATATCTACGGCAAGTAACACGTCTCTGCGACAAGTCCGAAATGGCGCAAGCAACAGGATCTCTGCGGTTTGCGCCATTTTTTCATCCCAACTTTCGAGGACCTGAATCATGTTGAAAGGCTACGGGGCTGTCATCCTCGATGGCGCATGGCTGACGCTTCAGCTCGCCTTGTCGTCCATGGCTCTGGCCATCGTTCTCGGGCTGATCGGTGTCGCGTTGCGCCTGTCGCCGGTGCGCTGGCTGGCCTGGCTGGGCGATCTGTATTCCACGGTGATCCGCGGGATTCCCGATCTGGTGCTGATCCTGCTGATCTTCTACGGCGGCCAGGACTTGCTCAACCGCGTTGCACCGATGCTCGGTTATGACGACTACATCGATCTGAATCCGCTGGCCGCCGGTATCGGCACCCTCGGTTTCATTTTCGGTGCGTACCTGTCGGAAACTTTCCGTGGCGCGTTCATGGCCATTCCCAAAGGTCAGGCTGAAGCGGGCATGGCTTACGGCATGAGCAGTTTTCAGGTGTTCTTCCGGGTGATGGTGCCGCAGATGATTCGCCTGGCGATTCCGGGCTTCACCAACAACTGGCTGGTACTGACCAAGGCGACCGCGCTGATTTCCGTGGTCGGTCTGCAAGACATGATGTTCAAGGCCAAGCAGGCGGCAGATGCCACCCGCGAGCCTTTCACCTTCTTCCTCGCAGTGGCGGCGATGTACCTGGTGATCACCAGTGTTTCGTTGCTGATCCTGCGTCAACTTGAGAAGCGCTACTCGGTAGGCGTAAGGGCGGCTGATCTATGATCTTCGACTACAACGTCATTTGGGAGGCCATGCCGCTGTACCTCGGCGGCCTGCTGACCACCCTCAAACTGCTCGCGCTGTCGCTGTTTTTCGGTCTGCTCGCGGCCCTGCCGCTGGGGCTGATGCGCGTCTCGAAGAACCCGGTCGTCAACGGCGCCGCGTGGCTTTACACCTACGTGATCCGTGGCACGCCGATGCTGGTGCAACTGTTCCTGATCTACTACGGTCTGGCGCAGTTTGAAGCGGTCCGCGAAAGCTTCTTGTGGCCATGGCTGTCCAGCGCGACGTTCTGTGCCTGCCTGGCCTTCGCGGTCAACACCAGCGCCTACACCGCTGAAATCATCGCTGGCAGCCTCAAGGCCACGCCGAACGGTGAGATCGAAGCGGCGAAAGCCATGGGCATGTCGCGCTTCAAACTGTACAAACGCATCCTGCTGCCATCGGCCCTGCGCCGGGCACTGCCGCAGTACAGCAACGAAGTGATCATGATGCTGCAGACCACCAGTCTGGCGTCCATCGTGACCTTGATCGACATCACTGGCGCGGCACGTACCGTCAACGCGCAGTTCTATCTGCCGTTCGAGGCGTACATCACCGCTGGCGTGTTCTACCTGTGCCTGACGTTCATTCTGGTCAAGCTGTTCAAACTGGCCGAGCGTCGCTGGTTGAGCTATCTGGCCCCGCGGAAGCATTGATATGGAACGCATCGACCACGTATTGCCGTGGAGCCATTTGGGCAGCGAGCGCAAGATTTCGGTCTTTCGCTTCGGCCATGGCGAGCGCAAGGCCTACATTCAGGCCAGCCTCCATGCTGACGAATTGCCGGGCATGCGCACCGCCTGGGAGCTGAAAAAGCGCCTCGGTGAACTCGAAGCCAAAGGCTTGCTCAACGGTGTCGTCGAACTGGTGCCAGTCGCCAACCCGTTGGGTCTCGGGCAATTGCTGCAAGGCAATCACCAAGGCCGTTTCGAAGCGGGCAGCGGCAAGAATTTCAACCGTGATTTCGTCGAACTGAGCGCGCCGGTTGCGGCAGCATTGGCTGAGAGCCTCGGTGATGATCCGCACGCCAATGTGCGCCTGATCCGTCAGGCCATGGCCGATCATCTGGCGGCATTGCCGGAAGCGAGCAGTCAGTTGCAAGGCATGCAGCGCGTGTTGCTCAGCCATGCCTGCACCGCCGATGTAGTGCTCGATCTGCATTGCGATGCCGAAGCCGCGTTGCACATGTACGCATTGCCGCAGCACTGGCCGCAGTGGCGTTCGTTGGCGGCGCACCTGAATGTGAAGGTCGGATTGCTCGCGGAAGACTCCGGCGGCAGTTCGTTCGATGAAGCGTGCTCGTTGCCGTGGTTGCGTCTGTCGCGGCAGTTCCCCGATGCGCAGATTCCGCTGGCGTGTCTGGCGACGACCATTGAGCTGGGCGGTCAGGCCGATACCGGTCGCGCCGAAGCCTGCGCGTATGCTGAAGGCATTCTCGCGTTCCTCGCCGAGCAAGGTTTGATTACCGGCGGGTGGCCGAACCCGGCGCACGAAGCGTGTGAAGGCATGCCGTTCGAAGGCACCGAGTTGCTGCTCGCGCCGCATCCGGGCGTCGTAAGTTTTCTGCGCAAGCCCGGCGAATGGGTCGAGGCGGGCGACGAGATTTTTGAAGTGATTGATCCTCTGTCCGATCGGGTCAGCACGGTGTGTGCTGGTACCTCCGGGGTGCTGTTTGCCATTGAACGGCTGCGTTATGCCCAACCCGGTTTCTGGCTGGCCAAGGTGGCGGGGCGCGAAGCGCTGCGTCACGGGCGCTTGCTCAACGACTGACTGACTGTTTTTGTGAGAACCGACCGCATGTACAAACTTGAAGTCCAAGACCTGCATAAACGCTATGGCAGTCACGAAGTGCTCAAGGGCGTGTCCCTGAAAGCGGCAGCCGGCGATGTGATCAGCATCATCGGCTCCAGTGGCTCCGGCAAAAGTACTTTCCTGCGCTGCATCAACCTGCTCGAGCAGCCGCACGCGGGCAAGATTCTGCTAAACAACGAAGAGCTGAAACTGGTGGCGAACAAGGACGGCGCGCTGAAAGCCGCTGATCCGAAACAGCTGCAGCGCATGCGTTCGCGCCTGTCGATGGTGTTCCAGCATTTCAACCTGTGGTCGCACATGACTGCTATTGAAAACATCATGGAGGCGCCGGTTCACGTACTGGGCGTACCCAAGTACGAAGCTCGCGAAAAAGCCGAGTACTACCTGAACAAGGTCGGTGTGGCCCATCGTAAAGACGCGTTCCCGGGGCACATGTCCGGTGGCGAGCAGCAACGTGTGGCGATTGCCCGTGCGCTGGCGATGGAACCGGAAGTGATGCTGTTCGACGAACCGACTTCGGCGCTCGACCCGGAACTGGTCGGCGACGTGCTGAAGGTGATGCAAGCGCTGGCGCAGGAAGGTCGCACCATGGTTGTGGTCACGCACGAAATGGGCTTTGCCCGTGAAGTGTCGAACCAGTTGGTGTTCCTGCACAAAGGTGTTGTTGAAGAAAGCGGCAACCCGCGTGAAGTGCTGGTGAATCCGCAATCGGAACGTTTGCAGCAATTCCTCTCGGGCAGTTTGAAATAAATCAGGGCTGCCGTTGTGCACCGTGATAGTGCATGCTTCGCAGCCAGAAGGCTGGCCTGCGATCTCTGTGGGAGCGAGCCTGCTCGCGAATGCGGTGTGACATCCGACATAGATATCGACTGATCCACCGCTTTCGCGAGCAGGCTCGCTCCCACAGTTGGATCTCTGCCTGGATCTCGGTTGGTTTCAAGATTTGTGTTCATTTACGGGCTAGCATTGGCCCATGCCTTCATCACTGTTCTTCGCTTCGGATTGCCCGCCCATGACTGCCCATCGAATTGGTTTCCTGATTTGGCCCAGCACTAAAGCGTTGACGCTGGCGCTGGCGGAGGAAGCCTTGCGTGTTGCTCAGCGTGTGCACCCGGATGTGGTTTACGAACTGTCGTTCTTGCAGGCCGAAGCCGTTACAGGAACCGGGGCCGAAGGCGCCTGGCAATTGCCCGGTGAGCCCTGGACCGGCAAGCTCGAAAACTTCCAGAAACTGTTCCTGCTCGCTGACGAGCCGCCGACCACGTTGGCCCCGGCACTCAGCAGTGCGCTCAAGCAGCTGGTGCGTGCGGGTACCGTCATCGGCGGTTTGTCCGCTGGCGTTTATCCCTTGGCGCAACTCGGTTTGCTCGACGGTTATCGCGCCGCCGTGCATTGGCGCTGGCAGGACGATTTCGCCGAGCGTTTCCCGAAAGTCATCGCCACCAGCCATCTGTTCGATTGGGATCGCGATCGCCTGACCGCGTGTGGCGGCATGTCCGTGCTCGATCTGTTGCTGGCGGTGCTGGCTCGCGATCACGGTGCAGAACTGGCCGGCGCGGTCTCGGAAGAGCTGGTCGTTGAGCGCATCCGCGAGGGTGGCGAGCGCCAGCGCATCCCGTTGCAGAACCGTCTCGGTTCCAGCCATCCGAAGCTCACCCAGGCGGTGTTGCTGATGGAAGCCAATATCGAAGAGCCACTGACCACCGACGAAATCGCCCAGCACGTGTGCGTATCCCGTCGTCAGTTGGAACGGATCTTCAAGCAATACCTCAACCGTGTGCCGAGCCAGTACTACCTGGAACTGCGCCTGAACAAGGCCCGGCAGATGTTGATGCAGACCAGCAAGTCGATCATCCAGATCGGCCTGTCGTGTGGCTTCTCTTCGGGGCCGCATTTCTCCAGCGCCTACCGCAATTTCTTCGGTGCCACGCCGCGGGAAGATCGCAACCAGCGGCGCAGCAGCAGCCCGTTCGAATTGTCGTCAGTGCCGCCCGAGCGCGGCTGAGGACTGGTTAGCCAACGCTCGCCAGTGCTCACTGTGCTTAGGGTTGTTCTTCGCCATCGGAAAAGCTTGAACCCTCAAAGTCGTCGAGTTCCTGGTGGAATCGGGTCCGCGCTTCTCGCTCCTTGAGCAGTCGCAATTCATTGGCCGCGTTGTAGGTTGTCAGACTTTGCTGGCTTTGCGGGCTTAATGGATTGTTACTGAAGTCATAGGTGACTGCTCTGCCCTCTGCGGAAAAGGGCAGTGGGACGGGCAGTTCGGTAATGGCGTTTGCGGAAAGATCTGCGTACGTCAACTGCGGCAGATCAAAAAGGCCGGTGGGCAGTTCAGTCAGTCCGGTGTCGCTTAGATGCAGTGAATGACACGCCTGCAGGTTTTTCAGATCCGGCGCACGCCCCAGCGGGTTGTGCTTCAAATCCAGGACGCGAAGGTTGGTCATGGCGGCCAGCGCATTCGCGCCTTGCTCCGTCAGAGCGATACGGCAACGGCGCAGTGTCAGGCTTGTAAGGTTGTTCATGCGCAACACCGGCAGGGGAATTTCGTTGAGCTGATAGTCGCTGATGGCCAGTTCGCTCAGGTTTGGAAACAACTCAAGCAGACGCTCAACCCGTGGGTGTACCTGGGCTGTGCTGGTCAGTTTCAGTTTGCTGACCTGTTCGAAGCGACCGCTTAAGGCTGGCAGCTCGCCGGTAAACGATATTTCGAGTGTGACGTCTATGGGGGCCATGCGCGTCGGCGCCAGGCGCAAGCGTTGTTCCAGTTGCTTCATGAAATCCGTGCGCCGGGTAATTTCCTGGCGTAACACTTCGTCCGCAAGCCTCACCCCGGTCACCGGATCGCGTGGAACCTCCTTCGCCCACACATCGAGTTGGTCATGTAGCGTGGCGAGGTCGCTCTGGCGACGCAGCAATTCAGTCCGTCCTTCGACCAGTGTCCCCGGCAGACCATAGATCAGATGACCGGCATCCGTTTCGCTGATGCCGGGATACAGGCTCTGAGTCAGCTCGATGTCCGCTTGGTCAGGCGCCACCCCAAGGTTCTGATAGCTGGACTGGTAATAGGTTTTTATCCGTTCTCGAGCGCCAGCGGATAGCGGATTGGCCCTCAGGACGACGCCGTTTGCGGCAAACCCGCTCATGTCTTGTGGCAGCTCAACAATGGCGTTTTCGTTGAGAAAGACGCCGCGCAGTTGAGGCAATTGGCCGACACCGGCAGGCACCTCGGTGATGCCGGTCCGGCTGAGTTCCAGCTCCGTCAACGCCAGCAACGAGCTGACGTCCGGCGTTGTAGCCAAAGGGTTGTTGTAGAGGTCCAGGCGCTTCAGTCGGCTGATTGCGGTCAGCGTGGCTTGCCCCGCCGCGTCGAATACAACCCCGCAACTGCTCAGAGTCAGCGTTTCGAGGCTCGGCATAAGTGTCAGTGCACGAGGGAGTCGACCCAGCGCGAAATTGCGCAGTTCCAGCGTTTGCAATCCGCTGAAGCAGGTGAGGAAGGCGTCCGGGGCATTCAAGGCGTTACTGCCCTGGATGGACAGGCGGGCAACGTGGCTGAAGTCGGCCGTCAGCGCTGGCAAGTCATCGGCAAAAGGTGCCTCGATATCAAGCGCGTTCAGCCTCAGCTCTGTCTTGTCGACGTTCCTGCTGCGCCAGAATCCTTCCAGTTGCTGACTGAACTGTCTCTTCTTGAACAGTTCTGTGGCTCGTTCAGATGCGCCCCAATACTCGCCGGTCGCGGGGTTACGGGTCAGTGCGCGTTCGGACCACGCACTCAAATCGCTGATCATCTGACTGATCTCCACTTCCCAGCGCAGCAGTTGTGCAGTGCCAGCCTGCAGTGTGCCCGGCAGGTGGTAGATCATGTGGCTGGCATCGTCCTTGTCCATCCACGGGTACAGTCTTTGCGCGCAGTCCAGATCGCTGGCGTCCGGCATAACGTCAAAGTTGCGCCCATGTTCGACGTAGTAGGTTTTGATACGCTCGCGGGCTGCCAGAGACAGTGGGTTGTTGGTCAGGTTGAGGCCGTCGGCCAGATCCAGGTCGAGGTTGAAAAACGCTTCGGGCAGATCGGTGATGCGGTTGTCGTTGAACAAGGCGTTTTTCAGGCTCGGGTGATTGGCAACGCCATTGGGCACTGCCGTGATACCGCTATTGGACAACAGAATGTCACGCAGGGCCGGCAGGGGCTCAAGGTCGGGTATCACCGCCAGCGGGTTATTGCTCAGGTCGAGAAGCTCAAGGTCACTCAACGTAGCGAGCAGATGCTCGTCAGCCGGGGTGAGCGTCACGCCGCAGTCCCTCAGCGACAGTTCTGTCAGCGCTGGCAGTTGAGCCACTGCCTGGGGGATTTCGCCCAGGGGAAACTGTTGCAGGTCCAGTTCACGGGTGTTGAGGAACAAATTGAAGAACCCTTCCGGCGCACCAATGGCGGCGTTGCCTTTGAGCTTCAAGCCTGAGACGTGAGTGAAATCGACTGTCAGTCGGGGAAAGTAACCGAAGAATCGCAGGTCGGATTCGAAATAGTCCGCGCGCATGCCTGACTCGACTGACCTGTGGCGCCAGAACCGTTCCAGCTGTTGGCCGAACTCGGATCGGGCTGCGTACTGGTCGAACAGCTCGATCGCCGTAAGGATCTGCCCTGTGACGGGGTGAACACTCGGAACCTGTGGCGCCCACAAGGTCAGGTCGGATTTCAACTGATTGAGTTCGGCCCGCCACGCGACCAGTTGATTGCGGCTGTCGGCCAGGGTGCCGGGCAAATCGTAGATCACGTCGCTGGCCGCTTGTTCGTCCAGGGACGGGAACAGTTGGCGCATCAGGGCAATATCAGCATCGTCGGCTCGTACGTTGAAGTCGTGGCCCATGCGTCGGTAATAGCTTTTGACCTTGTTGCGTGTGGCGAGCGACAGGGGATTGCCGGAAAAATCGAAGCCGTCACTCTGATCGGCGGAATGCTCAAACACTGCATCGGGTATTTCGCTAATGCGGTTATCGCTGAAAATCGCGGTACGCAGATTCAGATGGCTGGCCACCCCGTCGGGCACTGCATTGATGCCGCAGTTGGACAGATCGAGATAAGTCAGCTCCGGGAGGAGGTTGAGGTCGGGGAAGGTGCCCAAGGGGTTGTTGCTCAAATCCAGCGTACGCAGGTGGTTGAGTGAAAGCAGGGTTGCCTGGTTTTCCGGGGTCAGCACCACGCCGCAATCGTTGAGCTCCAGTGTGCTGAGGTAAGGCATCCTGATCTGTGCAAGCGCGATCGGTTCGAGGTCGAAGGCGTGCAGTTCCAGCGTGGTCAGATGATCAAAGCGCTGGATAAATGGCAGGGTGGCAGTGATGTTTTTATTACCCACCAGTGTCAGTCGGGTGACGTGGTCGAAGTTGGTGCTGAGCACCGGCAGATCGCCAATGAACTCCAGTGTTGCGCTCAGCTCGCTGTCTCTGGCGGTCGTCGATCTGGAACGCCAGAACCGTTCAAGTCTCTGCCGGAACGCGTCTCTGGCATTGCGTTCCAGTAGCTGTTCTTCCAGCGTCAATGGCCGTTTGAACACAGGGTCGAGCGCAGGTATTTGAGTGACCCATTCGCTGAGTTCGGTCTGCAGTGTGGTGAGCTCGGTTTCCCAGCGAGCGAGCTGGGCCCGGCCTTCAACCCAGGTGCCGGGGAGCCGGTACAGGACCTCACTGGCCTGGTCGGCATTCAGTTCAGGAAACAACGTGGTGGTGCGCAAGACATCCGCAGGCTCCTGGCGTACCCCGAACTGCTTGCCCGTGTGGTTATAGAATGTTTTTACTTTCTCCCGCGTGGCGGCCGACAGCGGGTTGTCGGCAAAACCGTAACCGTCACTGAGGGAGCTGGCCAGGTCGAAAAAGGCATCCGGTATTTCCGTGATCCGGTTGCCATCGAAACTGCCGGTGATCAATTGCGGGTGATCAAGCAGATTGGCCGGCACGGTTTCGATACCCGTGTTTGATAGATTGAGGTAGCGCAGCGTCGGAATTGCGCTGACGTCGGGAGGTGTCCCCAGTGCATTGCCACGCAGATCCAGCAATGAAAGGTTGGACAATGATGCAAGCACTGCCTGGTTGGCCGTCGAGTGGCTGATGCCGCAGTTGCGCAAGATCAACTGACGCAATTGCGGCATGGCCGTGAAAGCCTGGGGCAGGCTCGGCAGGTTGAGGTTTTGCGCATCCAGGTACAGCAGCGACGGGAAACTTTGCAGGAACGCGTCCACTGCTCCGGTTTGCACGCTGCCATTGATCGACAGCATGGCGACGTGACTGAAATCCGCTTCCAGTGCGGGCAACTCGCCCAGTATCGGTTGCGCAATCTGCAGCATGTTTCCGGCGGGGCCGCGGGTTTGCCGGCGCCAGCAACGTAGCAGTGCATCCCTGAGCAAGGCGCGATTCTGCAGGGCTTCCCGACGCTCGATGTAGGTCAGCGGCTGACCGTTTTGCGGATGGTTGGCGGGTACGTCGATTTCCCATCGGCGCAGGTCATCACTGAGCTTGCTGTACTCGATGTGGCGCCGGGCCAGATCCGCGTTCAGTGCCGCAGTATCATTCTGAAAGGCGGCGACGAAATTTCGCGCTTCTTCGTTGGAGAAGCCTCGATAGAGTGCCTGTACACGCTCCTCGGGACGGATGATTCGTTGGCCTGCCGTGACCAGATTGTCCTGATTCTCTATGCCGATCACACCGAGTTCGCCGGCTTCAAAAAAGCCGGCATCGTCACGGCTCCGTGGCAGTGTCGGCCGTTGATCGGCGAAGCCGGCCAGTCGCAGTGTGTCCACGCCAGGCTGGCGAATCGGTGCATCGAACAGCACGGTACGCAGCTCATTGCGCTCCAGTGTGCGCTCGCGGATCGCCGCTTTCAGCGCATCAGCCTGGCCGATCTGCAGGTTCAGGTTTTGGCGTTCACCGTCCGGTAATGCGTACAACAGGCTGGAGTAGAAGTCAGTGGCCGAATGCAGTTCCTGACCGCGATCGTCGTAAGGTTGATAGCGGCCGTCGCGCTGACGAACCAGCACTTTGTGTGCGGGGGCAGCGTCGCGTCCGATGCTGTCGAGCACCGCCCCTTCGTAACGTGCGTCGCGGATCTCGATACGCACATCGCCGCTCCAGCCAGGCAATAGCTTGAGGCTGTGCAACGCCAGGGAGTCGGAATCGGGGTTGTTGGTGGCTTTCAATTGCAGGCCTTCGTACGCCCGGGTGACGCGCACTTCCTGGCTGGCCAGTTGCATGAGCTCCTGCTGGCGCGCCGGCAGTTGCCCATCATTGATCTGACGCAGTTCACCGCCGGTGGCCGTGTCGAGCAGTTCGCGGGTGACGCTGGCCGGCAAGCCGGGCTGATGTCGACCCAGTTGTTGTGCCAGTGGATCGTCAATGCGCTGCAGTGCCTGATAACGCGATTCGAACAGCGTGGTGCGGTGGCGTCTGCTGAGCTGGGCCAATTGCTTGCGCAGCGTTTGGCTGCGCACTTGCACGGAATGCGTTGGCCCGCTGAAGGGTTCTGCGAGCAGGTTTTTGGTTTGCTGCTCGTCCAGGGCGCCAAGCAGTGTCTTCAGCACATCGCCGTCGGGCTCTTGGTGAAACTCGGTCAGTGGCAGGGTTTCGTCAGCGGAGGACTGCCAGATCAGCTCGCCCTGTTGATCGATGAAACGCAGGCGCTGGCTGCGTGGCCAGCGACCATGGTCCGTCAACAGTTGCAGCTGCGTCACGGGGTCGACGCGCAGGTATTCTTGCGCATCGCTGCTATCGAGTTGGTCGCTCAGCCGTTGCAGTTCCTGATCGATCTTGAAGCGCTGGATGCTGTCGGCCAGAAGTGGCGGCAAGGTTTGCTGATCAGCATGCATTTTGCGCAAGGCATCTTCGTTGACGCCGCTGACTTGCAGAATCGTCTCGCGCTCGGCGGGGGAAAACGACTCTACGCAAGGCCCGATGCGTTGCAGCGCAGTGGCGCCGCCCCACTCCAGTGGTTGCTCGAGTTCGGTGTGCCAGGTGCCGGCACCGTTGTGTCGCACAACGGGTTGATAGGCGTCGGCGCGGGTCGGGTGTTCGATACGGTATTGGCCGGGGATCGGGCTTTCGTTGACGGCGAAGTGTGCGTCGTCGAGAGGCAGCAGTTGCTTGCCCTGATGTTGATGCAGGCCAAGCTCACTGGCCTTTGAGCCGCTATCAGGAAGGCTTGTGTGTTGATAGCGGGCGAGGTTCGGGTCCCAATAGCGGGTTTGTTCGTTGGCCAGTCGCACAGGTTTGAAGCGGTCGATGAACGCGACAATCTCCTTGGGCAATATCTTGCGAAACTCGGCAGCGCCAATCGCACCACCAACGGCGAAAGTGCCGAGCTGGACCAGCGACTCGACTGTGCCCATCAGGTGTTCGAACGCTTCGGTTTTACGCCCTTGCGCCCATTCGATGATGCCTTCGAACGCTTCGTCGAGAAACTGATAGGCCATGTACGCCATCATCGCTTCGCCCAGAACCGGCACGAATGGCGCGACGACCAGTGCGGCGGTCTGCGCAATCGTGGTGATGATGTTGACCACCGAATCCCAGAAGGCCCAGCGTGCCTTCTGGTCCACCGCTGCGGTGGGAACGGCAATGACCTGAGCGTCATTGAGGATCTTGTTCAGTCGGGTCTGGTAGAGGTGCTGCCACAGATCGTCGGCGAACGGCTCGAGCCCCGACTGCAGATCGGGGCGCTCGACCGGCGTTTCACGCCATGTAGGCAGCGCGTTGCCTGGCTCGTGGGGGTGCCACTTGATCTGCGTGAGTCGACTGTTCAGCGTGCTGAAGAAAGCCCCCCGTTGATCGTGGTTGACGAATCGGCTGAAGAATTGCTGGTAATCCTTCGAACGCAGTTGTCGTGTCAGTTCAACCACCATTTCGGCCGCTGAGGCATATTCCTTGAAGGGATGCTCGGGATCATCCGGAACGTAGGCCACCACCCGTGCGGCGCTGCGAGACACGTACAGATCCGGGGCAAACACGACAATACCGGTGAGCGACGCGCCCAGCAGGGTTATGTCATGGCTGCGTACCGGCGCGTCCTTGACATAGAGGCCGCCCAACCCGTCAAGCATCGCTTCAACCAGACGAGAGTAGCTTTGCGATATGTCCCGGTTCATTAGCGCCCATTGCAGAGCGGCTTTCATGGAGGCTTTGGCACTGGCGTCTATTTTCTTTCGCAGTGCTGACTTCACCGTCGAATCGGTAAAACCCAGCGTGTCTTCGAGTTTTTTCTTGTACTGCGCGCCGATATCCAGCCGTCGGCACAACTGGACGAACGCCGAAATGCTCAGTTTGGCTTTGATCGACGGCAGGGCTTCGAACTGGCCTGTGGAGGAGGGGCGGGTGGTGTAGGTCGACGCAGCTTCGAAGGCTGCCGCGTAGCTTTCCTTTTCCTCGAAGTTATGCAGCGCGGCATCCAGCAGTGAGACGGACCAGACGCGCGCGCCTGTGCTTATCGGAAACCACGGCGTGGTGGCGGGAATGTACAGGCGTACAAATGTGGTTCTGACATCCAGATCCAGATCGAAACACTTTTTCAGCTCTGCCTGGAGCAACGGTTCGGCAAAGGCGCTGGCGTCTTGCAGGTGTTCAAGGCTTTTATCGACCTCACTTTGAGCGGCCATGTGGGCGGCATTGAGGCTTTTCATCTGTGTGTGTTGCGTGGCGGGCGCAGATTGCACGGGGGACGAGCGTTGCGGCGAAATACGCTTGAGTGCCTCGCGGCGAGCGACTGAGGCACTGCCCAGCCAATCGGGGATGGCGTTCTTCAGCGGCAAGTAATGATCGTCAGGGTGTTGGGCATCGTTGGTGTCGGGCGGGGATGCCGGTTGTTGTCCTTCGGGCAAGTTCATTGGCCATTCCTTGGGCGTTGAAAGGAATGCTCAGCAAATCAGCAAATGGCGATCGAGGTGCGGTACATATTTATAGCTTTGCTGCGAGGTTGAGTTGCTATTCTCTGCAGCCTGCCGCAAATCGGCAGGGCCAGTTAAACTGCGCCTTTGCGACGCTATTTGTCGCATTGCCGTAAACCCGTGAAAATCCGGGGTTTGCGCTATAAGAAGTTGTCGCTTGGCGACAAGGCCGGGCAGAAAACTGTCCTTACAATCCCCCCATCGCTCGCCAGTTTCAGGCGGGTGGCCCTCATCAGGAGACTCCGATGTCCGTTGAGCACGCTGCGGTACAACGCGCCGATTTCGACCAGGTAATGGTTCCCAACTACGCGCCTGCCGCTTTTATTCCGGTGCGTGGCGCCGGTTCCCGTGTCTGGGATCAGGCCGGCCGCGAGCTGATCGACTTCGCCGGCGGGATTGCCGTTAACGTATTGGGCCACGCGCACCCGGCGCTGGTCGGTGCACTGACCGAGCAAGCGAACAAGCTGTGGCACGTGTCCAACGTGTTCACCAACGAACCGGCCCTGCGCCTGGCGCACAAGCTGATCGACGCCACGTTCGCCGAGCGCGTGTTCTTCTGCAACTCCGGCGCCGAAGCCAACGAGGCCGCGTTCAAGCTGGCCCGTCGTGTGGCGTTCGACCGTTTCGGCACTGAGAAGTACGAAATCATCGCCGCGCTGAACAGCTTCCACGGCCGTACTTTGTTCACCGTCAACGTCGGTGGCCAGTCGAAGTACTCCGACGGTTTCGGCCCGAAAATCACCGGCATCACCCACGTCCCTTACAACGACCTTGCAGCATTGAAGGCAGCGGTTTCCGACAAGACCTGTGCGGTCGTGCTGGAACCGATCCAGGGCGAAGGCGGCGTACTGCCGGCCGAACTGGCTTACCTGCAAGGTGCCCGCGAACTGTGCGACGCGAACAACGCGCTGCTGGTGTTCGACGAAGTGCAGACCGGCATGGGCCGCAGCGGCAAGTTGTTCGCCTACCAGCATTACGGCGTGACCCCGGACATCCTCACCAGCGCCAAGAGCCTGGGCGGCGGTTTCCCGATCGCGGCGATGCTGACCACCGAAGCGCTGGCCAAACATCTGGTTGTCGGCACTCACGGCACCACCTACGGCGGCAACCCGCTGGCGTGCGCGGTCGCTGAAGCGGTGATCGACGTGATCAATACCCCGGAAGTGCTGAACGGTGTGAACGCCAAGCACGACAAGTTCAAGGCGCGCCTTGAGCAGATCGGCGAGAAATACGGCCTGTTCACACAGGTACGTGGCCTCGGTCTGCTGATCGGTTGCGTGCTCAGCGATGCCTGGAAAGGCAAAGCCAAAGACATCTTCAACGCCGCTGAAAAAGAAGGCCTGATGATTCTGCAGGCCGGCCCGGACGTGATCCGTTTCGCCCCGAGCCTGGTGGTGGAAGACGCTGATATCGATGCCGGTCTGGATCGCTTTGAACGCGCGGCTGCAGCACTGACGCAAGCCTGATAGACCTTTCGGCGCCTGGAGTTTTTCAGGCGTCGATCAAAATTTTATGCCGGACCAGATCAACTGTAGGAGTGAGCCTGCTCGCGATTGCGGTATGTCAGTCGACTCATTGGTTTCTGACAGACCGCAATCGCGAGCAGGCTCACTCCTACATTGATCTCCATGTAGGCCCGGTTATTTTTTCTGTGAATTGATAAGAGAAAGGAGTGACACCATGCTGGTGATGCGCCCTGCGCAAATGGCTGATCTGGGCGAGGTACAGCGTCTGGCTGCGGACAGCCCGATTGGTGTCACTTCCTTGCCGGATGACGTGGAACGTCTGAGCGACAAGATCGCTGCGAGCGAAGCCTCGTTCGCCGCCGAAGTGAGCTTCAACGGTGAAGAGAGCTATTTCTTCGTCCTCGAAGACTCCACCACCGGCAAACTGGTCGGTTGCTCGGCGATTGTCGCCTCGGCCGGTTATTCGGAGCCGTTCTACAGCTTCCGCAACGAGACCTTCGTCCACGCTTCGCGCGAGCTGAAGATCCACAACAAGATCCACGTGCTTTCGCAGTGCCATGACCTGACCGGCAACAGCTTGCTGACCAGTTTCTACGTGCAGCGCGAGCTGGTCGGTTCGCCGTGGTCCGAGCTCAACTCCCGTGGCCGTCTGTTGTTCGTTGCCAGCCACCCGGAGCGTTTCGCTGATTCGGTGGTCACCGAGATCGTCGGTTACAGCGACGAGAACGGCGACTCGCCATTCTGGGATGCAATCGGGCGCAACTTCTTTGACCTCAACTACGCCGAAGCCGAGCGTCTGTGCGGGCTGAAAAGCCGTACATTCCTCGCCGAGCTGATGCCGCATTATCCGATCTACGTGCCGCTGCTGCCGGATTCCGCCCAAGAGGCGATGGGCCAGGTGCATCCACGTGCGCAGATCACCTTCGACATCCTGATGCGCGAAGGCTTCGAGACTGATCACTACATCGACATTTTCGACGGTGGCCCGACCCTGCATGCGCGCGTTTCGGGGATTCGTTCGATCGCCCAGAGCCGCGTGGTGCCGGTGAAGATCGGCGAGCCGGTGAAAGGTGCCGGGCGCCAGTATCTGGTGGCCAACGCGCAGTTGCAGGATTACCGCGCGGTGCTGCTGGAACTGGATTACGCGCCGGGCAAACCGGTGACTCTGGATCTGGAAGCGGCCGAAGCCCTGGGCGTCGGTGAAGGTGCCAGCGTGCGCCTGGTGGCGGTTTAACGCCTTAGCGAGTTTCACGGGTGGCGAAAGCGGCCCGTTTGAGGAGATAGCATGATTGTTCGTCCCGTACGCAGCAGCGATTTAGCCGCTCTGATCGACCTGGCCCGCAGCACCGGCACCGGCCTGACCACTTTGCCGGCCAACGAAGAACGTCTGGCCCACCGGGTCGGCTGGGCCGAGAAGACCTTTCGCGGTGAAGCCGGCCGTGGCGATGCGGACTACCTGTTCGTGCTCGAAGACGACGACGGTCGCGTGGTGGGGATTTCCGCCATTGCTGGTGCTGTCGGCATGCGTGAGCCTTGGTACAACTTCCGTGTCGGCCTCACTGTCAGCGCTTCGCAAGAGCTGAACATCTATCGCGAGATTCCGACGCTGTTTCTGGCCAACGACCTGACCGGTAATTCCGAGCTGTGCTCGCTGTTCCTGCACGCCGATTACCGCAACGGTCTGAACGGTCGCATGCTGTCGAAGGCGCGGATGCTGTTCATCGCTGAATTCCCGGAATTGTTCGGCAACAAGATCATCGCCGAGATGCGCGGTGTCTCCGATGACGCCGGCCGTTCGCCGTTCTGGGAAAGTCTGGGTCGGCACTTCTTCAAAATGGAATTCAGCCAGGCCGATTACCTCACCGGTGTCGGCAACAAGGCGTTCATCGCTGAACTGATGCCGAAATTCCCGCTGTACACCTGCTTCCTGTCCGAAGGCGCGCGTAGCGTAATCGGCCAGGTTCACCCGGACACCGAGCCGGCCTTGGCGATGCTCAAGGGCGAAGGTTTCAGCTATCAGGGTTACGTCGACATCTTCGACGCAGGCCCGGCCATCGAATGCGAAACCGGCAAGATCCGCGCAGTGCGTGACAGCGAAGCGCTGGTGCTCGCCGTCGGTACTCCGGGCGACGACGCCACGCCGTTCATCATCCATAACCGCAAGCGCGAAGACTGCCGCATCACCGCTGCGCCGGCGCGTCTCGCTGCCGGCACGCTGGTGGTCGATCCGCAGACCGCCAAACGTCTTCAACTCAACGCTGGCGATCAAGTGCGCGCCGTGGCGTTGTCCGCTGCACGGGAGTCGAAATAATGAATTCGCTATACATCGCAGGTGAGTGGCTGGCCGGTCAGGGCGAGGCCTTTCAATCGCTGAACCCGGTGACCCAGCAAGTGCTGTGGTCGGGGGAGGGCGCCACGGCAGCTCAGGTTGAATCGGCCGTGCAGGCTGCACGTCAGGCCTTTCCGGGCTGGGCGCGTCGCACGCTGGAAGAGCGCATCACTGTGCTTGAGGCTTTCGCCGCGTCGCTGAAAAACCACGCTGACGAACTGGCCCGCACCATCGGTGAAGAGACCGGCAAGCCGCTGTGGGAAGCCGCGACCGAAGTGACCAGCATGGTCAACAAGATTGCCATCTCGGTGCAGAGTTACCGCGAGCGTACCGGCGAGAAGAGCGGCCCGCTGGGCGACGCCACCGCCGTTTTGCGCCACAAACCGCACGGCGTGGTCGCGGTGTTCGGCCCTTACAACTTCCCCGGTCACCTGCCAAACGGCCACATTGTTCCGGCGCTGTTGGCCGGTAACAGCGTGCTGTTCAAGCCAAGCGAGCTGACCCCGAAAGTCGCCGAGCTGACGGTCAAGTGCTGGATCGAAGCCGGTCTGCCAGCGGGTGTTTTGAACCTGCTGCAAGGCGCTCGCGAAACCGGCATCGCACTGGCGGCGAACCCGGGCATCGACGGTCTGTTCTTCACCGGTTCCAGCCGCACCGGCAATCATCTGCACCAGCAATTCGCCGGGCGTCCGGACAAGATTCTCGCGTTGGAAATGGGCGGCAACAACCCTCTGGTGGTCGATCAGGTCGCGGATCTGGATGCGGCGGTTTACACGATCATTCAGTCGGCGTTCATCTCTGCCGGTCAGCGTTGCACCTGTGCACGCCGTCTGCTGGTGCCGCAAGGCGCGTGGGGCGATAGTCTGTTGCAGCGACTGGTTGAGGTCAGCAAGACTATTGAGGTCGGCGCCTTCGATCAGCAACCGGCGCCGTTCATGGGCTCGGTGATTTCCCTCGGCGCAGCGAAAGCGCTGATGGACGCGCAAGCACATCTGTTGGCCAATGGCGCGGTGTCGCTGCTGGCGATGACTCAGCCGCAGGCGCAAGCCGCGTTGTTGACGCCGGGCATTGTGGATGTGACGGCGGTTGCCGAGCGTCCGGACGAAGAACTGTTCGGCCCGTTGCTGCAAGTGATTCGCTACGTCGATTTCGAAGCGGCGATCGCTGAAGCCAATGACACCGCTTATGGTTTGGCCGCTGGTTTGTTGTCCGATTCCGAAGCGCGTTATCAGCAGTTCTGGCTGGAAAGCCGCGCCGGGATCGTCAACTGGAATAAACAGCTGACCGGTGCTGCGAGCAGCGCGCCGTTCGGCGGTGTGGGTGCCTCGGGTAACCATCGCGCCAGCGCTTATTACGCGGCGGATTACTGCGCGTACCCGGTAGCGTCGCTGGAAACGCCGAGCCTGGTGTTGCCTGCCGCCCTGACGCCTGGCGTGAAGATGGCGTGATGCTCATTCGCGAGCAAGCTCGCTCCCACAGGTTCAGTGGTGTTCACACATGTTGTGTCCAACATAAATCCTGTGGGAGCGAGCCTGCTCGCGAAGGCCGCGCCTCGGTCTAAAAGAATAGTTACTGATGCCTATAACAACAGATTCTCGTGGAGCCTCGCTGATGAAATCCTATGAAGTCAATTTTGACGGTCTAGTGGGGCCGACCCATAACTACGGTGGTCTGTCCTACGGCAACGTTGCGTCCCAGAGCAACAGCCAGCAATCCTCGAACCCGAAGGAAGCGGCGCTGCAAGGCCTGGCGAAGATGAAAGCGCTGATGGAGATGGGCTTTCAGCAAGGTGTGCTGGCGCCACAGGAACGTCCGGACGTGGCCGCTCTGCGCCGTCTGGGTTTCAGCGGCACCGATGCTCAGGTCATCGAGCGCGCCGCCAAAGAAGCCATGCCGCTGCTGGTCGCCAGTTGCTCGGCGTCGAGCATGTGGGTGGCCAACGCCGCCACGGTCAGCCCGAGTGCCGACACCGCTGATGGCCGCGTGCATTTCACCGCCGCCAACCTCAACTGCAAATACCACCGCAGCATCGAGCACCCGACCACCAGCCGCGTGCTCGGTGCGATGTTCGCCAATCAGCAGCACTTCGCCCATCACGCCGCGCTGCCTGCGGTGGCGCAGTTCGGCGACGAAGGCGCGGCCAACCACACGCGTTTCTGCCGTGAGTATGGCGAGGCGGGCGTCGAGTTCTTCGTGTTCGGTCGCAGTGCCTTTGACAACCGTTTCCCGGCGCCGCAAAAGTACCCGGCGCGGCAGACCCTCGAAGCGTCGCAAGCGGTAGCGCGTCTGCACGGTCTGCGTGACGAAGGCGTGGTTTACGCCCAGCAGAACCCGAACGTGATCGATCAGGGCGTGTTCCACAACGATGTGATCGCAGTGGGTAATGGCGAGGTGCTGTTCTATCACGAGGACGCCTTCCTCGAGACCGATCAGATGCTGGCCGAACTGCAAAGCAAACTGGCCAAGGTCGGCGGCAACTTCCAGTCCGTGTGCGTGCCGCGTTCGGCGGTGACCGTGGATGACGCGGTGCGCTCGTACCTGTTCAACAGCCAATTGCTCTCGCGTCCTGATGGCTCGATGTTGCTGATCGTGCCGCAAGAGTGCCAGGCCAACGAGCGCGTCTGGGCTTACCTGCAAAGCCTGACCAGCTCCGGCGGTCTGATCCGCGAAGTAAAAGTCTTCGACCTCAAGCAAAGCATGCAGAACGGCGGTGGCCCGGCGTGCCTGCGACTGCGCGTCGCGCTAAACGAAACCGAACTGGCAGCCGTCAACCCAGGGGTTATCATGACGCCACCGTTGTACGGTTCGTTGACCGCATGGGTTGAAAAGCACTACCGCGACCGCCTGAGCGAAACCGATCTGGCGGATCCGCAATTGCTGCTTGAATGCCGGACGGCACTGGATGAACTGACGCAAATCCTTAAACTGGGCGCGGTTTATCCATTCCAGATCAATTGATGGCCGGCGCGTCGCCTGAACGCGGCGCGCGGCTTGTCTCCCCCAAGAGAGTAAAAACATGAGCGATTCCCTGCAGCTGATCCTTGAAGACACCGACGGCACGCAACTGGAGACTTCCTGCACCCGCGTTGCGGTCATGTGGCAAGGCAAAGAGCTGTGGATCCAGCAGGACGGCCGTGGCCAACTGCTGATCGGCGTGGACGTTGAAGAAGGTGACGCCGAGTACGCCAACCTGCTGCTGCGCCCATTGGCGACTAATCTGGTAAGTCTGCAACTGGAAATGGAACCGGCTGACGTCGGCGACGACGAAGACCACGTGCACGGCCCGGATTGCAACCACGACCACTAAGGAAACCGTTCTATGCTCGCCCTCGGCAAACTGCTTGAACTGACCCTCGCCGGCCGCGAACCGGCGGAGAAGACTCAACTGACTGTCGAAGGCGTGCGTATGCGCTGGTTGAGCGAAGGTGCGCTGGAAGTCCGGCCACCGGAAGCGCGCGACAATGGCCTGGACCTGCTGCTGTCTGCAGGCATCCACGGCAACGAAACAGCGCCGATCGAGTTGCTTGATCGGCTGCTGCACGACATCGCACGCGGCGATCTGAAGCCGCGCGCACGCATTCTGTTCCTGTTTGGCAACCCGGAAGCGATTCGCAAAGGCGAGCGTTTCGTCGAGCAGGACGTCAATCGGCTGTTCAACGGCCGTCATGAACAAAGCAGTGGCAGCGAAGCACTGCGTGCCTGTGAGCTGGAGCGTTTGGCGGCAAGCTTTTTCAGCAAGCCGGATCGCCAGCGTCTGCATTACGACCTGCACACCGCTATTCGCGGTTCGAAGATCGAGCAGTTTGCCTTGTATCCGTGGAAGGAAGGTCGCCAGCATTCGCGTCTTGAGCTGGCGCGCCTGCGCGCTGCGGGCATGGAAGCGGTGCTGTTGCAGAACAAACCGTCGATCGTGTTCAGCTCGTACACCTACGACAAGCTCGGTGCCGAGGCTTTCACGCTGGAACTGGGCAAGGCGCGGCCGTTCGGGCAGAACGACGGGGTTAACGTCTCGCTGCTGGAAACTCGCTTGAAGCAGATCATTGAAGGCACTGAGCCGGAAATGGCGGAGCAGGGGCTGGACGGTTTGCAGCTGTTCAGTGTCGCCCGGGAAATCATCAAGCACAGTGATGCGTTCCGCTTGAACCTGCCGCAGGACATCGAAAACTTTTCAGAGTTGGACGTGGGTTACGTGCTGGCCGAAGATCTGGCCAATACCCGCTGGATCATCGAAGAGCAGGGCGCGCGGATCATCTTCCCCAATCCGAAGGTCAAGAACGGCTTGCGCGCGGGCATTCTGATCGTCCCGACCACCGACGAAAATCTCGCCTGACCCGATGATCGTTCCCACGCTCCGCGTGGGAATGCAGCCCGGGACGCTCCGCGTCCCAAAGCGGACGCAGAGCGTCCATTGAGGCATTCCCACGCAGAGCGTGGGAACGATCGTTCGAGGCTTAGACGGCTACAGCACGCGGCTCTGTACGGCGCAATGCCCGAACTTTCTGCAGCGTATCCGCGCAAGTCCTTGCCGCTTCCTGACCCTTGTGTACAAAGTGCTCAAAGAAGAACTTCTGATGCTCGTCTCCGGCATGGAAGTGATGCGGCGTCAGCGACACCGAGAACACCGGCACTTCGGTTTCCAGTTGCACCTGCATCAGGCCGCTGACCACCGATTGGGCGACGAATTCGTGGCGGTAGATGCCGCCGTCCACCACCAGGGCTGCCGCGACGATGCCGGCATAACGACCGGTCTTGGCCAGTAACTTGGCGTGCAGCGGCATTTCAAAAGCGCCGCCGACTTCGAAGATATCGATGTCGGATTCCTGATAACCCAGGGCAATCATTTCGGCAACGAAGCCTTTACGGCTCTGGTCGACGATTTCCTTGTGCCAGCAGGCCTGGATGAACGCGACGCGCTCGCCATGAGGGTGTTTGCTTTTGCTGTCGATAGCGGTGGGTTGCATGTTCTGACTCCTGTTTGTGTGAAAAACAGGGCGTTATGAATCGAAAGGGATTCAAGGGTACGAGCGCACGCACGAATGCACGCGGACGGCCCTTTGGCGTTAATCCCGTTCTCTCTTCATCCGGACTATGACCGTCGGCCCCGGAATCACACCGGGTCTGCTGACCTTGCCGCCGATCACAGCCTTTGCCGTGTTCGTCGCCAAGCGCTCGCGGGCTATACGCATTGCGCGCAATTACCGCCGGTGGGGAATTGCACCCCGCCCTGAGAACGTTTTTGCCGCCCTTTCTCGGGCGGCGCAGCGTTTTTAACACAGATTGTGTGTCTGTGCATTGCGCCTTTCTGATGATTGCCATCGAATTTTTTGACGACTCGAAATGACTTTTCCTTGCGCAAGGGTTGATTAATCCACGCGATGACCGCAGTAATTCCACTTCGTAAAGGGATTTCCCCTGCTGATTAGAGGCCAGGTTCATGAGTGTTATCGATCTTCGTAGCGACACCGTCACCCAACCGACTCCGGCCATGCTCGACGCGATGACTGCGGCGGACACCGGTGATGACGTTTACGGCGAAGATCCAACGGTCAATCGCCTGGAGGCCGAGCTGGCCAAGCGCCTCGGCTTTGCCGCCGCTTTGTTCGTGCCGACCGGCACCATGAGTAATCTGCTGGGGTTGATGGCGCACTGTGAGCGCGGCGACGAATACGTCGTGGGTCAGCAGGCGCATACCTACAAGTACGAGGGCGGTGGCGCGGCGGTGCTCGGTTCGATCCAGCCACAGCCGCTGGAAGTGCAGGCTGACGGCTCGCTGGATCTGGATCAGGTTGCGGCAGCGATCAAGCCGGATGACTTCCATTTCGCTCGAACTCGTTTGCTGGCGCTGGAAAACACCATGCAGGGCAAAGTGCTGCCGCTGGAGTATCTGGCCCGCGCCCGCCGCTTCACTCAGGACAAAGGCTTGCAACTGCACCTCGACGGCGCGCGCCTATACAACGCAGCGGTGAAACTTGGTGTGGATGCACGGGAAATCACTCAGTACTTTGATTCGGTGTCGGTGTGCCTGTCCAAAGGCCTCGGTGCCCCGGTGGGTTCGGTGCTGTGCGGCTCTGAGCAGTTGATCGGCAAAGCTCGTCGCTTGCGCAAAATGGTCGGCGGCGGCATGCGCCAGGCCGGACTGCTGGCAGCGGCAGGCCTGTATGCGCTGGATCACAACGTCGAGCGTCTGGCCGACGACCACGCCAACGCGCAATTGCTCGCCGATGGCTTGCGTGAAGCAGGTTTCATCGTCGAACCCGTGCAAACCAACATGGTTTATGTGCAAATGGGCGACAAAGCCGAAGCACTCAAGGCGTTTGCCGGCGAACGCGGGATCAGATTGAGCGCTGCTGCGCGTCTGCGTATGGTCACGCACATGGACGTCAATCGTTCGCAAATCGAGCAAGTGATCGCGACATTCGTCGAGTTTTCGCGCAAGTGACAGCGTTAGCCGTCCAATTGACCGTTTCTATCGTATAAACACGCTGTACCCCGCGCGCAGGGCCGATATAATGCGGCCCTTTGCCGTCGCTTCGTCTGTTGACGTTTCGAACAGGCCTTTGGCCGCAGCCTCCGTGGAAGAACCTAATGAAAAGCGCAGAAATCCGTGAAGCCTTCCTTCGCTTCTTCGAAGAGCAAGGCCACACCCGTGTAGCCTCCAGCTCTTTGATTCCGGGCAACGACCCAACCCTGCTGTTCACTAACGCGGGGATGAACCAGTTCAAGGACTGCTTCCTGGGCCAGGAAAAACGTGCGTACACCCGTGCGACCAGCAGCCAGAAATGCGTGCGTGCCGGTGGCAAGAACAGCGACCTGGAAAACGTCGGTTATACCGCTCGTCACC
Organism: Pseudomonas sp. RU47; assembly: GCF_004011755.1. Taxonomy (GTDB): domain Bacteria; phylum Pseudomonadota; class Gammaproteobacteria; order Pseudomonadales; family Pseudomonadaceae; genus Aquipseudomonas. The sequence goes on along the minus strand of NZ_CP022411.1, from coordinate 5,037,625 downwards.
ACACGTTCTTCGAAATGCTCGGTAACTTCAGCTTCGGTGACTATTTCAAGAAGGACGCGATTACCTACGCGTGGACCTTCCTGACCGGCGTTCTGCAACTGCCGAAGGAAAAACTCTGGGTCACCGTCTACGCCTCCGACGACGAAGCGTATGACATCTGGACCAAAGAAATCGGTGTGCCGGTCGAGCGCATGATTCGCATCGGCGACAACAAAGGCGCGCCGTACGCCTCCGACAACTTCTGGACCATGGGCGATACCGGCCCGTGCGGCCCATGCACCGAGATTTTCTACGATCACGGCGACCACATCTGGGGCGGCCCACCGGGCTCGCCGGAAGAAGACGGCGATCGTTACATCGAGATCTGGAACAACGTGTTCATGCAGTTCAACCGCACCGCCGACGGCGTGTTGCATCCGTTGCCAGCGCCGTCGGTCGATACCGGTATGGGCCTGGAGCGGATCAGTGCGGTGATGCAGCATGTCAATTCCAACTACGACATCGATCTGTTCAAGAACCTGCTGAAGGCCTCGGCCGAAGCGATCGGTTGCGAAAACGGTGATCAGTCTTCGCTGAAAGTAGTGTCCGACCACATCCGTTCGTGCGGCTTCCTGATCGCCGACGGCGTGTTGCCGTCCAACGAAGGTCGCGGTTATGTGCTGCGCCGGATCATCCGTCGCGCCTGCCGTCACGGCAATAAGCTGGGCGCTACTGGCAGCTTCTTCTACAAGATCGTCGCGGCGCTGGTTGCCGAGATGGGCGAAGCCTTCCCGGAACTGAAAAAGCAGCAAAGCAACATCGAGCGCGTGCTCAAGGCCGAAGAAGAGCAGTTCTCCAAAACCCTGGAGCACGGCCTGAAAATTCTCGAGCAGGACCTGCTGGAACTCAAAGGCACCGTGGTGCCGGGCGACGTGGTGTTCAAACTCTACGACACCTACGGTTTCCCGATGGACCTGACCGCCGACATCGCCCGCGAGCGCAGCTTGACGGTCGACGAAGCCGGTTTCGAACGTGAGATGGAAGCCCAGCGTGTTCGCGCGCGTTCGGCCAGCTCGTTCGGTCTGGACTACAACACCTTGGTCAAGGTTGATGTGGCCACCGAATTCACCGGCTACAAAGACACCAGCGGTTCGGCAAAAATTGTCGCTATCTATAAAGATGGCCAGTCGGTCGACGTCTTGAATGAAGGCGAAGAGGCGGTGATCGTTCTGAACCAGACGCCGTTCTACGCTGAATCCGGCGGCCAGATCGGCGACTGCGGTTTCCTTCAGGCGGGCAGCGCACGTTTCGACGTACGTGACACCACCAAGACTGGCGGCGCATTCCTGCACCACGGCGTGCTGGATTCGGGCAGCCTGACCATCGGCGCGCCAGTGGAAACCCACGTCGATGCCGAAGTGCGTCACGCGACTTCGTTGAACCACTCGGCAACCCACTTGCTCCACGCGGCACTGCGTCAGGTACTGGGCGAGCACGTTCAGCAGAAAGGTTCGTTGGTGGATAGCCAGCGTCTGCGTTTCGACTTCAGCCACTTTGAAGCGATCAAGCCTGAGCAGATCAAAGCGCTGGAAGACATCGTCAACGCCGAGATCCGCAAGAACTCGGCGGTTGAAACCGAAGAAACCGACATCGAAACCGCCAAGAACAAAGGCGCGATGGCGCTGTTCGGCGAGAAGTACGGCGACAACGTGCGCGTGCTGAGCATGGGCGGCGATTTCTCCGTCGAGCTGTGCGGCGGTATCCACGCCAACCGTACCGGCGACATCGGCCTGCTGAAAATCATCAGCGAAGGCGGTGTGGCCTCGGGCGTGCGTCGTATCGAAGCAGTGACCGGTGCTGCGGCACTGGCCTACTTGAATGCTGCAGAAGAACAACTCAAGGAAGCGGCCAGCCTGGTCAAGGGCAGCCGCGACAACCTGATCGACAAGCTGTCGGCTGTGCTGGAGCGCAATCGCCAACTGGAGAAGCAACTCGAGCAGTTGCAAGCCAAGGCGGCCAGTGCTGCGGGCGACGATCTGTCGTCCTCGGCTCTGGACGTCAAAGGCGTGAAGGTTCTGGCCGCACGTCTGGATGGTCAGGACGCCAAGGCGCTGTTGGCGCTGGTTGATCAGTTGAAGAACAAACTCGGCCGCGCAGTGATCCTGCTCGGCAGTGTCCATGAGGAAAAGGTCGTTCTGGTTGCAGGCGTAACCAAAGACCTGACTGGCCAACTCAAAGCCGGTGATTTGATGAAACAGGCTGCTGCGGCAGTGGGCGGGAAGGGCGGTGGTCGTCCGGACATGGCGCAGGGCGGCGGTGTTGATGCCGGCGCGCTGGATGGCGCACTGGCGCTGACCGCTCCATTCGTCGAGCAGGGTTTATAAGACGGCCCGTCGGGCCCGCAGTCTAGTGGCGGGCCCGGCGGCTGTTCGAGTGATTATTGGGCGCCCTTCATGGGCAGAGGCGGCTTTGAAATGGCTTTGATCGTACAGAAATTTGGAGGCACCTCGGTCGGTACTGTCGAGAGAATCGAGCAGGTCGCCGACAAGGTTAAGAAATTCCGCGATGCCGGCGATGACCTGGTGGTTGTGCTGTCTGCAATGAGCGGCGAAACCAACCGTCTGATCGATCTGGCCAAGCAAATCAGTGGCGACGGCCAACCGGTTCCGCGTGAACTGGACGTGATCGTTTCCACCGGTGAGCAGGTGACGATTGCCCTGTTGGCCATGGCGCTGATCAAGCGCGGTGTGCCGGCGGTGTCGTACACCGGTAATCAGGTGCGGATCCTGACCGACAGTGCGCACAATAAAGCGCGTATCTTGCAGATTGATGACCAGAAGATTCGTGGTGATCTGAAAGCGGGTCGCGTGGTAGTTGTCGCCGGTTTCCAGGGCGTCGACGAGCACGGCAACATTACCACCCTGGGTCGTGGCGGTTCTGACACCACCGGCGTGGCACTGGCTGCTGCGTTGAAGGCTGACGAGTGCCAGATCTACACCGACGTTGATGGTGTTTACACCACCGATCCGCGCGTTGTGCCGGTCGCTCAGCGTCTGGACAAGATCACCTTCGAAGAGATGCTGGAAATGGCCAGCCTCGGTTCCAAGGTGTTGCAGATCCGTGCGGTGGAATTCGCCGGCAAGTACAACGTTCCGCTGCGCGTACTGCACAGCTTCAAGGAGGGTCCGGGCACCCTCATTACTATTGATGAAGAGGAAACCATGGAACAGCCGATCATTTCCGGCATCGCTTTCAACCGCGATGAAGCCAAGCTGACCATCCGTGGCGTGCCAGACACCCCGGGCGTGGCGTTCAAGATTCTCGGCCCGATCAGTGCCGCGAACATCGAAGTCGACATGATCGTGCAGAACGTCGCGCACGATAACACCACCGACTTCACCTTCACCGTGCACCGCAACGACTACCAGGCCGCACAGACCGTGCTGGAAAACACCGCTCGCGAGATCGGTGCCCGTGAAGTCGTAGGCGACACCAAGATTGCCAAGGTCTCGATCGTCGGCGTCGGCATGCGTTCCCACGCAGGCGTGGCCAGCCGCATGTTCGAATCCCTGGCAAAGGAAAGCATCAACATCCAGATGATCTCGACTTCGGAAATCAAGGTTTCCGTGGTGATTGAAGAGAAGTACCTGGAACTGGCTGTGCGCGCCCTGCACACGGCTTTCGAACTGGATGCTCCGGCCCGTCAAGGCGAGTAATTCCGTTTCTTGAAGGGCGCGGTCTGACCGCGCCCTTTATTTTTTGAATGGCGCGAGCCCTGAACTGTTCTTTTGCTCGCGCTGGTCAATACTCAGGCATGTAGGGCTACGATCGCTCCGGTTGTAGGTCGGGTGCCTTTTTTTTGCAGACTGTTGTCCCTGAACTGAATTGCGTGAGGAGAAAGGTATGCTGATTCTGACTCGTCGGTGCGCAGAAAGCCTGATTATCGGTGATGGCGAAATCACCGTGACCGTGCTCGGCGTTAAAGGAAACCAAGTGCGTATCGGCGTCAACGCCCCGAAAGAGGTTGCTGTGCACCGTGAGGAAATTTACCTGCGTATAAAGAAAGAGAAGGACGAAGAACCAAGCCATTAATTTTTATCGATTTTTATGTTTGCAAACGGGGAAAAGGTTGGTTAAGATACGCCCCGTGTTGCGGAGAGCTGGCCGAGTGGCCGAAGGCGCTCCCCTGCTAAGGGAGTACACCTCAAAAGGGTGTCGGGGGTTCGAATCCCCCGTTCTCCGCCATTATTTGCTTAGTACGTCGTAATCTGGCTTTTTCTGTAAGTTGTTGAAATTAATAGAAAAAGTGGTTGGAATAGAGATTAGACGGGCTATAATGCGGCGCAACAAATGCACTCGTAGCTCAGCTGGATAGAGTACTCGGCTACGAACCGAGCGGTCACAGGTTCGAATCCTGTCGAGTGCACCATTTAAGAGTTAGTTACAGCGATGTAAATAACTCGGCTTCAACCAGATGTGATCTGGTCTAAAAACACAAATGCACTCGTAGCTCAGCTGGATAGAGTACTCGGCTACGAACCGAGCGGTCACAGGTTCGAATCCTGTCGAGTGCACCATTTAAGAGTTAGTTGCAGCAATGCAGATAACTTGGCTTCATCCAGTTGTGGTCTGGGCTAAAAACACAAAATGCACTCGTAGCTCAGCTGGATAGAGTACTCGGCTACGAACCGAGCGGTCACAGGTTCGAATCCTGTCGAGTGCACCATATACCGAAAAGCCCGCGTTTATCGCGGGCTTTTTGCTGTCCGGGATTTGGCTTTTGCCTTCACGCATCCCCTCTCATCAAAATCAATTTGAGCACTACGGCCTCGCTTGAGGTCGTATCGATAGCTGGTCGTCGATGTTCGGGTATTCACCTTGTCCGGTTTGCCTAGCGCGCTTTCGACGTCTTGTTGGTTCATGCCGGCAATGACGCGTCGATTGATGATCGCTGCGCGCCGTTGCCTGGCGTCGATCAGATTTCCGCATTTGTCTTCGGTGTGGCCAACGATGCCTGGTTCGCGGCCTTTGGTTGTCATGCCGGATGTTTCTTCATGGTTGTGTTCCGGCATCACTGCCACAACTGATCCGGGTGAGTAGGGGTGGACTTCCTGTGCTGAGCGCTGCTCACCTTGTGCACAGCTCATCGAGGTGAACGTGATGCTGCCATCGGCGGCTTCGCAGCGATGGAGGGTGAGGGCGGCCCCGGTGGGCGGCAGGCAGAGCAGGCTGGTGAGTACGAGGTGGGATGGTTTCAATGGCATTCGGCGTCCTCCATGACGATCTACGCTCAAGGGTAGACGCTACATTTTCGAGTGTTGGTGTGTTTTCTTTTCAGGATGAGTCGTCGCATGTGCAGGGATCAGGACAGTGCTCAGGTTTGTTTCGCAAGCGCTTGTTTCGACCGTGATTTTTTAACGTTTTAAACCGTCAGGCGGTGTATCATTGCGCCCGTCAGCCCCGCCGGGGCTTATGGAAAACCTCCATGGACTTACCCAGTAGTTACTCAGTACCCCGTTTCACCAATCATGAATTGACTGATTGATCCTTCCGGCGTGCCCCGCTGCTGGGAGTGGAGTTCGCCTATGTCTGAAATCGAAGTAAAGAAAACACAAGAAAGCCTGCAGGATCGCCTGGCTCAGGTCGTCGAGCTGCTGCAGCGTCAGCGGGTCGTCGAAGACCTGACTCATCGCCAGGAAGGCGCGCATCACGACCGCGTCGAAAATCTGGTTCACCGGCAAAATCTCGTCGAGCTGCAGCGCAAACTCGATGATCTGCACTCCGCCGACGTCGCCTACATTCTTGAAGCCTTGCCGCTGGACGACCGTCTGACGCTCTGGCAATTGGTCAAGGCTGATCGCGACGGCGACATTCTTCTCGAAGTATCCGACTCCGTTCGTGAAACGCTGATCGCCGACATGGACGATCACGAACTCCTGGCTGCTGCCAAGGACATGGACGCCGACGAACTTGCTGACCTGGCTTCCGAGCTGCCGCGAGACGTCGTTCATGAGTTGATGGAGAGCCTGGATAACCAGCAACGTGAACGCGTCCGTTCGGCCCTGTCTTACGACGAGGAGCAGGTCGGCGCGTTGATGGACTTCGAGATGGTAACCATCCGTGAGGATGTCAGCCTCGAAGTTGTTCTGCGTTATCTGCGTCGCCTCAAAGAGCTGCCGGGTCATACCGACAAGCTGTTCGTCGTCGACTACGACGGGGTGCTCAAAGGTGTGCTGCCGATCAAGCGCCTGCTGGTCAATGATCCGGACAAGCAGGTTGCCGAGGTGATGGCCAGCGATCCGGTGAGTTTCCATCCGGACGAAGATGCCTACGACGCTGCTCAGGCGTTCGAACGTTACGACTTGATCTCGGCTCCGGTGGTCGATAAGAACGGCAAGCTGATTGGTCGTCTGACCATTGACGAAATGGTTGACCTGATTCGTGAAGAAAGTGAGAACGAAGTTCTCAACATGGCCGGTCTGCGTGAAGAGGAAGACATTTTCGCCTCCGTCTGGAAGTCTTTACGCAACCGTTGGGCATGGCTGGCGATCAACTTGATCACTGCGTTTGTCGCCTCTCGAGTGATCGGTCTGTTCGAAGGCTCGATCGAGAAGCTGGTAGCGCTCGCAGCGCTGATGCCGATTGTGGCCGGTATTGGTGGCAACTCCGGTAACCAGACGATCACCATGATCGTTCGCGCCATGGCGCTCGACCAGGTAAGCACAGGCAATACTTCGCGCCTGATGCGCAAAGAGCTGGCGGTAGGCCTGATCAATGGCCTGGTCTGGGGCGGTGTGATTGGTGTGGTTGCTTATCTTCTCTACGGCAGTTGGTCGTTGGGCGTGGTAATGACAGCGGCTATGACGCTCAACTTGCTGTTGGCGGCGTTGATGGGAGTATTGATCCCGATGACCCTGGCAAAAATGGGGCGCGACCCGGCCATGGGTGCGAGTGTGATGATTACCGCGATGACCGACAGTGGTGGCTTTTTCATCTTCCTCGGGCTGGCGACAATCTTCCTGCTCTGATCAGCTGCATCGAAACAGCCCGCCTATTGGCGGGCTTTTTCTTGTCTGCGAAATCTCGAATTCCGCGCAAAAAAAAGCCAGCAGTTAAGCTGGCTTGAGATGTTCGGTATGGCTCAGGACGCGTCTGCTGCCATTTCGGCGTCATGGGCAATCAAGGACACCAAAGCGTTTTGCTGACGATGAGATAGCTGGCGGAAACGTTGCAACAGCTCGCGCTCGTGCAACGACAGCTCCGGGCTGTCCAGGCGCATGCTCAGCTCTTCGCCCAGTGCACCTTCCTGAATAAGACTCTGCTCAAGGCGCGCAATGATCTCGGAGTTCATGCTGCGATGATGATTGCGAGCCACCTCGGCAATGCGTTCACGCATTCCGTCTGGCAGACGTACGACGAACTTGTCAGCCGTACGGCTGGAATAAATTGCCTGTTTCAATGGGCGCATATATTTAACCGGTTAGTTCAGGGGAGCGGTTCTCGGGATTGGCCGCAGGATGTGTGGTAGGACAAGCATCCGCGCCAAATGGTTCAACCTGAATTGTTAAGAGGCCCGCATCATGCCTCAAAATTGCCAGATCATTGGCGTCAATTCTGTGACAAATATTGAGCTGGGTAAAGGCGTAATGCCAGCACCAATTATCAGAAATGCGGACTGGTTGGAAATCTTCGCCTCTGTCCACATCCTTTGCCGCTTCCGGCGGTACATCAATTGATGTCCGCAAGCATCAGAACGTGCATGCTATGCGGGTTCTGCATCCTTGCTCCTTATCTGTACAGGATAGTGGCAAATTGCCGATTTACTAGTGGCAGACACCTGCCGGAGGGCGTTTTCAGGATGGATGGCAAGCTTATTTATTTGATGGGGCCGTCCGGTTCGGGCAAGGACAGTTTGATTGAGGCTGCACGTGAACCACTGCAGGCAATGAACTGCGAGATCATCCGGCGGGTTATTACTCGATCAGCCGAGTCGGTGGGCGAGGATGCGGTGGGTGTGACGCCCGAGGAATTCGAGAATCGTCAGTTCGCTGGCGATTTTTCGCTGGCTTGGCATGCTAACGGTCTTGCGTATGGAATACCGATTGAGATGAATCATTTGTTGGCAGCGGGGCGGCATGTGCTGGTCAACGGCTCTCGCGCAAACCTGCGCCAAGCGTTGGAGCGCTACCCGACGTTGGTACCTGTTCTATTGACGGTAGATGACGAGGTTTTGCGAGAGCGTCTTCTTCGACGCGGTCGGGAGACACTTGAACAGATAGAGGCTCGACTTGGCCGCAATACCCTGTTCAACGACAGAATATCAAGCGATGAGTCGGTACATGTAATCGACAATTCGGGCGACTTGGCGGGCGCGGTGAGTCAATTGCTGGATGTGATCCGGTTTAACGCAGTACCGGATCGAACTTGATTTTGCGACCAGCGATCAGTGCCAGGACAAACAATACCGAAAACACGCCGCAAACAATCAGTGGCAGGGTGACAGCGGTGTCCTCGAACAGCGAAAAATGCATGACACCACTCATAACGGCGAGAATCAGAAATCCTGCGGCTGACTTTGACATGCTGTACTCCTGAAGATATTTCAAAAAACCAGACGGTTGATCATTTGGGGTGGCAGGGCTTGCTCTCGGGCGCTGACAGCTCTTGGAGCAAAGCTGTCTTTATCGGTTAGAACTGCCAATTGGGGTTGCCTCTGCACTTGCAGATAATGCGGCATACGTTGGGCTACCGATTTCTGGGTGGCGCTTTCAGGCATAAAGTGAAAGCTGGCCAAAATCGCCAATGCAGCGGCGTTTGCAAGTAAGAGGGTGGTATTCATGAGCGGCGCTCCGATTGTTCTTCTATGGAACAGGCAAAGCAGTCGTCGTGCCAACAGTCTAACCGCTGTTTAGTCCTTTAAAAACAAGGATTTGAGAGGTTTTTTGGGTTTGCTGGGCTTGCAATCTGCATTGGTGGCGTCTTAAGGGCGTGCAAAATGCACGGTAAAACTTCCCGCAGCATTGCGGTGTGCATGCCTACACTTAATATGGCTACGGATGACATGACAAATCAGGACTTGGCCGTTAACATGCAGGCCGTCCGTCACGCAGCGTCTGCTTGTGACAACCCCGTGTCTCAGTAGCTCAATTGGATAGAGCATCCCCCTCCTAAGGGGAAGGTTGGCAGTTCGAACCTGCCCTGGGACACCATCTATTGTTTGAACTTCCCTCTGTTACCAGATTTCACCGGCCTCCAGCCGCTCTATAACGCGATCATTTTGTGCCGCCTGATATTCCGTTGTGTGGACGGGTCGATCTCATCTATAGGGTTTTCGGCTACCTGATAGCTGTTTTCTCTCAATGCGGTAGCGCCTTCTATATAGATAGAAGGGCTTTCGGGTGTTTTCGATAGAAAAGTGAAATTAACGGTTGACGGCAGATTTGAGATGTCTATAATTCGCCCCACTTCCGGCGCAGTCGAAACGGAAAACTCCTTGAGATTCAATGAGTTATGTAGGTTTCGGCAGCGGGTTGCTTCAGTTCATCGAAGCCGAAAGGAAGTTGAAAAAGAGGTGTTGACAGCAGCGTGTAACGCTGTAGAATTCGCCTCCCGCTGACGAGAGATCGGAAGCGCAAGTGGTTGAAGTTGTTGAAGAATTCTTCGAAAACTTCTGAAAATAATCACTTGACAGCAAATGAGGCTGCTGTAGAATGCGCGCCTCGGTTGAGACGAAAGATCTTAACCAACCGCTCTTTAACAACTGAATCAAGCAATTCGTGTGGGTGCTTGTGGAGTCAGACTGGTAGTCAACAAGATTATCAGCATCACAAGTTACTCCGCGAGAAATCAAAGATGTAACCAACGATTGCTGAGCCAAGTTTAGGGTTTCTTAAAAACCCAAAGATGTTTGAACTGAAGAGTTTGATCATGGCTCAGATTGAACGCTGGCGGCAGGCCTAACACATGCAAGTCGAGCGGATGAGAGGAGCTTGCTCCTGGATTCAGCGGCGGACGGGTGAGTAATGCCTAGGAATCTGCCTGGTAGTGGGGGACAACGTTTCGAAAGGAACGCTAATACCGCATACGTCCTACGGGAGAAAGCAGGGGACCTTCGGGCCTTGCGCTATCAGATGAGCCTAGGTCGGATTAGCTAGTTGGTGAGGTAATGGCTCACCAAGGCGACGATCCGTAACTGGTCTGAGAGGATGATCAGTCACACTGGAACTGAGACACGGTCCAGACTCCTACGGGAGGCAGCAGTGGGGAATATTGGACAATGGGCGAAAGCCTGATCCAGCCATGCCGCGTGTGTGAAGAAGGTCTTCGGATTGTAAAGCACTTTAAGTTGGGAGGAAGGGCAGTAACTTAATACGTTGCTGTTTTGACGTTACCGACAGAATAAGCACCGGCTAACTCTGTGCCAGCAGCCGCGGTAATACAGAGGGTGCAAGCGTTAATCGGAATTACTGGGCGTAAAGCGCGCGTAGGTGGTTCGTTAAGTTGGATGTGAAATCCCCGGGCTCAACCTGGGAACTGCATTCAAAACTGTCGAGCTAGAGTATGGTAGAGGGTGGTGGAATTTCCTGTGTAGCGGTGAAATGCGTAGATATAGGAAGGAACACCAGTGGCGAAGGCGACCACCTGGACTGATACTGACACTGAGGTGCGAAAGCGTGGGGAGCAAACAGGATTAGATACCCTGGTAGTCCACGCCGTAAACGATGTCAACTAGCCGTTGGGAGCCTTGAGCTCTTAGTGGCGCAGCTAACGCATTAAGTTGACCGCCTGGGGAGTACGGCCGCAAGGTTAAAACTCAAATGAATTGACGGGGGCCCGCACAAGCGGTGGAGCATGTGGTTTAATTCGAAGCAACGCGAAGAACCTTACCAGGCCTTGACATCCAATGAACTTTCCAGAGATGGATTGGTGCCTTCGGGAACATTGAGACAGGTGCTGCATGGCTGTCGTCAGCTCGTGTCGTGAGATGTTGGGTTAAGTCCCGTAACGAGCGCAACCCTTGTCCTTAGTTACCAGCACGTAATGGTGGGCACTCTAAGGAGACTGCCGGTGACAAACCGGAGGAAGGTGGGGATGACGTCAAGTCATCATGGCCCTTACGGCCTGGGCTACACACGTGCTACAATGGTCGGTACAAAGGGTTGCCAAGCCGCGAGGTGGAGCTAATCCCATAAAACCGATCGTAGTCCGGATCGCAGTCTGCAACTCGACTGCGTGAAGTCGGAATCGCTAGTAATCGTGAATCAGAATGTCACGGTGAATACGTTCCCGGGCCTTGTACACACCGCCCGTCACACCATGGGAGTGGGTTGCACCAGAAGTAGCTAGTCTAACCTTCGGGAGGACGGTTACCACGGTGTGATTCATGACTGGGGTGAAGTCGTAACAAGGTAGCCGTAGGGGAACCTGCGGCTGGATCACCTCCTTAATCGACGACATCAGCTGCTCCATAAGTTCCCACACGAATTGCTTGATTCATTGAAGAAGACGAAAGAAGCAGCCCGAAATTGGGTCTGTAGCTCAGTTGGTTAGAGCGCACCCCTGATAAGGGTGAGGTCGGCAGTTCGAATCTGCCCAGACCCACCAATTTTGTGTGGGAAACGCCTGTAGAAATACGGGGCCATAGCTCAGCTGGGAGAGCGCCTGCCTTGCACGCAGGAGGTCAGCGGTTCGATCCCGCTTGGCTCCACCACTACTGCTTCTCTTGTATAAAGCTTAGAAATGAGCATTCCATCGTGGTGATGGTGAATGTTGATTTCTAGTCTTTGACTAGTTCGTTCTTTAAAAATTTGGGTATGTGATAGAAAGATAGACTGAACGTTACTTTCACTGGTAACGGATCAGGCTAAGGTAAAATTTGTGAGTTCTCTTAATTGAGAAGTTCGAATTTTCGGCGAATGTCGTCTTCACAGTATAACCAGATTGCTTGGGGTTATATGGTCAAGTGAAGAAGCGCATACGGTGGATGCCTTGGCAGTCAGAGGCGATGAAAGACGTGGTAGCCTGCGAAAAGCTTCGGGGAGTCGGCAAACAGACTTTGATCCGGAGATGTCTGAATGGGGGAACCCAGCCATCATAAGATGGTTATCTTGTACTGAATACATAGGTGCAAGAGGCGAACCAGGGGAACTGAAACATCTAAGTACCCTGAGGAAAAGAAATCAACCGAGATTCCCTTAGTAGTGGCGAGCGAACGGGGACTAGCCCTTAAGTGGCTTTGAGATTAGCGGAACGCTCTGGAAAGTGCGGCCATAGTGGGTGATAGCCCTGTACGCGAAAATCTCTTAGTCATGAAATCGAGTAGGACGGAGCACGAGAAACTTTGTCTGAATATGGGGGGACCATCCTCCAAGGCTAAATACTACTGACTGACCGATAGTGAACTAGTACCGTGAGGGAAAGGCGAAAAGAACCCCGGAGAGGGGAGTGAAATAGATCCTGAAACCGTATGCGTACAAGCAGTGGGAGCAGACTTTGTTCTGTGACTGCGTACCTTTTGTATAATGGGTCAGCGACTTATTTTCAGTGGCGAGCTTAACCGAATAGGGGAGGCGTAGCGAAAGCGAGTCTTAATAGGGCGTCTAGTCGCTGGGAATAGACCCGAAACCGGGCGATCTATCCATGGGCAGGTTGAAGGTTGGGTAACACTAACTGGAGGACCGAACCGACTACCGTTGAAAAGTTAGCGGATGACCTGTGGATCGGAGTGAAAGGCTAATCAAGCTCGGAGATAGCTGGTTCTCCTCGAAAGCTATTTAGGTAGCGCCTCATGTATCACTGTAGGGGGTAGAGCACTGTTTCGGCTAGGGGGTCATCCCGACTTACCAAACCGATGCAAACTCCGAATACCTACAAGTGCCGAGCATGGGAGACACACGGCGGGTGCTAACGTCCGTCGTGAAAAGGGAAACAACCCAGACCGTCAGCTAAGGTCCCAAAGTTATGGTTAAGTGGGAAACGATGTGGGAAGGCTTAGACAGCTAGGAGGTTGGCTTAGAAGCAGCCACCCTTTAAAGAAAGCGTAATAGCTCACTAGTCGAGTCGGCCTGCGCGGAAGATGTAACGGGGCTCAAACCATACACCGAAGCTACGGGTATCACCTTCGGGTGATGCGGTAGAGGAGCGTTCTGTAAGCCTGTGAAGGTGAGTTGAGAAGCTTGCTGGAGGTATCAGAAGTGCGAATGCTGACATGAGTAACGACAATGGGTGTGAAAAACACCCACGCCGAAAGACCAAGGTTTCCTGCGCAACGTTAATCGACGCAGGGTTAGTCGGTCCCTAAGGCGAGGCTGAAAAGCGTAGTCGATGGAAAACAGGTTAATATTCCTGTACTTCTGGTTATTGCGATGGAGGGACGGAGAAGGCTAGGCCAGCTTGGCGTTGGTTGTCCAAGTTTAAGGTGGTAGGCTGAGATCTTAGGTAAATCCGGGATCTTAAGGCCGAGAGCTGATGACGAGTGTTCTTTTAGAACACGAAGTGGTTGATGCCATGCTTCCAAGAAAAGCTTCTAAGCTTCAGGTAACCAGGAACCGTACCCCAAACCGACACAGGTGGTTGGGTAGAGAATACCAAGGCGCTTGAGAGAACTCGGGTGAAGGAACTAGGCAAAATGGCACCGTAACTTCGGGAGAAGGTGCGCCGGTGAGGGTGAAGGACTTGCTCCGTAAGCTCATGCCGGTCGAAGATACCAGGCCGCTGCGACTGTTTATTAAAAACACAGCACTCTGCAAACACGAAAGTGGACGTATAGGGTGTGACGCCTGCCCGGTGCCGGAAGGTTAATTGATGGGGTTAGCTAACGCGAAGCTCTTGATCGAAGCCCCGGTAAACGGCGGCCGTAACTATAACGGTCCTAAGGTAGCGAAATTCCTTGTCGGGTAAGTTCCGACCTGCACGAATGGCGTAACGATGGCGGCGCTGTCTCCACCCGAGACTCAGTGAAATTGAAATCGCTGTGAAGATGCAGTGTATCCGCGGCTAGACGGAAAGACCCCGTGAACCTTTACTATAGCTTTGCACTGGACTTTGAATTTGCTTGTGTAGGATAGGTGGGAGGCTTTGAAGCGTGGACGCCAGTTCGCGTGGAGCCATCCTTGAAATACCACCCTGGCAACTTTGAGGTTCTAACTCAGGTCCGTTATCCGGATCGAGGACAGTGTATGGTGGGTAGTTTGACTGGGGCGGTCTCCTCCTAAAGAGTAACGGAGGAGTACGAAGGTGCGCTCAGACCGGTCGGAAATCGGTCGTAGAGTATAAAGGCAAAAGCGCGCTTGACTGCGAGACAGACACGTCGAGCAGGTACGAAAGTAGGTCTTAGTGATCCGGTGGTTCTGTATGGAAGGGCCATCGCTCAACGGATAAAAGGTACTCCGGGGATAACAGGCTGATACCGCCCAAGAGTTCATATCGACGGCGGTGTTTGGCACCTCGATGTCGGCTCATCACATCCTGGGGCTGAAGCCGGTCCCAAGGGTATGGCTGTTCGCCATTTAAAGTGGTACGCGAGCTGGGTTTAGAACGTCGTGAGACAGTTCGGTCCCTATCTGCCGTGGACGTTTGAGATTTGAGAGGGGCTGCTCCTAGTACGAGAGGACCGGAGTGGACGAACCTCTGGTGTTCCGGTTGTCACGCCAGTGGCATTGCCGGGTAGCTATGTTCGGGAAAGATAACCGCTGAAAGCATCTAAGCGGGAAACTTGCCTCAAGATGAGATCTCACTGGAGCCTTGAGTTCCCTGAAGGGCCGTCGAAGACTACGACGTTGATAGGTTGGGTGTGTAAGCGCTGTGAGGCGTTGAGCTAACCAATACTAATTGCCCGTGAGGCTTGACCATATAACACCCAAGCAATTTGCGTCGAAAGGCCAAGTTGCGGTGTGTGAAGACGAAACGAACCGAAAGTTCGACTGCACTTAAAAAAGCAGCACAAACACCGAAAGCTGTCACATACCCAATTTGCTGAAGCGAGGCCACAAGGCCACGACTCGGTACCCGAATTTCTTGACGACCATAGAGCGTTGGAACCACCTGATCCCATCCCGAACTCAGCAGTGAAACGATGCATCGCCGATGGTAGTGTGGGGTTTCCCCATGTGAGAGTAGGTCATCGTCAAGATTAAATTCCGAAACCCCAATTGCGAAAGCAGTTGGGGTTTTGTTTTGCCCGCAGGAAAGTGTTTCAAGGATGAAAGCTTGGGAACGCGATCAGTTTCAAATTTAAAGCCCTGTCGCAATGGAAATTGCGACAGGGCTTTTTGCATTACCGTCAGCCGACGAATTGCCACGGCGAGCCGCGACTACATCATTGATTGTGAACATTAGACAGGATGCACAGTTAACCTTCGTTCAGCTCAACTTTACCCATTGAAGTGCTGACTTCGGTTATGTGTCGGCGACCGTATACTTCGTATGTGCGGCTGCCGTCATCGCTGTCCGGTTTACGCAAGGCCAGTTGCGCGAACAAACCATTCTTTTCGCTGTAACTGCCGAACCAGTCGATCAAAGCGCTGATGTAACAATCATTGCCAATGAAGACCGGCAGGTCGGCGACTTTTTCAATGCTGTGCAGAGCGGTTCTTTTGAAGGGATAGCAGCGGTTTCATTTACTTTCGCGACTGCCAGATTGAGCGCTCGGTGCAGATCGGGTTCGAGTTCAAACGTGCTGTTGCCGTCATCTTTGTGTTGAAGAATGGGTACGTCGAGGTCATAGCGATAGCGGATCGTCACCGTAGGCACCTGGACGTTGATTTTCAGCGGGTTGAGCAAGTAGACCCGGTCAACGCCGTACTCACTGTTTCGATAAGCCGCGTAAGTCTTGCCGCGCAGGCTTATCCAGTCCACTGACTGATTGGCGCCGCGATCATTGGTGTAGAACAGCGAACTTTCGGGCTCAACAGAACGTTTGACGAACCGTTCACCGTCGCGCCGCCAGGTTTCCACGTAGGTAAACAGGCCGGTACCCCCGGCGTAAGTATTTACAATCAGATCGCGTTGCCCGTCGCCATCCAGATCCCGCAAGGTGTAGGAACTCAGGCCGGTTTCGGCCGCGTCAGTGATCAGGGAAGCGGTGAGCGCTCGCCATTCATTGGCGCTAACGCCTTTGGGCTGCGATGTCGGAAAGTGCGTTATCGACGAATCCTCTTCACTTGCTTCACCGTCAAAACCGCCGGCAGTTGTTTTGACGGCGAGCGCGGCGAGTGCCCGATCCAGCGCAAACTCTGGATCATCTTTACTGGCGGCTTGAATGCGCTTTTGCAGATCGTCCAGCGCCTGTTTATCGAGGTCATCCGGTTGATAGGCAACCGTTGCCTGCCACTGCGCGTGCAGCGCTTGCAGGCGCTCTTGATAGTGCTGGCTCAGGCACGAAATATCTTCGGCGCATGCATTGCGGATTTTCAGCCACAGCCGTTGCGTGCGCTTGAGTTCAGCTTGTGCAGGAGCAGAGGCTTTGAATAAATCCCGATAAACCACGCCCATCTGCGCATCCAGTTCATACAGCGACTTGTTCGCGCAAACAGTGTTTTCGACGGCATTCGCCGCTTTTGTGCAATCCATTCCAGCCGCCATTGCCTGCTGTATAAATAGCAGCGCACAGACAGACGTGATGCAGCGTCCTTTGATGTACACGATGTAAACCTTGTAGTGGAAAGTTGAACCAGCGCGCAGGGTAATCGCTAGGCGAGGAATCTTGAAGCGCCGGCTTCAGGGAACAGCACTTCTGGCCGATAACCCATTCGGTGACTTAAAAGTCGCGCGAAATCGCTTGATGGCATTTGGCCGCCAGCTATCATCTGCGCGCCTGAAATTGCCCTTACTTCAATTGCCTGGAAATCTTCGATGCTGTCGTATCACCAAAAGAGTTTTCTGATCGTCGATGATTTCTCGGATTTCCGCAGTTCCGTGCGTTCGATGCTGCGTGAGCTTGGGGTCAAGGACGTCGACACGGCCGACACCGGTGAGCAGGCGCTGAAGATGTGCGCACAGAAATCCTACGATTTCATCCTGCAGGATTTCCATCTTGGCGACGGCAAGAAGAACGGCCAGCAGGTACTCGAAGACCTGATGCTGGAAAAGCTAATCAGCCATGAAGCGGTGTTTGTCATGGTCACCGCCGAGACCAGTCAGGCGATGGTGCTTAGCGCTCTGGAGCACGAGCCGGATGCGTACCTGACCAAGCCGTTCAACCGTTCCGGTCTGGCCCAGCGCCTGGAGCGTCTGGAGCAGCGCAAGACGTTGCTCAAACCGATTCTGCAAGCCCTCGACCGTGGCAAACCGGTCGAGGTGCTCAACGCTTGCATCGCCCTGTGCAAGCAGGACATCCGCTATTCGCCGCTGTGCCTGCGCTACCGCGCTGATGCGCTGCGCGACATGAACCAGAACGAAGCGCTGGAGCGTCTTTACGACAGCATCATTGCTGATCGGCCGTTGCCGTGGGCATTTGCCGGATTGGGCAAGTTGCTGTTCAAGCGTGGGCAAGTTGCCCAAGCCAAAGGTGTCTATGAAAAGGCGCTGAAGGTGTTCCCGATGATGCCGGCGCTGTATGACGGCATGGCCGACGTGCTGGTTTCCGAGGGCGACACCAAAGGCGCGCAGCAGGTGTTGGAAGAGGCTATTCGTCTCTCGCCACTGGCGGTGCGTCGACAGGCGCTGCTGGGCAAACTGGCCATGACCAACGAAGATTTTGACACCGCCTCGCGTGCTTATCGGCAGGCGGTGGCGCAGGGCGCGCAGTCGCGCTTCAAGGACCCGGAAAGCAACCTCGGCCTGGCTCACGCGCTGATCAGCAAGGGCAGTGAACGCGGTCTCGACACGCGTACACGGCTGGAGATCAACACCACACTCAGTGCGGTGGCCAAAGAGAACCCGACCGACCCCGGCCTGCAGATTCGCGCGCGTCTGATGAAAGCTACCAGCCTGTTGCTCAACGATGCGGAAACCGCTGACAAGCTCACCGAACAAGCGCTGATGCGCCTCGACGGCATGGAGCAGTTCATGAGTCCGGAAGCGGCGCTGTTGGTCGCCAAGCAGTTGCAGATGCTCGGTCAGGCCGAGGCGGGCACGTCGATGCTCAAGAGCTGCGCGGAGATCTACGGTGATGATCCGGCGGTAATGAAAGACATCGCCAAGCTGACCGATGATCCGACTATTCTCAGCTCCAGCAATGCCGCTGCCGACCTCAACCGTCAGGGCGTGCGGGTGTACAAGACCGGCAACCTGGTCGAGGCCCGCGAGGTGTTCCGCAAGGCGCTGAAGATGCAACCGAAGAACATCAGTATCGCGCTCAACATGGCCCAGTCGCTGCTGCACGGCACCGACACCAGTGTGCCGTCGGCGGAGCTGGAAGAATGTCGGGCCTGCCTGAAAATGGTTGGCCTGATGCCCGACACCGACGCGCGTTTTGCGCGTTATCAGAAGCTGAAAAGCAAGGCGTTTGGCGAATGAACCACGACAAGCAGGCTCTGGATTTTTCTACGGTGATCGCCTCCACTGTCCACGACATGAAGAACTCGCTGGCCATGCTGATGCAGGCTCACAGCCAATGGCTGGGGCGCTTGCCGCAAGAACTGCGCGAAGGCACGGAGCAGGGCGTGATCGACTTCGAGTTCGCCCACCTCAACGGCATGCTGGTGCAGTTGCTCGGGCTGTACAAGCTCGGCGTCAATCAGTTGCCGCTGCAACCGGCGTATCACGAACTCGATGACTTTATCGAGGCGCAACTGGCGGCGCATCAAGAGGTGTTTGCCAGTCGCGGGATCATCGCCACGTATGAAGTCGATCCGTTGAGTCCGCTGGGGTTCTTCGACCGTGAGTTGATTGCCTCGGTGCTTGGTAACTGCATCAACAACGCCATTCGTTATGCTCGCGAGTCGCTGCTGATCACCGTCAGTGACGAGGCCGGACAACTGGTGCTGAGCATCAACGATGACGGCGACGGCTATCCGGCCGAGATGCTCGAGCGTCAGGCTGATTACGTGCAAGGCATCAATCACAGCAGTGGCAGCACCGGACTCGGTTTGTATTTCGCCAACCGCATCGCAGCGCTGCATCAGCGCAACGGTGTTGAAGGTCGCACCGAAATCCGCAACGGCGGTCCACTCGGTGGCGGGGTGTTCAGCCTTTATCTGCCGTGACGCGCCTTTTTGTTTGACGCTGCTTGATATTCCGAACAGCCGAAGCCTATTTTGTACGGGTCGCCGTTCGCGGCTCGCACAATAACAAGGATTGCGTCATGACAACCGATGGCCAGCGTTCACTCGCGCAGCGATTGACGGGCATTGATGAGATTGAATGTGTCACGCCGGATTTGAACGGCGTACCCCGGGGCAAAGTGATGACCGCCGAGGGTTTCCTCGAAGGGCGGCGTTTGCAACTGGCGCGGGGCGTGCTGTTGCAATGCATTATGGGCGGTTACCCGGCAGCGCGGTTTTATGGCAGCGATGACGGCGATCTCGCACTGATTGCCGAGCCGACCCAGATCCATCGCCTGCCGTGGAGCGACGCCCCCCGAGCCCTGGCCATTTGCGATGCCGATGAACTGACTGGCGAAAGCTCCAATCTGTCGACCCGTGGCCAGTTGAAAAAAGTCATTGCCCGTTACGCTGCGCGCGGCCTGGCGCCGGTGGTGGCGACCGAGCTGGAATTCTTTGTCTTCGCCCCGAACACTGATCCGACCCAAGCGTTCCGTCCGCCGGTGGGCCTTGATGGTCGTCGCGAGGATGGCCAGTCGGCGTTCAGTGTCAGTTCCAATAATGGTCTGCGGCCGTTCTTCAACGAAGTCTATAAATGCATGGCGGCCCTCGGTTTGCCGCGCGATACCTTCATGCACGAGATGGGCGTCAGCCAGTTCGAGATCAATCTGCTGCACGGTGATCCGCTGCTGCTGGCCGATCAGACCTTTCTGTTCAAACACCTGCTCAAGGAAGTTGCGCTCAAGCACGGCCTGACCGTGGTGTGCATGGCCAAGCCGCTGGCGCACACGCCGGGCAGTTCGATGCACATTCACCAGAGCATCGTTGACAGCAACAGCGGCAAGAATGTCTTCAGTGACGAGCAGGGTGAGCCGACGGCGATGTTCCGCCACTTCATCGGTGGTCAGCAGGCAGGCATGGCTGATTTCACCGCACTGTTTGCACCCAATGTGAACTCCTATCAGCGTCTGTGCCATCCGTACGCATCACCGAATAACGCGTGCTGGTCCCACGACAACCGTGCGGCCGGGCTGCGCATTCCGGCGAGTTCGCCGGTCGCACGTCGGGTCGAGAACCGTTTGCCGGGCGCCGATGCCAATCCGTATCTGGCGATCGCCGCGAGTCTGGCCGCCGGCTTGCATGGGATCGAGCATGAGCTGGAACCGAGCGAAGCCATTCAGGGCGAGTTCGAGGTGCCGGACAATCTTTCGTTGCCATGTACTTTGCACGCCGCCCTCGAACGTCTGAAACGTAGTCAATTGGCCAGGGAACTGTTCGGACAGGAGTTCATCGAAGGCTACATCGCTTCGAAGACCATGGAGTTGACCAGCTTCTTTGATGAAATCACTCCCTGGGAACGGCGTGTTCTAGCAGCCCAGGCCTGACGAACCGTCGCCATCGGGCTATCGTTTTGGTAGCCCGGTCTTTACTGCAAGGAGCCGCTCGGAACGCCGATGCGCCAAATCTGGAAATCCTTTCGAGCGCTGTATTTCGCCTCGCTGATGATGTTGATCGGCTCGGGCCTGCTATCGACCTATCTGGCCCTGCGCCTGGCCGCTGACAACGTCGACGGGTTGTGGGTCGGTGCGTTGATGGCGGCCAACTATTTCGGCCTGGTGCTGGGCGGCAAGATCGGTCACCGACTGATTGCCCGGGTCGGGCATATCCGCGCTTATTCTGCCTGTGCCGGGATCGTCGGGGCGGCGGTGCTTGGCCATGGTCTGGTCGATTGGCTGCCGGCGTGGCTGGTGCTGCGGACCATTGTCGGTCTGGGCATGATGTGCCAATACATGGTGATTGAAAGCTGGCTCAACGAGCAGGCTGATGCCAATCAGCGAGGTCTGGTATTCAGCGGTTACATGATTGCGTCTTACCTTGGCCTGGTGCTGGGTCAATTGATTCTGGTCATGCACCCCGGGCTGGGTCTGGAACTGCTGATGCTGGTCGCCCTGTGCTTTGCGTTGTGTCTGGTGCCAGTGACCCTGACCCGACGTATTCACCCTGCACCCTTGCATCCGGCGCCGATGGAGCCACGGTTCTTTATCAAGCGTGTGCCGCAGTCGTTGAGTACAGTGCTCGGCGCCGGTTTGATCATCGGTTCGTTCTATGGTCTGGCGCCGCTGTATGCCTCGCAGCAGGGGCTGTCGACCGAGCAGGTCGGTCTGTTCATGGGTAGCTGCATCTTTGCCGGCTTATTGGTGCAGTGGCCGCTGGGCTGGTTGTCCGACCGTTATGATCGGGCGCTGTTGATTCGCTGCTTCGCCGGGTTTCTCGCACTGGCTGCGTTGCCGCTGGCGATCCTGCCGCAGGTGCCGCTGGAGGTGTTGTTCGGCGTTGGCTTCTTGTGTTCGCTGGTGCAGTTCTGTCTGTATCCGCTGGCGGTGGCGTTTTCCAACGACCATGTCGAAGGTGATCGGCGGGTATCGCTGACGGCGATGCTGTTGGTGACTTACGGTGTCGGCGCGAGCATCGGGCCATTGCTGGCGGGTGTGCTGATGAAGCTGTTTGGCAGTCAGAGCCTGTATGCGTTTTTCAGTTTCTTCGCACTGGTGCTGGTGTGGCGGATCCGGCCGAAAGCCGTGACCAATCTGCATCAGGTCGACGACGCGCCGCTGCATCACGTGGCCATGCCTGACAGCATGTCCAGCTCGCCGCTGGTGGCCGCCCTCGACCCTCGCGTAGATGAGCAAGTGGTGCAGGAACAGATGGTGCAGGACCCTGTGCAAGCGCCGCCGACTCCCGAACCTGCGCCTGAACCCGATACACAACCAGAGCCTGCGGCAGAAACTGAAACGGATAGTGGCAACGACAAGCCCGCGCCAGATCTCAGTGGCGGCAGACCTTGAGCTGAACAAAAAACACCACGCATAAAAAAGGGCAGCCCCGCCAGGGACTGCCCTTTTTATTGTCGCTGCAAATCACATATCGTCTTTGTCGAAACGGCGTGCTTCACGTTGCAGCTGATAAACGAAACGCTCAACGTTGCGTGCAGCCTGACCACTGATGTTGTGGAAGCGCAGGCCGGCGAAGGTGATGTTGAGTTTTTCTTCGAAGTGCAGATAACGCAGTTCGACGGAGGTTGGCTGGTTGCCGAACAGCGGCGGGGCGATCAGGCGGTCATAGACCTGGCCCAGTTGCAGACGATCAGTGATATCGCCTTCGAAACGCAGCTTGCAGCCGGTCGCGGAGATATCCAGCAGTTTGCCGTTGATTGGCACCTTGAGCTTTTCGCCGCCCAGTTCAACGCTGACCAGATCAGTCAGTTTCAGCGCGGCGCGGAAAGCATTGCGGCGCTGGTGGTAAACCACTTCGGTCGGTAGCTCGCCGGTGTAGAAGCGATCACCCTCGGATTCCTCGATATTCAGCGTGCCGGTGCACTCCCAGGCAATGCGCACACCGTCATGAAAACCTTCGACCTTGAACGGCTCACCGGCCAGCAGAAAGCGTTCGCCATCGCGCGGGATCATTTCGTCCAGAGCGATCGAAGCGCTGTCGCGGTCGACCTTGATCAGGTAGCTCTGAAAACGCTGGCTGCGCTCATGGAAGGTTATGATCAGCGGATCGTGGCTTTCTTGCAGCTGGCGCAGGTTGCTGGAGATTTCCAGTGGCGTGGTAAGCACCTTAGGGGGCTGCGGAGCATCATCCGCGCTGAGGGCGTTGGACACGGTTTATCAATCTCCAGACAAAATATGACGACTAGCCAGCATTTTGCCAGCATGTTCCGCGGGTTGATAGAGCTGGCGCATCAACGGCTCATGCCTGGCTGAGCGGACGCGGTACGGCGGGTTTGGCAAATGTACCGCTGGCGTTATAAAGCGCTGGCGCTTCACCACCGGTAAGGATCTTCAGCTGATTGGCCGTGGCGGCCTGCTGGATCTGGATCGACTGGCCATTTTTGACGTTGGCCGCCTGGCATTGAGCGATCAGATCGGTCAGGGCATCGCCCTGGCTCAGCAACTGATCGCCAATGCTCGACTGGCCAGCCAGTTGCTCAAGACCTGAACGATCGGTTGGCAGGTTGAGGCTGGCAAGGATTTCGCTGCGTTTGCGGCCATGCTGTTCAAGCAGAATGATCAATGCCTGTTTGTGCGCCAGAATTTCTTCGAGCAGTGGCATGTCGCGACCGTGCAACGCGAGGGATTCGGTTTGCAGCAACTCCAGCAATTGTTGAGCTGGAGCAAAGTCGTCGTTGATCAGTTGCAATAAATTAGTGTCGTGCATGGCTGGCCTTGGGTTTTAAGCGTCCAAAAGCCTGGCGCAGGCAAAGGCCTAGCGCTGGGCTTCGAAGTTGAGCAGTTTGCTGGCTACACGGTTGCTGTCGACTTTATAGCTGCCATCGGCAATCGCGGCTTTCAACTCGGCCACACGGGCTTTGTCGACAGCAGGCTGATCGCGCAGCTTGTCAGTGACCTTCTGCAACTGTTGAGCCTCATTGCTGAGGTGTACCGATTCCCCGCTTTTTGCGGTACTGGCCGTTTCGGCCTGGGTATTCAGCGGCGCAGAGGTACCGGTTTCGGCGGTTTCCTTGGCGTTGCTGGTACGTGTACTGCCCGTAAGTGACGAGGAGCTGTTCAAACGGCTGAAATCGATGACCATGATAAAAACCTCTGGGAATTTGGACGCTTGCCATGTTTTCGGCCACCCTCTGGAAAACTTTAGGCACATTTACAATGAGCCTTGCATGCGCCGGCGCGTGTCCTGCTGCGGCACAGTTTAGGGAACAGCCGGGGTCAGCGCCAGTTTTCTACATCGCCACTTCCACTTGGCCGGGCGCGGTGACTTGCGCCTTGATGACCCGTTGCGAATTGAGGTTTTTCACGCGTATCTGTTCTTTCAAACCGCCATTGGCCAGTGCTTCACCGGGCATGCGCACGGCCAGCGTACCGCTGCGTGCGGTGATGACCACTTGATCGCCCTTGCGAACCACTTCGGCCTGTTCCAGATGAACCAGGGTAATCACCTGATCGGCGACCGTTGGTCGGGTTAATTTCTGCCCGATCGCTTCGTCTACCGAAGTCAGAAAGCCTTGGTTGATCGTGCTTACGTCGCGCTCTCGCAAGGTCACGTCCTGTGGCTCGATAATCCCTGCGCGTTTCAGTGGCCGCGTGGTCGTCACAATCTCGCGAAACAGGCGGACTTGAGCGGGCACGAACACGGTCCAGGGCGAGGCGCCTTCACAGCGGACCTTCACCGTGACCCGGCCCAACGGACGTGCCGGGCTCTCCAAAGTCGCTGTCAATTCCTTGTCGCACATAGGCATGCGCATACGGGGGTCGAGCTGGTTTACTTCGATTTCGTAGCGACCTTCCGTTTGACTGGTAGCCAGATAGTCTTCTACGGTGAACTCAAGAAAGCCCTGAGTGACGCCGATAAGCATGTCAGGCAAGGTAACCGCATCAGCAATGGCAGGGCTGCCAGCGAAAAAGCAGCAGACGGCTGACATCGCGCAAAGGCTTTTGCGAGCGCGGGAGGTCAGGTGTCGGAAAAATGTCGTTTGAGCGTTCATACGAGTTAAAAAGCAAGCGCCGTGCCGTTTAGCAATGAATGTGCGTCGCAACAACACTTGGCGTTGGTGTAGGAGTCTGGGCATGGCTGGTGTAATGGATTCGGTGAACCAGCGCACGCAACTGGTGGGGCAGAATCGCCTGGAGCTGTTGTTGTTCCGTCTTGACGGTCAGCAGCTCTACGGAATCAACGTGTTCAAGGTGCGGGAAGTGTTGCAGTGCCCGTCGCTGACGTTGATGCCCAAGTCCAGTCCTGTCGTGTGCGGGGTGGCAAATATCCGGGGGGCGACCATTCCGATCCTTGATCTGGCAATGGCCACCGGTTCCGGAGCGTTGAAGGACAAGAACAACCCGTTCGTGATCATCACGGAGTACAACACCAAGACCCAGGGTTTCCTGGTCCGCTCGGTGGAGCGCATCGTCAACATGAACTGGGAAGAGATTCATCCGCCGCCCAAGGGCACGGGTCGCGATCATTACCTGACCGCTGTGACTCGGGTGGACAATCAGTTAGTCGAAATCATCGACGTCGAGAAAGTGCTGGCGGAAGTTGCGCCGACACCGGAAGCGATTTCGGTGGGCGTGGTCGATGTCGAGACCCAGACCAAGGCACTGTCTTTGCGTGTCTTGACGGTCGATGACTCATCGGTAGCGCGCAAGCAGGTCACGCGTTGTCTGCAGACGATCGGTGTCGAAGTGGTGGCGCTGAACGACGGCAAGCAGGCGCTGGATTATCTACGCAAGCTGGTCGATGAGGGCAAGAAGCCGGAAGAAGAGTTCCTGATGATGATTTCCGACATCGAGATGCCGGAGATGGACGGGTACACCCTGACGGCGGAAATCCGCGGCGACGCACGCATGCAAAAGCTTCATATCATCCTGCATACTTCGTTGTCCGGGGTATTCAATCAGGCGATGGTCAAGAAAGTCGGTGCTGATGACTTCCTGGCCAAATTCCGCCCTGATGACCTGGCATCCCGGGTAGTCGACCGGATCAAAGCAGCAGATATCAGCTGAGGGCGCTTTGCCTTTGGCGGTCAACACGATTTAAGAGGCGGCATCATTGTCTACGGGTAATTTGGATTTCGAACAGTTCCGGGTCTTCCTGGAAAAAGCCTGTGGCATTTTGCTCGGTGAAAACAAGCAGTACCTGGTCTCGAGCCGTCTCAACAAACTGATGGAGCAGCAAGGCATCAAGTCCCTGGGTGAGCTGGTTCAGCGCATCCAGACCCAGCCGCGCAGCGGTTTGCGCGAGCAGGTGGTCGATGCCATGACGACTAACGAAACCCTGTGGTTTCGTGACACCTATCCGTTTGAAGTCTTGAAGAACAAGGTGCTGCCTGAAGCGATCAAGGCCAGCCCCAACCAGCGTCTGCGGATCTGGTCGGCCGCCTGCTCGTCGGGCCAGGAACCGTACTCGCTGTCGATGTCGATCGACGAGTTCGAGCGCACGAATCTTGGCCAGTTGAAGATGGGCGTGCAGATTGTCGCCACCGACCTGTCCGGTCTTATGCTGACCAACTGCAAGACCGGCGAGTACGACAGTCTGGCAATCGGTCGCGGTTTGTCGCCGGAACGTCTGCAGCGTTACTTCGACCCGAAAGGGCCGGGGCGCTGGGTGATCAAGGCGCCGATCAAGAACCGCGTGGAGTTTCGCTCGTTCAACCTGCTCGACAGCTATGCCGCGCTAGGCAAGTTCGACATCGTGTTCTGCCGCAACGTGTTGATCTACTTCTCTGCCGAAGTGAAGAAAGACATCCTGTTGCGCATTCACAGCACGTTGAAGCCGGGCGGTTATCTGTTCCTTGGCGCTTCCGAAGCGTTGAACGGTTTGCCGGACCATTACCAGATGGTGCAGTGCAGCCCGGGGATCATTTACCAGGCGAAGTGAAGCATGCGGAAATAAAAGGGAGCCCACAGGGGCTCCTTTTTTTGCCGCATGCTTCACGTAGGAGCTGCCGAAGGCTGCGATCTTTTGATTTTATTTTTTAAGAACAAGATCAAAAGATCGTCCGATCGCGGCCCGAGCCTTCGGCAGCTCCTACAGGGGGAGGTGTTAACAGGAAGAAGCGGCAGAAAAGCGGCATCCGGCGGAAACCGGTTGCCGCTTTTCTGGCATTGCCGCATTGCCGACTCCCCGCAAAGCCGCGGTTTATGGGGGTTTTGTAGATTGGCACGGCGCTTGCTAAAGCTCAGTTACGAAAAACCGGTCACCTGAAGGTTCCCGACATGAGCATCAGCTTCGATAAAGCGCTCGGCATTCACGAAAAGGCATTGGGCTTCCGCGCCCAGCGTGCCGAAGTGCTGGCCAACAACATCGCCAACGCCGATACCCCGAACTACAAGGCGCGGGATCTGGAGTTCTCCAAAGTGCTTGAAGCACAGACCCAGAAAAACGCTAACGGCACCATCGCCCTGAACATGACCAACAGCCGTCACATCGAAGCTGAAGGCCAGGGCAACGGCGACGAATCGCTGATGTATCGCACGCCGATGCAACCTTCGATCGACCAGAACACCGTGGACGCCCAACTGGAACAGTCGAACTACGCGGAAAACGCCGTCGGCTTCCAGGCCAGCTTCACCCTGCTCAACAGCAAATTCAAAGGGCTGGTGTCAGCCCTGCGCGGAGAGTAATCCATGTCCCTGTCCAGCGTTTTCAACATTGCCGGCAGCGGCATGAGCGCACAGACCACGCGTCTGAACACCGTGGCGTCGAACATCGCCAACGCCGAGACCGTCTCCTCGAGCATCGACCAGACCTACCGCGCCCGTCACCCGGTGTTCGCCACCATGTTCCAGGGCGGCCAGAACAGTGGCAGCAACTCGCTGTTCCAGAGCCAGGACGCGGCCGGTCAAGGCGTACAGGTGCTCGGTGTGGTCGAAGACCAGAGCAACCTCGAAGCGCGCTACGAGCCGAATCATCCGGCGGCCGACGCCAAAGGCTACGTCTACTACCCGAACGTCAACGTGGTGGAAGAAATGGCTGACATGATTTCCGCGAGCCGGTCCTTCCAGACCAACGCCGAAATGATGAACACCGCCAAAACCATGATGCAGAAGGTACTGACCCTCGGTCAGTAATAAGGGGCGACGGCCATGAGTGTTTCCGATACCACCAGCAGCTTGAGCATGAATGACATCCTGTCGAACTCGTCGAAAAAGACCAGTTCGACCGCCGGTGGCATTGCTTCGGCCACTAACAGCGCCACCGGCGGCCAGGCCCTGGGCAAGGACGCGTTCCTGCAATTGCTGGTCACCCAGCTGAAAAACCAGAACCCGCTCGATCCGCAGGACAACAGCGCATTCGTTGCCCAGTTGGCCCAGTTCAGCAGCCTGGAAGGCATCACCACGCTGAACAGCACGGTCAGTTCGCTGGCCGGCAACTACAACTCCTCGCAAGCCTTGCAGGCTTCGTCGCTGGTGGGTCGCAATGTGATCGTGCAGACCAACTCGGTTCAGCTCGACGATCCGAGCAAAGGCATGACCGGTTCGGTCACCGTTCCGTCGTCGATCGCCGGCGGCACCGTGAGCATTACCGACAGCAGCGGCGCGGTGGTTCGCACCATCGATCTGGGCAGTCGCGCCGCAGGCGCCGCGAGCTTCACTTGGGACGGCAAGGACAAGGACGGCAATCTGGTCAAGACCGGTACCTATACCGTCAAGGCCAACGCATCGATCAATGGTACCTCGACCGACATGGCGACGTACCTGCCGGCCACCGTCACCAGCGTGACGATCAGCCAGACCGGCGGCGAGCTGATGCTCAACCTGTCCGGCAAGGGCACCGTTGCCCTGTCCAAAGTACAAACCATTGGTATATAGAGCCGACTAACCGGCACAAAGGAGTGGAATATGTCTTTCAATATCGGCCTTAGCGGTCTCTATGCAGCCAACAAACAACTGGACGTGACCGGCAACAACATCGCCAACGTCGCGACTGCCGGTTTCAAATCGTCCCGTGCAGAATTCGAAGACGTCTACTCGGCCACTCGCCTGGGCAGCGGCAGCAAAGTGATCGGCAACGGCGTGCGCCTGGCCAACGTTTCCCAGCAGTTCACCCAGGGTGACATCAACAACACCGGTAACGTGCTGGACATGGGCATCAACGGTTCGGGCTTCTTCACCATGAGCAACAACGGCTCGGTGTCCTACACCCGTGCCGGTACGTTCAAGGTCGACAACGCCGGTTACATCACCAACACCGATTACACCTCGCGCCTGCAGGGTTACGGTGTGGACGCCAACGGCAAGATCATCAACGGTGTATTGACCGATCTGAAGATCGATACGTCGAACCTGGCGCCGAAATCGACTTCGTTGGTGACGTCGAGCATCAACTTGAACTCGACTGCGTCGGTGATCGTTGATACCGGCACCAACGCCGTCAAGTTCGACCCAAGCAAGCTTGAGACGTACACGAAGAGCTTTAGCACTCCGATCTATGACACGCAGGGCAACTCGCATGTTATGGACCAGTACGTGGTTAAAACTGGCGAGAACACCTGGAAGGTGTACACCCTGGTCGATGGCCGTAACCCGGATGCAGCCGGTAGCGATCCAACCAAGGTCGATCCGGTTGCTTCGACGCTTACGTTTGACAGTTCCGGCAACCTGCTGCAGGTCAGCACGCCTAGCACGTTACCGGCTCCGGCGCCGAACCCGATCATCAGTAGCGACTTGAAACTGACCGGTTGGGTACCGGGCAAAGTGGTCAACGGCACCTTTACGCCTAACGGCGCATCGGCCAACCCGGCCGGTATTACCATTTCGATGGCCAAGACCACTCAGTACAACGCTGACACCGCGCGTTCAATCCCGACTCAGGACGGTTACGCAACTGGCCAGATCACCAACCTGACCATCGACGGCACCGGTACCTTGTTCGCCAACTTCAGCAACAACCAGAGCAAGGCCATCGGCCAGGTTGCACTGGCCAGCTTCACCAACGAACAAGGCCTGCAGGCTATCGGTGGCACCAGCTGGAAAGAGACGTTTGCTTCGGGTATCCCGGGCTACGATGCACCGGAAACCGGTACCTTGGGTTCGGTTGTTTCCAACTCGCTGGAAGAGTCGAACGTTAACCTGACCAACGAGTTGGTAGACCTGATCAAGGGCCAGAGCAACTATCAGGCGAACGCCAAGACCATCTCCACTCAGAGCACCATCATGCAGACCATCATTCAGATGACTTGATGTGATCTGATAGCTGCATTGAAAACCGACGCCTTGAGCGTCGGTTTTTTTATGCGTGTCACTAAATTTACATTCACCAATTAACCGTTTGTCTGAATTTATGGTGTGGAAGTTGCAGTCCTGCCTGGCAAAGGACCTTGGCGTCAAAACTTCGCACGACCTGCTTCATTGGGCCATGACACTGGATGGCGATATGGAAGTCAGGAAGCTTCTACCTGGTTTTTCAACCGTAGTTTCCAACACAAAAACACAAGGACGATGTAATGGCGATAATCAACGGGACCGCTGGTGCCGATAATCTGCTCGGTACTGCGGGCGATGATCAGATACGCGGTTTGGCGGGCAATGATGTCTTGAATGGTGGGGCAGGTAATGATCTGTTGATCGGCGGCGATGGCGCCGATCAACTGATTGGCGGTGCCGGCTTCGACACCGTCAGCTATGAAGATGTACCCAACAGCGTGGCGGTGTCCCTGAACCTGAAAACCGGTGTGCATACCGGGTATGCAGCGGGCGATACCTTTGTCGGGATTGAGAGTTTCCGTGGTTCAAATTATGACGATACGTTCTATGCCAGCGCTGCTGCCGACAACCTTGATGGTTACAACGGTAACGACCGGCTGAGCTACGCGCAGTCGGAGCAAGGCGTCAACATCACCATGACCGCCGCGCGTGTGGGCACCGGTCTGGGCGGCGACGCGCAAGGTGACACGTTCTCGGATTTCGAAACCATTATTGGCTCGAACTACAACGACGTATTCACCGCCTCGCTGGGCACCACGACCTTCTACGGCGGTGCCGGCAACGACGTGTACATCATCAACGGTTCGGCCAGCCAGAATGTGGTGGAAATGGCCGGCGGCGGTGATGACGAAGTGCGCACCACACTGAACACCATCACCTTGGCCAGTGAAGTCGAGCGTCTGACTTTCACCGGTACCGGCAACTTCATTGCTCGTGGCAATGCCTCGGACAACATCATCACGGGTGGGGCTGGCAATGACACGTTGTTCGGTGGCGCAGGAGCAGACCAACTCATCGGTGGAGAGGGTTTTGATACGGTCAGTTATGGCGATGCCGACAAGGGCGTGACCCTCAATACCAAAACCGGGATACACACCGGAATTGCCGCCGGCGATGTTTACAGCAGTATCGAAGCGATCTTGGGTTCTGACTTCAGTGATGCGTTTGTCGGGGATGCGGGCATCAACCGATTCGACGGTGGTTTCGGTATGGATATGGTGAGCTTTGCCGACGAAGCTGGCGGTGTCACCCTGGATCTGGGCGCACCTGTTTTGACTGGCGCGGCCGCCGGCGATATCTATACGTCGATCGAAGTATTCCAAGGTACGACACAGGCCGACAGCTTTACGGGCAGTGGCGCTGCGGCGGAGAATTTTGTCGGTGGCGCTGGCGCCGATCTGCTGACGGGTGTTGGTCGAGGTGATGGCGCCTGGTACTTGACCAGCACTGGCAGCGTTCAGATCAATTTGCTGGAGGGCACTGCCGCAGGCGGCGACGCTCAAGGTGACGTGCTGATTAACATCGATAACCTGATGGGATCGGCATTCAATGACATGCTGACTGGCAACGCCTACTCGAACAAGCTTGAGGGCGGGGCGGGTAACGACCTCATCTATGGTGGTGAGGGGGATGACTTTATCTATGGCGGCACCGCCACTGATACCGGTGCATTCGGACCACTGACTATTAGCGGCGTCCAGGCCGATACGCTTTACGGTGGTAACGGCAATGACACCATGCGCAGTGCCGATGACGATGCCGGCAGCATTCTTTATGGTGAATCTGGCAACGACAACATCACCGTGTCGGCAGGAATTGCCTATGGTGGTGACGGTAACGATACCTTGACGGGTACCGGTTACGGCTATGAACTCCAGGGTGGTGCAGGTGTTGATACGTTGAACTTGCGCGGATCGGGTGATGCCTTGGGCGGAGAGAGCGGTGACGCCTATATTGTGTTCTCGAAAACCATGGTAGGCATCCAGGACACAGGCACATCCGGGATCGACACTGTCACCCTCAAGAACATTCAGAGTGTCAGTGATGTGCGGATTGTCCAGAACGACCTTGGCGCCTACATCTTCAATGCCGCCGATCTGCAAAGCGGCAACCTGGATTCCGGTGTGTTCCTGAAGGACTGGTACAAGGGCGGGAATACCATCGAAACGTTCTACACCAACAACGGTCAATCCTTCACCATTCCTGTCGTAGGGCAGGCAATGACCGAGTCATTCGCGGTCTGACAAAAGCCGTTGTACGAATAAAAACGGCGAAGCCTGCATTCAGGTTTCGCCGTTTTTTTTTACTTCGATTTTTACTCCAGACAAAAGAAAACCCCCGACACACCAGAAGTCTGTCGGGGGTTCTTTTGCCCGGAGAGTATCAGGCGTCTCGCAACGCCTGATTCAGCTCAGCTTATTGGCAAGCTTCGCAATCCGGCTCGTCGATCGCGCAAGCCTTTGGCACTGGAGCAGGACCGGCAGGTGCTGCCAGAACCGAATCGTCGCCGTGGTTGCCGCCGCTGGAAACAGCGTTCAGCTTGCCGGTGTTGATGGTCGACTTCTCGGTGCTGGTCGCGGCCAGGGCACGGAGGTAGTAAGTGGTTTTCAGACCACGATACCAGGCCATGCGGTAGGTCACGTCGAGCTTCTTGCCCGATGCGCCGGCGATGTACAGGTTCAGCGACTGGGCCTGGTCGATCCACTTCTGACGACGGCTGGCGGCGTCAACGATCCACTTGGTGTCCACTTCGAACGCGGTCGCGTAGAGCTCTTTGAGTTCTTGCGGGATGCGCTCGATCTGCTGAACCGAACCGTCGTAGTACTTCAGGTCGTTGATCATGACCGAGTCCCACAGACCGCGAGCCTTGAGGTCGCGAACCAGGTACGGGTTGATCACGGTGAATTCGCCCGACAGGTTCGATTTCACATAGAGGTTCTGGTAGGTCGGTTCGATCGACTGCGAGACGCCAGTGATGTTGGCGATGGTCGCGGTCGGTGCGATGGCCATGATGTTCGAGTTACGAATGCCTTTCTGTACACGGGCGCGAACCGGTGCCCAATCGAGGGATTCGTTCAAGTCGACATCGATGTACTTCTGGCCACGGGCTTCGATCAGGATCTGTTGCGAATCCAGCGGCAGAATGCCTTTGGACCACAGCGAACCCTGGAACGTCTCGTACGCGCCGCGCTCGTCAGCCAGGTCGCAGGAAGCCTGGATCGCGTAGTAGCTGACAGCTTCCATC
This sequence comes from Pseudomonas sp. RU47, assembly GCF_004011755.1. Lineage (GTDB taxonomy): Bacteria > Pseudomonadota > Gammaproteobacteria > Pseudomonadales > Pseudomonadaceae > Aquipseudomonas. The sequence continues at coordinate 5,004,476 of NZ_CP022411.1, read as the reverse complement.
GACTTGTCGGCGAACTCGACGGCAGCGTCGGAACCGTAAGGGATGTGCTGCAGGTACAAAGCGTCCTGGAAGCCCATGATGCCCAGGCCGACCGGACGGTGCTTGAAGTTGGAGTTCTTCGCTTGTGGCACCGAGTAGTAGTTGATGTCGATCACGTTATCGAGCATGCGCACGGCGGTGTTCACGGTGCGTTCCAGCTTGGCGGTGTCCAGCTTGCCGTTGACGATGTGGTTCGGCAGGTTGATCGAGCCCAGGTTGCAAACGGCGATCTCGTCCTTGTTGGTGTTCAAGGTGATCTCGGTGCACAGGTTCGAGCTGTGAACCACGCCGACGTGCTGCTGCGGGCTGCGCAGGTTGCACGGGTCTTTGAAAGTCAGCCAAGGGTGGCCGGTTTCAAACAGCATGGAGAGCATTTTGCGCCACAGGTCTTTGGCCTGGATGGTCTTGAACAGTTTGACCTTGCCTGGGTATTCGGTCAGCGCTTCGTAGTACTCGTAGCGCTCTTCGAAGGCTTTACCGGTCAGGTCGTGCAGGTCCGGCACTTCGGATGGCGAGAACAGGGTCCACTTGCCGTCATCGAAGACACGCTTCATGAACAGGTCAGGGATCCAGTTGGCTGTGTTCATGTCGTGGGTACGACGACGATCATCACCGGTGTTCTTGCGCAGTTCGATGAACTCTTCGATGTCCATGTGCCAGGTTTCCAGGTAGGCACACACAGCGCCTTTGCGCTTGCCACCCTGGTTAACGGCAACGGCGGTGTCGTTCACTACTTTGAGGAACGGAACAACGCCTTGCGACTTGCCGTTGGTGCCCTTGATGTACGAGCCCAGAGCACGCACTGGCGTCCAGTCGTTGCCCAGACCGCCAGCGAATTTCGACAACATGGCGTTGTCGTGGATCGCGTGGTAGATGCCCGACAGGTCATCCGGCACGGTGGTCAGGTAGCAGCTCGACAGCTGTGGACGCAGGGTACCGGCGTTGAACAGGGTCGGGGTCGACGACATGTAGTCGAAGGACGACAGCAGGTTGTAGAACTCGATCGCACGGTCTTCTTTCTGCTTCTCTTCGATCGCCAGGCCCATGGCCACGCGCATGAAGAAGATCTGCGGCAGTTCGAAACGCACGCCATCCTTGTGGATGAAATAACGGTCGTACAGGGTTTGCAGGCCCAGGTAGGTGAATTGCTGATCACGCTCGTGGTTGATCGCCTTGCCCAGTTTTTCCAGGTCGAAGGTGGCCAGCACAGGGTTCAGCAGTTCGAACTCGATACCTTTGGCGATGTAGGCCGGCAGTGCCTTGGCGTACAGGTCGACCATTTCGTGGTGAGTGGCGCTTTCGGCCACACCGAGGAAACCCAGACCTTCGGCACGCAGGGTGTCCATCAGCAGGCGGGCGGTCACGAACGAGTAGTTCGGCTCACGCTCAACCAGGGTACGGGCGGTCATCACCAGAGCGGTGTTGACGTCGGTCAGAGCCACGCCGTCGTAGAGGTTTTTCAGGGTTTCGCGCTGGATCAGGTCGCCATCGACTTCTTCCAGACCTTCGCAGGCTTCGGTGACGATGGTGTTCAGACGACCCATGTCCAGCGGCGCCAGGCTGCCGTCAGCGCGGGTGATGCGGATCGACGGGTGAGCGTTGACCGCTTCTTCGGCCGGCGCGTGGGCAGCGCGTTCTTTCGAACGACCGTCACGGTAGATCACGTAGTCGCGCGCAACTTTCTGCTCACCGGCACGCATCAGGGCCAGTTCGACCTGGTCCTGGATTTCTTCGATGTGGATGGTGCCACCCGACGGCATGCGACGCTTGAAGGTCGCGGTGACCTGTTCGGTCAGACGGGCCACGGTGTCATGGATTCGCGACGAAGCGGCAGCGGTGCCGCCTTCAACTGCGAGGAACGCTTTGGTGATAGCGACGGTGATCTTGTCATCGGTGTAAGGAACGACAGTGCCATTGCGCTTGATCACGCGCAGTTGACCAGGCGCGGTAGCAGCCAGATCCGAATTCGAATCGGCGGCCTGCGGCAAGGTGCCCTGCGGGTTCTCGCGAGTTGTGTCGGTTTGCATGGGTGTCTCCACGTTCTCTATGTTTGTTTGGGCACCATCACGGTGCCCACCGTTCCGTCCTGAAGCACTACAACCGGCACGCGCCGGGCATAACGACTTCGGGACAGTTCAGGAAGAGGGCCTTGTGAGCGCCGCTTCCATGCCGAAGTCTTCGGTTCACGCGATACGCGTATCACCGCATTCCTTTCGGGGAGCAGTTTCGCCACTGCAACACCCGTACCGTAAACGCCGTGATCGGCGCAAAAACGGTAGCCATCCGCAGGCGCGGTTTGGGCTTTCGAAAATACGTTTGGTTCAACCCGACAATGGCAATAAAAAGCCTTGAATTCACTGCCGGGTTTGTGTTTGGTTTTTTAGCGTCAAACCCTACATGTAGGGTTTTTTTGCGCTCGGGCTACAAGATAATGCGTTTCAGGGGGGGATTGCAACGTACTACCTGTGGATAAGCCTGTGCGTAAATTGTGTAAGAAACTTCGAAAATGCGTGTAGGCCGCGAACCTGCTGAGCTAGACCGTCCGTCACTGTTTTTTCACCGGGAAAAACGCTTCAGCGGATTTTTAAGGGCGCGAACCCTATCACAAAAAACCGCCTTGTCCGAACGCATTTACCGACTTGTGTTCTGGCTGTACGCCGTTTATACAATCGGCCCATGCACAGGCATTCTTATCCTCCAGAAACATGACAAAAGTACGGGAGGATCCAAAACTGTGGGAGCGAGCCTGCTCGCGAATGCGTCGGTAGGTTCAGCATCGATGTTGAGTGATACGACGCTTTCGCGAGCAGGCTCGCTCCCACAGGGAATTGTGTCGAGTCAGATGTTCTTCCTTTATTGATAACAATAGAAAGCAGAGGTCACCGGTGGAGCAACAAGCCTTTCAGGTATTGATCGTCGAGGATGACCAGCGACTGGCCGAACTGACGCGTGACTACCTGCAAGCCAATGGATTGCGCGTGGACATCGAAGGCAACGGTGCGCTGGCCGCAGCGCGGATCATCAAGGAGCAGCCGGACCTGGTGATCCTCGACCTGATGCTGCCCGGTGAAGATGGCCTGAGCATTTGCCGCAAGGTGCGCAATCAGTACGACGGGCCGATCCTGATGCTCACCGCACGCACCGACGATGCCGATCAGATCCAGGGCCTCGACCTCGGTGCCGACGATTACGTGTGCAAACCGGTGCGCCCACGCCTGTTGCTGGCGCGAATCCAGGCGTTACTGCGCCGTAGCGACACACCTGAACCGGTCACCGAAAAATCCCGCCGTCTGCAGTTCGGCCCGCTGGTGGTCGACAACGCCTTGCGCGAGGCGTGGCTGAGCGACAACGGCATCGAGCTGACCAGCGCCGAATTCGACCTGCTCTGGCTGCTGGTGTCCAACGCCGGGCGCATTCTGTCCCGCGAAGAAATCTTCACCGCCCTGCGCGGCATCGGCTACGACGGCCAGGACCGCTCGATCGATGTGCGCATCTCGCGCATCCGCCCGAAAATCGGCGACGACCCCGACCACCCCCGCCTGATCAAGACCATCCGCAGCAAAGGTTATCTGTTCGTCCCGGAAGCCTGCGTAGACCTGCCGCTGTGAACTCGATCTTCCTGCGCATCTACGGCGGCATGTGCGCCGCTTTGATTCTAGTGGCGGTGCTCGGCGTGCTGGCGCTCAACCTGCTCAATCAGGTGCGCAGCGAGCAATATCGCGAGCGCCTGGCCCACGGCACGTTTTCGCTGATGGCCGACAACCTGCAACCGATGAACGAAACCGAGCGCCATCGGGCGTTGTTGGTGTGGGAGCGGTTGCTGGGGATTCCGCTGGCGCTGAAGAAATTTGCCGAAACCGATCTTGATCTGTCCCAGCGCACTCGCGTGCAGCGTGGCCAGGCGTTGGTCGAGCAGACCGGGCCGCACGCGGCGAAAGTCTATCGAATGGTCAGCGACAAAGAGCAGTTGGTTCTCACCGGCGAAGTGCAGCAGATCAGCGAGCAACTGGCGCGCGCGACCATTTACCTGCTGGCCGATGAGCTGGTGCGCGTACCGGTCGGCGAACAACCCAAGCGCCTTGCACAGATAAAGGAAGAGAAGGGCTTCGGTTTCGATCTGCGCCTGGTCACGGTGAACGACGCTGACATGGACGAAGACCAGAGTCGCCGCGTGGCCGAAGGCGACACGGTGATGGCATTGGGCAAGGGTGGCGACTCGATCCGCGTATTTGCCGGCATGGTCGGCACGCCATGGGTACTGGAAATCGGGCCGTTGTATCAGATGAACCCGTATCCGCCGGAATGGCTGGTGCTGATTGCGGCACTCGGCCTGACCCTGATCGGCCTCATTGTTTATCTGTTGGTGCGTCAGCTCGAGCGCCGTTTACGCGGCCTCGAAGCAGCGGCCACGCGCATTGCCAAGGGCAGCCTGGAAACCCGTGTGCCGGCGCGCGGTGCCGATTCGGTCGGACGTCTGGCGTCGGCGTTCAATGGTATGGCCGAGCACTTGCAGCAGTTGCTGGCGATCCAGCGCGAACTGGTGCGCGCGGTGTCCCACGAGCTGCGCACGCCGGTGGCGCGCCTGCGTTTCGGTCTGGAAATGATCGGCTCGGCGACCACCCCGCAAGCGCTGGAGAAATACCGCGAAGGCATGGATCACGACATCGAAGACCTCGATAAGCTGGTCGATGAAATGCTCACCTACGCGCGTCTGGAGCAGGGCTCGCCGGCACTGACGTTCCAGCGCATCGATCTGGATGCGCTGGTCAATCAGGTGATTGAAGAGTTGGCGCCGTTGCGCGCCGAGGTCACGGTGCAGCGAGGTTTGTGCCTCTCCGCCGCCGATAACGATGATGCCTGGGTCGAGGCCGAGCCGCGTTATCTGCACCGGGCGTTGCAGAATCTGGTGAGCAACGCCATGCGCCACGCACGCTCGAAGGTGACGGTGAGTTATCAGGTCGGGCAATTGCGCTGTCGCGTGGATGTCGAGGATGACGGCCCGGGCGTGCCGGAAGTGGCGTGGGAGCGGATTTTTACGCCGTTTCTGCGTCTGGACGACAGTCGTACCCGGGCGTCGGGCGGGCATGGTCTGGGCTTGTCGATTGTGCGGCGGATCATCCACTGGCATGACGGCCGGGCGATTATTGGCAAGAGCAAGAGTCTGGGTGGGGCTTGTTTCAGCCTGAGTTGGCCGAGGAATCAGGAACGCCGTTGAGATGTGTGGTGTCGGGTCTGGCCTCATCGCGAGCAGGCTCACTCCTACAGTTGAAATGCGTTCCCCTGTAGGAGTGAGCCTGCTCGCGATAGGGCCAGTGCCCACCACACAAATCTTCAGGCCTGAATGCTGACCAGACTCAACAACTGCCCATCCTGCACCCCGAACTGCGCGTCCAGTTCAGTGCCGTTGCGCCACTCAGCAGACAAATCCGTCAACAACCGCAACCGGACTTCACCGGCCTCAGTCCACTCCAGCACTTCAGCGTGCTCGAAATAAAAGCGCTGTTGCACGATCGGGTACAGCGCTTTGAACAGACTTTCTTTCACCGAAAACGTCAGCGTCACCCACAACGCCAACTGATCTCGCGAGGCGGCCGTCATGCGCTGCATTTCAGGTGGCGTCAGAATCTCCCCAGCCAGGCGCTCGGCGCGTTCGGTGTTGAGCAGGTTTTCCAGATCCATGCCCAAACCGCGCCAGTGTTGCTTGTTGGCGACAATCGCTGCCGCGCGTCCGCTGCTGTGGGTGATCGAGCCGCAAATGTGTGCGGGCCATATCGGCGCGCGATCTGCACCAATCGCCGGAACCACGTCGCTGCCTTCCAGTTGCTGCAACGCCGCCCGGGCGCAGATCCGTCCGGCCAGAAATTCCGCCTGACGCTTGGCCACCGAACGCTGAATGCTCGGCGGCGCAACCACGGCGCTGCGTTGAAAATCATCGCCAAGCAGTTGAGCAGGATCGAAGTGGGTGCTGAGCAGCACAGTGTCGGCCAATACCGTCGGCAACGGCCAGTGGCTGTCGAGCGCGGTGCAGCAGGCGGGGAGGGCGGGGGTGAGATTCATGGCGGGCATTTTGCCGGTTAGTCGGGCCAAGGTCGAGATCGGCGGTGAAGCTTTCGCGAGCAGGCTCGCTCCCACACTGGATCTATGCCGCCCAGTAGATCCCCTGTGGGAGCGAGCCTGCTCGCGAAGGCCGCGCCGCGGTCTCTCTGATCAGCTAAAGATTTTCTGCAAGAATGCTTTCATGTCCGCCCAGGATTTTTCATCCGCTGCCTTGTTGTACCCGATGTCCGGGCCACCATGCTCGCCATGTCTCAGGCGATCGGCATCCGGATTGGTAAAACCGTGCTTGGCGCCATCCAGACTGACGAACTTGTAGTCAGTCCCGGCCTTGTCCATTTCTGCCTTGAACGCGGTGACATTGTCCTGAGTGACCATGCTGTCCAGCGCGCCATGCTCGACCAGAATCTTCGCCTTCACGCTGCCGGGCGTTGCTGGCGTTTTCGTCGCCAGCGCACCGTGGAAACTCACCACGCCCGCCAGCGGCACACCCTGACGCGCGGCGTTCAGCACCACCGCACCGCCGAAGCAGTAACCGATGGCGGCAATTTTATTCACGTCGGTCTGCGGCTGCTTCTTCAACAAATCCAGCCCGGCCTCGAAGCGCTTGCTGGAAGCCGCCGCATCCTGGGTCGCCGCCTGCATGAACGCCATCGCGTCTTTCGGGTGCTCGGTGTTCTTGCCTTCGCCGTACATATCAATGGCCAGGGCGCTGTAGCCGAGCCCGGCGAGATCCCGGGCGCGGCGCTTGGCGTAGTCGTTCAGGCCCCACCATTCGTGCACCACGACGACACCCGGACGCTTGCCTTTGATGGCGTCGTCATAGGCGTAGTAGCCGATCAACTTTGTGCCATCGGCACTTTGGTAGGGAATTTCTTCAGTCTTGATCGCAGCTTGAGTGAGGCTGCTGACGGCCAGCAAGGTGAGGGCAAGGAACAGGCGCATGGTCGGGTCTCCTGACAATAAAAGGTCAGATCAGCCTAGTTCATTTGGTTCAGGTCAGGTTCAGAGACGGTTCAGGGGCGGTACAGGGGAGGGTCAGTAACCTTGCGCCATACCCAAACAGCACTGTGAAAGAGGAAATACCCATGACTTTTAACAAACTGTTGCTGGCATTGACCGTAATGAGCGCCAGTATCGCGGCCCAGGCCGATACCACTTCGAACTTCGCCGGCCTGTCCTTCGGCCAGACCAGCGACAAGATCAACAAATCCAATTCGCTGAACAACAACCTCGATCACCCGAACGCCACCGGCGCGATTGACGGCAACAACACCTACGGCGTGCGCCTCGGTCAACAAAACAGCCAGGGTCGCTACTACGCCACCTACGACAACGTGTCGGGCTCGCACAATGGCATTAAACTGCGTCAGGAAAATCTGCTGGGCAGCTACGATCTGTTCTACCCGGTCGGCGGCAGCACCAAGTTGTTCGGCGGTGCGACGGCGGGTCTGACCAAGCTGACCCAGGAATCGCCAGGCTTTAGCCGCGACAGTGATATCGGTTATGCCGTCGGTGGTCAGTTGGGTGTGTTGCAACAAGTATCGCAAAACACTTCGGTCGAACTCGGTTACCGTTACCTGCGCAGCAACGCCAGCACCGAGATGAGCGAGCGCGGCGGCAGCAAGCAAGGCTCGCTGGATTTGACCAGCAGCGCCCAGACTTACCTGTCGGCCAACTACAATTTCTAAGGAGTTGCTGACAGATTCAGTGTGGGAGCGAGCCTGCTCGCGAAAGCGCCGGTTCAGTCGATGAGATGTCGACTGAACCATCGCCTTCGCGAGCAGGCTCGCTCCCACAGGTGTGTGACTGGAGATTCTGATTTGCCCGGGAGAGTGTTATGAAACTGTTGGTCGTCGAAGATGAAGCGCTGTTGCGCCATCACCTGCAAACCCGCCTGACGGAAAGTGGCCACGTGGTCGAGTCCGTGGCCAATGCCGAAGAGGCGCTGTACCAGACCGGACAGTTCAACTTTGACCTGGCGGTGATCGATCTTGGCCTGCCGGGCATGGGCGGTCTCGACCTGATTCGCCAGTTGCGCGCGGGCGGCAAGACCTTCCCGATCCTGATCCTCACCGCGCGCGGCAACTGGCAGGACAAGGTCGAAGGCCTCGCCGCCGGCGCCGACGATTACGTGGTCAAGCCGTTCCAGTTCGAAGAACTCGACGCGCGTCTGAATGCTTTGCTGCGCCGTTCCAGCGGTTTCACCCAGTCGACCATCGTCGCCGGGCCGCTGCTGCTCGACCTCAATCGCAAACAGGCAACCCTCGATGAGCAACCGCTGGCGCTGACCGCGTACGAGTACCGCATCCTCGAATACCTCATGCGCCACCATCAACAAGTGGTGCCCAAGGATCGCTTGATGGAGCAGCTCTACCCGGACGACGACGAGCGTGATCCGAATGTCATCGAAGTGTTGGTCGGTCGTCTGCGCCGCAAACTCGAAGGCCCGGCCGGATTCAAACCGATCGACACTGTGCGTGGCCTCGGCTACCTGTTCAACGAGCGCTGCACTTGATTCGTTCGCTTCGTGTTCGCTTGATGCTCGCCGCCACCACGTTGGCGGTGTTGTTCATGCTCGCCTTGCTCCCGGCGATGCAAGGCGCGTTCAGCCTCGCGTTGCAGGACTCGATCGAACAACGTCTGGCCTCCGACGTCACCACGCTCATTTCTGCCGCGCGCATCGAAAACGGTCGGCTGGTGATGCCCAGTCAGTTGCCGGATGAGCGCTTCAATCTCACCGATTTCCGCCTGCTCGGCTACATCTATGATCGCGAAGGGCATCTGGTCTGGCGCTCGAAAGCCACCCAGGAAGAGCAGATCAACTACAAACCGCGCTACGACGGACTCGGTAACGAGTTCGCGCGGATCCGCGAAAGCAATGGTCAGGAATTCTTCGTCTATGACGTTGAGGTCAAACTGCTCGGCGGCAAAAGCGCGGCGTTCAGCATCGTCGCCCTGCAACCGGTGCGCGAGTACGAAACCACCCTCGAAGGCCTGCGCGAGAATCTCTACCTGGGCTTCGGCGCGGCACTGCTCGTGCTGCTGGCATTGTTGTGGATCGGCCTGACCTGGGGCCTCAAAGCCTTGCGCCGGCTTAGTCAGGAACTCGACGAAATCGAGGGCGGCACCCGGGAAAGTCTCACTGAACAACATCCGCGCGAATTGCTACGGCTGACCGGCTCGCTCAACCGCTTGCTGCACAGCGAGCGCCAGCAGCGCAGTCGTTATCGCGATTCTCTCGATGATCTGGCGCACAGCTTGAAAACGCCGTTGGCGGTGTTGCAGGGCGTCAGTGAAGACATGGCCCAACGTCCCGAAGAACGCGATCAAGCCTGGGTGCTGCAGAGCCAGATCGAACGCATGAGCCAGCAGATCAGCTACCAACTGCAACGGGCCAGTTTGCGCAAAAGCGGACTGGTGCGCCATCAGGTGCGCCTGCAACCGGTGCTCAAAAGCCTTTGCGACACACTGGACAAGGTTTACCGCGACAAGCATGTGCGCGTGGCATTCGATCTGCCAGAGCACTGTTATGTGCCGATCGAGCAGGGCGCGCTGCTGGAAATGATGGGCAACTTGCTGGAGAACGCTTATCGCCTGTGTCTGGGCGAAGTGCGTATCAGCGTGCGCGAGACCCTGGCCGGGATTGAATTGTGCGTCGAAGACGACGGCCCGGGCGTGCCGCCGGATCAGCGCGCGCGGATTCTGGAACGTGGCGAACGACTGGATGCCCAGCATCCGGGGCAGGGGATCGGGTTGGCGGTGGTCAAGGATATTATTGAAAGCTACAACGCCAAACTCGCACTGGGCGATTCGCCGATGGGTGGGGCGGCGTTCAGGATTCATTTTCCGGCGGTGTGATTGGAAGTTGCCCTCACCCTAACCCTCTCCCAGAGGTAGAGGGGACTGACCGAAGTGTCTTGCGAAAATGATCGACCTGAGCGATTTGCGTCGAATATGGATTCAGCGAGAGCTGTCAGGTCGGCGGATTTATTGAACATCCCCCAATCAGTCCCCTCTCCCTCCGGGAGAGGGTTAGGGTGAGGGGCTTTTGATTTATAGCCTCACTGCTCCTGCGCCCGATAAGCCCCCGGCGTCAGCCCCGTCCACTTCTTGAACGCCCGGTGAAACGCCGACGGTTCGGAAAACCCCAGCTGTTCGGCAATCTGCTGCAACGACAGATCAGCCCGGCTCAAATGATAAATGGCGATATCCCGCCGCAACTGATCCTTCAGTTCCTGAAAGCTCGTGCCTTCCTCGCGCAAGTGCCGGCGCAACGTCTGCGGGCTGATGTGCAAATGCTCGGCGACCGCCTCAAGATCCGGCCAACGTGCAGTGTCACGGCTGAGCAAACGACGCAGGCGGCTGCTCAGGCTGTCGCCGTCGTCCGGGCGTGAGAGCAGGTCGGCGGGGGAGCGTTCGAGGAAGTGTTTGAGGGTGCGTTCGTCCTGCAACAGCGGCATGGGCAGGTAGCGGCTATGAAACAGCAGGCTGCTTTGATCGCTGCCAAACGTCAGCGGGCAGGGAAACAGCAGGTCGTATTCGGCACCATGCTCGGGGCGCGGATAGCTGAAGCTCGCCTGTTCGAGGCGAATCCGCTGACCGATCAGCCAACTGCCGAGGCGATGCCAGATCACCAGCAGACTCTCGGTGAGAAAGTGATCCGGGTCCCACATCCGCGAATCATCGAGGCTCAGGCGCACCCATTCGTCTTCGCGCGTCAGGCTCAGGCGCGGGGCTTCGGGGAATAGGCTATAAAACAATAAACCCCGTTGCAGGGCTTTCTCCAGATTGCGGCAGTGAATCGAGGCGTGGCACATCATGGCGAAACTGCCGGGCTTGCTCGGCGCGTTGCCGAAACCCAGGTATTCGTCGTCCAGCGCCAGCCACAGGCCCTGAATCAACCGGGTGAATTGTTCCGGGGCAATGCGCGCACGCGGTTCATCAAGCAATTCAGGGCTGATGCCCAGTTGCAGCAGCAGGCCCGAGTAATCGAAACCCACGCGGCGTGCGCCGCCGAGGGCGGCACGGGCAAAATGACTGGCGATGGTGCGTTCGCGCATAAGCGGCAGATCCTTCCTCAGGCGCCGGATGGTAGCCGGGGGCTGGACATGCCTACAAGGCGGATTTCCGCCAAATTGTAGGACGAGAAGCGGTGAGTTGGCGGAAATCCGCCACACTTGAGTCACCGGATGGTGACATCCGCGGACCTGTTAACCCTGATATCAAAAGGCTTGCAGCTAATCGCACCAAAGTGGCACGAGGTTTGCGATACAAGCCACAGAAGCGTGCGTTGCTCCTCATGGAATACGCTGCTCCAACAACAAATCCCTCCAGTGCAGGAGGGTTCGCAATTAAGGTTTCGCGGCCAACAGATGGATGTTGTCACGCGGGACGCTTGAGGAAACCTGCAATGACGACTCGTCAGCCACTGTACAAATCCCTGTATTTCCAGGTGATCGTTGCCATCGCCATCGGCATCCTGCTTGGTCACTTCTACCCTCAGACCGGTGTGGCCCTCAAGCCGCTGGGTGACGGGTTCATCAAACTGATCAAAATGGTCATCGCCCCGATCATCTTCTGTACCGTTGTCAGCGGCATCGCCGGCATGCAGAACATGAAATCCGTGGGCAAGACCGGCGGCTACGCGCTGCTGTACTTCGAAATCGTTTCCACCATTGCCCTGCTGATCGGTCTGATCGTGGTCAACGTTGTGCAACCGGGCGCCGGCATGCACATCGACGTCACCACCCTGGACGCCTCGAAAATCGCCACTTATGTGACGGCCAGTAAAGACCAGAGCATTGTCGGTTTCCTCCTCAATGTAATCCCGAACACCATCGTCGGCGCGTTCGCCACCGGTGACATCCTGCAAGTGCTGATGTTCTCGGTGATCTTCGGCTACGCCCTGCATCGCCTGGGTTCGTACGGTCGTCCGCTGCTGGACATGATCGATCGCTTCGCCCACGTGATGTTCAACATCATCAACATGATCATGAAACTGGCGCCGCTGGGTGCTTTCGGCGCGATGGCCTTCACCATCGGTGCCTATGGCGTCGGCTCGCTGGTGCAACTGGGCCAGTTGATGATCTGCTTCTACATCACCTGCATCCTGTTCGTGGTGGTGGTGCTGGGTGCGATCTGCCGTGCTCACGGTTTCAGCGTGTTTAAACTGGTGCGTTACATCCGTGAAGAACTGTTGATCGTACTGGGTACATCCTCGTCAGAATCGGCATTGCCACGCATGCTGATCAAGATGGAGCGTCTGGGCGCGAAGAAATCCGTAGTAGGTCTGGTGATCCCGACCGGTTACTCGTTCAACCTCGACGGTACGTCGATCTACCTGACCATGGCGGCCGTGTTCATCGCTCAGGCGACCGACACCCACATGGACATCACCCACCAGATCACCCTGCTGCTGGTATTGCTGCTGTCCTCCAAAGGCGCGGCTGGCGTGACCGGTTCGGGCTTCATCGTGCTGGCCGCGACCCTGTCGGCGGTCGGTCACCTGCCGGTGGCCGGTCTGGCGCTGATCCTCGGTATCGACCGCTTCATGTCCGAAGCCCGCGCACTGACCAACCTGGTCGGTAACGCAGTAGCCACCATCGTGGTTGCCAAGTGGGTCAAGGAACTGGATACCGATCAGCTGCAAACCGAGCTGGCCTCGGGCGGTCGCGGTATCTCCGACGAGCGTGAAGAAGACGACCTGGGTGTGGCTGAAGGCCCAACCCCAAGCAATGTGAAGTAAGCACTGCTTGCCTGGAAAAACCCGCTTCGGCGGGTTTTTTCTTGCCTGCGATTTGAGCGTAACGGTCACACCCGCTGACATTTCCGGTGATTGCCGTGCGCGGTATCGCTGCCTAGGCTGAGTGCATCGCTTAAGGAGTTCGCCCATGTCTGCACCGCTGGCCTCACTGAAGATCCTCGATTTCTCGACATTGCTGCCGGGGCCGTTCGCCTCGCTGTTGCTGGCGGACATGGGCGCTGAAGTACTGCGCATCGAATCGCCGACACGCATGGATCTGCTGCGCGTGTTGCCGCCGCATGATCACGGAGTATCGGCCAGCCATGCCTACCTGAACCGCAACAAACGCAGTCTGGCGCTGGACCTCAAACAGCCCGAGGCGCTGGAGGTGGTCAAGCAACTGCTGGGCGATTACGACATCGTTCTGGAGCAGTTTCGCCCCGGCGTGATGGAGCGTCTGGGCCTGGGCTATGAAGCGCTGAAGGCGATCAACCCGAAGCTGATTTATGTGTCGATTACCGGTTACGGCCAGACCGGGCCGTACAAGGATCGCGCCGGGCATGACATCAACTATCTGGCGCTGGCCGGGCTTTCCAGTTACACCGGCCGCGCCGACAGCGGCCCGTTGCCGTTGGGCATGCAAGTGGCGGATGTCGCCGGTGGTTCGTTGCACGGGGTGATCGGCTTGTTGGCGGCGGTGATTGCCCGACAGCAAACGGGGCAGGGTACACATCTGGACGTGAGCATGACTGACTGTGCGTTCAGCCTGAATGCCATGGCCGGGGCCGGGTATCTCGCTTGCGGCGAAGAGCCTGAGTGGGAAGATCAGATGCTCAACGGCGGCAGCTTCTACGATCATTACCGCTCTCGCGATGGCCGCTGGATGTCGGTGGGCAGTCTGGAACCGGGCTTTATGCAGCAACTGTGTACGGCGTTGGGGCGGCCGGAGTTGGCCGCGCAAGGGCTGTCCCCAAAGCCTGAGCAGCAGCGGGCGTTGAAATACGCACTGACGGTCGAGTTTGAAAAACATGACTTTGCTGAACTATGTGAAATGTTTGCCGGGATCGATGCGTGTGTCGAGCCGGTGTTGAGTCTGGGTGAGGCGGTGCGCCATCCGCAGTTGCAGGCGCGGGAACTGGTGACGCAGGTGCCGCGCGCGGATGGCACGACACAGGCGCAGATGGCCTGTCCGTTGAAGTTTTCCGAAGCGTTGCCGGCGCCGCGGCATGTTGGCGCGGTGTTGGGGCAGCATACGGATCAGGTGTTGGCGGAGTTGGGGTTCAGTGCTGAGCGGATTGCTGAATTGCGAGCCTTAAAGGTAGTTGCGTAGCTCGTTCCCACGCTCTGCGTGGGAATGCATCCCGTGACGCTCTGCGTCACAGTGGACGCGGAGCGTCCATGGCGGCGTTCCCACGCGGAGCATGGGAACGATCAGGGAGTCATTCCACCCGCATCTCACCACTGAACACCAAAGTACTCCGGCAGCGCCGACACAAATACCGCCGCCCCTGCCGCACCAGACTATGGCGCTGCGCCGAAAACGGAAAATCGCTGTCGGCGCACGGGCATTTGTAGATATAGCGGGTCACGCTGCGGCGTTTGATTGCATAGGTGTGGCAGCGATCCGGTGGCAGTTCGTAAACCCCGCGCATGATCAATTGCCATTCCTCGCCATGCGGCTGGATACGGTCGCCGAACAGCTGATGGGCGATCAGGTGCGCAACTTCGTGGGCCACGGTCTGCTTGAGGAAGTGTTCGGCGTTTTCCCGGTACAGCTGCGGATTGAAGCGCAGCAGGTTCTCGTGCAGATGCGCGACACCGGCTTTTTGCCCGCGCAGCTTGAGACTGACGACAGGGCGTGGGAAAGAACGTTTGAAAAAGGATTCTGCGAGTTGGTAACAGTCTTCGACGCGGGTATTGAGTTGCTCGGGCATGCTTGATGGATCTCCAGAGGCGTTGAGTATGCCGCAACCCTGTGGACTTGCGAATCGCCGAGCTGCCGAATGGTCATCCGTGAAACGACAAGGCCGCCTTGCGGCGGCCTGTATTCAGCCTGTCGAGTCAGTTGGTGTAAACGGGACCTACGCCCAGTCCCCAGACGATCACGGTGAATGCCATGATGGCGACCAGCACTACCAGACCCACCGCGAGCACCGAGCTCGAGAACAGAAAACCCTCGTCCGACGGAATATTCATGAACGTCGGCAGACCCACATACAGCAGATAAACCGTGTAGCAGATGGCCGCCGTACCGACGATCATCCCCAGCCACATATGTGGATACAGCGCCGCCAGCCCACCGACAAACAGCGGTGTCGCCGTGTAAGTGGCAAATGCCACGCAACGGGCCAGGCTCGGATTGGCGTCATAGGTGCGGGCCATCCAGTGCACAAAGGCACCCATGACCGCGACCCCGCCGAGCATTGCCAGGTACGACATGATCGTCATCCACAGTGCGCTTTCAAAGGTGAGCATCACCGGTGCGCGGTTGCCGATCACCCAGCCAACCTGAGTAGTGCCGATAAACGCCGAGACAGCGGGGATCGCCGCCAGAATCAGCGTGTGGGTGAGGTACATGTGGCTGATGCTTTCCTCTTGGTCGCCACGGATTTCCTTCCATTCCTGATCGGGGTGGGTGAAAAGTCCCACTACGTGATGGATCATGCCAGTCACTCCTCTTGTTATTGCCATCGCCCCCCAGCGGAGCGCCTACGGGCCAAGGTGGCCGAGCAAATACAGGTCTTCAGATTGTGTGCGACCTTATGTCGCAGTATAGAAAGGTCTTACCCGCACAGGTATCAGGGGCTTAGAGCAAATCGCGCTGTAAACACGGGGCTTAATCGCCTTGGGGTCTGTAAAGATTGCACCCTTGAGCCACGATATCCTGTGCCCACAACGCCGGGGTTTTTGCGTAAAATGCCGGCCTTTCGGCACACCTCACGGATTTCGCGTCATGGGCACTCTTACGGTCAACCAGAACAAACTGCAAAAGCGCCTGCGCCGCCTGGCCGGCGAAGCGGTTGCTGACTTCAACATGATTGAAGACGGCGACAAGGTCATGGTCTGCCTGTCCGGGGGCAAGATATAAGCGACAAATATTTTGTAAAGCAAAGAAAGCTGGAAGCCGTCTCTTTAAGCCCCGCTGTGTAACACTCATATATCCTTTTCGTTTGACAAAGCTCGTTTCCAGACTAGTCTTTTCTGAACTAGTTATTGGACTAACTATTTTGTCAATCATGAAGCTCAGGCGATACCAATTCAACTCGTTGCCATTCGTGACCCTAGTGGATGACGCGGATTGCCCTATCGATCCATATGTTTCGTGTTATCTCAATGGTCCGTTGTCTTCTAAGTCGGCTAATACGAGATTTAGATACGCAAATGAACTGTTGTTCGTGCTGCAGTACTTTTCAGAAAAGAATATCGACTTGCCAGCACGGGTTGCATCGGGAAAGTTTATTTCGCTGAAAGAGTATATGCAGTTTTATGATAGTTGTTGTTTGCACAAAGGCGCATTTGATGCAGCTTCAAATGTGAAGCACTTTAGAGTAAATGATAAGCACCTGAGAAATATCATAGTCGCCAATCAGAAAGGTATGGCAAAGGTATCTAGCGAGACTTTGCAAGGTCGCGTCAGGCGTCTTAGGTGTTTTCTTGACTGGCTATTTGAACAGTTTCACGAAGTGCATGAGGTTGACGAAGTAATAAGCGAACAATTTGCTAAGCTGATTACTAAAATTAAACTGGATGAAGAAGGGCTTCGAAGAAATGGAAGCCAACAAGTAAGTGGTGCTGAGGAGTCGGTCCTTCCGGATGAGATTTTCCTGAAGTTGCTCGAATTGATAATGCCTTCTTCTCCTAATAATCCATTCAAAGCATCAAGGGTCAGAAATTATCTGATCGTCAATTTGCTAGTACAAAGCGGCATCAGAAGAGGCGCGTTGGGAAAGTTAAAAATTTCAGATTTCAATTTCTATGGTACTTACGATCAGATATCTATCTATAGGTCTGGAAACGATTCAACAGATCCACGCGCTGAAAAACCCAATCAAAAAACAAAAGCGCACTTGGCTACGGTTGAAAAAAATGTAATGCATGAAGTTGAGTTTTATATTAATCACATTCGTACAATATTTCCTCGCGCTAAATATCATGACTTTTTGCTTATCAGCGAAAATGATTCAAAAGGTACCGCGGGTCAACCGCTTTCTCTGAAATCAATCAATTCAATCTTTCAGAAAATTTCTACAGCATTGGGGGTTCGTGTGCATCCTCATATGTTGCGTCACAAGTGGAATGAAATATTCGATGAAAAGGGAGAGCGGCGTGGCATCAATCCAGTTCTTCTTGAGGATATTAGAAAATATGCTATGGGTTGGTCGCAAAATACAACCATGAATAATGTTTATAATGACAAGCGACTTGCATTGAAAGCGAGGGAGTTATCACTAGCACACCAGCATAAAGTAGATCAAAAAAAATGATTCGATACAAAAAACAGGAAGGAGCAAAAGCTAGCAAACAAAAAGCTTGTTTGGTTACGGCTAAATCTGGCCTGGTGGTAAATACAGCAGATGACGTATGGGTAATACTCCCAAATAATGGAAAAGGACATAACCTTTACGTAGGATGGGTACACTCATCGGGTATGCCAGATGATGAAAAAAATTTGATTTTGGATGTTTTTGTATATTACGTCCGAACCAAGGCTGCCAGCACAGCGTCCGGCATAAATACTAATGTGAAGCCATTTATGTCAGGTGGAATTCCTTCGTTAGACAGAATAAAGGCACTTTGGAGTGGGCTTAAAACAAACCAAAAGAAAGGGCTTAATCAATTTTTTGGAACACTCTCCAAACAAGGCTATAAGAGGTTTAAGGGATTTCATTCGTTTACTTCCACGCACTTGGATAAACTGCGTGTAAATGCACTCGATTCTTCCAGTGGGGCGTTAAGTGATAGTGAGTTTGATTCGTTGGCTAAGGAAATTAATCTTGGCCTTCAAGAGTTTAAATGGGGCGATGATCGAGAACTTCTCTTTTATCAGTCATCAAGGCTCTATGGTCGCCTTAGAAATTTAGTGACTAACAAATTATTGCTTTCGATTGTACGGAGGCCGATTCAAATTGCTCTTTTGAAATGGTCCGACTTGATTCCCTTAGGTGCAAGTTTTAATGATGCAGGGATTCGTGCTGCGGATGAAATTGGTGCTATGGGCGGACAAGCATTGCAGTTAAGAGTATTCATTGCAAAGTCTACAGGAATGAGCTTCTCGAGGGAGTGTCCCGAGCGCTATCCTATCTATGTTTCTGATGATCTTTCAAAAATGCTTATAGAATATAAGAGAGTAATGTTGGAAGGGCTCGTGATGTTAATGCAGTCATTGGAAGTCAAAGTGGACAAGTCCGAGCTATTGAATTTAATGACTGATATGCCTATGTTTCCTCATACTAGCCTTTTTGAAATACGTTTTAAGTCTATCGATTTTTTGAAAAGTCTTTTCACATCACGTTCTACGGCCTACCACGTTTCGGAGGGGGCTGTGACGAACGCAATGAGATGGGTATCGGTAACCTCTGATCGAACTGCAGATTGCATGGTCACTTCCAATAGGATTCGTCATACCGTATTAACTCGTGGCGCTCAAGATGGTTTGTCCGCTGCTCAGTTGGCAAAAATAACCGGTGTTACTGTGCCAGCTGCAAGGCACTATATAGACTTGGACTACAAATCCAGGCGGGAAATTGACTCCAAATATATCGGCAATGAGTTTCTGAAGAAGGCATTCAGCAGTAATGTAACGGTAGGTTCGGCAGATGACGAAACTATATTTGACAATCAATTCAATCCTATTGGCAACCCTAGAAACAAGCGTTCATGTACTACTTGCTCAACAATAATGGGGAGACCATTGGGGTGCTATGGGTGCCCAAATTTTCGCCCAATACTTGAGGCTGATCAAAGGTCGGTGTTAGAGCTCGCGGAGAATAAGCTTGCGGTAAATCTCAGTTCCTTAATCAATCCTCTTCACGCCCGAAGCATTGAAAAATTGGAGCGACAAATTGCTTGGGTTAAACTGACAATAGCCGTTTGCGATGAAAACCTTCCAAGGCAGAGCGCAATTGAAGATTAACAAGTACTTTGATCGATTAGAGTCGTTAATCGATTCATATCGTGACACCGAACTAAAACAATTTGAAGGGCCTGGTGGTAATGCAATATTTGATGATCTGATTTGGTACCACATTGACCCTAATACCGGACGCCGAACTAGGTATCTTTGCGGAGTACATGGGCGTAAGGGAAAGGGTAACGCCGGTAACCTACCCACAGATGCGCTTCCTTACCCCTATAGTCATCTGATAAAAGTGTGGATAATCGAAGTGGCAAATACGCATTTATCTGCCAGCGAAAAAAAAGCTCAAACGTCCGCAGCTAGAAAGCTATTGTCATTTATGGTGGGGGATCTCTATACCCAATCAGAGTCTACAATTCGAGAACTTAATTTAGGAATAAGATCTGCCGACCGTCTACGCCCGTTTTTTGATTTTTGCACTAGGAAGGGAGTAATGCGAAAAATTGACTTAAAGGGAAGTGATAATAGAGATAGAACTGGGCATGCTTCTTTAGATCACGCGTTGGAGAAATTACCGGATATCACGACAGTTCTCGCTCTGGGCAATATATTCTCATGTGTGTTTGAACATGTGGGTGAATGTGGATCGCTTCTCCCTGGTGAGAGCATTAAAATGCATGATGCCTTGGTTGTTACGTTTACCACCTTATCTCTGGCGTCACCTAATCGCACTTCTGCGGAAATACCGCTCCTTCCTAAACAGAAGCTTAACTGCCACTCCGAAGGAGATGGGGTACCAGTCTACTATCTCGATTGGATTGGAAGCAAAGGATATAGGAACAATAAAAATCATGTGCTTTCGGCGCTAGCTGAACCAATCACGAAAGCTACGAATTACTTTTTTAAGGCATGTGAACCGGCAAGAGTGTTATGTAGGTATTACGAAAAGCCTAACCAAAGCTTGAGCCGACTGCTCGGAGAGTTCGAAGTTGCGCCAGAACTAAAGCACAATTTGTCTTTGACCCAGCAACCCAATCTTTTCACGTTGGGTTATGCGTTAGGGTTTTATGGAATTAATCAATGCGTTCCGGTGCTGAAAGAAGGTGTTGATCTGACTTCCATTAACTGGACTAAAAGAAGTCAGTGCTTTGAAATGAAACAAATTTGGTCTTTGCGACCTGATGATCGGTTATCTGTATCATATACTGATTCTGCCTCTTTGTCCGCGCTACCGCTATTATTCGGATACTCTAATATGCCTAGGGTATTTATCGATAAAATCACTGTCACAGTAGGAGAGGTTCAAAATTGGTGGATTTCTTTTTACAAGGAAAATATTCTTCCAGAGTTTCCACTTTCATTTTCTAGCGGCGAGTCAAGTATCAATATAAAAAATGCAATGTTTTGCTGCTTGGGAAGCTGGCTTTATGGGAAATCATCGAAAGGAGGCACCGGTGGGAAAATATTTCAAAAGTCGAAGTATTCAGTAGTACCTCTCGCATCTCTAGGGAGCTCGGTGTCATCTCGAATTGGCCTTAATCGAAACATAAGGTCAATTTTTCAAAGTTACGGATTTTCCTCAGATTTAACGCTGTCCCCGCATAGTTTGCGACACTTATCCAATACCCTTGCGGATTTAAGTCGTATCCCGGTAGAAATAATAACTGCTTGGTCTGGTAGAAAAAATTCTGAGCAAACTCATACTTATATCCATACGGGCGACGACGAGAAGGCAGGCCGGGTGAGTGCGATAATGAATCCGCCCGATATCGACAATCGTTATATTAGGGTGGTCTCTCAAGAGCAGCTTACTAAAGCTACAAACCTACCGGCGTCGCTTACTTCCACGGGGCTTTGTACTCAAAATCTAAATGTGACTCCATGCAATTATTTGAATGATTTCGTCTCCCAGTGCTTTCTATGTCCAGAGACTTGTCACATTGCCGGCGATGTAAATGCTATAGAGTTGTTTGAGAAAGATCTATCGTTTCAAGTTGTGAGGCTAGAGTCCGTGGCAGAGGATCTTCGTCTATCCTCATCTCAAGCAATGAAAAAATGGTATGTTATACATTCTCGAAATGTTCATGTCCTTTCAATGTTGATTGATTTGATGAGAAGTTGTTCCGCAGGTACGACAATTCGTTACTCGAACAAAGACTCTGAATTCAAATTGATCGATTTAGATACGATGGCCATAAAAAGGGTTGCGTGTGCCCTCCCAAATTTTGAGGCACGCCTGAAAAGTTTGATTGAAGATGAAGGTATGAACGCTACGGCAGATACCAATCCTCAGCTACGCTCTCTTTTTTCGTCTTTCGGACTGTCTGATAAGGAGGTATGACGTGGTGGAACCAAAAATATCTGCCCAGGCGCAACGTAAGATAGAGATTATGCTGATCAAGTGGAAAGGTAAGCTTACTTGGGATGCGCTAGTGACAAAGGTTGAGCTTGAACTCGCAATAAAAACTACAAGACAAACTCTATGCACTTATGTGGGTATAAGTACATCGTACAAAAACAAAAAAGCGCAACTTCGAGGTGTATCACCTTCGCTCTATACAAAAATTACGGCTTCTGATGTGAAGTTGGATAAACAGATAGAGCACTTAAAGGCTGAGGTTGAGGTGCTGAAAAAAAATAATGCGGAGCAATTACGAATGATTGAAAGAATGCTTTTGAACGCGAATGATATTCCAAATCTAGATCTCTTTGCTTTAGTTAAGAAGAGGCCTGAGGAAATACAAGTGTTTAAGAAGTCCTAGACAACCAGGGTGATTCAATTTTATGCAGCGGTTAAGTGTTGTGTTGTCTAATATGATCTTTTAAATATTTTCTACGGTAATAGGTCTGCTGGGCCACATTCCAGGCTTTCGGCAATTTGGTATAACTTTTCGACCGTAATATTGACTTCGCCCCGCTCAATTCGGCCCATGTAGCTTCGGTCAACTTGGCAAATCAGAGCGAAGACGTCTTGCGATAGACCTTTTGCTTTTCTCGCTTGCCTGATCTTTTTCCCCAATTCTTTCGCCAGATTCCCCATAGCCGCCTCGACACACATGAGGAAAGACTATCGAGCGTTTGCGGACGAATCGGCCACGGACTATAATCCGTATTTTTGTTAAAGATCATTGAGGCGCCTGCATGAAACAAGATTTATTCGAATTCGACAGGCAGCTCCATTCTCTGCTTTGCGAGCATTTTTCTGAGGAATTCACGACCCGCCAGTTGAGAGACGCGTATGCAGCTCTCCTTCCTCCCTCAAGCTTTCGGCTCGCGGATGTGCGCGTCTATGTTTATGAACAAATCCGCAGGCTAGTTCGCGTTGGCTGGGCGGAGACGGCAGAGCAGCGCCAGAAGCGGGGGCAAGTGTTTCGTTTGTTGGATATGCCGCAACGGCTGCAGCTCGTACTGGTAGATGGGAACTTCTCCAAGAGCGTCGATTCGCTGGATGTTCTCGCAGATGAGGGAAGAGAAAGACCATGCCCTTCGTCTAACCCAAGGGAAGAGCAAGACGACCAAGCCCGCCTTCAAGTGATGCTGAAGGAGACCCGGCTTGATCTGCTCTCATCCTTGGGCGAGACCGAGCGCTACAAGCAGTTGTTTGAGGAGATCCCACATCTGAAGGGGCGTCTTGAAGGGGTATATATAGAAGTCCGTGACAGGAGTTCAAAGCTACTTGGTCACGTTCGTGCAATCGAGAATACGCTTAAGGCGATTTCTGCCACATGAACTCCACTCTCAGGGTATGGCAGCACGACTGCATTACGTTGGCTATGCAGCACTTCACCCAGCAACCTCATTTTTTTTGCCAAGCAACTCCCGGTGCTGGCAAGACGAAAATGGCAGCGGAGTTGGCCAGGCAATTGCTTCAGCAAGATAAGATAGATCTGATTCTCTGCTTTGCTCCGTCACGGCAAACAATGGATGGATTTCAGAGAACATTCTCCGCCGCTCTAGGGAAGCGCCTGGATGGATTGATAGGTGCCGTCGGAGCTGTTTGCACGTATCAAGGGATGGAATATCGAGACGCAGCGTTCTGGAAGCTGTTCGACGACTATAGGGTGTTCGCAGTTTTCGATGAAATCCATCACTGCGCCGGCCATGACTTGCTGTTAAGCAATGCATGGGGTCAGCAGATTGTGCAAAGGATTCAAGATCGCGCCACCTTCACTCTTGCGCTCTCGGGGACACCCTGGAGGTCTGACCAGAAGGCAATAGCGCTTGCTCGATATTCTCAACCAGACGGGGTGCTGATCTGTGATTACCGATATGGCCTGCAGGAGGCAATCGCTGACGGCGTATGTCGGTCACCGCGTATCGTCGTATTGGATAACAACATGGTGAGATTAACTGAAACGCTATCCACAGAAGGCACCGTCACGACGTATCCGAGTATTGCCAGGCTACTTTCTGAGTCACCCGTGTCTTATGAAGATCTGCTTTTTCATGACGATATCCTGCGGCAGATTCTGTTTTTAGGGTGCACAAAGCTTCGCGAAATCCGTGAACGACATCCGGAAGCCGGGGGGCTGGTGGTTGCGACAAACATTGAGCACGCTCACCGCATAGCTGACCTTATGCGTGCTCAGGGGGAGGTTTGTCAGGTCGTGACCAATAAGACGCCAAACGCGCAGCAGGTCATCAATGATTATCGACATGGTGGCTGCACTTGGATTATTGCGGTTGGCATGATCAGCGAGGGGACGGACATACCGAGGCTGCAGGTTTGCTGTCATCTAAGTCGTATACGTACCGAACTGCACTATCGCCAGGTCTTGGGCAGAATTCTTAGGCGCTCAAGTGATGCGGATGGAAAAGCTTGGCTATATGTTCTCGCGGAACCAGCGCTCCAGCAGTACTCGGAGCGTTTGGCCGATGATTTGCCCGATGATCATGCCGTATTGAGTGTCGTACGAGCTTCGCAGTTTGAGTGCGACGACCAGATTAACGACCATCCAGAAGATCCTAGCGGCATTGAGATCTCCATTTTAGGAGGTTCAATGGGCGGAGCCTTTTCCCGAATGGGGAGCGATCACGCAATTTCGATTCTCGGCTCATCTGAGCCTGCATTGTATGAACTCAACTTTTCACAGCACTACCGAACTCAGCTTCTGAGCGTGTATTGAGAGCATGAACTCATTAGCATGACTGTGGTTGGAAAGGTTCAGCTTCGGCTTCACAGTTCACCGACCCAGCGGACACAAAATGCCGGTTCCCCAAAGTTAATTTTGGTAGTGGCAGCACTGCGTTGGTGCCAATGCGAGAAACCTCTTTGTGCGAAAACAGAAAAACAGACGTAAGAAAGTGCAATTCATCAAAGCGTTGATGGCCATCAAAATCAATCAAGAAGCACGTCAATTGCTTGAAAGGCGTTCAGCTCGCGCGAGTCGATTTCTGAATGGGATATCGATCGTCGGAGATAACTCAGAGTCCGATGGCTGCGAAGCACAGGGAAAATACATGCGTGAGTGTTCAACCGTGGATGGGAGTATGGGGGCTAGCTATCGTCGATAGTTATCATTCATTTTAAAGGAGGCTGCCCGTAAGGCGCCGTGATGTTTAGCGCCCACCTGACGATGTGAAGCTGGTCATGTATCAACCCTAGCCTCTGGAAACCTCTATCAATGGACCTACAGACCCACGAAAACCACTACGTACCAATCTGGTACCAGAAGCGTTTCCTTCCTGCGGCTGGTGCCCAGTTTTTCTATCTTGACCTGTCACCCACCATCTATCGGAAGGAAAATCGTGTCCCCAAGAGCAGCTTCAAAAAAACTGATCTCTACACTACCTAGCCTGGCTGACAGCCCAATGATGAAATAGAGCGCTTGATTTTTGGAGAAATCGACAATTTTGGGGCTGTTGCGATTCGTCAACCGGCCGGTGGTCAGCCAGAGGAAGTTCATGAAGCGTTTACGCCTTTTTTCAAGTACCTCGGGGCACAGAAGTTACGCACACCAAAGGGTCTAGATTGGATCAACGCGCACTACTCGTAGCTTGATCAGTCCGGGCTAATGAGAGAAATGCAGCACCTATTGACACTGAACTTGACCATCTGGAGTGAAGGGGGTCGTGAGATCGTCTCCGCGAAAAAGTCGGACGTTAAATTCATCATTACTGACAATCCTGTCACCCTCTACAATGCGGCCTGCCCTCCAGAGGTGCCGACGTGTCGCTACCCAAATGAACCGTCCGTGCAATGGAACGGGACGCAAACGATTTTCCCTCTAGATGCCGAGCATTGCCTAATCCTTAGCCACCTCGATTACGCGAAGCAGACAGAGGGTGTCGACCTGTTAGCCGAGAGACAGAATGCCCGCAACTTCGGAAAAAGCTTGGCTCGAACGGATGTATGGATCCGTTCCAGGGCACTGTCCCGAGACCAAGTGCTGGCAATCAATTACCTTCTAAAATCTCGCGCCTGCAAACATGTGGCGGCGCCTGTAGAGGATTGGCTCTACCCGGAACGAGAATACGCCGGTGATTGGGGCCAGATTGGGGAAGTGCTTCTCCCGCCAGCTGACGAGCTTTGGCATTTCGGCGGGGAAATGTTCGTTGGTTACGAGGATGGCTCGACCCTCTACCAGGACCCGTACGGCGTACTTCAGGCAGTAATGAGTATCTGAAGAAATCGCCGCCCTCGGATTTCATTGATGGTGAAGCCGAATGCGGTTGCGGTAGCGGGTATTCGTTTACAGCGTGTTGTAAGGATATTACTGAAGCGCATCGGCCTGCCTGGTCTGTTGCAAGCATTCGAGAGCGGAACCTAATGTTCGTCGGTAAGGTGAAAAACGTCCTTGGATTGGACAGCGGCAAAAGCTGGGGCGACGTGCGAGCAGAACTCAACGATGAGCACGTCACGCAAATTTATCGGTAACCGGATGAAGCTCATGATCATGGTGTTACTGAAGATCGAACTCAATGAGCTGTCGGTGAAAGCGGAAGCAGAGGTTAACGCTGAATAATCTTGTCCCTATTTGCGAAAGGTTCGGCGTTGCACTGCAGAGCCGTGGTTGAAGTAGGCATGACTAACGACATGCCTCAGCCCGCTTTCTCGCTTTACCAGGCATTCGATCAAGGTGAATGGTTCCGCAGTAACGACCCACCGGAGAATGACCCCCAGTGAGAAATACACGAAGCCGGTGGTCGAGGAAATAATGAGTACCCTTAGATATTAGCGATGTGCTGCTAACGAGTCGCCGTCGAAAGTGTCAACAATGCTTCGAAAGCATTTATTTATGTATCCATGATCGAAGTAAGTTGTGTCGTGATGCACGAGTTAAAATGTAAAGAGGGACGGGGATGGGGATGGACGAATCTTATTGATCGGCGTAGCGGGGTGAGCGCGAAACAAGATAAAAGTTGCGTTTGATGTTGTTTCTCATGTGTGAAGTTATTTCAGAATCGTCTGATGGTGGCTGGCCGGAGTGTCAACTTAAACTATTTAGTGGAGGGAAGGTTCCGTTTTAATGGTAAGCGCTATTTTATTTTAAATGCGAACCCCCCTGTGGGCACTCTGCCGGCCACAGTGAGTAAACATGAATACAGACGACACTTTTTTGAAAATCAACCGCAGGCGCTTGCTCGGACTTGCAGCCGGAGCCGGTTTAGTTAGCCTTCTGCCCAGGCAGGTGCTTTCGGGTTCGCCGGACTGGGTAATTGCAGGCCAGACTGCATCGAGGGAGCAGGTGCGCTACCCGGAAAAGACCGGGATGATTCTGATTACCGATCGACCGCCGCAACTGGAAACCCCGCTGCATTTCTTTCGTCAGGATCTGACGCCCAATTCGGCCCATTTTGTGCGCTGGCACTTGTCAGGTTACCGACTGAAGTAGATACGCGAACCTTCCGTTTGCGTCTCGACGGCCTCGTCGACAATCCGTAATCGTTCACTCTCGAACTCCCCATTGACGCAGGGTGAAACCGTCATTGGTCAAGCGATTGCCCTTGGCTTGAATGGTGGTTGGCACGTCCTTGTACATGAACTTCCAGCGATCAAGGTGAAATCTGCGAGCAGTTGAACCAGACAGTTGTGTTGCAGGTCTCTAGGGGGCTGTGGTGCGCCGTGCTGCTCGAGATACTGTGGAGAGCAGCCGACTATTGTCTATCGGCGCCAAGGGAGCGGGCGATCAGTGAACTGTCCGGGAGGTCGCCGAAACGGATCGCTATGTCTGAGCCTGACTCGACAAAGACCAATTCGGTCGGTGAAAAACAAGCGAATGCGGACATGGAGGTTTTCGCTGATAAAGCTATCGACCCGTTGGCTGATCCGCTATCGGCCAGATCGGTCGGGTAGGTCAGTCCGATGGTGCCCAGCAAATCACTATGGCCGTTTTTAATCATGCAGTCACAATCTAGGCTTGAAAACCCTCTTGAACGACGTAACGCATCACGCGCTAAGTCGATAAAAGACTTGGAGGGACAATGATTTTCACAGCAAGACGCCGTGTTGAATCTCCAGTTGACTGTCAAACCGATGCAGGCCGTCATGGTTATGCCGGTAGTTGGCGCCTACAGCGCGACGCTGATGTTGGAACTCGTTTATTTGTAGCGATGATGTTTTTCCCGCGCGCTCATTACGCCTCCCTGATCGCACGCTACTAGCGATTGCTCTGATCCCTCCAGCAGGGGGCAAGCGTAGTCAATATGTGTCAGCGTTCTCCAGCTCTGTACCAATCGGGTGAGCCTTCCCAATGCCGGTGCAGATCTGCTTCGCCATTGGGACGCATTGCACACCCACGCACAACGCGTGATTAACGTTGCGTCCAATGGCCAAAGTGACAGCTGCCAAATAGTGTCTTTTGCTGAGAACGGTTAGAAAATAAGAATCCTCTTATATCGAATTTTCTCTACACCCTTGAATATCGTCGCAGTCCCCTGTGCATCAATACACGGCAGAGTGATTCGATAATTTAAGTAAGGGTCGTAAATGAAAATATTGCATAAAACAGTGGCCGGCCTGGCGGTGGTGGCTAGTACTTCGCTTCCGGCATTAGCAGAAAGCGTTGATCTGCGGGTAGTGGGCACCATTACCCCGGTAGCTTGTACGCCAACGATATCAGGTGGAGGAGTAGTGGACTATGGCGTGATTTCCCCTAATACCTTGTCGGCAACGGCGTTCACCACGTTACCTGTTAAAGATGTCGATATCAGTATTGTTTGTGAGGCACCGGCCAGTGTGGCGCTTAAGTCCCGGAGTTCCCGTGCAGGTACTGTCGCGGGCGCTACGGAAAATGGCAATAACATCGCGATCTCACCCGTAAAACTATTTGATACGGACGGCCTGGGCGTTGTGGGGTTGGGTTTGGCCGGCACGAAAAAAATCGGGGGGGTGGCTTTCAGTATTGATCCTGCCAGTGTGACGCTCGATGGCGATGGTGCGGAGTCGTTATCGAAAACTTGGGGGCAAGTCGATTGGAGCAAGAATGAAGCATCCAAGTTCTTGTTTGATCCACAGTGGACTCGCATGTTTTCGTGGAGCAAAAAAGGAGTGACCACCCCTGCGAAATTCACCACGATGTCAGGAAAGGTGAGTGCTCAGGCATACATCAACAAGACCTCAGAACTTGATATGACCAAGCCGATCAATATAGATGGCATGATTAGCCTTGAAATGGTTTATCTATAATTTACAGGTTGTTACTGGACTGCTGGCGCTTGACTTCAAGTTCATGTCCAGCTGGTTACGTTAGTTAGATTAATTAACGTAACCTGCTGGCTTGTATAAAGTGGTGTATCAAGTCATGAGACTTTCTCCTTGTTTTTTCAGCGGGATAATCCTGTGCTTTACTTCCTTGGGGGTTGAGGCGACCGGAATGGTGCCTCAGACTTCCGTTGTCATTGTTGAACAAAGTGAAGGTGAGGGTGCCGTCAACGTTAAGAGTACAGATACTTTCCCGAACTTACTGCTGACAACCATTGAAAATATTCCTGAGGATACCGAAACGTTGGTGAGCGTCATCCCGCCAGTGTCGAGGGTAGAAGCGGGAAAAATCCAACGTGTACGTTTCATCATGACCAGCCAGGTCCCATTAAAGACCGAACGGTTGAAGCGCGTGATATTCGAGGGAGTGCCTCCGCAAAAAAAAGACGTGCAGGAGACGAGAATTTCTATCGTTCAGAACTTGCCGATGATTATCCGTCCCGCAGGACTTGAGAAAGATCTGGAGCCGTGGAAGCACCTCGTTTGGAAAATTAAGGGGAGTAATCTTGAACTGAGTAATCCTTCACCCTATGTGGTTCGTCTTGGGCAAAATGTGCAAACCTTGCCGGATAATACTTCGTGGACGCTACCTAACGCCTATGTACTCCCTGGCCAGATGTTGACCATCGTACCGGAGGGAGATAAACATATTGGCGTTACCCAGAAAGTTCGTATTTCCCCAGCCACTACTTGGGGCTTTAGCGCAGGAAACTACGACTCTCCCCTTGCAGACTAAGTTGGCATTCTCATTGTTTTCGCAAGTTCAAGTGGTCGTTCATTATTGTCTGGTGGCACTGACGCTGTTAGGCACCTTACTCAGCATGTCAAAGATACAGGCCGAAGAAAACAAACAGTCCACACCAGATACTGAGTTCGATATGGGAGTCATAACATCCCGAGGTCTGGATCCTTCGCTTATGGCGCTGTTTCGGCAGGCTCCGCACTTTATGCCTGGACAGAGCACGGTAGCGCTCACGGTGAACGGCACTGAGCGAGGAAAGTTCATGGCCCGTTTTGACGATAATGGCCAGTTATGTGCCGATGGGGTTTTCTTCAAGCAAGCTAGGTTAAAACTTGCGTCTGCCGACTCAGTAGACACATGTGCTGATCTAAAGGAGTTGTGGCCTCAGACCGAGCTGACTCTCGATCCTGCTGAAGGGCGAGTGGAACTGGTGGTACCTCCACAGGCCATTGCCTTCCCCGGAATAGAAAACGGGAATTGGACCCATGGTGGGCTTGCTGGAATGCTTAACTACGATGCCCAGTATATGGACTCAGCAGGGGCTGCGTCTGGCGTCAACTTCATGCAATTGGGAACCGAGGCCGGATTCAACGCAAATGACTGGATTGTTCGCAGTCGCCAGACGCTCACGCGTCTTGATGGCATAGATACGATGCAGCATCAGGCTGCCTATGCGCAGCGTAGTTTTCTAAGTACCCAACAGGTGTTTCAAGCAGGCCAGGTCAGCTTGTCCAACTCGATGTTCGGTACAGGCCAGGTAATCGGCTTTCAGGTATTCCCCGAAGCCTCGTTACGGAGCAGTCTTGGCGGCCCTGGGCTGGTTGAGGGGGTTGCCGATATTCAATCGATCGTCGAAGTTCGCCAGTCCGGCGTATTGGTCCACAGCACCACTGTCCCGGCTGGACCATTTAGACTTCAAGGGCTGTCGCTATTGAATACGCGCTCCGACCTGGAGGTCACCTTGACCGGCAGCAATGGTGAAAAACGTCAATTCATTGTGCCGGCCTCGGCGCTGTTGCTCAATGGCAATGCTGTGGCTCCCGGCCTTTCTTTTGGCATCGGCAGGCTGGAGCAGCAGGGCAGTAATGAATCGCCGATGCTTGGGACCGTCGCTAATGGTTGGGTGCTAAATCCCCGTACCGTCCTTAATGTGGGATTACTGAGTTCCACTGCCTATCGCGCCGGGGCCCTCAGACTGGATGCCGATCCGTGGAATGCTACGCAGTTATCCATACAAGCCACATTGTCCCAGGACGTTATAAATAACTATCGAGGGGAATCGTTTACCTCATCCCTGAGCCGCAACCTCAGCGAACGCACCAGCGTCGTGATAAACGCAAGCCAACAATCCGGTGGTTATCGGGAACTGAGTGATGCCCTGCAGGAGGAATATCTAGAAAACTCCATAAGCCGTAGTCTAAGGCAGTATGGCGCGGGTGTGAGTTGGGCGACTGAGACGTTTGGAAGCTTATCTCTCTCCCTGTCACGTGGCACTACTTTTGAAGGGGATAACACCACGTTTCTGCGTGGCAGCTGGAGTAGGCAGTTCGGCGATGTCTATATCGGAGCCAGTGTTGAACAGAACTCTGGAACGTCCGCTATTGACGCGGAGAAACGTTTGTATCTGACCCTGAATATTCCTTTCGGTAATCGTACCGTCAGTAGCTATGTCAGCAATACCAGCAACAGTAGCCTTGCGGGCGTCCGTTATAGTGACCGAACAAGCAGAGACCGAGGCTGGAGCCTTTCGAGCGAGCGCGATTTCCAGAATCGACGAGTTTCTAACAGCGGTACGGTGGATATGGTGACGCCCATCAGCCAACTTGGCGGCAGTCTGAGCCGTGACTCGGATAACTATACATCCTGGTCCGTACGCGCCACAGGCGCTGTGGTGGGGCACGCAGACGGCGTGACACTGTCGCCTTACCGCGTGGGCGATACCTATGGCATCGCCAAAGTCGGTGAGGAGGCTGGTGTGAAAGTCGATACGTCGTCGGGAACGACATGGACCGACGCAAGTGGATACGCGGTAATACCGTCGCTCGCTGGATTCAAGCGCTCAAATGTGCAGGTGGATACACAAAGCCTACCCAAGAACGTCGATATTGCTAACGCTTGGCATGAGACAGAAGCTGCGCGCGGCTCGGTGAGTTACATCAATTTCGATATTGTTCGTACGCGCCGAGTGTTGGTTGATGTCAGAGACCGTTCAGGAGAGTACCTGCCGCACGGGGCCAGCGTTTTTGACGAGGCCGGTAATTTCGTCACGATCGTCAATTACAGAGAGGGCGTATTCATTCCAGATGCAGGCGTAGGCGTCAGGTTTGAAGTACAGCGATCCGGAAAGAGGCTGTGCTCGTTTAGCCTGCATCTGCCCGAAGAGCCAAATGTAGGCGGATTTTATGAATCCGCTAGTGCGCAATGTCGTTAATTGGAGGCATCTTATGAAAAGTCTAATGACGACAATGTCACTTGTCTTTGCTATCAGCCACTATAGCGAGGCGGCCCCTTTGGGTAGTGGCGTCGAAAAGATGCCATCCAATTTAGCCACGGATAGACGGTGCAGCGTGTCGCTCGGGGGAGAACTCATCGACTACGGTACCCAAACTCGGTGGCAATTACAGAATGCACCTGCCGTAAGCAATAGCTCCACCTTTGGCAAACGTACAGTAATACTCAGCGTGATTTGCCCCTATATACAGGACATGCGTCTAACCCTGCGTGGTCAGACAAACGCCAGCGGCAATGTGGTTTACGGGGAGCGCGGCAGCTTGGTCATCCGCTTATCCAACGCGCAAGTGGATGGCAAAAGTGTACAGATAGCCGGCAGTACTGCTGACGGAATTATCAATGATGCCGCTTCGGACTCGCGATTGCTTCAACCCGGCAGGACCTTTGCTCCGGTCGTTAGCGGTGAGCTTACGAGAGGAAAGACTCTTACCGCCCAACTGGAAATCGAACCCGTGATACCGACAGAAGATGCGCGGGTTTCCAGGCGCCAGATCAGTGAAGCCAGATTGACGATGGAACTGATGCCTGGCTGTCCAGCAAAGCAATGAGGAATTGGTCAGGGTGCCTAAAATACCAGATACTCAAGCGAGAGCAGACCTACGAACAGGCGCAACGGCGTGACGTCGCGTTACTCGGTTGCGAAAGCGCTGCGAAGACAGCGTAACCGTCCGGCGAAGTCACCTACCCGACCCCAGCGATAAGGGCGATGTTGTCAACTTAAAAATATGTGGACACTATCGCCCTTATCATCAGGAATGCCATGCGCCAAAGAACCTCTTACCCCAAGCACTTTAAAGCCCAAGTCGTCCAGGAATGCCTGCAACCAGGCGTACCAACGGCCAGCGTAGCCCTGCGCCACGGCATCGACGCCAACCTTGTTCGAAAATGGATTCCTACGTATCGTGATTGCCAGCCGCCAGCGCTGCCTGCTTTCGTTCCAATGAAACTCGCACCCACAACCCAGTCAGATCCGCAGGCCTCCATCAGCATCGAGATCCCTTCCGGCCAGCAAAAACTCACCTTTAAATGGCCAACTTCAGATCCTGGCGGTTGCGCCCGTTTTATCCTTGAGCTTGATCCCGGTAATCCGCATCGACTCCATTTGGCTCGCAACAGAGCACATGGATATGCGCGCCGGTACCGACACCACGCTCGCCAGGGTGGTCTCCGTCAGTGCGGCGAAGCCGCACTGCGCTTATCTCTGCAAATCGCCGCGCCAACCGGATGAAAGTCTTGGTGCACGACGGCGTGGGCATCTGGCTTGCCGCACGACGGTTAAACCAGGGCAAGTTTCACTGGCCCGGCATCCACCGCGGTCTGGAGTGAAACTCGATCGAGAGCAACTTCAAGCCCTGGTGTTGGTGTTGCCTTGGCTGCGAGTCGGCGCGGGCGGCACCATCACAGTGCTATAACACCTTCTATTAGCCGGCTTATCGCCGCTGATCGCCTGCTCTGACACAATCAGCGGCATGACTTCCTCGCCCAACCTCGACCAGATGACACCGGAACAGCTACGCGCCTTGACCGAACAGGCCTTGCAGTTGCTGTCCCAGGTTGACTCGATGGGCCAAAAGATCAACCGCCTCGAACGGTGAATGAGCAACTTGCCCATGAGATCGCTATCCTCAAACGCTACAAGTTCGCCAAGCGCAGTGAACAGCTGAGCCCAGACCAGGGCAGCCTCCTCGATGACCTGCTCGACACCGATCTTGCGGCCATCGAAGCCGATTTTGAAGGCGGTCAATCCGCCAGCCGCACGGGCCGAGCCATGTGAGAACCCCAAGCGTGCGCCGCAGCCGGCGCAGTTTCCACGCACCGTGATCCGCCATGAACCGGGAAACACTAAGTGCGCTTGCGGCTGCCAGCTTCAGCACATCGGCGAAGACGTCAGCGAGAAGCTGGATTACACGCCCGGCGTCTTCACCGTTGAGCAGCATGTGCGCGAGAAATGGGCCTGCCGCTTGTGGACCCGGGGGCGTCCATGTGTGTGAGGGGGGTGGCAGGTAACTGCCATCCCTACCGCGACCAAGAAAGCAACTGTTTGAATAGATTGATTGCGATCTGATAGTCCGATGTCAACGTTCACGCTTATCCAGGTGAACGCTTTTTTTTTCGATAGAATTCGGCTGACAGATCAGCCTTAGTTAAACACGTTACTTTCCAGGCAATACGTTAGCAGATCCTGATCACTGGAAACCTCCAGCTTGCGCATGGCCGCAATCTTTTGCGTGCTGATGGTTTTTGCACTACGGGAAAGGTTGCGGGCAATCGTGGTTACGCTCTGCCCGGCGACAAACATGCGCAAGATTTCGAACTCCTTGGGCGACAGCCGAGAGATCCTTTCATCCAGCGCTACATTGGGCTCCTTTACGCACGTCGGCGCCGGCTTGGCGCTGTTGAACGAGCGACCTTGCGCCACGGCCATCAATGCCAATTGAATCTCCTCATGCAGCTGGCTTTTCTGAATGACCCCGACGACGCCCAATTCATGTAGTCGCGTCAGGATCAACGGGCTGGAGATCATGGTCAGTACCAGGACTTTCACATCGGCAAAATGCCTGAGCAGGTATTCCACCAGCTTCAGGCCATCTCCGTAAGGTGAATCAGCGGGCATGTTGAAGTCGGTGATCACAAGATCGACGGATTCACGCTTGAGCAGCTCGATCAGTTCGTTCGAGCACACAGCCTCACCCACGACGCGATAGCGGTCATCGCGCTCTATCAGCTCACGTACACCCAATAACACGATGGGGTGATCATCGGCGATCACGACGTTGAGTTTTGCCATGTTCGGCTTTCCCTGACTTATTGTTGAATGCATACTGATTACGCCAGCGCGTCGAGCATTGCTTCCAGTCGCCCCAGCATAGCGCCGATCTCGGTGGCCAAAGCCGGAGTGAGAGGCCGACCATCCAGGCGACTCTCGAGGCTGACACAAGCGTCCGCCAAACTGTCGGCCCGCACGGCGCCCAAAGCTCCGGCCATGCTGTGCAGATGACGACCAAGTGCAGCCGCGTCGTTGTCTTGAAGTGAGGCGGTGACCTTGTCAATGTCCTGTTGCATGGTGCTGAAGAACAACGCACGCATTTTCGGCGAAAACTGCGGCTGATCAGGGCGAGGAACATCAGGTGCACGCTGGTCGGGATCAACGGCAAGCAATGGATCGGCGACTTTGCAATGTTTGAGCAATTGCGTGCGCAGCATGTGCAGGTTCAACGGCTTGACGAGCCAAGCGTTCATGCCCACCGCCGCACAATGTTCGCCTTCATCGCGCAAGGCATTGGCTGTGACGCCGATGATCGGCAAATCAGCATCGTTCCTGCGCAGTGCCCTGGCCAGTTCATAGCCATTCATGACGGGCATGTTGACGTCGGTCAGCACCATGTCGAACAAGCCTGGCAGCCATTGGTGCAGCGCTTGTTCGCCGTCGGCCGTGGCGACCACTGTGCAGCCCAGCGCCTCCAGTTGCTCTTTGATGATCGCCCGATTGATCGGGTTGTCTTCGGCAATCAGAATGTTCAGATCCAGGCGTCGGACCTGCTCCGTGAGCGCCGTTCGGCTTCGTTTACCCGCACCTTGTTGCGCGAAACTGACCGCCCAAGCCATCGCCCGGATGTCATGCGCATCGACCGACCAACCTTCGGCGGTGTATTCCGCCGGGTTTGCCCCCGCGGTCGTGGCGATGACGCGCGGGCCGGCCCAGGCAGGTTGCGAGGACGGCAGCACATCGAGCAGCAGCGCTGAAGAGCCGGGCAAGTGTTTCGCGTCCGGCCCGAGGATGCGGGTTTCTTGGCCCAGTCGGTTGAACCAGTTGCAGACATGCTGTGCCAGTTCGGGCGCCGGTGCCTGTACGTAAATCGGCGGCGCATCAGGCGCGAACTCAGGGCAGTCGGTCAATTGGCCTTCTGCGCAAGCGACATGCAAATGCAGAGAGAAACTACTGCCCAGTCCGGGTTCGCTGACCACTTTCAATTGTCCGGCCATCAGTTCACACAGCCACCAGCAAATCGCCAGGCCGAGGCCGGCGCCGGCTTCGCTGGACGCATCGCGCACTTGATAGAACGGCTCGAACAGCTGCGTTTGCTGCGCTTGGGAAATGCCAATTCCGGAGTCGCTGACCTGCCATTGCAGGTCAGCGCCACCGGCGTTTTGATCCAGCAGCCGTAGTCGTAATACCACGCGGCCGTTGTCGGTGAACTTGATCGCATTGCTCAGCAGATTATTGAGAATCTGCCGGATGCGCAGCGGATCGCCTTGCACCCGGTCCGGGACCGACGAATCAATGCAGGCATAAAGCTGCAAGCCTTTAGCTTCGGCGAACGCACTGTAGGCGCGCAAAGTATCTTCGGTAAGCTCCAGCGGGCAGAAGTCCTGAGCTTCAATGGTCATCTGCCCGGATTCGATCTTCGATACATCGAGTACGTCGCTGATCAGCTGAAAAAGGGTGGCCGACGAACGGTGAATGGTGCGCAAGTATTCCTGTTGACGCGGCTTGAGATCAGTCAGGCCCAACAGTTCGAGCGTGCCTAGAACGCCGTACAACGGCGTGCGGATTTCATGACTCATGGTCGCCAGAAAGCGCGTTTTCGCCTCGTTCGCCGAATCGGCCGCACGAAATGCCTGCTCCAGTGCTGCGGCATCATTTACATGTCGGGTCACGTCATGGAATGCGCAGATCCAGACATCCTCTCCATGGTAGCGAGCGCCTACTACCCCCGCGTGCAGATGGCGACCATCGATTTCCAGGTCGGTCTGCCCGGGGCTGGTCAGCAGGCGTTTTTGATTGAGGGCCGCGATCAGTCGGTCGCTTTGATGCCACTCCTGAATACGCTGGTTTTCCAGCAATACTCGATGATCGCTGCAATGCACCACACACAGCCCGGTCGGCGCAGCGTCGATGACCGCGCGGCTGAATGCATCGCTTTCGGCAATGCTCTGAAGCGCTTGATGCGCGGGGAAAACAACGCGGGATTGGTACCACCGGTTGAAGGCCCGGCCCCCACCAATGCTGGCAATGATTAAAGTCAAAACGCCCAGAAGTGGCCACCATGCGTAATCGATAAAGCTCTTGAAGCCGACTACGTAAACCGCTGTCCAGCGTTGCGGGCCTTCATTGGAAATCTTGAAGACCAGACCGTCGAGACGAACATTCAGCCCTTCGCTCAACGTCCGGTCGGGCAGCTCGGTGCCGACCAACAGATTGCCGTTGGGCGCGGTGAGACTAAAGCGGTCGTAGATCGACCATTTCATGATGCGCTCGATATCGTTGATCTGGCTCAGGTTCAACAACGATGCCACGACTACCCACGGACTGGCACCGTCAATGTCCAATTGGCTTGCCGGGAGGTCGACATTGATGTAAGCCAGTATCCTCGGAGCGACGTCTTTATCCACTTCAGCACCATAGCGAACCCAATGAACCCGGCTGTCCACTGGTTGCGGATTTTTCTCCTGCAGGCGCCGCAATACGTGCGTCAGTACTTGCTGGAAGCTGACCCCCTGGATCTGCCCGGCGCCGCGTAATTGCCCGGCGGCGGGCACGGCGATATCAAAGTTGTCCGGGACGTTGAATAGAAACACCTGGGGCGACTGATAGTGCGAGGCCGACCAGAATGCGCTGTAGTAACTGGCCAGGTGCGCGCCCAGCGCGAAGACCTTGGCGCGCTCAGCCGTTTCAATCGCTGCCGGGTTGATCTTGATGCTGAAAGGTAGGGAAAAAGACAGCTCTTGAGCCCGGTAAATCCCGCTGCCTTGCTCGGGCATAGGTTCGTGAACAGACATGCTCATCCGCTGCGTATTCAGCGTGAGTCCCTTGGCACTCTGCTTGGCGATAGCGCTGAGGAAGGTGTCTTGTTCGCCAATGTTCTCTATCAGTCGGGCGAAGTGATAACGCACCGCATCATGCTGCTCGGCGACCATACGATTCAGGCCCCAGACACTGAGACCAACCAACACTGATGCCAGACCGCACAGCACCACGACACCTTTATTCATGCGCAGCGAGCTACTGGCCAGTTTGTGCAATCGCACATTGGGATGAGTCATTGGACCAGCCTGTTGGAGACGCTTGTATAAGCCTTGGACACCGCTACCTCTGATGCAAACAGAATCTGTGCGCCAGGGATTCAATCCACTACAGCCGGGCCGTCCTGGGTCAGCAGTTGCTGAAATTCGGATGATGACACCGCATGGGAAATGAGAAAACCCTGAACCTGAGTGCAGTTGATTCTACGCAATAGCGCCAGCTCCTGTGCTGTTTCCACGCCTTCGGCCACCACCGTGAGACCCAACTGACGTCCAAGTGCGACGATGCTGGTCAGGGCCAGAGTCAACTCTTCATTTTCGCCGCAGCCGTGCACCAGCGCCCGGTCAATCTTCAGTTCGGTGAACGGCGTCGACACCAGATTCATGTACGAACTGTAGCCCTGACCGAAATCATCCTGCGAAAGCCCGAATCCCTTCATGCGCAATCGGCACGCACCAGCGTAGAAGTTGCTGATATCGTCGGGCATCGAACACTCCATCAGTTCAAAACAGATCATCGCCGGGACGCCATGGTGCTTGAGGACAAATTGCAGAATCCGGTCCGGCAGGTCTGGACTGTTAAGCAAGTGGGTGGGCAAGTTGATTGACACGGGAATCGCGTAGCCTTGAACGTCCCATAGTTTCTGTGCCTTCATCGCTTGCTCGAGAATACACCAGAGCAGGCTTTCCTCCAGGCCAAACGCCTTGAAGGCGGGCAGAAACATACCCGGCAAAAGCACCCCATGCTCGGGATGGATCCAGCGTGCCAGCGCCTCTGCTGCGACGATACGGCCGTTGGTCAGCGACTTTTTTGGCTGGAACCAGGCTTGCAATTCACCGTTGTCCAGACCCGCGAGTATCGCCAGGTGATCAATTTTCGGGCCGGGCGGAGGCTGGGTGGCTTGATGCGTTTTTCTCAACTGCTCGGTTAGCTTACGCAATGCACCGCTCTTGACCGGTTTAGAAATCAGGCCGATGACGCTGACGCCTAGATTGCGCGCTGCGAGGCTGGCGCTGGTCAGCATGCGTCGGGAGGCGACGCTCATGATCGCCAGCGCGGGCCTCGAACCTGATTCTGCCAAACCCTGAATGAACTGGACGCCGTCCATCCCCGGCATCAGCAAATCAGTCAGCACCAGATCGAAGTCGCGCCTTTTCAGGCAGTCCAGCGCTACGCTGCCTTCTTGAGCGAACTTCAGCTCAAAGTCTCCCAGCTCGCTGAACAGATTCCGTAAATACAGTTGCTGGAACGGGTGATCTTCAACGATCAGGATACTAAGTGGTTTCATTGGAAGTTCTTTCGTAAGGCGCCAGTTGGTTGTGTAAGGCCTGCAACGTGAAAGGTTTGACCAGACAATGGTTCATTCCAGCAGCCAGACACAGGGCTTCTTCGCCGCGCATGGCGTTGGCGGTTGCGCCGATGATCGGCACGTTGCAACCCATGCGGCGCAACTCTCGCGCAAGTTCGTAGCCATTTTTGCGCGGCATGTTGACGTCGCTCAGAATCATGTCGAAGCGACCTCTGCGCCACATCGTCAGTGCCTCCTCACCATTGCCGGCCAGTTCTGCCGTACACCCTAGTTCCTGTAATTGGTCATGCAGGATCAACCGGTTGATGACGTTGTCTTCAGCCACCAGTATGTGCAAATGCAACTTTTTCAGCTGCCATTGCAGGTTGTCATTTTCCGGTTTGATTGCCGAAAGCCCTTGGGCCCGGCTGACGGCCTGATGAATGGCCTCCAGATAGTTGATGTTGACGACCCAGCCGCCGGAACCTGCTTGGGGTTCGTTGTAGCCCTCGCCGGTGGCCATCACCAGCTGCCCCGTCCATTCAGGGGCCACGCGCGCTTCGTAGCAACCGGGATGCAACTCAAGCAGCACGCTGTCTGGCGTATCGGCGCCGCGCGAAGGGCGATCGAGTTGCGGGCGTGCGCCCCATCGACGCAACCAGCCGCTCATGGCTTCCGCGAGTTCGCGAACGGGTGAAAGCACAAACACCACTTTTGGCAACAGCGGCGTGAAACTGTCATTCAACGCGGGGCTTGAGGGCTGTTCCAAAGAGAGAGTCAGCGAAAAACTGCTACCTAGTCCGGGTTCGCTGACCACGCGGATACTGCCATTCATCAAGTGAGTGAGGCGCTGGCAGATGGGCAGACCGAGGCCAGTACCGGCGATCACGTTGGCGTGGCCGCGAGTTTGGTAGAAGGGCTCAAAAATTCGTGTCTGGTCCTCCTGAGTGATGCCTTTTCCAGTGTCCGAGACTTGCCAGAACAAGTTGGCGCGCTCGCCGTCGCGGCCAATCAGACTCACGCGTAGGACGATATGACCCGCGTCGGTGAATTTGACGGCGTTGCTCAGCAGGTTGTAGAGAATTTGGCGGATGCGCGACACATCGCCGATCATCCGTTCCGGCAATTTCGGATCAATCACCGCGTATAGATCAAGGCCCTTGCCGTGGGCTGCTGCTGCGTATCCCTGGATCACTTCGTGAATCAGTTCGAGTACGCTGAACTCTGTGAGTTCGAGTGCCAGTTGCCCGGCTTCGATCTTCGATACATCGAGTACATCGCAGATCAATTGCAACAGCGTCGCAGATGATCCTTCGATGGTGCGCAGATAGTTGGTTTGTTGCGCATCCAATTCGGTTCGGGCCAGCAATTCCAAGGTGCCCAACACGCCATATAAAGGCGTGCGGATTTCATGACTCATGGTGGCCAGGAACAGGGTTTTTGCTTCGTTCGCTGCATCGGCCAGTTGCCGCGCCTGATCCAGCGCATCTTCAATCTGAGTGCGGGTGCTGATGTCACTGAAGGCGCAGAGCAAGACGTCTTCGCCCTTGTAACGGGTGGGCGCGCAACTCAGGTACAGGTGACGGCCGTCGGCGGCTTCGAAGTAGTCAGTGACTTGCGGGTTCATCTCATCGAATGCCTGGTAGATCCAGCGCGGACTGAGCCGTTCACGCTCACCACTCTGGCCCAGCCATTGCTGTGACAAGGTGTTTTCCAGCACCACCTGGCCGTTGGCGCGCCGCAGTACACACAGCGCAACGGGTGCGGTCTGAATCACGTCGCTACTGAATAGTTCGCTTTCGACCAGTGCCTGGATCCGACTGATGGTGGGCATGATAAACCGATCTTCGAGGCGTCGAATCACAATCCACACAAGGCTGATGCTGAACAGGCAGAACAGTAGGGCGCCGCCAAGTCGTGGCCATAGTGCGATGAGCACATCACGCAAATCGATGGAGTAGACCAACTGCCAGTCGGATGACTTCAATTGTTTGCGCATCACCAGATTATCGGGCAGGAAATGTTTTCCAACAAAGCCAAAGAAATTCTGACGCTGCATTTGCATGAGATTTTTACAGATCTGTGCAGGTTGACTGTTGCTGAACACCAGCATGCCGTCGGGGTTGAACATCATGAACTGCCCAGCGCTTTGATCATCCAACGCATGGGATACTTCGCGGCCGTCCATCTCAAGTCCCAACCACCCGGAATCGAGGTCGTGCGCATCAAGGCGAATGAATATGTATAACTGAGAATGACTGGACGATTGATTGGTCAGCCACAACTCGTCCATCGCACTGGAATTCTCACCTTTCAACGCTTGCAAGCGTTCGAGCATTGCCTGGGGAAAGTCGGCCACGATCGGTGTCGCCGTATAAAGTCTTTTCACCTGAAGATTGTTGCCACTGCTGACGTACAGCAAGTTGACCTGCTTGCTCCTCAGATATTGCCGAATCCGCTCGCTCAGCCAAATGCTCCATTGCTTGCCGCGCGTATTGCCCAGTAGTAAATGGATTTCTTCCGGTGATACTTGCGGCTTTACGCCATCGGGCTTGCGAATCGCCGACAGGCTAAGGCTTTCGAGCAGCGCTTCGCGGGTGGTGAAAAAGGTATGGGCTTCAGCAATTGCACTGCTCATGTGGCTGCGTCTGCGCGACACTTCGGCGTTGAACGTCAGCAGCAGAAAACTGTAGACGCCGCTTAGTATGCCAACGAGCAAAACCACGCCAAAAATACGCAACAAACGTCTTGCGGCATTTGGCGTAGAGAGGAGGGGATTGATCTGGTAAAGGTAGTTCTTCAGTTTCATCTGACTACCCTATCGATAGGGTATTTGAGCGGGTATCAGGCGATTCCTAAAACTGGCGTTCTTTGTGTTTATTCGCTGACGTAGAGGTCGCATCGCTTTAGTTTAGTGTCGTAAGAATTTATAAGCCGCAGAGGACTGTCTGGCTCGGTCAGGCTTTTGGTATTTTCATATGACGATTTTCATTGATTGATCACGCTACTACACAGCTATAACGATAGGAACATAAGACGATTCCTAAATATCAATAATTATTTCTTTGTAGCCCTATGGCAGCTTTCCGGGACAAGGATTGTGTGTTCGTATATAGGACGATTCTTATATACATTTGCTAGTATATTTCTCGGGGCTGCGTAAAAGGCTGTGGTGTAGACTAAGCTTCGCAAGACTAGCCGCGCTATGCGGCGAGTTGAATTATGTCGTAGGAGGCTATGTGAGTAACCGTGTTGAGCAGGCAATGCTCAAACAATCGACCGCTCTGATGTTTGCTGTGGCAATTGCCGCTATCATCACGGGTTTTTTTTCTGGCTCCCAATCGATTTTGTTCGATGGGTTTTTTTCGTTGGTCGCAACCTTCATCAAAGTTCTAATGCTGATCACCGCCAAGTTGATTGCCAAGGAAAGCAACCAGCGCTTCCAGTTTGGCTTCTGGCACCTGGAACCGATGGTACTGCTCATCGAGGGCAGCTTTCTGTTATTGATTGCAATTTACGCCTTCCTCAGCGGTATGTTCGGCATAATCAATGGTGGTCGCGAAGTCGAATTGAGCATAGTGATCCCTTTTGCTGCACTGCTTAGCATCGTCTGTTTGGGCTATTTCTTCTACGTCCGCTATCGCAATCGTACGTTGAAATCTTCGCTGATCCAGTTCGACAATATCAGTTGGCTGGTGGATGCAATGCTTTCGATCGGCTTGCTGGTTAGCTTTCTCACCGCGTTGGTGC
This sequence comes from Pseudomonas sp. RU47, assembly GCF_004011755.1. Classification (GTDB taxonomy): domain Bacteria; phylum Pseudomonadota; class Gammaproteobacteria; order Pseudomonadales; family Pseudomonadaceae; genus Aquipseudomonas. The sequence goes on along the minus strand of NZ_CP022411.1, from coordinate 4,961,543 downwards.
TCAAGTCGCAAGGCTATGGCGCATGGGCCGCTTACGTCGATCCATCTATCCTGATCCTGTTGGGGCTGAGCATGCTCGCACCGGCGCATAAGATCTTAAGGCCAGCGTTACGCGATGTACTTGGGATCGTCCCAGATCAGCTAGATGAAAAAGTTCGCCGAGTGATGGACGAGGTTAAAGCTAATCAGGGTTTTTCCGAATACGTCTCGTATGTTCAGAAACATGGACGCGCGCGGTTTATCGAAATTCATGTAGTGTTGCCGATGGACTATCAATTGCAGGATGTGGGAAAGCTAGATGCACTCAGGGAACAGATTTCCGCCAAGCTTGGCAAGCCGGGCGCGACACGATGGTTGACCATCTGCTTTACCGGAGATCGAAAGTGGATTGCCTGATCTTCTTAGGGAACAAACGAGAGCGTGCATGAGCGCATGCGACTACCGGTAGTAAGTGAACAGCATTGTTGCCTTGCCGCGCATTTTTATTCGTGCAGATTAGTGACGTTTAAGAATCGTCTTATGGGCTGGGTGCATGTGCCAGTACATCATTGAATCACCTGCTACGGCAAGCCGTGGAACAGGGACGTTAAATGATGTAATGGCACATCTACTACAGCTAAGGGTAACTTTCATGGTTAAGAGTATCTGTAAATGCACCGCTCTGTGTGGTTCCTCATTGTTGATCCTGATGGCCGCCGTCAGCGCGCAGGCATCGGACGGCCAAGTTGAATTCACGGGTTCGATCAACGACAACGCTTGTACCATCAGTACCGAAAACGTGAAGAAGTCGGTCGATTTGGGGCAGGTCCGCGTGGGTGACTTTGCCAACACGGTCGGCGCCACCGCTGGATCCGTTCCGTTTTCCATCTCGCTGGAAAACTGCAGCAGTGCGACGTTGAAAAATGCGGCGATCACCTTCCGCGGACAGCAATCGTCTTCCGATCCAACGATCCTGGGCATGACCGGTGCCAATCAGGTAGCGGGGGTCGGTATTCAAATCAACGATGCCCGCACCGGAGCCAAGCTATCCCTCAACACCGCCAGCACGGATTACGTGTTGCGCCCGCAGTCCAATACCTTTGATTTCACCGCATCCTATGTGCGTCTGGTTGCAGACACAGAGGGTGCTGATGGCAAGCCTGGTGTTCGCGGTATCGGCACCGGTCAGGTGAATGCACTGGCCAGTTTCGATGTGACCTACAAGTAATCATGATATTAACGCCAGGGGTCGCATTCAGCAGCGAGCCCTGGTGTTAACCGAGGACTATTTATCATGCGCTTAAAAGTTGCGGCCATTACGGCTCTGGCGGCGTGTTTTTGGTTGCCCCAGCTTCAGGCGGGCGTCAACGTGGGCACCACACGCGTGGTTTATCAAGGTAAAGACAAAGAGGCGAATCTCTCTCTGGCCAATACCGATGATGATTCGCCTTATTTGGTTCAGTCTTGGGTAAGTCCTTATGACAATCGCGACACCAGTGCCGATGAATTTATTATTACTCCGCCGTTGTTTAGACTCGATGCGAAAAGTCAGAATATTCTGCGAATAATCGCAACCAACGTACAGCACTTGCCCGACGATAGGGAGAGTTTGTTCTTTATCAATGTCAAGGCTATCCCGGCGGTGGGCCCCGAGCAGCACAGTCAGAACGTACTGCAGATTGCATTGAAAACGACGATCAAACTTTTTTATCGTCCGGAACACTTGAAGGGATCATTGAAGGAGGCTGTCGATCAACTGCAGTGGAACGTTGACGATGGCAAACTGAGTGTTAGTAATCGCTCAGGTTTTAATGTAGTGGTGAGTGAGGTATTGGTTAATAACACCATTAATAAAGATTTTCCTGAAGTCATTAAGCCCGCTAGTACGCTGCAGTCCGCACAAGCACTTAAATCGGGCGATAAAATTGTACTAAGTTACATAAATGAATACGGCAGCACCGTCAAGGTAGATCCCGTCACAGTTCACTGAGCATTAAGGTTCTAAATCTTAAAGAAAGGACTCTCTCATGCCTCGTTTGCGCATGTGTGCCTATGCGCGCCTACCCAAGTATTGGAGTTGCTTTGCCCTGATTACTTCAGGATTGACAACCCCTGTGGTTTACGCGGATTACAGCTTCGATGCTTCATTTCTGGAAATTGGCGGAGGTAGCACTTCGACCGAAGTTGCTGAGCAAGTCAAGACCATGAGCAAGGGGCAATTGCCGGGCGTGTACCGTGTCAATGTGACCGTCGATAATCGGAAGGTAGAGCAACGTGACGTACGATTCGTTCAGGAAGCAGCGAATCAGAAACCGACTCCCACGGGATTGTTCCCCTGTTTCAGTGTTGATGACCTGGCCGCGTTGGGGGTTGAATCGAGTCGGCTTGCTCAGGCCGATATCAGTGCCGACCAATGTGTCTACTTCAACAGTGATTTGGCTGATATCACCTATAGCTACGACTTTCATAAGCAGCATCTGGATCTGCAGATTCCGCAGGCGTACATCGGCAGCGTTCCGTTTGCAGTCAGGCGTAAAAGCTGGAGTGACGGGGAGCAAGTAGCCTTCTCCAACTATAATTTTTCCGGTAGCCATTACGAAGCGCCGTACGGCAATCGTCAGTCACAGTTCGGTAGTTTGCGCAGCGGTATCAATACTGGTGCCTGGCGCTTGCGTAATTTTTCGACCTGGCAGAAAAGCACCAACGTAGAGGGCAATTGGAAATCGGTAGATTCCTATGCCCAGCGCGATCTGGGCGACATGATGGCCATTGCCACAATCGGCGAGAGCTCTACCGATAGCGAATTATTCGACTCCATTTCCTTTCGCGGTGTCGGCATTGAGTCGGACCTGGACATGCTGCCTGAAGACTCGCGCAACTTCGCGCCCGTCGTGCGTGGCGTGGCAAACGGTCGATCATTGGTCACGTTACGCCAGCGCGGTTACGTGATCAGTGAACAATGGGTGCCTTCCGGTCCGTTCGCCTTAAAGGATCTTTATTCAACTTCCAGTAATGGCGATATCGAGGTGAGTGTTGAAGGCCCCAATGGCGAGCGTCAGGTCTACACCCAGTCATTTTCTTCGGTGCCCTACATGATGCGTGAAGGCCAGCAAAGCTACTCGTTGACGGCAGGGCAGTATCGACCGGCTGATGGGGCGATCAGCCAGGAAAAACCAGCCTTTGTGCTGGGCACGTTGCGCCGCGGATTGAGCGACGGCACGACGCTGTTTGGCGGCGCCATAGTCAGTGATCAATACAAATCATCGCTATTGGGTTTTGCTTATGATTTTGCCGGCGTCGGTGCGATTTCCATCGACGTGACCCATGCGGTCAGCGATGACATGGGGGCTGAGGCTAAAACGCTTTCGGGTCAGTCCTATCGTTTTCGCTATTCCAAGACGTTAGACCTGACTAATACCAACTTCAGCCTGATTGGCTATCGCTATTCCACGAGCGGTTATTACAGCTTCAATGAGGCGGTCAATGCGCGCAGTAATCGTTCGTTAACCCCCTATGTCGATGATGCCCTGGACAGCAGCCGGGCATTTTCGCCGTACCTGCAAGGCCATATGAAAAGCAGCTTTACAGCCAGCGTATCGCAGCAATTAGGCGATTACGGTGGCATGTTCGCCAGCCTTACCAAGACCGATTACTGGAATATGGCCCAGAGCAACACGTCGTTGCAGCTGGGTTACAGTTTCAGCGTGGGCTATGCCTCTTACAACCTGGGGCTGGCGCAGAACAACAGCAGCGGTGATGACACTCGCAGCCTGTCCTTGAGTGTGAGCATTCCTCTGGGACAGCCTGGCAGCAGCAGCCGTATTGGTTTGAGCAGCACCCAGGATTCCAACGGCGGAGCCACTCGCTCAGCCACTTTCAGCGGCTCCAAGTTCCAGGACGATGCGCTGTCCTACACCTTGGGCGTCAACCAGCAGGTCAGTAATGATGAACGGGTCGTGGGAGGTTCGGTTGCCGCACGTTACAACGGTGCCAATGGAATTTGGCACGGTTCGTACAACAGCGATAAAAACAATCGGCAATTGGACTTTGGCGTAGAAGGGGCTGTCGTCGCCACGCGGGATACAGTGATGTTTTCTCAGCCGCTGGGGGAAACGAACATTATCGTGGCCACACCCGGTGCCGCCGATGTCGGCGTGTTGACCCGAAGCGGCGTCAAGACCAACAGCAGTGGCTACACGATTATTTCGTCGGCCCAACCTTATCGTAATAACCGAGTGTCGCTCAACACTGACTCGTTATCCGATGATGTCGATATTCCTGCACTGGTCCAGGAAGTCACGCCTAACCGCGGCGCTTTCGTGTTGGCCAATTTTCAGACCCATAACGGTCGTCGCCTGCTGGTCAGTGTCACCACACAGCAGGGCACGCCCGCGCCGTTTGCAGCACAAGCCCAAGTATTCGATCTGGAAGACAACTTGCTCAGCGACGCGATGATTGCAGACAAGGGCAGGGTGTTCCTGACCGGCGTGCCGGACAAATTCCGACTGGTCATCAAGGTTAACGAAAAACTTTGGTGTAGCGAGGACCTGGACTTAAAACAATACAGCCTGCCGGCAACGGGTATTGGTCAGTTCAAGGTCACTTGCACTCCCTCCAAAAAAATAATGGCTGACCATAACGAATGAGGTGGTCCTATGCGTGATCTGACAATGGGAAAATTTATCTGGATAAGAAAAATCCGGTGCTGCTTTTTAATTGTTTTTTGCAGTCTGGCCAGTCGATACGCTATGTCTGCGGACCCGGTGCTTAGTTTAACTTGCAGCAACACCGAGATGACCGTGAATCTAAAAGAGGTCATTCCACTTAGTCCTTTCCAGACCCGCTTTGCAGGAACTTGCAAAGTCAACTCAATCATTGCGCTAGGTGGATACTACACCCAAGCCCAGCATGGGCAGTCCAACACGGGGCGAGACTTAACGGTAGTGGCGGCGGCAACTGGTTATGACGTGCCCTATGAGAGTGCTCCAGCAAATACTGCTTGTTTTGAACCGGGCAATTGTGACGGGTACCTAGACGTCGGTGATACTCTTTCATACGATTTCATCATCTCTGGGACCACTAGGACCACGCCAGGATTTTATTTTGGAGGGGTGACCTTATATGGAACCGATGTGGCTTTCGCGAGTAAAGTCGCCATCGGGGTGGTGAATTTCGCCTACACGGTTGTTCAACCTACTTGCTCCATCAGCTCAGCGTCCCATCTTGCCCTTGGGTTCGGTGCGCTTACGAGCAACGACTTCGCCTCGTCGCAGCAGGTGGCTGAAATCAGCTTGAGCTGCAGCGCAGCCACGCAGGTCAATGTCACGCTTGTACCGACTCAAAGCGCGGTCAATGGTTCCCCTGGTGTATCCGCAACTACCCTTGACGGTTTATCCATGGCCGCCACATGGGTCGACAGCACCTCTGCCGTTGTCTTTAACACACCGCGCAATTTTGCAATGAACAAGGGTAGCAACCTCATCCAACTTGGATTCCGTCCCAAGCTCAATGCTGGCAGTTCCCCTGTCGGGGATTTTTCCAGCCAGTACACACTGAACATTGTCTATCCCTGATCTTCTAAAGGAACTCGATCATGAAATTGCCTTTCTCGCTGACCGCTGCAGTTGTCGTGATGCTGACCTGCCGGTCTGCACTCGCGATTACCGATACTGTCACCATTAATGTATCTGGCACGCTCACCAGGCCGCCTTGCACGGTGACCAGCAGCAAGACGTTGAGTGTGAATTTCGGCAGCCTGCGTTATGACCAGGTTTCCTCCGCGCCGGTGATCCCAGTGCCCGTTACGCTGACTTGCCCGGCGAACTCTTCTTTGAGTGTCAGCGTCAAGGCATCGGGCGTCATGGCTGGCTCGACCACCCAGGCGGCAACAGACAAGGCCAATCTGGCGTATACGCTGACGCTGAACAGCGACAGCTCGGAAGTTGATATCACAGGGGCAAAACGTACGCTGACCAAGCAAAGCGGCACCGTAGACTTGAGCATGAAGGCAAAGCTCGTTGCGACGGGTGCGCTTACCGAAGGTAATTTCAGTGCTTCGACGATGATCAATATCGAGTACCTGTGATATGTCAACGGTCATCAGGGTGATGCTGTGGGGGACGTTATTGTCTGCGGTCATGCTTTGCTCCACCAAGACCATAGCCGCCGATACCACTCGTCTCGACATCAGCGGCAGCCTTATCAAGCCGCCCTGTACCGCCAATTTTGGGGCGACGCAAAGCGTTGATCTTCCCAGCGTGAGTCTCAACTCATTGAAAATGGGGCTTAACGAGTGGACAGACGTTGCCCTGGGTTTCCAATGTACGCAGGGCAGTAAGGTGCAATTGCGCTTCACTGCCGGCAACGGCGCCTACGACGCCTCTACGTTGCGTACCACGTTGGACAAACTGGGATTGAAAACCCGTCTGAGCGACGTGACAGGCACTGTCCGCGAAGTGGATCTCAATTTTGGCGAGCCACTGACGTTCTTGGTCGAGGCGACAGCGCTGAATCTCAAGCTTTCGGTCAAGCCGGTACTCGGCGCACAGGAGTTACCTGCGGTTGGCAGTTATAACGCAACCCTGATGATGGAGATCGTTTACCTGTAGCGCCAGGCTTTAATTTATGAAATCGGTAGGTCGTTTTTTCCGAGAAACTGCACCTCTTCCCTCCGTTAAAGAACCCTAATGCCGGCGTACACGAAAGAAAAAATGTCCTGAACTTTGTCATAGTTTCGGGCGTCTACGCTTGTCGGCGATTTAACCTCGATTTTTTATACGCACTCCGTTCGCCATACTGCTGAGTTAATCGAGCCTCAATCACCTCATGGGTCATGATTGTCGACAGCTGTTTGTGCCTTGTAGCATCGCCTTGATTAAATGTTGAGTTAAGCGTCATGTTCACGACAGAGATGCCCCGTTAAAAGCCTTATCGAAAAAATCGATAAGGCTTGCCGATAATACGGTAAAAAGCCGATAAGAAAATGACTTAAACTACACACCTTCACATCAGAAGGATTACTAAAGCGCGTTATCACGCATAAGAAGTATGAGCATCGTACAGGTCGTAGCTGTTCTTAATGGCTTTGCTGAGCTCCATTTCTACAGTTCCTGGAAAAAGCGAACTGTGGGGTTTTATGGAGGAGCAGTTTCGCGTGGTTTAACACTCATTCAAAGACGGAGTCTTTAAGTCAAGACTCACTGTGTTCCAATGAATTGCGTTTTGTATTCAATTCTGGTGGTTGAAGTTTGGTTTATGATCTTTTGCTGATTTAAAAAACTTGAGCCGGCTTATCTTTCGTGGTTCCGCGTGCCATCTCGGCAGAGAAAGTACATCGGTAATGTAGAGCGCAGTCACTTACTTAAAAGTACTGTTGCAGTCATGCTTTATCTGCATATAAGAGGGCAGTTATGTTCAACCTACAGGCATTAGACTTGGCGCGAATGCAGTTTGCATTTACGGTGTCGTTCCATATCCTGTTCCCGGCCATCACCGTCGGTTTGGCGGGTTACCTGGCCGTTCTTGAGGGGATGTGGCTCAAGACCCGTAACGACACCTACCGTGATCTGTACCACTTCTGGTCGAAGATTTTTGCGGTCAACTTCGGCATGGGCGTGGTGTCCGGCATTGTGATGGCCTATCAGTTCGGTACCAACTGGAGTCGCTTTTCGGACTTCGCCGGTCCCGTCACCGGGACGCTGCTTACCTATGAGGTGCTCACCGCCTTCTTTCTTGAGGCGGGCTTTCTGGGTGTGATGTTGTTCGGCTGGGGCCGCGTCGGGCGCGGACTGCATTTTTTCTCGACCGTAATGGTGTCTCTTGGAACGCTGATATCGACCTTCTGGATTTTGGCGTCCAATAGCTGGATGCAAACCCCCAATGGCTTCGAAGTCGTTAACGGGCAGGTGATTCCGACGGATTGGCTGGCGGTCATTTTCAACCCATCGTTACCCTACCGCCTCGCACACATGTCGATCGCTGCGTTTGTTGCCACCGCCTTCTTTGTCGGTTCATCGGCTGCCTGGCATCTGTTGCGCGGCCGTGATAACCCGGCGATCCGCACCATGCTGTCGATGGCCATGTGGATGGCGTTGATCGTCATGCCCATTCAGATCATGGTCGGTGATATGCACGGCCTGAATACGCTGGAACATCAGCCGGCAAAAATCGCTGCGATTGAAGGGCATTGGCAAAACCGTGGTAACGAACCGACACCGCTGATTCTGTTCGGCTGGCCGGACATGAAAGCCGAGAAGACTAGATTCACCGTCGAAATTCCATACCTGGGCAGTCTGATACTGACCCATAGCCTGGAGAAACAGGTTCCCGCCCTGAAATCGTTTGCCCCTGAAGATCGCCCGAACTCGACCATCGTGTTCTGGTCGTTCCGGGTGATGGCCGGCCTCGGCATGTTGATGCTCTTCACCGGATTGTGGAGCTTGTGGTTGCGCAAACGCGGAACGCTTTACCAGTGCCGCCCCTTTCTGTACTTGGCGATGTTCATGGGGCCGTCCGGTTTGATCGCGATTCTCGCCGGTTGGCTCACCACCGAAATCGGTCGTCAACCGTGGGTGGTGTATGGCCTGTTGCGTACTGCCGATGCTTCCTCAAACCACAGCGTGGCACAGATGAGCCTTACCCTGGTGCTGTTTGTGGTGGTGTATTTCGCGCTGTTCGGTACCGGTTTCGGCTACATGATGCGCCTGGTGCGCAAAGGTCCGAAGACCAACGAAGGCGCAGAAATCAGCCACGCAGGTTCTGGTCTTTCCGCTACCGACGACACCGTTGAAGGCGATCACCGCCTTAGCCCGAACAAGAAGGGGAACTGAGTTATGGGTATTGATCTTCCATTGATTTGGGCCGTGGTCATCATTTTCGGCATCATGATGTACGTGATCATGGACGGCTTCGACCTGGGGATTGGCATTCTCTTTCCGTTCATTCCGGGCAAGACCGATCGTGACGTGATGATGAACACCGTCGCCCCCATCTGGGACGGTAACGAGACCTGGCTCGTACTGGGTGGCGCGGCGCTGCTCGGTGCCTTCCCGCTGGCTTACTCGGTGGTATTATCGGCATTATATCTGCCGCTGATTCTGATGCTGTTCGGGCTCATATTCCGGGGCGTGGCCTTTGAGTTCCGCTTCAAGGCTAAAGAACACAAGCGTCATATCTGGGACAAAGCCTTCATCGGTGGTTCGCTGGTCGCCACATTCTTCCAGGGCGTGGCGCTGGGGGCGTTCATCGATGGTATACCGGTGGTCAATCGGCAGTTCGCTGGTGGTGAGCTGGACTGGTTGACACCCTTCAGCCTGTTTTGTGGCCTGGCCCTGATCGTCGCGTATGCCTTGCTGGGTTGTACCTGGCTGATCATGAAAACCGAAGGCAAGTTGCAAGAACGGATGCATAACCTGGCTCGGCCGCTGGTTCTCGTGCTGCTGGCGGTAATCGCTATCGTCAGTATCTGGACGCCACTCACCCATCCCGAGATTGCCGCTCGCTGGTTCATCCTGCCGAACCTGTTCTGGTTCCTGCCGGTGCCGATTCTGGTGCTGATCACAACCTGGTGCCTGCTCAAGGCGGTGGCGCGCAACGCGCACTACACGCCGTTCCTGCTGACCCTGCTGCTGGTATTCCTCGGCTACAGCGGTTTGGGCATCAGTCTGTGGCCGAACATCGTGCCTCCGTCCATTTCAATTTGGGAGGCTGCTGCCCCACCGCAAAGCCAGGGCTTTCTCCTGCTGGGTACCTTGTTCACTATCCCGTTCATCCTGGGTTACAGCTTCTGGAGCTACTACGTGTTCCGCGGCAAGGTTACCCACGAAGACGGTTACCACTAGCAGAGGGCTGCTCCAATGGACAGTAAGACAATTGTTGAACCGGCCGAGCATAAGCCACTACTGCGGCAGAAGTTGGGCTGGATGCTGGTGATTTATGTGGGCAGCGTGGCGGCACTAGGTGTGTTTGCCATGCTGATCCGACTGTTCATGCAGGCGGCGGGGATGAAGTCGCACTGACCAACATTCTGATACTGGATACAGCCTCTTCAAAAAGTCGAGAGTTGCCCGAAGAGGCTGTTCTTTGCCGAACCGCGAAATTGCGATAAGCAACTCACCCAAAAAATGAGCGCACGCTCAGCCACACATACATCAGGAAGATTGTCATGTCGCTTAAAGATCTCGCAACTATCAATGCGGGAGCCAAACCCCTTAGCCATTTGAGTCGACCTCGCGATGCGATACGCCAATTCACGCCGAACTGGTTTGCAGCGACCATGGGCACCGGCATTCTTGCCTTGGCCCTGGCTCAGTTTCCTCTAGCCATCCCTGGCTTGAGGTCCATTGCTGAAGGGCTCTGGATGTTCAATATCCTTCTGTTCTGTACCTTCAGTGCGATGTACATGGCTCGGTGGATCATGTTTTTTGACGAGGCCAAGCAGATCTTCGGGCACTCCACGGTCTCGATGTTCTTCGGCACTATTCCGATGGGGCTTGCGACCCTTATCAATGGTCTTATAGTGTTCGGCGGTGCTCGTTGGGGCTCAGCGGTCATACCGTTGGCTGAGGCCCTATGGTGGATTGATGTGGTCATGGCGCTCGCTTGCGGTGTGCTGATTCCTTACATGATGTTCACCCGTCAAGAGCACAGCATCGATCAAATGACGGCCGTCTGGTTGCTGCCAGTTGTCGCTGCGGAAGTCGCGGCTGCAAGTGGTGGGGCGCTGGCTCCGCACCTGCTCGATACCGGCGCGCAATTTGTTATGTTGATTACCAGCTATGTACTGTGGGCCTATTCGGTTCCTGTCGCGCTGAGCATTCTGGTCATCCTGCTGTTGCGCATGGCGTTGCACAAACTTCCCCACGAAAGCATGGCTGCATCCAGCTGGTTATCCCTGGGGCCTATCGGTACGGGTGCGTTGGGCATGCTGGTCATAGGCAGTGACGCTCCCGCGATCTTTTCGGTGCAGGGATTGCAAGGGATTGGCGAGGTTGCTCAAGGCATTGGCCTGATTTCCGGCATTCTTTTCTGGGGCCTAGGGTTGTGGTGGATGGCAATGGCCACCCTCATCACGGTCCGTTACTTTAAGGCGGGTGTTCCTTTTAATCTGGGGTGGTGGGGGTTTACTTTTCCTATCGGCGTCTATGCCCTCACGACTCTCAAGTTGGGCGCTATTCTGCATTCCATCTTTTTCAATGTTTTTGGCGGATGCTTGGTGTTGGTGTTGGCGGTCCTGTGGTTGATCGTGGTTTCCAGGACGATTGCTGGCGCGTATCGAGGACATCTTTTCGTCTCGCCATGCCTGGCGTCTTTGGCTAAATAGTCAACTCATCAATAGCGGCCTCAGGCTTGCGAGCCTGAGGTCAGCGGCCAACCTGACCTCCTGCATGACCTCTCTTTATTTACTCAGCCTGGGTGCCAAGTGAGTGCTGTTTCATTAGCGCTGACTGCATCGTCCAGATCCTGGAACGTCTGAGTACCCGCCAGCATTCGCTTATAGCCATGATTATTTCCCTTAAATGAACCTTCATCATCTCTTAATCTTTCATACGATTACCAAGACCGGCAGCATCACGGCCTGTGCAAAGGCGTTGCACATTTCGCAACCAGCGTTGTCTCGCGAATTGCGAAAACTTGAGGAGCGCTTCGGTCTAACACTTTTTGAACGCCAACCGCGTGGTATGCGTTTGACGCATGCCGGCGACGTTCTTGCCGGATATGCCGATCGGCTCTTTGATATTGCCAGAACGGCTGACCTAGCAATGAAGGAACTCGAAAGCGCCAAGATTGGGCACTTATCCATAGCGGCGAGCAGCACTATCGGCACCTATGTCTTGCCGCGCGTTCTTGCACGTTTTCGCAATAACAACCCAGGTGTAAAGGTCAGTCTTTTCGTGAATAACACGGAACAGGTTTCTGAAGCCGTTGCAGATATGCGCTATTCGCTGGGCTTTATTGAAGGTCCTTTGCATATAAAAGGATTGACCGCTACCCGTTTTCGCGAGGACGACTTGCTGCCAGTGGTCGCCGCGTGGCACCGGTTGGCCGATGCTACCGCCATTAAACCCGGGGATATCGATGACGAGCCATTGCTGATGCGCGAGGTGGGATCGGGCACCCGCGAATTGGTGGCGGCAGTACTCGAAGACCTGGGTGTGCAGCAAGGATCAATCATGGAGTTTGGCAACACCGAGGCCATCAAACAGGCTGCCATTCATGGTGGCGGTATCGCTTGGCTGCCCTCCATCAGTATCACCGATGAAGTGGCCAATGACGTACTCATCCCTCTACCCTGCGCGCAGCTCACGCTACGCCGAACGTTGAGTATTGTGCGTCGCGCGGCTGTCCCTGATGGGCCGGCCGAGCGCGAATTACTCTCCTTGCTCGGGTGAGCCGGATGAGAGCGCCTTATCAGATGTATGTGCTCGCGCGAATATCATCAATCAAATGGCGTTCTCGTTTCTGTGTCTTTTGGAACTTTGTGAAGAGGCAAAAAAAGGGCTGAGTAGCGAACTCAGCCCAAAGCTAATTAAACGGAACCCACGGGCCCGGCTTGGGTTTAGCTGTTACCCGTCGCCGGCCGTTGATGAAAATGCCTGGTGACATTGACCAAGGGGCTACCTGGCGCGTCCTGAATCGAACCGCCACGCTAGCTATATGGTCACTTCGGCCAACGCGGGAAGATCTTGGCCAGCCAATGGTCTGCGCTGACATAGCGACCTGCGCCATAGAAGAACAGCACCATAATCATGATGGCGTAGGTCACCGTGAATTCGATGCCGTTGTTGAGGATTATTGGGTCACCCAATTCCGTTACATAGTTGAAGCGGCCCGGAAAGGATTGTTGCAGCCAAGTCATGAGACCACTGAGCCGCATACTGGCTTCGGTGGATTTGTCGGCAATCGCGGCCCAGCCGTGGGACCAATGGACAGCCAGACCGGCGACGGTCATCAATATCGCCAATGGGATAGTGACGATGCGGGTGAACAGACCCAGGGCAATGCAGATCAGTCCTGCTACTTCGGTTCCCGTAGCAAGCGTGGCCATCAGCGTGGGCAAAGGCATGCCGAGACCGCCTTGAGCCGCTGGAGTGGCGAACCACTCGACCAGTCCACTGAAGCCGGTAACTTTGGCGTGGGCGCCCTCGTAGAGGGTCGGCAGCAGATACAAACGGATGGAAAGGAGCGCTACGAAATCCAACTTTTTGGACTTTTCGAGGCCGCGATTCAGAAGTGCGATCAGTTTAGCCATGGTGATGCCTTACTATTCGTGGTGTGAAGTAATGAGTTCGTGCGCAAGCGCGTGGGTGAACCAGTGTGCTGACTCTTGTGGCGATATGAGCCGCTCGCCGTCTGTGAAGGAGGACAGTTCTGCGATGTCGTGATTTGAAAGCCTTTGCGTCATGACCCTATGGTCGAATGTGCGAAAGATGGCATAGGCATAAGGCGCATCGTGGTTTAGCAGTGCCTGCGCCGCATGTTGGTCGTCCGTATGCAGATCAAAGGGAGTGGCCAGCCATCGCACGGTGGGGTTGAGGTAAACATGGGTTGGGCGACGCGCCTCCTGTCCATCGGGATAGGGGACTGGGGTCTTATCGACCTCTACGTCAAACAGCATCCATTCGTACTCGATAAGGGGCCGCCCGATACCTGGCGGCAGGCGCGGCTGCATGAAGCGGACAAACTCGGTCGCAAGGTGAATGAATTCGGCCCGCGTTGCGCCAAAGCATTTGTAAAATGCGTCGATATCCTGGCGCAGGCGCTCGGCACCGCGATGTTGGGTAAACCGTGGGAACATCGTGGTGACTAGCTCTTGCGCGTTCACCCGGACCAACTCTCCATACGGGCCGAGATCACCGCGGCGAACGGCCTGACACCGACGCTCTGCTTCGCTGGTGACCTCTGGTGCGATGCGAACGTTCATTGCAGTTTCCCGGTCGAGCCGGTCATGGCCTCATGGATGCCGCGCAGTTCCTCACATAGCTCGTCAAGGCTGGGTATATTGTTGTCGCGCTCCAGCACAATGGGCTGCTCACCGAACCGATGAACCGCATAGGCACCCAGATTAAGCACGGCGACCGAAACGTCGGTTCCATGGGTATCCAGGACCCGCTCTTGAGGACCATTATCCAGATGGCCGGCAACGTGAAAGTAAGTCACCGCATCCGTTGGTAATGCATCTATGAATGCGTGCGGATCGAATCCGTGATTGCGCGAGTTCACATACGCATTGTTGACATCCAATAGCAGTCCGCAGCTTGAGGCGTCGATCAGCCGAGCGATGAATTCGGTCTCGGCCATCTGCCCCTCCTCATCGTAGTAGTAGGAGATGTTCTCCAGCGCGATACGCCGGGACAGGTAATCCTGCACTGCCTTGATCTTATCGACCATCAGCTGCAGGCTGGCCTGCGTGCGACTTACCGGAATCAGCTCGTAAAGGTAGCCGCGGCTATCGCGTGACATGCTGACGTGATCGCTATAGATCGCAATGTCGTAGTTGTCCAGGAAGGTCTTCACTGCGCTCAAGTAATTCATATCCAGCGGTTGTGCGTCGCCGATGGACAGGCTCAAGCTGTGTGCAACCATTGGATATTTATCCGCGATGGCGTCGAGTTGTTCCATGCTCTCTCCACCCAACCCCATCCAGTTGTCGGGTACGACTTCCAAAAAGTCGAAGTCATTCCGGATGGGGCCGTTGGCGAGAGACGAGGCAAACTCACGTCGGAGCCCAAGCCCTCGTCCTTGGATGATCATTGGCCACAAACCCCTTCGGAGAGCTTCTTCTGGGTCGTTTCGGCGATGTCGTAACCCTCAGCGGTCAGGCCACATTTACCGTCACGTGTGCGGACCAAGCGACCCTGTGGGTCCTGACTGAGTTTGGCCTGGCCGTAGATCTTCTCGGTGCCGCACTTACCGCTGGCACACTTGCCACCACCCGTGGTGGTCTTGGCAGTGGCCGGTGGTGGGGTTTCACCGGCGTGAGCCGGCTGGCTGATGACGGCGAGCGAGGCGAGCGAAGCTACGGCGATGGATAGTGCGAAGGTGTGTTTCATTGGATGCTCCTGAGTCATGGCATTTCGAAGCGCGACAGATCACGACCTGCGTAAACCGGGCCGTGGTAGTAGCGTTTGATAATTTCGACGTTGCTATCCTTATTCTTCAAAGACTTACCCATGAAGTGATTGAGGATGAGCATTTTGGGATTGACGGCTGCGGCAATCTTGCCAACGACCGTGGGTGTTGCATGGAGGAATTTAGAGGTGTCGTCGGCATCGTCATCGATGGCAGCTGGCATAACCAAAATGTCAGCGCCCTTGGCAAAGTCGACGAACCCGGCACGGCTGCCGTTCTGATCCGCGGAGATCACGATCGTGCCGCACTTGCCTTCGATGCGAAATGCCAAGGTCGGCACATCACCGTGCGGAATGCCGTACGCATAAACCTTAACCTCGGCGTCTTGATAGACGAGGGAGGCTTTCTCGGCGTGGCGATCCACGTTGATAATCGGGCTGATCTTTAGATTCAGCCCATCACTACCATCATGCAGACCCTCGAGATAGGCAAACGAGCCCGTTTTGGCAGCAAACGTGTCATGGAAGAATTCCGTCATGCTCGGGAATGAGTCAGATCCATCCGGACCGACCAGTGCGGTTGTGTGACCCGAGGCCATAAAATACGCGCCCTTCAAGATGGCGGGTAAGTCGACGCTATGGTCTGTGTGGAAATGCGAAATGCCGATGAAGTTCAGGTCTTCCAATCGGGCATGCGCCTGGCCAAAGCGCAGGTACGTACCACCGCCAGCGTCAATGAGCAGTCGCGACTTTCCATCAATCCAGACTATCTCCCCCGATGATGCACGAGCGTCGTCAGAGATTGGGCCACCAGAACCGAGCAGTTGAATGCTCATGGAATGCGATGTGTCACAGCTAGTTGTAGCGGCGGATGCACCGCAGGAGAGTGCCGCCAAACTAAGAGCGGTGGCGATTCGCAAGATTGTTTTCACAGTGAAGCTCCAAGCGGACTGAAGTGGAATGTGCGGGTCACCGAGTGGTGCCGAGCAGCACCAATGAGGTGTGACACATCGTTATCGATAGCTGACATATGCACCATTGCTTGTTTTTGATAGGTCGCATGCCTTTTTGGTATGCATTAAGGCGATGTTGCCGCATAGGTAGATTTCAAACTCTCGTTGGGCAGGGGGACGCAAGCCATGCCGATAGGGCATGGCGCACATGCGAAAAATGTCATCGTGCATGTCGGGTGAAAGTGGAAGAATAAATTCGAATTAATTACCGACTCATCCCGCATTACTTGCTAATGGAAATACCATGGTCATTTGTCGTCCATTTTTTCGCGCTGAACTTGTCTCAGGAGGTCGTTCCTTCCTTTCATCCCGATGGGGAATCAGACTTTTCTAGGCGGTATCTCAATTGTGAGTGTTCGGCTCATTAGCCCTATACACATCTCATGCAGTTACAGCTCATGAATCTTAAGATGGGGCGAGATTGAACTATAACTTTGTCATTGTTCTGTTCGTAGATTATTTCTGTCGGGTTAGTTGCTGTAGGCTCATTATCAGCTAACAAGAAACTACAAAAATATAGAGGTAATTAAATGAAGTTGTTTATGCTTGGATTTGCTACCTTGCTCACCAGCGGTTTAGTTTTTGCCGATACTACTGAGAATTCACCGGTGATTCACGACAAGACTGGCTTCTATGTTTCTATGGATATCGCAAAAGTCATATCAGTTACTGATACATCGGGCCAGTGCGGTGTGATTCCCGCACGTCTCGATTACCTGGACCATCAGGGGCGGGAGCATGTTTTGGACTATCTGGTTCAAGGAGGTTGCCCGAACGAAAACTGATGATCACTGCGGTCAATTAATAACGACACTTCCTAAAGTGCCATTTATAAATTTCATATCGCCCAAGCGACACCCTCCGTTATTACCTCAGGAAATTAATTCTATGAAACTGTCCACCCTTGTCATGGCCGGCCTATTGTCCGTCATCTCTGCCGCTGCCTTTGCCGAAGACGGTTCTGACCGGGCCCGCGCCCGTTGGGAGGCGTTCCAGGCCAGCCAGGTGGAGGCCCACACTGACGCCGCGCAAAAGGCCTTGGCAGCCCAGACCAAATACAACGATTCTTCTGCAGCAGACACTATTGAACAGAAGCAACAGCCCGATATCTGATCATTCGAGCCGTTCCCGACATTCACTTCTTTTACACTCGGCTAACTTGGATTTGGTGTTTAATTTAGCGCGCGATAATACGGGCGTTGCTCGTTAGCGCAACCAGCTTGGCTGTGGTGGCCCCGCTGGTGACTTGGTGGAGAAACTCTCTGTACTCCCGGCAAGGGGAAGAAGCCAGAGGTACGGGTGTCGCGGGTGACTGCGAATCTGAAGGAAGCATGTGAAACGCAGATTATATTCCAAAAGAAAACTGTTACTCCGAGTCCCGGATGGTATCCGAGGAAGACTCTGACACGGGTCAAGCATCGACGGCGTCCGTGACGTGGACGATCGCGGAGTCGGACACGCTTATGGCGCGGGTGGTTGCACCCGTCAACCTTAAGCGTGCGTTTCAGCGCGTAGTCAGCAACAAGGGCGCACCGTGTGCCGATGGCATTATTACTTGGGTTGCGGGATGAGCTGGCACCAACAGCCGAGGCTAAAAAAGGGGAACTCAACTAGCGCTGATCTTTTATTAGTTGCTTATGACGCGGGATTAGTGCTGATCGTTGTTCTGTGCTCGCTGAGCTTCTTTTTCCTTCCTGTGATTATTTATATCTAGTCTGGCACCCCAAGCGGTGACGACGACTCCAAAAACGACCAACAAAATCAGTTGAGTGGTAAGCATGGCTGTCTCCCTGTAAAGGGGCTATTGGACTTGCAATTGCATTCCATGCCAAATTTAAGTTGTTACAGTATCTTGCAGCGACGGACGCTTTTACGAGTGCGCACTAAACCCTGTCAGCTCGACGCTTCTGATTTTAAGAATCTTCTTATATCAACCGGATAATTCAGCTGTCATCTTCTTCATTTATTTCTCCGGATATTGAACGGCTATGAAGATAGATAGATCCAGAAAGGTTTATACAACCCTTTTTACGCGGGCTATTTTTTATACTGCGACAGCTGTTGGCGCCGCCCCGTCTTGCGCGACTAAATCGGTTACCAGTTATGCGCCAGCTACTGCGCCATATTACTGGCCCGCTGCATCGGCAGGCGCGTGAGGACGTCCTTCAAATAAGCATACGGATCATGCCTGTTGAGTCGCGCTGACTGGATCAAATTCATGATCGCCGCCGCCCGTTTATCGCTGCGCAGCGAACCTGCAAAAACTAGTTCTTACGACCCACGGCCCACGACCGGATCTGGTTCTCGGCCCAATCATTGGGCAAGGCCCCGTCTTCGAGATAGCGCGACAGCGCAGTCCAGCGTTTCAGGCTGTAGTCCAAGGCTCTGCTGATGGCTCTGCACGTTGTAGCCGATGATTACCTCGTGATCGGGGCTGTACACGTGAGTCCTGGCTTCAGTGTGCCCATCGAGACGCTGGCGCAGAAACTCGCCAGTTTCTTGGATAGTGAACGGCTTTTACTCGAACTTTTCGCATGCAGCTCCCCCCGGTCGCAGCTACGCGTCGATGAGTACGCGAACTAACGACTAGTTGTACTCCCGTGAGCGCACCGCCGTGACTTATGCTTGCAAGCAGCAGTTCTGGAAAAGACGGTTCGCCTCGGTCTTTCGCCTGTTCGCCGGCGTTATCGATCGCGTCGAGCAAGATGATCAGTTGTCGATCAGTCGTTACTCGACGGACAGTATCCGCTGCTTGGCCTATTTTCAGCCGAAAGGCACGGATCAGGTCATCGCTATCGTCCGTACCCGGTAAAAGCGGATCACACAAGCCGCGACACGCGAGCTCATTGACGATATGGACTAATCCTTTTCTCGGCAGATGAGGCTTGCCACACTGTTCGTAAGCCATGTCCAACGCCTTGATGACCAGATCCGCATCCGGCTTGTTCGACAGCGCCCAATCACAGTCCCGATAACGCTGCAATCACCAACGACGTTACGTGCGCTTGATGATCCCAGCTGCACTGATGGCGTCTGCTGCCGTCCCAAATGGTAGAGGATGATCTGTCGCCATGAGTGTCTTTGAGGCCAATCAACCCTGGTCACCAGCAGTACTCCGCGATGTAGTCAATCACTGAGGCGCCCTAGCGAAGCTGAAAACGATCGTTGGTCAGGGTGCACTTAAAACGTAGACACAATCTTGTTATGATGCAGCCAAGTCAGATACCGTTCGCTTTATCTCATTTTCGAGTTTTAAGCGTCTAGATAAGATGTGAAGTGTCTGTGTTAATGTATGTTATTTGTTATGGGCTTTCTGTTCTTTGTTTTTGCGTTAATTAGCTATCTGAACTCGTTGCAAGAATGTGGATGTTTTAGGTGGCGTGTTTTTTTCATTGGGGTTATTTCTAAACTTCTAAGTTATTGGTAGGAGCTTAAAGCTATGATGATAGATGAAAGTACAGCTCAATTAAATAAGGCGGCAGAGCTTCGTCGTAAAAAGCTGCGTGGTAATGTCGGAAAGGCTGTTGTAGATTACGCAATGATCGACGACGGCGATAAAGTTATGGTGTGCGTAAGTGGTGGCAAAGATTCATTTGTAATGCTGGATGCGCTGCTACACCTCCAGCGCGTTGCGCACATAAAATTTAGCGTTGTAGCCGTAAATCTTGATCAGAAGCAACCTGGGTTTCCTGAGCATATTTTGCCTGAGTTTTTTGAGAGTAAAGGGATTGATTATTATATAATTGACAAAGATACTTATTCAGTCGTCAAGCAAAAGATTCCTGAGGGTAAAACAACCTGCTCTCTTTGTTCAAGACTCAGAAGGGGTACGCTTTATAGTTTTGCCGAGGGAATAGGGGCTACTAAATTGGCGCTTGGACATCATATGGATGATATGGTTGAGACCTTATTTCTCAACATGTTTTTCCAAGCGCAGATGAAAGGGATGCCGCCTAAACTTCTCAGTGACGATAAGAGGAATATCGTTATTCGGCCGCTCGCCTATTGCCGAGAAAAAGATGTAGCGAAGGTCGCTGCTGATAGTGCGTATCCGATCATTCCATGTAATCTCTGCGGCTCACAAGAGAATCTCCAAAGGAAAAAAATTAAATCGATGATTGCGGAGTGGGACTCGGTAAATCCCGGGTGCGTGGAAAATATTTTTCACAGCTTACAAAGCGTAAACCCTTCCCAGATGGCCGATCGCAGTCTGTTCGACTTCGTAAATCTGTCTATTGACAGATCGGAAGACCGGCCACCCTATAAGTTTGATGACGCAACGGTTTCTTCTTCCCGCGTTGAAAACTGGATAGATGTCGTCCAGGTTTTGTAAAGGTTCAACGTCTTTTTTTGAGGAAAGGGAGGTTCTGGAACTTGCGAAACCATGAAATTTACATTATCGATTTTTTTTGTAAATAATCTTATTCGTAAAACATAGTAAAATTATAGGGTTACGAGCATGAGTGTACTGTTTTCTAGGATATCCTTGAGCTATAAGGCAAGGACAGCTACACCATGCTCGACGTGCTCCTGCACCTGCAGAAGGTTGCACCGATCAAGTTCGAGATCGTCGCGGTGAACATGGACCAGAAGCAGCCGGGGTTCCCCGAGCATGTGCTGCCGGCCTATCTGAAAGAGCTGGGCGTCGAGTATCACATCGTCGAGAAAGACACCTATTCGGTGGTCAAGGAACTGATCCCGGAAGGCAAGACCACTTGCTCGCTGTGCTCGCGCCTGCGTCGCGGCACGCTGTACACCTTTGCCGATGAAATCGGCGCGACCAAAATGGCCCTCGGTCATCACCGTGACGACATCGTCGAGACATTCTTCCTCAACATGTTCTTCAACGGTTCGCTTAAAGCCATGCCGCCGAAGCTGCGTGCCGATGACGGCCGCAACGTGGTGATCCGTCCGCTGGCGTACTGCAACGAGAAAGACATTCAGGCGTACTCGGACTTCAAGGCATTTCCGATTATCCCGTGCAACCTCTGCGGCTCGCAGGAAAACCTGCAGCGGCAGGTGGTCAAGGAAATGCTTCTGGACTGGGAGCGCAAGACCCCGGGTCGAACTGAAAGCATCTTCCGCAGTCTGCAGAACGTGATCCCGTCGCAACTGGCCGATCGCAACCTGTTCGACTTCACCAGCCTGAAGATCGACGAGACGGCGGCTTCGCGCTTCGTTAACGTCGTCAACCTGTAAACACCTTCAAATGTGGGAGCGAGCCTGCTCGCGAAGGGGGAGTATCAGTCAACAAATCAGTTGAATGACACACCGCTTTCGCGAGCAGGCTCGCTCCCACATTGGTTTCTTCGCTTCATTCAATAGGAGAGGGCATGCGCGATTACAAGTGGCTGCACGAATACTGTCTGAACCGCTTCGGTTCGGCGGCTGAACTGGAAGCCCATCTGCCCGTTCCCAAGACCCCGGCGCAACTGCGCAAGATCAGCGACGACCGCTACCTCTCGACCATGGCCCTGCGCGTGTTCCGTGCCGGCCTCAAGCACAGTCTGGTCGACGCCAAGTGGCCGGCCTTCGAAGAAGTGTTCTTCAAGTTCGATCCGGAAAAAGTCGTGCTGATGAGTGCCGAACACCTCGAGCGCCTGATGCAGGATGCGCGGATCATCCGTCACCTTGGCAAGCTCAAGAGCGTGCCGCGCAATGCGCAGTTCATTCTTGATGTCGAGAAAGAGAAGGGCAGTTTCGGTGCATTGATCGCCGACTGGCCGGTGACCGATATCGTCGGTTTGTGGACGTACCTGAAAAAGCACGGTCATCAGTTGGGCGGGCTGTCGGCGCCACGCTTTTTGCGCATGGTTGGCAAGGATACGTTTGTGCCGAGCTACGACGTGGTGGCGGCGCTGAACGCACAGAAGATCGTCGACAAGGTGCCGACCAGTCTGCGTGATCTGGCGATTGTGCAGGATGCGTTCAACCAGTGGCATGAACAGAGCGGCGGGCGGGCGATGAGCCAGATTTCGATGATGCTCGCTTACACCGTCAACCATTAAGACCGCGTCGCCCCATTCGCGAGCAGGCTCGCTCCCACAGGGGAACACATTCCAAATGTGGGAGCGAGCCTGCTGCGAAGGCGTCCGTTTAGGCGACGGAGATCTCGCCTTCGCCAGCCAACTTGCGATTCAACTGATACCGCCACCGCACATACAAAAGCGCCGAGCAGAACACCGCCAGGCTGGCGACCATCTCCAGCACACCAAACAACTGCCGGTTCGGGTCATACGCCGCCAGTGCGCCTTTGATGAAATACAGATTCACCACAAAACACATCCACGAATGCCCACGGGCGCTGCCCATGATCATCGCCGGGGCGAGAACAATCCACGGGATCAGCTCGACCAGCAGAATTACCCACGGCCGCGCGCCATGCAGATCGGCGAACAGCAGGTAGTAGGCCGCCAGCAAGCCGGCGAGGGCGAAAAAGCTCAGCAGGCTGATCACCCGCATCGCCTTCACCCGTGGCTCAAGCCACTCGACACTCGGCAGAATCTTCGGCTTCTTCGCCATCTCAGCCCACCAGTTTTTGAGCGGTTTTCGCCAGCCGCAGACCCAGCGCGCGACACAGCGCCACTTCATGCTGATCGAGACCACTTTTGCCGTCAGCCCCAGCGTGATGGCTGGCACCGTAAGGCGTACCGCCGCCCTGGGTTTCCAGCAGCGCCGATTCGCTGTACGGCAAACCGGTGATGAGCATGCCGTGGTGCAGCAAAGGCAACATCATCGACAGCAGCGTGGTTTCCTGACCGCCGTGCAGGCTGGCGGTGGAGGTGAATACACCCGCCGGTTTGCCGACGAGGGCGCCGGTCAGCCACAGATTGCTGGTGCCATCGAGGAAGTATTTCAGCGGCGCAGCCATGTTGCCAAAGCGCGTCGGGCTGCCGAGGGCCAGACCGGCGCAGTTCTTCAAGTCATCGAGGGTGGCGTAGAGCGCGCCTTCGTCCGGTATGGCCGGGGCCACGGCTTCGCACTCGGTGGAGATTGCCGGCACGGTGCGCAAACGCGCTTCGAGACCGGCCTGCTCGACACCACGGGCAATCTGCCGGGCCATCTCGTTGGTCGAGCCGTTGCGGCTGTAATACAGCACCAGAATGTACGGCGCGCTCACGGCAACAACTCCAGGATATTTTCCGGTGGGCGACCGATCACGGCTTTGTCGCCGACTTCGAAAATCGGTCGCTCCATCAGTTTCGGGTGCTGAGCGATGGCGTCGATCAATTGCGCTTCGCTGAGGCTTTCGTCAGCCAGTTGAAGCATTTTGTATTCATCTTCCCCAGTGCGCAGCAACTGGCGTGCGCTGATCCCGAGCTTGCCGAGCAGGGCCTTGATTTGCGCTGCAGTCAGCGGGGTTTCGAGGTAACGCACGACGTTCGGGGTCAGGCCGCGGGCTTCAAGAAGTTCCAGCGCGCCGCGGGATTTCGAGCAGCGCGGATTGTGATAAAGCGTCAGATCGGTCATGTCGGGTCGCTTCTGGCGTAAAGTGGCGGCTATTCTAACTGTGCAGCGCGCAATCCAGAACCTTCGGAGGCAATGGGTCGCAGGCGCCTTCAAATTTTCACAAGGAACACGACATGACACGGCGATTGGCAGCGGCATTGACGATAATCGGGGCGTTGATGCTGGGGGGCTGCGGCAATGATTACGGTATCGACCAGAACGGCCAGAAAGTGGCGTCCGAGCGTTTGGACAAGCAATGGGTGGTGCTGAACTACTGGGCCGAATGGTGTGGTCCGTGCCGCACCGAGATCCCGGAGCTCAACCATTTGGCTGATGAGCTCAAGAGCAAGAACGTAGGCGTCTTCGGGGTGAACTTCGACAATGTGCAGGGTGTGGAACTGAAAGACGCCAGCGAGAAGCTGGGCATCAAGTTCACCGTGCTGGCGCAGGATCCGGCGGAGCTGTTCGAGTTGCCGCGCAGTGAGGCATTGCCGGTGACGTACATCATCGACAACAACGGCAAGGTGCGTGAGCAGTTGATGGGCGAACAGACGGCGGCGGGGGTGATGGCGAAGCTGGAGGCGTTGCAAGCGACCAAGTAACGTCAAAAGCCCCTCACCCCAGCCCTCTCCCGGGGGGAGAGGGGGCCGACCGAGGTGTCTGGCGAGTTACATCGACCTGAAAAAACCAGTCGATTATGGATTCACCAAAGCAGGATCAGGTCGACGTAGCTCCCCAATATCCCCCAATCAGTCCCCTCTCCCTTTGGGAGAGGGCTAGGGTGAGGGCTTTGGCGATCCTGAGGCTTAACCCTCTTCCAGCCACCAGCGCAACGGCTTGCCTTCTGCCGGCCAGAAGCGCATCTGTTCGATCGGCGAGATGTCCCAGCGCTGGACATGCTCCAGCGCCTGCAGGAAGCGCTGCTCCTGCTCCATCAGCGCCGGGGCGCACAGTTTGCGAGTCTTGCCGATCTTGCCGAAAGTCAGCTTGTCACCGTCCAGCGTGTACGGCGCGAACCAATGGTTGCAGCCACCGTTGCCATAGGCGCGGCCATCATCGCCCAGGGTCACCGTCAGATGGCTGTAATCCATCAGTGGTCGCTCACCGATCCATTCCAGAATGTAGCTGCGGTTCTGTTGCAGTTGCACCGGCTCCGCAGCGCATCCCACCAGGCCGGCACCGACCAGCGCGGTCAGGGCAAAGCGTTTCATCATGCCGGCTCCTGGCATTTCGGGCACAGGTGTTTGTCGCCAACGGCTTTCCAGCCCAGCCCGGCGATGCGCGCGGTGGCCGCCGGTTTCTCGGCGGCTTTGCCGAGTTTGGCGTCCACGGCGAATTCGAAGCTCAGCTCTTTGGCGCAGCTGTCGCAGTTGACCTGCCAGGTGTGGATCGCCAGTTCACCAAATACCGGACCTGTGGTCATCGCGGTCCATTGGCCCGGCGGATTGATCAGGTGGCGGACGGTTTCAACGGTCAGGCGCATGGACAAGTCCTTGCTGCCTTTGAGGGTGACCAACAAGGCGTCACCGATGCGAATCGAGCCACCATTGCCGGTGACCTGATAGCGGCCCGGAACAAGGGCGCGGCATTCGGTGAGGGTGTGTTGCGGGTTCATCAGGTTGTAGCGGAAATCGTGTTCGACCATGGGTCCTCCAAATATGCGCGACATGCTAGCACGGGCTTGATTGCAGAATGATGCGCGCGTGTGACCTTCGATCAGGTTCAATTGAGGCGACGCTCATGGCAAACTGCCGGCCTCGACTCTGAAGGAACGGAACATGGCGCTGATCGAATGTTATGAATGCAAGAAGAGCATCAGCTCCGAAGCCAACGCGTGCATTCATTGTGGGGCTCCGATGGCGGAGCATGTGACACAAGCGCACGGCGCAGCTGCGCCCGCTCAGGCCGCGACGATCTCGTTCGGCAGCTTGCCGCGCAACAAGTCTGTGCCCGAGGTCATTGCTCCGGCACCCGCACCGCAACCTTTGCCGAAAGTCATGCCGGCCGCCGCGCGGCGCCGGCGCCAGCAGCCCACCGAGCAACCGGCTACCGAGCAGGCCAATGCCGACGGCAGTCGGCCGGTGGAAGGCTGGCTGAAGATCATGATTTTCCTGCTGCCGATGTTTTTCGTCTGGTTCCTGCTGCGCTACGGCCATTCGATGAAACAGCGCTTCTTCGGCTTCGGCTGGCTGGCGCTGTTGATTCTGGCGTCCTCGCTTTCACCGAAATAAGCTGAAAAGCGCTCAGCCTTCGACCTGGTTCTGTGGCGTTCCCGCCGCCCAGGTCGCGATGTTGTGCAGTGTGGTTGCGGCAATCGCCCCCAGTGCTTCACGCGTCAGAAAGGCCTGATGCGCGGTGATGATCACGTTGGGAAAAGTCAGCAATCGCGCAAGCACATCATCCTGCAAGGGCAGGTCGGAGCGATCCTCGAAAAACAGTTGCGCCTCTTCTTCATAGACATCCAGGCCCAGATAACCGAGTTGGCCGTCCTTCAAGGCGTCAATCAGCGCCGGGGTGTCGACCAGGCCGCCGCGACCGGTATTGATGAGCATGGCACCGGCCTGCATATGCGCCAGTGAATCGCGGTTGATCAGGTGTTTGCTCTGCTCGTTGAGCGGGCAGTGCAGGCTGATGATCCGCGACTGCGCGAGCAGTTCCGGCAGGCTCAGATAGCGCGCGCCCAACGCCAGTACATCCGGGTTCGGGAACGGATCGTAGGCCAGCAACTCACAGCCGAAACCGTGCATGATTTTCGCGAAGGTCGCACCGATCTGACCGGTGCCGACAATCCCGACGGTTTTGCCGACCAGGTCGAAACCGGTCAGGCCATGCAGGCTGAAATCGCCCTCACGGGTGCGGTTATAGGCGCGGTGCAGACGGCGGTTGAGGGCGAGGATCAGCGCCACGGCGTGTTCGGCCACCGCATGCGGTGAGTAGGCCGGCACGCGCACTACGGCCAGTCCGAGACGTTTCGCCGCGGTCAGATCGACATGGTTGTAACCCGCCGAGCGCAGGGCAATCAGGCGCGTGCCACCCGCGGCCAGCCGCTCGAGCACTGGAGCGCTGAGGTCATCATTGATGAAGGCGCAGACCACTTCATGCGCTTCAGCCAGCGCCGCCGTATCGAGGCTGAGCCTTGCCGGTTGAAACTGCAGCTCGACACCTGCCGGGCAATCGGCGGCGAGGAAGCTGTCGCGGTCGTAGGTCTGGCTACTGAAAACGAGCGTGCGCATGAAAACCTCCTGGAACATCGACGCGGATTGAATCACCCAAGCTCACTTTAGCGGTGCTGGCGTTGATCGGCATTGCTGTGGATCAGGCACTGATCTTCGCTTGCGCCGCGAGCCGGTTGATCGCGCGCTCCAGTTCTTCCAGCGCTGCCACGGCCTTGGGGGCGTCCTGCTTGAGCAGGGTTTCGCTGCGCTGACAGGCCGCGCGCAATTGCGGTACGCCGCAATAACGGGTGGCACCGTGCAGACGATGGACGCGTTCGATCAATGCGTTCTGGTCGCGGTTCTCGCACGCCGCGCGAATGGCTTCGCGGTCGGCTTCCAGTGAAGCGAGCAGCATGGCCAGCATGTCCGCCGCCAAGTCAGCCTTGCCAGCGGCCAGGCGCAAACCTTCCTCGTGATCAAGCACTGGCAGTTCATTATTGCCCGCTGCACTGTCGCTGGTCCGCTCCGGCGCTTGATTACGCAAAGCCAGGCCGGTCCATTTCAGCACCACCTGCGCCAGTTGCCGCTCACTGATGGGTTTAGTCAGGTAATCATCCATGCCGCTTTGCAGCAGCGCGCGTTTTTCGTTGGCCATGGCGTGGGCGGTGAGGGCGACGATCGGCAGCGGCGTGCAGTGCCGCTCGCTTTCCCACTGGCGAATGGTTTCGGTGCTCTGACGGCCGTCCATGCCCGGCATCTGCACGTCCATCAGCACCAGATCGAAAGATTCGTTCTGCACGGCTTTGACCGCGGCGTAACCGCTTTCCACGGCAAGCACCTTGGCGCCCATGTCTTCGAGCAGGGTTTGCACCAGCAGCAGGTTGGCCGGATTGTCGTCGACGCACAGCACTTTCGGCGCCCGGCTCGACAGCGGTTCGCCCGGCTCATTGCGCGGCTGGCGCGGGTTGACCAGATCGGCCAAGGCTCGGCGCAGTTTGCGTGTGCAGGCCGGTTTCGCTTGCAACTGGCTGTGCGGGTTCGGCACCGACAAATGGAACAGTGTCTGTTCGGTGGTCGGGCACAGCACCAGCACTTTGCAGCCAAGGTGTTCGAGGTCCCAGATGTGCTGGTTCAATCGCTCTGGCAGCATGTCGTTGCTGGTGATGCCGATGACCGCCAGATCAATCGCCTGATCGGTCTGGTGGGCGCCGGTGACGCCATTGGTCAAGGTCTCGAGGGTGTTGAACGGGGTGACATCGAGGCCACAGTCTTCCAGTTGATGCTGCAAGGCCTGGCGCGCCAGTTCGTGATTCTCCAGCACCGCCACGCGGCGGCCGAGCAACGGCGCGGCCGGCAGGTCTTCGGCGTCGTCACGGGTTTTCGGCAAGCTCAGGCTGATCCAGAATTCCGAGCCTTCGCCCGGTGTGCTGTCGACGCCGATTTCGCCGCCCATCTGTTCGATCAGGCGTTTGGAAATCACCAGCCCCAGACCGGTGCCGCCCGGCTGGCGCGACAGCGAGTTGTCGGCCTGACTGAACGCCTGGAACAACGCGCGCACGTCCTGATTCGACAGGCCGATGCCGGTGTCCTGAATGCTTATGCGCAGTTGCACGCTGTCTTCTTGTTCATCTTCAAGCATCGCCCGGGCAACGATGGTGCCTTCGCGGGTGAACTTGATCGCGTTGCTCACAAGGTTGGTGAGAATCTGCTTCAGACGCAGCGGGTCACCGACCAGCGACAGCGGTGTGTCGCGATAGACCAGGCTGACCAGCTCAAGCTGCTTGGCGTGCGCAGCGGGGGCGAGGATGGTCAGGGTGTCCTGCAACAGGTCGCGCAGGTTGAACGGAATATGGTCGAGCACCAGTTTGCCAGCCTCGATTTTCGAGAAGTCGAGGATCTCGTTGATGATCCCCAACAAGCTGTCGGCGGATTTTTCGATGGTGCCCAGATAGTCGAGCTGGCGTGGGGTCAGTTCGCTTTTCTGCAACAGATGCGTGAAGCCGAGAATGCCGTTGAGCGGCGTGCGGATCTCGTGACTCATGTTGGCGAGGAATTCGGATTTGATCCGGCTGGCTTCCAGCGCTTCTTTGCGCGCCAGGTCCAGTTCGATGTTCTGGATCTCGATGGTTTCCAGATTCTGCCGGACGTCTTCGGTGGCCTGATCGACGCTGTGCTGGAGTTCTTCGCGGGCGTTTTGCAGGGTGCCGGCCATGCGGTTGATGCCCGAGGCCAGTTCATCCAGCTCCTGACTGCCGAGCGGCGGCAGACGCGTTTCCAGATGGCCGTCCTTGAGTTGCGCGACGGCTTGTTTGATCTGGCTCAGCGGACGATTGATGGTGCGGCCCATGCGCAACGCCAGCAATGCCGCGCCCGCCAGACCGGCGGCAATCAGCAGCAGGCTGGCAAACAGGCTGCGATAACCGCGCAGCAGCATGCCGTTGTGCGACAGTTCCAGCTCGACCCAGCCGAGCAAGCGGTCAGACTCTTCCGGGATCAGTTCGCCGGCGAGGTTGCGATGCTTGCCGAATACCGGCATCAGGTAACGCGTCGCGTCATTGCCGCTGCGCCGTTGCAAATGCGCGCTGTCGCCGCTCGGCGCCTGATTGAGCATGGTCGGGCCGGCATGGGCTAGCGGTGAGCGGTCCGGGGCGAGGAAGGTCACCGCGCGCACATCCGGTTGCTCAAGGGACTGAGTGGCAATGCGTTCGAGCAGATCGCTGTTGCCGTGACCCATGGCGGGTGCCACCAGCGGCGCCAGTTGCTCGGCGATCATCTCGCCGCGCTGCATCAATTGGCTCTGCAAGTCGGACTGCTGCGTCCAGGTGAAGTAACCACCCAGTACCAGCGCCATCAGGCTGGTCGGCAACAAGGTCAGCAACAACACGCGACCTTTGATTCCCAGTTTCTTGAGCACGCCTATCTCCTGCATCCCGCTGATCTGTTGACTCATGCGTGCATCCGGCACGCGACATGGGCGCAGTGTAGCGATTTGCTCGCAGGCAATCTCCGGAAAAATGCGCTCAGGGTGGGTCAGGGCACCGGTGCTCGTTTGTCAGAAAGGGCAGCCTTGTGTTGCCCGCTGCCGGGCAATCTTGAATAATCGCGCTCAACTGAGAATTACTTGCAGATACTCATGACTCCTGTTTCCGTCGGCCAGCCACGCATTCTTTCCATCGAGGACGATCCGGTTCTCGGCGCCTATGTTCACGAACATCTGGGCCGCAGCGGCTTTCAGGTGACCTGGTGCCAGAATGGTCAGGAAGGCCTGAGCATCGCCAGGCGTCAGCCATTCGACGTGGTGCTGATGGATATTCTGTTGCCCGGAATGGATGGTTTGAATGTATTGACGCAGTTGCGTCAAAGCCATTCGACCCCGGTGCTGCTGATGTCGGCCCTCGGCGCCGAGGCGGATCGCATCAGCGGTTTCCGTCTGGGCGCCGACGATTATTTGCCCAAGCCGTTCAGCATGGCCGAGTTGCATGTGCGCATTGAAGCGATCCTGCGTCGGGTTGCGCTGGATCGGCGCCCGGCATCGCTGGCGGCGCCAGTGGCGGCCGGTACGCTGCGTTTTGACGATGAGCAATGCGATGTTTTTTTTCGCGAACACGCCGCCGGGCTGACCCGCAGCGAATACCGTCTGCTGGAAACCCTCAATCGCAATGACGAAGAAGTACTGAGCAAAGCCTTCCTTTATCAGCACGTTCTGCAGCGTGGATACGCGGCCCATGACCGCAGTCTCGACATGCATATCAGCCAGATCCGCCGCAAGCTCAAAGCCATCGGTTACACCGAGCGTGAAGTGCGCACCGTCTGGGGCAAGGGTTACGTCTTGAGCGCCGCCGATGAAAATCTCTGAACTGCCGGGCCGGCATTCGCTGTTCTGGAAACTGGCCTGTCTGCTGGTCGCATTCTGTCTGCTGATGATCTGGCTGAGCTGGTCGTGGGGCCGTTATATGGAGGAGCGCAACCAGTTCCTCTCCGACGAAGCACGCGGCACCCTTTCACGTTATGCGATGCAAGCCGAGCAAGCGTGGCAGCACGGCGGCCGCAGCGGGGTCGATGACTGGTTGCAGAGTATGGAGTTGCGTGAAGCCAGTTGGGTTGGCGTCATCGGCGGCAACTTGCAGTCGCTGAGCAGCGATCCGCTGAATGAACAGGAAATCCAGCACCTGACGTTCTTGCGTGGCCTCGACTGGCCGATTCACAAAAAGAACCGGCCGTGGCTGCGTGTGCCGTTTCCCAAAGAACCGTCTGCCGGCAGCCTGGTGATCGAGCTACCCGAACGTTTCCTGCCGGGCAAGTATCGTGTGTTCTGGCGCGTTATCACTAACGGCGTGATTCCGGGCCTGTTCACCTTGTTGCTGTGCGTCGGTCTGTACCGCTTGCTGGTCGTGCCCCTGAACAACCTGCGCGAACAGGCCAACGCCTGGCGCGCCGATCAATTGAATGTGCGGCTGTCGAGCGGCATCACCCAACGGCCGGATGAACTCGGTGAGCTTGCGCGGGCATTCGACTCGATGTCCGAACGCTTGCAATCGACCGTCGCCCTGCAACAGCAATTGCTGCGCGACCTGTCCCACGAATTGCGCACACCGCTGAGCCGCTTGCGGGTCGCCAGTGAAAGCGAACAAAGTCTGCTGCAGTTGCGCGAGCGCATCGGTCGCGAAGTCGACGGTATGCAAAGACTGGTCGAAGACACCCTGCAACTGGCCTGGCTCGATACCGACCGTACGCCATTGCCCGAAGAAGCGATTCAGATCCAGGCCCTGTGGGAAATGCTCACTGACAATGCCTGTTATGAAAGCGGCTGGCCGAGTCTGCAATTGCAGTGCGCGGTCGAGTCCTCATGCTGGGTGCGCGGCAACCTGAACACGCTGGCGCAGGCACTGGAGAACATTTTGCGCAACGCCATTCGGCATTCGCCACCGGGCGGGATCGTGCGACTGGATGGACGGCGCGATGGCGATTTCTGGCATCTGTGGCTGGAAGATAAGGGCGGCGGCGTAGCGGAAGGGGATCTGGAACGGATCTTCTCACCGTTCACCCGGCTCGACGGCTCGCGGCCCGGTGATGGCGGTTTTGGCTTGGGGCTGAGCATCGCGCGCAATGCCGTGCAGCGTCAGGGCGGAAGTATTTGGGCGGAGAATGGCGGGGCGGGATTGCGGCTGAATTTACGGTTGCTGGCGGATGATTGTGTTGCGCAGACTGACGCCTTCGCGAGCAGGCTCGCTCCCACATTGGATCTCGGTTCGCCGCAGATTGTGTGATCAACAGTTAATAGTGTCATCACTGCTGACACTATTCTGCGAATGACACTACTCCCTGTGGGAGCGAGCCTGCTCGCGAAGAGTCTCTGAGCATCACCACCAATGAAAATGGCTCAACACAAAAGTCGCGCCACTGGTGCGACTTTTATCGCTTACTCCCATCCCATAGGGAGTGTGTTTTACTCGCAGATTGTTTGAGGAATACAAGACAGTGTCAGCACTGCTGACATTATTAATAGAGCAACACGGGTCACTGTGGGAGCTGGCTTGCCAGCGATGAGGCCATTTGCATCACCGCAAACAAAGATGACCCAGCGTAAAAGTCTCACCAGTGGTGAGACTATTGCTGCTTATTCCCATAAACCATAAGCACCGCACTTTGCGTGATATGGCCTGCGCGGGTTTGCCGGTATGATAGGCGCCCCCGCACGTCTGGATTGCGAATACGCCATGACCCTGCAGTACCCAACCATCGCCGATTGCGTCGGCAACACTCCGCTGGTGCGTTTGCAGCGCCTGCCCGGTGCCACCAGCAACACCCTATTGCTCAAGCTCGAAGGGAATAACCCGGCGGGTTCGGTCAAGGACCGTCCGGCGCTGTCGATGATCACTCGCGCCGAGTTGCGCGGGCAGATCCACGCCGGCGATACGCTGATCGAAGCGACCTCGGGCAACACCGGGATCGCGCTGGCCATGGCGGCCGCGATCAAGGGTTACAAAATGATCCTGATCATGCCGGACAACTCCAGCGCTGAACGTAAAGCGGCGATGACCGCCTATGGCGCCGAGCTGATTCTGGTCAGCCAGGAAGAGGGCATGGAAGGCGCGCGCGATCTTGCGCAGCGTATGGAAGCCGAAGGCCGTGGCAAGGTGCTCGATCAGTTCGCCAACGGCGACAATCCTGAAGCGCACTACACCACCACAGGTCCGGAAATCTGGCGTCAGACCCAGGGCACCATCACTCATTTCGTCAGTTCGATGGGCACCACCGGCACCATCATGGGCGTGTCGCGCTACTTGAAAGAGCAGAGCGACAGCGTGCAGATCGTCGGCCTGCAACCGATGGAAGGCTCGGCCATTCCCGGTATTCGCCGCTGGCCGCAGGAATACCTGCCGAAGATTTATCAGGCTGATCGTGTTGACCGTATCGTCGACATGGCGCAAAGCGAAGCCGAAGACGTCACCCGGCGTCTGGCCCGCGAAGAAGGCATCTTCTGCGGCGTGTCCTCGGGGGGGGCGGTGGCAGCGATGCTGCGCCTGTCCAAAGAAGTTGAAAACGCGGTGATCGTCGCGATCATCTGCGACCGTGGCGACCGTTACCTGTCGACCGGCATTTTCGACGCGCCCAACTGATGGCCAAGCACGAGAGAGGCCTGCGCTTCCAGCCCACCGGCGGCAGCAAGGTTGCGCAAATTCCGACCGGTAAAAAGCAGCGCTTGAGCATTGAGCGCCTGGCCAATGACGGTCGCGGTATCGCGTTTTTCGAAGGCAAAACCTGGTTCGTCCTCGGCGCCCTGGCCGGTGAAGAGGTCGAAGCGCGGGTGCTCGGCGCCCACGGCAAAGTGGTCGAGGCGCGCACTGAGCGCGTGTTCAAAGCCAGCGAACTGCGTCGCCCGGCACCGTGTCAGCACGCCGGCCGTTGCGGCGGTTGCAGCGTCCAGCATTTGCCCCACAGCGAACAGCTTGCCCTGAAACAGCGCATGCTCGCCGAGCAATTGTCGCGTGTGGCCGGTGTCGAACCTGAACAGTGGGCAGCGCCGCTGACCGGTCCCGAATTCGGCTATCGCCGTCGCGCCCGGATTGCGGTGCGCTGGGACATGAAGGCGAAGAAACTCGAAGTGGGTTTCCGTGCCGCCGGCAGTCAGGACATCGTCGCGATCAGCGAATGCCCGGTGCTGGTACAGCCCTTGCAACCGATCATGACCCGTTTGCCTGAGATGCTCCGCCGTTTGAGCAAGCCGCAGGCTTTGGGCCATGTCGAGTTGTTCAGTGGCTCGTCTCTGGCGGTGTTGCTGCGGCACATGGCGCCGTTGTCCGAAGCGGATCTGACCATCCTCAAGGACTTCTGCCAGTTCCATGAAGCGCAATTGTGGCTGCATGGCGAAGGTGAGCCGCAACCGGTCGATGCCACCCAGTCGCTGGGCTATCGCCTGGAGCAGTGGGATCTGGATCTGGCGTACCGACCGGGTGACTTCATTCAGGTCAATGCCGGTGTCAACGAAGCGATGGTTGCACAGGCGCTGGACTGGCTGAAGCCGGGTCGCGACGAGCGCGTGCTCGATCTGTTCTGCGGCTTGGGCAACTTCGCCTTGCCGTTGGCCAAAGCCGTGCGCGAAGTCGTCGCGGTCGAGGGTGTGCAAACCATGGTCGATCGCGCTGAAGCGAACGCCGCCAGTAACAATTTGCATAACACAAAGTTTTTTCAAGCCGATTTATCCCAGCCTTTGACCGATGCCCAGTGGATCGGAAACGGCTTTTCTGCGGTACTCTTGGACCCACCGCGTGACGGTGCTTTCGAGGTGGTTCGCAAGCTGGCGACCCTGGGTGCCAAACGGTTGGTGTACGTATCGTGCAACCCTGCAACTCTGGCGCGCGATACGGTCGAATTGATCAAGCAGGGCTACCGGTTAAAACGTGCCGGGATTCTCGATATGTTTCCTCAGACGGCACATGTCGAGGCCATGGCGTTATTTGAAGCGAGCCAGGATGGCTCGTCTGAATCCGTCTGATCTGTCCGCGCAGCGCTCGCTTTAGCCCCGCGAGCGCAAACGGGCAATAAGGATCAGCGATTTGACGCATTGAATCTGCGTCGTAGGGAAGGTAAAGCAAGATGGTACAGGTGAGAGCACACCAGCCGATCAACACTGACGGCAGTATCAATCTCGAGGCTTGGCTCGATCACGCGGTCAGTGTCGATCTGGCACTGGATCGCGAAGCCTTGAAAGAAGCCTGCGAGTTCGCTCGCGAGGCCGAACAACAGTCCAATGCCAAGAAGAATCTGTGGGCCGAAGGCTCCGGCAGTTTCAGTACTGGCCTGGAAATCGCCGAGATTCTCGCCGACCTCAAGCTCGATCAGGATTCGCTGGTCGCGGC
This sequence comes from Pseudomonas sp. RU47, assembly GCF_004011755.1. GTDB lineage: Bacteria > Pseudomonadota > Gammaproteobacteria > Pseudomonadales > Pseudomonadaceae > Aquipseudomonas. Next base: position 4,926,520 of record NZ_CP022411.1, on the reverse strand, counting down.
GGTCCTGTATCGCGGCGTACGCGAAGGCCAGATCGAACTCGCGGCCGTCGGCCAGCGCTTCGGTCCGGTGGTCGCCAAGCTGATCGACGGCGTGCAGCGCATGGCGGCCATCAGTGCCAGCCTCAGTCCGCGCCAGTCGATGGTCATGGGCACGCAAGGGCAGGTGGAAAACCTGCGCAAGATGCTCGTGGCGATGGTCGACGATGTGCGTGTCGCGCTGATCAAACTGGCCGAACGTACCTGCGCCATTCGTGCGGTGAAAACCGCCGACGACGAAAAGCGTAACCGTGTCGCCCGGGAAGTCTTCGACATCTATGCGCCGCTCGCGCACCGGCTCGGCATCGGTCATATCAAATGGGAACTGGAGGATCTGTCCTTCCGTTATCTCGAGCCTGATCAATACAAGCAGATCGCCAAGTTGCTCCACGAGCGACGGCTGGACCGTGAGCGCTTCATCGCCGACGTGATGACCCAGCTCAAGGATGAACTGCAGGCCACCGGCGTCGATGCCGACATCAGCGGCCGCGCCAAACACATCTATTCGATCTGGCGCAAAATGCAGCGCAAGGGTCTGGAATTCAGCCAGATCTACGACGTGCGCGCGGTGCGTGTGCTGGTGCCGGAGATGCGCGACTGCTACACCGCGCTCGGCATCGTCCACACCTTGTGGCGGCACATCCCGAAAGAGTTCGACGACTACATCGCCAACCCGAAAGAGAACGGCTACCGCTCGTTGCATACGGCGGTAATTGGCCCGGAAGGCAAAGTCCTTGAAGTGCAGATCCGTACGCATTCGATGCACGAAGAAGCCGAACTCGGCGTCTGCGCGCACTGGCGCTACAAGGGCACCGACGTCAAATCCGGTTCGAATCACTACGAAGAGAAAATCTCCTGGCTGCGTCAGGTGCTCGAGTGGCACGAAGAACTGGGCGATATCGGTGGTCTGGCGGAACAGCTGCGTGTCGATATCGAGCCGGATCGGGTTTACATCTTCACTCCCGACGGTCACGCCATCGACTTGCCGAAAGGCGCGACGCCGCTGGACTTCGCCTATCGCGTGCACACCGAAATCGGCCACAACTGCCGTGGCGCGAAGATCAACGGGCGCATCGTGCCGCTCAACTACAGCCTGCAGACCGGTGAGCAGGTCGAGATCATCACCAGCAAACACGGCACACCGAGCCGCGACTGGTTGAACTCCAACCTCGGTTACGTCACCACCTCGCGGGCGCGGGCGAAGATCGTCCACTGGTTCAAATTGCAGGCGCGCGACCAGAACGTGGCCGCCGGTAAAACCCTGATCGAGCGCGAGCTGACGCGCCTCGGTCTGCCCGCGGTGGATTTCGACAAGCTGGCCGACAAGGCCAACATGAAAACCGCCGAAGACATGTTCGCCGCCCTCGGTGCCGGCGATCTGCGTTTGGCGCAACTGGTCAACCTCGCGCAGCAACTGGTCGAGCCGGAACGCGGCAACGAACAGCTGGAGCTGATTCCGCGCAAAGCCACCGGCTACAAACCGGGCAAGCGCGGCGACATTCAGATCCAGGGCGTCGGCAACCTGATGACGCAGATGGCCGGCTGCTGCCAGCCGCTGCCGGGCGATGCGATCGTCGGCTATATCACTCAGGGTCGTGGCGTGAGCATTCACCGTCAGGACTGTGCCTCGGTGCTGCAACTGGGCGGGCGCGAGCCAGAGCGGATCATTCAGGTCAGCTGGGGCCCGGTGCCGGTGCTCACCTACCCGGTGGACATTGTCATTCGTGCCTATGATCGCTCCGGTCTGCTGCGTGACGTCTCGCAGGTACTGCTCAACGAGCGCATCAACGTGCTGGCGGTCAACACCCGCTCGAACAAGGAAGACAACACCGCGCTGATGTCGCTGACCATCGAGATCCCGGGTCTGGATGCACTGGGGCGGTTGCTCGGGCGGATTTCGCAGTTGCCGAACATCATCGAAACGCGGCGTAACCGTACGCCGTGATGTGGCTTCTCTGTGGGAGCGAGCCTGCTCGCGAAGAGGGCGTGTCAGTCGACAACATAGTTGCAGACACACCGCTTTCGCGAGCAGGCTCGCTCCCACAGTGGTTTTGTGGTGAGACAGCTAAATGATGTACAGCCTTGAAGATCTGCTCCACCTGATGAGCCGTCTGCGCGATCCGCAGTACGGTTGCCCGTGGGACATCAAGCAAACCTACGCGACCATCGTCCCGCACACGCTCGAAGAAGCCTACGAAGTGGCCGACGCCATCGAACGCGGCGACTTCGATCATTTGCAGGGTGAGCTCGGCGATTTGTTGTTCCAGGTGGTGTATTACAGCCAGTTGGCCAAGGAAGAAGGGCGCTTCGAATTAGCCGGGGTGATCGACAGCATCACCCGCAAACTGATCCGCCGTCATCCCCACGTGTTCCCCACCGGTGATCTCTACGCACCGCTGGATGTGCCGCGCTTGAGCGAAGAACAGGTCAAGCAGCGCTGGGAAGAGATCAAGGCCGAAGAGCGCGCCGAGAAATCCGCCGCGCCCGAGCAACTGTCACTGCTCGATGACGTGCCGGCGACGTTGCCGGCATTGTCGCGTTCGGCAAAGTTGCAGAAGCGTGCAGGGCAGGTCGGTTTCGACTGGCCGGACGCCTTGCCGGTGCTCGACAATGTGCGCGAAGAGCTCGATGAAGTCCTCGAAGCCATGTCCGAAAACGATCCCGTCGCTGTGGCTGACGAGATCGGCGACCTGCTGTTTTCCGTGGTCAATCTGGCCCGGCATCTGAAGGTCGACCCGGAAACGGCACTGCGTGGCGCCAACGGCAAGTTTGAAAGACGTTTCCGATTTATCGAACAGGCATTGCGCGACACCCACCGTCCCATAGAAGATTGCACCCTCGAAGAGTTGGACGCCCTGTGGGGTGAAGCCAAACGTCAGGAAAAGAATGTGCCCGGCTGCGGCTGAGCAACTGCCCAAGTGAGTAAGTCCCATGAGTATTTCCCTTCGCGACCAGTTGCTCAAAGCAGGCCTGGTCAACCAAAAGCAGGCCAAGCAGGTCAGCAAGGACAAGCAGAAGCAGCAGCGTCTGGCCCACAAAGGCCAGATCGAGCTGGATGACTCGCAGCAGCGTGCCGCCCAGGAAGCCATGGCTGAGAAGGTCAAGCGCGACCAGGAGCTGAACCGTCAGCAGAAAGAGAAAGCCGAGGCCAAGGCGCGTGCAGCTCAGGTCAAGCAACTGATCGAAGTCTCGCGTCTGCCGAAGCTGACCACCGAGGACTACTACAACTTCGTCGACGACAAGAAGGTCAAGCGTATCTCGGTCAACACGCTGATGCGCAACAAGCTCAGCAGCGGCTCGCTGGCGATCGTCCACCATGCCGGCGGCTACGAAGTGATCCCGCGTGAAGCGGCCCTGAAGATCCAGGAGCGCGACCCGCAGCGCATCGTCCAGCTCAACGTGCAGACCGAAGAGGTCAGCACTGAGGACGATCCGTACGCGGCGTATCAGATTCCTGATGATCTGATGTGGTAAATCGATAAAGCTGTAACAACGACAAACCCCGCTCATGGCGGGGTTTGTCGTTTTCAATGCTGTGGTTGAATCAGGCGGATTTCAGATCCCGCTGCTGTTCTTGTACTTCCAGTTCGGCCTTGTAGTTGTGGGCATCGATCTCGTTGTGGAACATGCCGACCAGCAAGTCTTGTTGATGCACATCCCAGATGCGGATACCGGCGGCTACGCCTTCGTGGGACATGTGTGAATCGTCGCGTTCAGTTACTTTTACAGTCATCTGCTAGCTCCAAATCTCAAGTTATCTGCAGCAAGGCGTGTGCAGGACTCTGTTATATGATTTGTTAGCTTGCTAAGTAAACGGCTGATTTGCGCAAGGTGTTATTGCGTATTTTGCAACAGTGCTGCAGCCCGCGTAATCCGCGACATTCGGTCGCAGGGCGGTAAGTTTCATGACAGAAGTTTCATTTTCAGAAGCGCCGAAACCCATTGTGGGAGCGAGCCTGCTCGCAAATTCGGTGGGTCAGACGACGATAGGGTGACTGGAATATCGCATTCGCGAGCAGGCTCGCTCCCACAGGGTTTTGCGGTGTACCTGCTATTTTCTTCAGGCAAAAAAAACGCCCCGAACCAGTCGGGGCGTTTTCATGTGTGGCTCAAGCGGGGGGAATTACTTGCCTTCCCAGCGCTTCAGTACCAGCGTGGCGTTGGTGCCGCCGAAGCCGAAGCTGTTGCTCATCACGGTGTTGATGGTGGCGTTTTCGCGGGTCTTGGTCAGCACCGGCAGGTCGGCCACTTCTGGGTCCAGCTCGTCGATGTTGGCGGAACCGGCAATGAAGTTGCCTTCCATCATCAGCATGCAGTAGATCGCTTCGTGAACGCCGGCGGCGCCCAGGGAGTGACCCGACAGGCTCTTGGTCGAGCTGATCGCCGGTGCCTTGTCGCCGAACACTTCACGCACACCTTTCATTTCCGCGACGTCGCCGACCGGAGTCGAGGTGCCGTGGGTGTTCAGGTAGTCGATCGGCGTATCAACGGTGGACATCGCCATCTGCATGCAGCGGATCGCGCCTTCGCCACTCGGGGCAACCATGTCGTAGCCGTCGGACGTTGCGCCGTAGCCAACGATTTCCGCGTAGATTTTCGCGCCACGGGCCAGAGCGTGTTCCAGCTCTTCAACCACGACCATGCCGCCACCGCCAGCGATGACGAAACCGTCACGGTCGGCGTCGTAGGCACGGGAAGCTTGTTCCGGGGTGTCGTTACGCTTGCTGGACAGAGCGCCCATGGCGTCGAACAGGAACGACTGGCTCCAGTGCTCTTCTTCACCGCCACCGGCGAAAACGATGTCCTGCTTGCCCATCTGGATCTGTTCCATGGCGGTACCGATGCAGTGAGCACTGGTGGCGCAGGCAGAAGCGATGGAGTAGTTCAGGCCCTTGATCTTGAACGGTGTGGCCAGGCAAGCGGAAACGGTGCTGCTCATGGTCCGCGTTACGCGGTACGGGCCAACGCGCTTCACGCCTTTCTCGCGCAGGATGTCCAGCGCTTCCATCTGGTTCAGTGTGGAAGCACCGCCGGAACCAGCGATCAGGCCGGTACGCGGGTTGGACACTTGCTCTTCGGTCAGGCCGGAGTCAGCAATAGCGTCTTTCATGGCCAGGTAGGCGTAAGCCGCTGCGTGGCCAACGAAGCGATAGATCTTGCGATCGATCAGCTCTTCAAGGTTGAGGTCGATGGAGCCGGAAACCTGGCTACGCAGACCCATTTCGGCATATTCCGGGTTGAACCGGATGCCAGGGCGGCTTGCACGCAGGTTAGCGGAGACGGTCTCTTTGTCATTGCCCAGGCACGAAACAATGCCCAGACCAGTGATAACGACGCGGCGCATGCGAATAACCCTTAGAAGTTGTCAGTGGAGGTGAACACGCCGACGCGAAGGCCTTCGGCGGTGTAGATTTCGCGACCGTCGACAGTCACCGAACCATCGGCAATGGCCAGGTTCAGCTTGCCCTTGAGGACGCGTTTGATATGAATGTTGTAGGTGACTTTCTTGGCGGTCGGCAGTACCTGACCGAAGAATTTCACTTCGCCCGAACCCAGCGCACGGCCGCGGCCCGGCAGGCCTTGCCAGCCCAGGAAGAAACCGACCAGTTGCCACATGGCGTCCAGACCCAGGCAACCCGGCATCACCGGATCGCCTTCGAAGTGGCACGCGAAGAACCACAGATCAGGGTTGATATCCAGCTCGGCGACCAATTCACCTTTGCCGTACTTGCCGCCTTCTTCGCTGATCAGGGTGATGCGATCGACCATCAGCATGTTCGGGGCGGGCAGTTGCGCGTTACCTGGGCCGAACAGCTCACCGCGACTGCAGCGCAGCAGATCTTCCCGAGTAAAGGCGTTTTGTTTGGTCATGCGAGCTCCTCAATAATCCCATGCGGCAGGTGGGGCAAATCTTCCCGACCGTTCGAAGCGTTCATGCCTCGAACCGGCAGCCTACTCATAGACTATTGCGTTGTGGTGAAAGTCACAGCACCAAGGACATGAATGTACACTTGTGCACTGAAATTTTTATTCAAGCCCCTTTTGAGGCTCGTTCGGGTGCCTAAGACTGCCGCACTTTCGCTTTTCACGCCAGTCGCAGATGGTCGAAAGGCCCACACTACGACACCCAGCGCTGCAGAATCTGCTGCAGATCATTACGTTTGAACGGCTTTGCCAGATAATCGTTCATGCCCGCCGCCAGACAGGTTTCGCGGTCGCCCTGCAAGGCGTTGGCGGTCAGCGCGATGATCGGCACCTCACTGCGTCCGGGCAGCAGCCGGATCTGCCGCGTGGCCTCATAGCCATCGATGATCGGCAAACGGCAATCCATCAGAATCACTTCGAAGTCGCTGACCTCGGCGTTGCGCACGGCTTGTGCGCCATCAGTGGCGACACTGACAGTAAAGCCCAGACTGCGCAGCATCGCTTCAATAACCGTCTGGTTTACCGGATTGTCTTCGACCAGCAAGACATTGCGCCCTTCACCATGCTCTTTGCCGTTCAGTGCACGCGGCGCGGCCAATGGCGGCAGCGCCTGCTTATAGAGTGCCAGCGGAATTTCCAGGGTGAACACCGAACCACGGCCTTCCTCGCTCTGCGCGCGCAAGGTGCCGCCCATGCGTTCGGCCAGCGTACGGGCGATCGGCAAGCCGAGACCGGTGCCACCGTAACGCCGCGAGATTGAACTGTCGGCCTGCTGGAAAGCGTTGAACATCAATTCCAGACTTTCGGAAGAAATACCGATGCCGCTGTCACGCACCGAGCAGGTGAACCACAGCAATTCATGATCCAGCGACTGCCACTGCGCCTCGATGCTGACGCGACCCTGTTCGGTGAATTTCAGTGCGTTGCCAACCAGATTGACCAGAATCTGCCGGATCCGCGTTGGATCGCCTTGCACCTGCAAACCGCGCATGTCGTCCGGGATGCGCAGGTTCAGCGCCAGCCCTCGCTGTACCGCGCTGTGCTGGAACGACTGGGCGCAGGCGCCAATCAGTTCGGCCAGGTTGAACGGGATGTGCTCCAGTTCCAGCTCCGAGCGTTCGATGCGTGAGAAGTCGAGAATATCGTTGATGACTTTCAGCAAGTGCTCGGTGGACTCCGAGGCGAGGGCGGCATATTCAACCTGCTCCTCGGTCATCTCGGTGGTTTCCAGCAATTGCAGCATGCCCAGCACGCCGTTCATGGGCGTGCGCAGTTCATGGCTCATCATCGCCAGAAAGTCGGACTTGGCGTTGTTGGCCTTTTCCGCTTCTTCACGGGTCTGGATCAGTTGGGCCATGGCTTGATGCTGCTCGCGGCTGGCCTGTTCCAGCGCCTGGGCAAGGTTGTTGATGTGTTGCGACAGCGCGCCCAGTTCGGTGTCATCGACGATCGGCAACGGGGTTTTGTAATCGCCGTCCTGAATCGCCTTCACCGCGTCACCGATATCGCGGATCGGCTGCGACAGGCTGCCGGCCAGGCGCCGTGCCAACACAAAGGTGAAGAGCAGGGCGAACAGCGCGAGAATCCCGGCCTTGAGCAGAATCTCCTGCTGGCGCTGGCTGAACGCGTCGTTGGACAAGCCGACGATCACCCGGCCCAGATAATCTTCGCCGGCCCCGCTATTGCTGACCTTGCCGTCCTGGAAGAAATCATTGTGCAGGGCGATGCGCTGCAACCGTACTGGTGCCTGAAACACTTCGACCTGATGCGGCCGACCGTGCGCCGCCGCGGGTTGTTCGACGTACACCAGAATCCGGTTGGCGCTGTCCTGTACTTCGAGAAAACGCACGTTGGGCGTGGCCAGTGTGGCTTTGAGCAGGCTTTCCAGCACTTCGTTGTTGCCGGAAATCACCCCGTATTCGGTGGCGGGCGCCAGTTGGTTGGCGATCAGTTGACCGGTGTGGTTCAGTTCCTGACGCAAATCCTGAATGCGCACGAAGGTGAAGAAGCTGATCAACAGCAAGGTCAGCAACAACGCCGGGCCCAGGCTGATCAGCTGGGTGCGGGTGTTGATGTCCCAACGGCGACGGAAACTCATGGGCGGCGTTCTCCTTCAGCCAGTGCGCTGGCAACAGATGCGTCATTGAGCGGTTCGATACCCAGTGAACGAGCGACCTGCGCATTACTTGAGACTTTAAAACGTGCGGGGTAGAGCGTCCGCGGCCAAGTGGCCGGCGGTTGGTCGAGCAATTGATCGAGGATTGCCAGCCAGTCGTTCTGGTCGCTGTAACTGCTGGCCAGGCTGCCGGCGCGGACGAACGCGACGTTGGGGCCGACCAGTGCGACTTGCCGTGAGTAACTGCTGAGCAGCAGGTTTTTCGCGGTTTTCGGGTTGTACAGATCGGGGTCGTCGAGCCCGAGCAGCACGTCGCTGTTTTTCAGCACGGTTTGCAGCGGGCGGCTGTCGTGGGTGTTGTCCCAGCGCTGGCTGACGACTTGCAGGTTCAGCGGCGCGGCGGCGAGATTCAGCTCCTTGAGGAGGAATTCGCTGTGCTCATCGAACAGCACGCCGATCCGCCGGGCCTGGGGCAAAATGCGTCGGATCAACTGCAACTGTCGGCTCAGCGGCGGATCACTCCACAGCAAACTCAGATGCGCCGGTTGCGCGCTGCCGAGGCGCTGCCGGGCTTGCAGGCGACTGATGCGCAGCACCAGCGTCGCCGGGCCTTGGGGTTCTTGCAGACGCCAGTCGAGGCTCGGCAGGTCGAGCAGAATCAGGCGCAGGCCGGCGGGCAGTTTGCCCGGCGCCGGCAGGCTGGCCAGTGGCTGGAAACGCACGTTGTCGGTCGGTCGCAGTTCACTCAGCGCCTGGACGAACGCTTGTACGCCTGGACTTTCTTCGGCGCCGGTCAACAGGATATCGGCGGCCTGCACCGCCACACCATGCAGCCATGCGGTCATAAACAGACAGACCCCGGCCAGCCAGTGGCCCAGGGTTGGCATCTTCCGTGACTGCCGGTAGCGCATCCTAGAACTCCAGCTCGGCGCTGAAGTACATCACCCGGCGTTCGTCGTAATTGTTGTCGACGAAAGTGGTCGGCTCGTGGTCGAGACGCTGTTGCAGTACGCCAGCCAGTTGCAATTGTGCTTTGCCCAGCGCGATGCGTTTGGCGATGCGCGTGTCGACGCGCTCGAAACGGTAGCCGTTGAGTGCGTTGTCGCCGTAATAGAAGAGGGCGCTGTTCCAGCCATGGCCCCAGTCGCGCAGCCAGCCAGCCGAACCGCTGTTGCGTGAAGTGAACTGCTGATCCAGTGGGTTACTCGCCTCGGCATCGACAAAGGCGTAGGTGAAACGCAAACGGTCGGCCAGGCTCACGCGCCAGTCGAGCTGGGTTTCCGTGCCCCGAAAACGTGAGCTGTTGGCATTGCTGGCGATGTACTGGTTGTTACGTAGCGGCTCACTGATCATCCCGGTGATCTCGTCGTAGAACAGCTTCACATCCAGGGCCAGGCCCAGTTCGGCGAAATAGCCGTTGTAGCCCAGCTCGCGCGAGCGCATGTGTTCCTGATCGAGATCGCCGGGGCCGCGAGTCTTGACGAAGTAGCGCGCCGAAGACTGGCCATAGGCCGAGGGGCGCAGGTTGCTGACCTGATAGCTCCAGTTCACATTGTTCTCGAACATGTCCGGCGAGCGGATCGCCTCCGAATACACCGCACGCAGGCCGTGGCGCGGGTTGATCAGGTAATTGACGGCGAAGCGCGGGGTCAGCGAACTGCCGATCAGTTGCGTGTTTTCGAACATCGCACCGCCCTGCAACAGCCAGTGTTCCGTGGCGCGCCATTCCAGTTGGCCGAACGCGCGCCAAGTGGTGTCGTCCAGCGTGCCATTGAAGTAAGTCTCGGAGTCGGCGCGGTCGTAACGATAGTTCATGCCGCTGACCAGACGCAGGCTGTCGGACAGGCTGAGGGTGTCCTGCAATTCGAGGTCGTAGCGCGATTCGCGGGCGCTCTGATCGATGTCGCCGCACAGGGTTCGGCTGGCGCCGTTGCGCCATTGATCAAGCACCTGATTGGCCAGGGCCATTTCCTGTGGCGTGCCGGGCGCCGCTCCGGGGCCGGTGAACCGGGTGATGTTGCGCGCCAGACGTTCGGTGTAATTCGGGTTGAGCTGCCACAGTTGCGTCAGTTCGGGGCTGAACGATACCTCGGCATCGCAGGCGCGCCAGGTTTGCTGACGATCCCAGTGTTGCGCCGAGCCTTGTATATAAAGGCTGTGCTCCGGGTTGATATCGAGATTCCAGCGCACCGAGCCGGCGTAATCCTTGGCGACTACGTCGGAATTGTTCCCGGCGGCGGTAATCCCGGAGAACACCGGGCGGTAGGTGTAGGGCCGCTGGTTGGTGCCGTCCTTGGCGTTGACCTGCCAGTCGAGGCTCTGGTTGTCGCTGAGGGTGTGACTGACCGCGAGACTGAAGCGATTCAAGCGGCGGCTGTCACGGTAGTCTGCACCGCTGCGATCGCTGTCGAAGCCGTCATCTTCCTGACCGGACAGCGACAAGCGCAGATCACCACCATTCCAGCCGGTGCCCTGGCTGGCGTAAAAATCATTGATGCCACGCTGGCCACGGGTGTACTTCAGGCGAGTGCCGTGGCTGTCTGCCGGGTGACGGGTAATGATGTTGACCACCGCCATCAGCGCGTTGGCGCCATAACTGACGGTGTTCGGGCCGCGAAACACTTCGATGCGCTCGATGTCCTCCATGGCCACGGGGATATCGCTCCAGTCCACCGTGGACAAACCGGCGCGGTACACCGAGCGGCCGTCGATCAACACTTGCATGCGCCGTGCTTCGCTGGCGTTGGTGCCGTGATAATTGACGGCCGCCTGATTGCCGCTGATGTTGCCGACCATCATCCCTGGCACCAGGCGCAGCAGCTCACTGATGTCGCGGGCGCCGCTGGCGTTGATCAATTCGCTGTCGAGTACGGTCATGCTCCCCGGCACTTCCGCCGGTGTCTGTTTCAGGCGCGTGGCCGTCAGCACCTGCGGCAGTGCTTCGTTGTCCATGAACAGGTCGTCCGCCAGCACTAGCGGGCTGAACAGCAGCGCCAGCAAAAGGGACGAACGGGGAGGGGGAGGAGCGAAAAACACGACGCAGCCTTGATCGTAAAGATTTGGCGCGCATGTTAACCGAGCACCGTGACTTTTCCATTCACGTTAGTAGCATTTTCCTAGGTTTTATTGGTCTTCTTCCTACAAGTGTCGGTAATTGTTGCTGGGGCTGGCCGCGACCGGGCTGCCCCGTATAATGCCGCCATCGCCACTGGTATGGATTAACGGATTGCATATGACTGAACAGCGCCCGATTGCGGTCCTGGGAGGCGGAAGTTTTGGTACCGCCGTGGCCAATCTTTTGGCCGAGAATGGCCATCAAGTCCGGCAGTGGATGCGTGACCCCGAGCAGGCCGAGGCCATCCGGGTCAATCGCGAAAACCCGCGTTACCTCAAAGGCATCAAGATTCTGCCGGGGGTGACCGCCGTCACCGACCTGCAGGAAACCCTCGACGCCTGTGATTTGTGCTTCGTCGCGCTGCCGTCCAGCGCATTGCGCACGGTACTCGCCGCCCACGCCGAGCGGTTGAGCGGCAAGATGCTGGTCAGCCTGACCAAAGGCATCGAAGCCCAGACCTTCAAACTGATGAGCCAGATTCTTGAAGAGATCGCCCCGCAAGCGCGCATCGGCGTGCTGTCCGGGCCGAATCTGGCGCGGGAAATCGCTGAACATGCGCTGACCGCCACGGTGGTCGCCAGCGAAGACGAAGAACTCTGTAAACAAGTGCAAGCCGCGCTGCACGGTCGCACCTTCCGCGTTTACGCCAGTGCCGACCGTTTCGGCGTCGAGTTGGGCGGGGCGTTGAAAAACGTCTACGCGATCATCGCCGGCATGGCGGTGGCGCTGGAAATGGGCGAGAACACCAAGAGCATGCTGATCACTCGCGCCCTCGCCGAGATGACGCGGTTTGCGGTGAATCAGGGTGCTAATCCCATGACGTTCCTCGGTCTGGCCGGTGTCGGCGATCTGATCGTCACCTGTTCCTCGCCGAAGAGCCGTAACTATCAAGTCGGTTTCGCCCTTGGCCAGGGCCTGAGCCTCGACGAAGCGGTGTCGCGTCTTGGCGAAGTCGCCGAAGGCGTCAACACGCTCAAAGTGCTCAAGGCCAAGTCCCAGGAAGTCGGCGTGTACATGCCGCTGGTCGCCGGGCTGCATGCGATCCTCTTTGAAGGACGCACGCTGGAGCAGGTGATCGGTCTATTGATGCGGGCCGAGCCGAAAACCGACGTCGACTTTATTTCCACCAGCGGTTTCAACTGAGTGAGCCGGGAGTAGCAAGCCATGAACGATCCGAAAACCGAAGCCAAGTACGAATCCATCCTCCTGCGCGTGTTGTGGATGATCGTCTATGTGCTGGTCTGGCAAGTGGCGCAGTTCATCCTCGGCGCAGTGGTGCTGGTGCAACTGATCTATCGTTTGATCTATGGCGCGCCGAGCGCCAGCCTGATGAACTTCGGCGACAGCCTGAGCCAGTTTCTGGCGCAGATCGGCCGCTTCGGCAGCTTCCACAGCGACCAGAAACCGTGGCCGTTCGCCGACTGGCCAACGCCGCGTACTCCGGAAGGTGAGGCGCCACACGCCGTCGCGCCGGCGCCGCATCCGGTTCGAGATGAGGAACCCAAGCTATGAAACTCTGGGTGTTGCGTCACGGTGAGGCCGTGCCTTACGGCTCGTGCCCCGATTCCGAACGGGAACTGACCGAGCACGGTCGTAAAGAAGCTTTGAGCAGCGCTGCGCGTTTGATTGGCCAGCCGCTGACGGCGATTTACGCCAGCCCCTATCTGCGCGCGCAGCAAACCGCGCAGATTGTTCGTGAGGCGCTGGGTTTCGAGCCGGAGATTCGCACGGTCGAGTGGCTGACGCCGGAGGTTGATCCGGACAAGGTCACCGACCAACTGGTGTCGGTGAGCAATGTGCTGTTGGTCAGCCATAACCCGTTGGTGGGCAATCTGCTGAGCTATCTGCAGCATGGCGCCGGGTATCCGCCGGAGAAGGTCAGTACTGCTGGCTTGGCCGAGCTGGAAAGCCCTGAGTTGCTGATTGGCTCGATGACCCTCAACAGCCTCAAACACCCGTAACGCTGATCCCTTGTGGGAGCGAGCCTGCTCGCGAAAGCGGCGTGTCATTCACCCTTTATGGGTCTGACACACTGCATTCGCGAGCAGGCTCGCTCCCACATTGGTTTCTGCGTACATCCTGAAATTATTTGTTTGAATTTTCCAACCAAGCACTTGCTTGGTTGACTACGCTTGCTCCAGACCCAAAAACAGGAGCGAGTCGCATGTCTGCTGCCTTCCGTTTGCCGCTGGACGTGTTCTACGAGCGTGAAGCCCGGCACCCGCGCCAGCGCTTTCTGGTGCAGCCCGTCGGTGGCGGCCAAGTCGAAACGCTGAGCTGGGCGGATGTCGGCCATCAGGCTCGCTGCGCCGCGCACTGGTTGCGCGCCCGCGAGTTGCCGCAAGGCAGTCACATCGCCCTGATCTCGAAAAACTGTGCACACTGGATCATCGCCGACCTGGCGATCTGGATGGCCGGGCACGTCTCCGTTCCGTTGTATCCCAACCTCACCGCCGACTCCGTCGCGCAAGTACTCAATCACTCGGAAAGCGTCCTGGCCTTCATTGGCAAACTCGACGATTGGCCGGGCATGTCCAAAGGCGTGCCGGCGGATCTGCCGACCATCAGCCTGCCGCTGCATCCGCCCGGGGATTTCGATTTCAGCTGGGCCGACCTGCAGCGCAGCTCACCGATTCAGGACGATCCGCGCCCGGCGGCCGAGCAACTGGCGACAATTATCTACACCTCCGGCACCACCGGCCTGCCCAAAGGCGTGATGCACAGTTTTGCCAATCTCGGTTTTGCCACGACCCGTGGCACGCAACTGTTCGGCCTCAACGAGAGTGACCGGCTGCTGTCGTACTTGCCGCTGTGCCACGTTGCCGAGCGCATGTTCGTTGAGCTGGCGTCGATCTACACCGGGCAGACAGTGTTCTTCGCCGAGAGCCTTGAGACGTTTATCACTGACTTGCAGCGCGCGCGGCCGACCGCGATGTTTGGCGTACCGCGCATCTGGACCAAATTCCAGATGGGCGTGTACAGCAAGATTCCGGCGAAGCGTTTGGATTTTCTTCTCGGCCTGCCGTTCATTGGCAAACGGATCGGGCACAAAGTACTCGCAGGACTGGGGCTGGATGCCTTGCGCGTGGCGCTGTCCGGCGCCGCGCCGGTGCCGCAGACCTTGCTCGCCTGGTATCAGAGACTCGGCCTTGATGTGTTGGAGGTCTATGGCATGACCGAGGGCTGCGGTTATTCGCACATCTGCCTGCCTGGGCAATACAAGCAGGGCTGGATCGGCAAGCCGTGTCCGGATGTCGAAGTGCGCATCGATGAGTCGGGCGAGGTGCAGGTACGCAGTCAGGCGAACATGCTCGGCTATTTCAAGGAGCCGCTGAAAACCGCAGAAACGATTACCGCGGATGGCTTTCTGCGCACCGGCGACAAGGGCGAACAGGATGCAGAAGGGCACCTGCGCCTGACCGGTCGGCTCAAGGAAATCTTCAAGACCAGCAAGGGCAAATACGTCGCCCCGGCGCCGATTGAAAATCGCCTGGCGGTGCATTCACGGATCGAACAGGTCTGCGTGGTCGGTGACGGCTTGAGCGCACCTCTCGGATTGTGCGTGCTGTCGACGGTCAATCAGGAGGAGGGCCGGGCGAGTCTGCACTCGAGTCTGGAAAAACTCCTGGAGGAGGTCAACGCCGCGCTCGACAAGCATGAGCGCCTGCGCCGGTTGGTGGTGGTCAAGGACAGTTGGGCGGTGGAAAACGGCTTCCTTACGCCGACCCTGAAGATCAAGCGCAACGTCATCGAAGACACCTATGGCGCGCGTTTCGAAGAATGGAGCGAGCGCAGCGAGGCGGTGCTGTGGCAGGATTGAGCGACGACTAAAACAACAAAGGAAGTCTGCGATGAGCTTGTGGCGTACCACTCCGAACATCGAGCAGTTGAACGCAATCCAGAAGAACACCATCGGCGAAGTGTTGGACATCCGCTTCGAAGCGTTCGACGAAGAATCGCTGACCGCGAGCATGGTCATCGACCATCGCACCCATCAGCCGTACGGTTTGCTGCACGGCGGCGCGTCGGTAGTGCTGGCGGAAACCGTCGGCTCGATGGCCAGTTACCTGTGCATCGATGCCAGCAAGTTTTATTGTGTGGGGCTTGAAATCAACGCCAACCATTTGCGCGGATTGCGCAGTGGCCGGGTGACGGCGGTGGCCAAGCCGATTCATATCGGACGCACCACCCATGTGTGGGACATCCGTCTGACCAGCGATGAAGGCAAGGCCAGTTGTGTGTCGCGGCTGACCATGGCAGTGGTACCGCTGGGTGAGCAGCCACCCTCACCCTAACCCTCTCCCAGAGGGAGAGGGGACTGACCGGGCTGGATGTTCGAGTTGCGCCGACCTGAGTTATCGAGCCGAACTCAGGTTTTGAAACTCATGCAAATCTGCTCCCTTCCCCCTCGCCCCCTTGGGGGAGAGGGCTGGGGTGAGGGGGTAGCGATCCGACTGACTCACCATAGCCCTGACCGGACTGTCATCATTCCTGGCAGTTACGGTCATTGCTGTCGGGCGCGGTCTTACGGACAATCAACGCCACGTTTCCTGCTCATGGATTTACCAGCATGTCGCAACCGATCTTTTTCGCCCACGCCAACGGGTTTCCCTCGGGTACCTATGGCAAGTTGTTCGCGGCGCTGGCGCCCGAGTATCGGGTTGCACATCTGGAACAGCATGCCCATGACCCGCGTTTTCCGGCGGACGACAACTGGTACAACCTCGTTGATGAGCTGATCCACCATTTGCAGCAGCAGGATCAACCGGTGTGGGGCGTCGGCCATTCCTTTGGCGGTGTGTTGCATTTGCACGCAGCGCTGCGTTGTCCTGAGTTGTATCGCGGCGTGGTGATGCTTGACTCGCCGGTGCTGACCCGTACCGATCAATGGGTGATCCGTGCGGCCAAGCGCTTTGGTTTTATCGACAAACTGACCCCGGCCGGCCGCACCCTTGGCCGGCGCGAAGAATTTGCCGATCTCGACAGTGCGCGCAGCTATTTTGCGGGCAAGACGCTGTTTCGCGGTTTCGATCCGGAATGCTTCGATGCCTACCTGCAGCACGGTTTGCATCAGGTTGGCGACAAGCTGCGCCTGCGCTTCGACCCGGCGACCGAGATCAGCATCTATCGCGGCGTGCCGCACACCAGCCCTGGCCGTACGCGTCAATTGCAGGTGCCGTTGGCGGTGGTGCGCGGGCACAAGAGTCGCGTGGTCATGCGCCATCACACCCGTTTCGTTTCACGTCTGGCCCAAGGCGAGGCACTGAGCATGCCCGGCGGACACATGTTCCCGCTTGAGCGTCCGCAGGACACCGCGCGCCTGTTGAAAAACCTGTTCAACCGCTGGGAAAACCGCCAGGACAAGGATTGCGCATGAGCCCGACCTTCGAAGAAGTGCGCCTGAGCCTGCCGCATATCGAACTGGCCGCGCATTTGTTCGGGCCCGAGGACGGTGTGCCGGTGATCGCGCTGCATGGCTGGCTCGACAACGCTAACAGCTTTGCCCGTTTGGCGCCGAAGCTCAAAGGCTTGCGCATCATCGCGCTGGACATGGCCGGGCACGGGCATTCCGGGCATCGGCCGAACGGTGCCGGGTATGCACTGTGGGACTATGCCCATGACGTGCTGCAAGTCGCCGAGCAACTGGGCTGGAAGCGGTTCGGCCTGCTTGGGCATTCGATGGGCGCGATTGTTTCGCTGGTGCTGGCGGGGTCGTTGCCGGAACGCATCAGCCATCTGGCGCTGATTGACGGCGTGATTCCGCCTACAGACAAAGGCGAAAACGCCGCCGAACGTATGGGCATGGCCCTGCAAGCGCAACTGGATCTGCACGAGAAACGCAAACCGGTCTACAACACCCTCGACCGCGCTATCGAAGCGCGCATGAAAGGTCTGGTCGCAGTCAGCCGTGAGGCCGCCGAATTGCTGGCTCAGCGCGGACTGATGCCGGTGCCCGGTGGCTACACCTGGCGCACCGACAATCGCCTGACCCTGCCATCGCCGCTGCGCCTGACCGAGGAACAGGCGATGGCTTTCGCGCTGCGAGTCAGTTGCCCGGCGCACTTGGTGGTCGCGGCTGAGGGCATGCTGGCCAAACATCCCGAGCTGCTGGAACGTCTACCCTTTAGCCGGGAACAGTTGGCGGGCGGGCACCATTTGCACCTGAACGATGAGGCCGGGGCCGACCTTGTCGCAGACTGTTTCAATCGGTTCTTCGCCATTCCTTGACTTGCTGCGGGCAACTGTCGAGGCTGGTCGGGTTGAAATGGGAGACAACCACGATGGATTTCTATACCGCTGCGACCTCGAATTACCCAGTCATGCCGATCCGATGAGCCTGACTATGCGGTCACTCAGTCTGTTGGCACTGTGCTGTTTCAGTACCGTTTCGTTCGCCGCCGATGTGCCGGGCAGTCAGGATCTGCAGATCGTGCCGCGTCTGGCCGATGCACAGATCGTCGACTATCGCCCTCCGGTTGAACTGGAGCGCATCTATCCGCTGGGCTCGATCCGCAAGATCAGTGGCCAGCTGCGTTTCGACGGTCAGGTCACCGCCCGTGGCCAGACCACTTCGGTGACCTACGAATTGCCGCCCGAACACTCCGCCACCGAAGCCTTTACCGCTGCTCGCGAAGCCCTGCAAAAACAGGACGCCGAATTGCTGTTCTGGTGTCAGGCGCGTGATTGCGGCGAAAGCAGCCTGTGGGCCAACGAGGTGTTCGGTAACGCCAAACTGTATGGCGCCGACGAGCAACAGGCCTATCTGCTGTTGAGGCTGGCGGCACCGCGGGACAACACGCTGGTGGCGCTTTACAGCATCACCCGCGGCAATCGCAAAGCCTATCTGCATGTCGAACAATTCGAGGCAGTGGCACCGCTGGGTGAGTTGCTGCCGACCTCGGCGACCCTGTTACGTCAGCTCAAAAGCACCGGTGAGCTGGACTTCCCTGATCGCGTGAATGAGCCGGATGACACCTGGCTACGCCTGATTTCCCGAGGTCTTAACCTTGACACGACGTTGCGCGTCACGGTATCCGGGCCCAAGGCCGAAGCCTGGCGTGAGGCGCTGATCAATCAGGGTGTTCGGGCGGCACGCATGGAAACCGGCAGTGTCGAAGGCTCTGGCCTGCGCATCGATCTGTTGCGTTAAGCTGTTGCGGGCGAGCACGAACCGCGTGTTCGCCTACTCTTTGCCTGACTGACTTTTTCGAGACCTTACATGCTCAATAACGATCGCCTGCTGGTGCAGATCCTGCTGCTGGTGTTGTTTGGTGCCAGCCTGTGGGTGATGGCGCCGTTCTGGTCGGCGCTGTTCTGGGGCGCGGTGCTGGCGTTTGCCAGTTGGCCGCTGATGCGCCTGCTGACCCGTTGGCTCAATGGTCGCGAGTCCTTGGCTGCGGCGATTCTGACGTTGGGCTGGATGCTGCTGGTGGCGGCGCCGCTGGTGTGGCTGGGGTTCAATCTGGCCGATCATGTGCGTGATGCCACGGCGTTCATCAAGGATGTGCAGGTCGACGGTCTGCCTGAGGCGCCAGCGTGGCTGGGGACTGTGCCGTTTATGGGCGAGCGGTTGGTCGGGTTGTGGAACAGCATTGATCAGCAGGGTGCCGCATTGATGGTATCGATCAAACCCTATCTGGGGCAGGTCGGTAACTGGCTGCTGGCGCGCAGTGCGCAGATTGGTGGTGGCATTCTCGAACTGACGTTGAGCATTGTCTTTGTGTTCTTTTTCTACCGTGACGGGCCGCGACTGGCGGCGTTTGTGCACAGTTTGCTGGAGCGCTTGATCGGCGATCGCGCCGGGTATTACATCGAGCTGGTGGCCGGTACGGTGCAGCGCGTGGTCAACGGCGTGATCGGCACGGCGGCGGCGCAGGCGGTTCTGGCGTTGATCGGGTTTTTGATTGCCGGGGTGCCGGGGGCGTTGGTGCTGGGGATTGTCACCTTTCTGTTGAGTCTGATTCCGATGGGGCCGCCGTTGGTGTGGGTGCCGGCGACGGCCTGGCTGGCGTGGAAGGGTGAGTATGGGATGGCGGTGTTTCTCGGGATCTGGGGGACATTCATCATCAGTGGCGTGGATAACGTGCTCAAGCCGTATCTGATCAGTCGCGGCGGGAATTTGCCGTTGGTGATTGTGTTGCTTGGGGTGTTTGGCGGGTTGATTGCGTTTGGGTTTATCGGGTTGTTTATCGGGCCTACGTTGTTGGCGGTGGCTTATAGTTTGTTGACGGATTGGAGCAAGAGTCAGTCTCGGGTTGAAGAGCGGCGCTAGCGGTTTTGGGTTTTGGGTGAATATCCGTTGCTGCGGTAACGGCTGCTTAGGGTTCCGCCCTTACGGCGGGTCACTTTTTCCAGACGCCCGGAATGCCGGCCCAGAAAAAAGTAACCAAAAAGGCTTGCTCCTGCGTGCGGCCCGCTCGCTGGGGCTCGGGGTTCCTTCGCTCCGGGATCGATCCGGGCGCAGCGTCTCCGGTTTGCTTCGCTGCACCTACTCCCGCTGTGTTTGGCTGCGCCAAACGGTCGCTGCGCTCCCACGCCCGGATCAATCCCTCCACTCAGCCTTCCGACGTCGCCTTACAGATCAAGAGCTGCAGCCGAGCTAACGCTCATCCTGTTGAGTGGTGAAGAGGTCGGCTTTTGTTCGGTGTTGGATTCGCCCCTCACCCCAGCCCTCTCCCGAGGGAGAGGGAGCCGATTTTCGGGCTTTTCATGATCTGAGTTCAACGCGGTATTGCACGCCGGCGTAGCTCTCCCAAACACCTCGATCAGTCCCCTCTCCCTCTGGGAGAGGGTTAGGGTGAGGGGCGTCGACTCAAGTCGCCACATTCAAATACTTGCCCACCGACGCCGTCTTCTCCAGCGAGTACTGCTTGCTCAAATTGGCAATCATGCGGTTCAGCGCTTCTGTCGTGCTCTGGGTCGAAGCGGTCTGTTCTTCGTCAGGTCGTTCACGGCCGGCCTGTAAAGCCGCTTTCAGTTCATCACTGCTCACGCCACCGCTGCTGTCGCTATCGAGAACCTTGAGCAGCGCTGCGCTGGTGTCAGTGCTGGTGGTTGAAGTCGCGCTGTCGCTGGCTTGCAGTGCGCTGCTCAGTTCGGTCGCGGTCACGCTGCCGTCGCCATCAGCGTCGAGCTGGCTGAACAGTTCGTCGCTGTTGATTTGAGGTGGCGGAGGCGGTGGTGGGGTCAGGCTGGCGGTGAGTTCGTCCTGGCTGACGGTGCCGTCCTTGTTCTTGTCGAGTGCGGAGAAGAGTTCGTTGCTGTCGGCGGTGCTGCCGGCGCTGGTCAGGCCGCTGCTCAGTTCGTCGCTGCTGATGGCGCCGTCGCCATCGGTGTCGAGGGCGCTGATCAGGGCGTCCGCCAGGTCGGTGTCGGGGGCTTGATCACCGGGCGGCGGCGGGGGCGCCATGGCGGTCATTTCTTCGGCGCTGAGGCTGCCGCTGTCGTCGCTGTCCAGATCGCCGAATTGTTTGCTCAGGTTGACCAGCAGGCCGTCGTCGGACTTCTGCGACAGGGCGCTTTTCAGTTCGTCCTGGTCCACCGCGCCGTCGCTGTTGCTGTCGAGTTTGGCGAACAGTTCTTTTTGCAGTTGCTGGCTGCGCGCGTTTTGCGTGGAGGTGCTGCTGGTGCTGGTATAGCTCGTGTAGTTGCTGACGCTACCGATCATCGGACTCACTCCCTGGAATGGAAAACCGGTGGGTGTACCGGCTTATGCAGGGTCAGGGCGCAAGTTGTCCGGGGTATGTGGGGTTTGTACCGGACGGTACACACGGCAGAATGAACACCGCCAAACCCTGTGGGAGCGAGCCTGCTCGCGAAGAGGCCGGTACATTAACAAGAGATGTTGGATCAGTTGACGCCTTCGCGAGCAGGCTCGCTCCCACAGTGAGTCGGTGGCGTTCTCAGGGGCGTGGCAGGCGAATGATGGCGGTAAGGCCGCCGCCCGGGGTTTCTTCAAGATTGAGCTGGCCACCCAAACGTTGCGCCGCCTCGCGAGCAATGGTCATCCCTAGCCCCACACCGCCGGAATTGCGATTACGCGAGCCTTCCAGCCGATAAAACGGTTCAAACACCGCTTCACGCTTGTCTTCGGCAATTCCCGGGCCGTGGTCGATCACGCGAATCAGCAGTTGTTCGCGCTGATCCTGCAGTTCAATCCGCGCCTGCCCGGCGTAACGCAGGGCGTTGTCCATCAGGTTATTGATGCACGAACGCAACGCCATCGGTTGTACCGGCAGCGGTGCGCAATGGCCGCTGACCTGCACGTCGGCGCCCTGGTCCTGAGCGTTTTCGCACAGCGATTCGACCAGCGCCTGCACATCCATCAACTGCAAGGCTTCGCTGGTGCGTTGTTCGTGCAGGTAGGTGAGGGTGGCGTCGAGCATGCCGATCATGTCGTCCAGGTCCTGACGCATCTGGCCTTGCAGCTTTTCGTCGCTGATATTTTCCAGGCGCAGTTTCAGCCGAGACAGCGGCGTGCGCAGGTCGTGGGATACGGCACCGAGCATGCGTGCGCGTTGCTGCACCTGTTCGCGAATGCGCCGCTGCATCAGGTTGAAGGTGTGCGCCGCTTGCCGTGCTTCTCGCGGGCCAGACTCATCAAGTGGCGGGCTGTCGAGGTCTTCGCTGAGGCGTTCGGCGGCGTCGCTCAGGCGCTGGATCGGGCGACTGAGCAGTTTGGCGCCGTACCACGCCGCGATCATCAGCGTGATGAACTGGAAGGTCAGCGGCACCACCGGCCCACCGAACCATGGGCGCGGGGGCCGTGGCGGGTAGCGCGGGTCCTGCGCCATCGGTTGGCCGTCGGCGCCCTGGGAGAACTCCGGAGGTGGCGGAGGCGGGGGCGGGCCGTAGAGGCGGAACCAGGTGAAAGCCAGCAGGTGCGCGAGGACGATCGCCACGAACAGCACGCCAAACAGGCGGCCGAACAGCGTGTCGAAGCGCGCCCGCATCAGCCGATGTCTCGCGCGTCGAACAGGTAACCTTCACCGCGCACGGTTTTGATCAGCTGTGGGGCTTTCGGATCGTCGCCGAGTTTTTGCCGCAGACGCGACACCAGCAGATCGATGCTGCGGTCGAAGGCTTCGATTGAGCGACCACGGGCAGCATCGAGCAATTGTTCGCGGCTGAGCACCCGACGCGGTTTTTCGATAAACACCCAGAGCAGGCGGAATTCGGCGTTGGACAGCGGCACTACGAGACCATCGTCGGCGATCAACTGGCGCAGAACGCTGTTCAAGCGCCAGTTGTCGAAACGGATGTTGGCCCGCTGTTCGGTTCGGTCATCGCGCACCCGACGCAGAATCGTTTGAATGCGGGCGACCAGTTCACGTGGTTCGAACGGCTTGGCCATGTAGTCATCGGCGCCCAGTTCCAGGCCGATGATACGGTCGGTCGGTTCACAGCGGGCGGTGAGCATCAGGATCGGGATGTCCGATTCGGCGCGCAGCCAGCGGCACAGCGACAAGCCGTCTTCGCCGGGCAGCATCAGATCCAGCACGACGACGTCGAAATGCTCGGCCAGCATCGCCTGGCGCATGGCTGCACCGTCGGTGACGCCGCTGGCGTGGATGTTGAAGCGCGCGAGGTAATCGATCATCAGCTCGCGGATCGGCACGTCGTCATCGACGATCAGCGCACGAATGCTCCAGCGCTTGTCGTCTTTAGGCTCATCCGTCGCGGTCATTTGGTTGTTGTGCATGAGGCTGTTCATCTGCCAGTAGGCCGCCAACCACAAAAGATGGGCTGCGAGGTGGTGGTTTCAGCATAGGCGTCCAGCCGTAAGGCGGGAAGTGCTGATGTAAGGACGTGTTGCGGCTGGCGAGGCTAGCGCGGGCGCTTGTTGCTGGCGTGTCGGCTGTGTATCGGAGTCGACACAATAGCAGCGAGCGCTATGCTGATCACGGCCGGCGCGACGATTTACCGATCATCGGGTGCCGCGCTGCCGCCGGTTCCGCTACAATGCGCGCCGATTTCGACCTGCCTGAGAGCCCATTCATGTCCGCCTGCCAGACTCCTATCATCGTCGCCCTGGATTTCCCCACCCGTGACGCCGCACTGAAGCTGGCCGACCAGTTGGACCCGAAACTGTGCCGGGTCAAAGTGGGCAAGGAACTGTTCACCAGTTGCGCCGCAGAAATTGTCGGCACCCTGCGTGACAAGGGTTTTGAAGTATTCCTCGACCTGAAATTCCATGACATTCCCAACACCACCGCGATGGCCGTGAAAGCCGCCGCCGAGATGGGCGTGTGGATGGTCAACGTGCATTGCTCCGGTGGCATGCGCATGATGGCCGCCTGCCGTGAAGAGCTGGACAAGCGTAGCGGCCCGCAACCGCTGCTGATCGGCGTGACCGTGCTGACCAGCATGGAGCGTGAAGACCTCGCCGGTATCGGCCTGGATATCGAACCGCAGGAACAAGTGCTGCGACTGGCTGCACTGGCCGAAAAGGCTGGCATGGACGGTCTGGTGTGCTCGGCGCTGGAAGCCACGGCACTGAAAACCGCGCATCCGTCGCTGCAACTGGTGACCCCGGGGATTCGTCCGGCGGGCAGCGCGCAGGACGATCAACGCCGCATTCTGACCCCGCGTCAGGCACTGGATGCCGGTTCCGACTATCTGGTGATCGGCCGTCCGATCAGCCAGGCGGCTGATCCGGCACAGGCGCTGGCGTCGGTTGTCGCCGAAATCGCCTAAGCCACACTGAAGATCCAAATGTGGGAGCGAGCCTGCTCGCGAAGAGGGTGTATCAGTCGAAGTCAGTATCGACTGAACCACCGCTTTCGCGAGCAGGCTCGCTCCCACATTGGTTTTTGTGCTGGCCTTAAACCTTCAACACCAACTTGCCGAAGTTCTCACCGCTGAACAATTTCATCAGCGTTTCCGGGAAAGTCTCCAGGCCTTCGACGATATCTTCCTTGCTCTTGAGTTGCCCCTTGGCCATCCAGCCGGCCATTTCCTGCGCGGCGCTGGCGTATTGCGCGGCATAGTCCATCACCACAAAACCTTCCATCCGCGCGCGATTGACCAGCAGCGACAGATAGTTGGCCGGGCCTTTGACCGCTTCCTTGTTGTTGTACTGGCTGATCGCGCCGCAGATCACTACGCGCGCCTTCATGTTCAAGCGGCTCAACACCGCATCGAGGATGTCGCCACCGACGTTGTCGAAGTACACGTCCACACCTTTCGGGCATTCGCGTTTAAGTCCCGCCACGACATCTTCGGACTTGTAATCGATGGCACCGTCAAATCCCAGTTCATCGATGAGGAATTTGCACTTGTCGGCACCGCCGGCAATGCCAACCACACGGCAACCTTTGATCTTGGCGATCTGCCCGGCAATGCTGCCCACTGCGCCCGCCGCACCGGACAAGACAACAGTGTCGCCGGCCTTGGGTGCGCCGACATCCAGCAGAGCAAAGTAAGCGGTCATGCCGGTCATGCCCAGTGCCGACAGATAAACCGGCAGCGGTGCCAGTTTCGGATCGACTTTGTAGAAACCTCTTGGCTCGCCGAGGAAGTAATCCTGCACGCCAATGGCACCGTTGACGTAGTCGCCGACGGCAAATCCGGGATTGTTCGAGGCGATGACTTTTCCCACGCCCAGTGCACGCATGACTTCGCCGATACCGACCGGGGGGATGTAGGACTTGCCTTCGTTCATCCAGCCACGCATGGCCGGGTCGAGGGACAGGTATTCGTTCTTGACCAGAATCTGGTTCGCTGCCGGTTCGCCCACCGGTACTTCCTGATAGGTGAAGGTCTCGCGGTTGGCCGCACCCACCGGGCGTTTGGCGAGCAGGAACTGGCGATTGGTCTGGTTGGTCATGGCAGGCACTCGAACGGAATGAAGCCTTGTTGATAGACCCTCAGCGGCATTGGCGCAAGGTTGGCTGACGCGGCGAATGCACGCCGATCCAGTGCAGTGATAATCACTGGCATGGTTTTATCACTGCGGTGCATGGGTACATAAACAGCCATTGGATAGTGCTGACGTGCGGCAGACCTCAATGACTATGCTGCGAATCTACAAATCCCCTGCATCTAGCCCTTCGAGGACATAACAATGAGCATGACGTTTTCCGGTCAGGTTGCCGTAGTCACTGGCGCGGCCAACGGCATCGGCCGTGCGACCGCGCAGGCGTTCGCCGCCGAGGGCCTGAAAGTGGTGGTCGCCGACCTGGATGCGGCGGGGGGCGAAGGCACAGTCGCGTTGATTCGTACCGCCGGTGGGGAAGCGACGTTCGTGCGTTGCAACGTGACCGTCGAAAGCGAAGTGAAAAATCTGATGGACGAGGTCATCAATACCTACGGCCGTCTGGACTATGCCTTCAACAATGCCGGCATCGAAATCGAAAAAGGCAAACTGGCCGACGGCTCGATGGATGAGTTCGACGCGATCATGGGGGTCAACGTCAAAGGCGTCTGGCTGTGCATGAAGTATCAACTGCCACTGTTGCTGGCGCAGGGCGGCGGGGCGATCGTCAACACCGCCTCGGTAGCGGGGCTGGGCGCGGCACCGAAGATGAGCATCTATGCGGCGTCGAAGCACGCGGTGATCGGTTTGACCAAATCGGCCGCCATTGAATACGCGAAGAAGAAAATCCGTGTCAACGCGGTGTGTCCGGCGGTGATCGATACCGACATGTTCCGCCGTGCCTATGAGGCCGATCCGAAGAAGGGCGAGTTCGCCAACGCCATGCACCCGGTCGGTCGTATCGGCAAAGTCGAGGAAATCGCCAGTGCCGTGTTGTATCTGTGCAGCGACGGTGCAGCATTCACCACCGGTCACTCGCTGGCCGTGGACGGCGGAGTCACCGCATTCTGAACTGAACTCAGGAAAAACAGCCCGCATTCCTTGCGGGCTTTTTTTTGAATCACGGTCAGTTCCGTGAAGCCCCTTAAACAATGTGTATCAAACCGTTAGAACGGTCGCTTTTGGCGGCGTTGTCGCACAGCCTGTCCGGCGCGGCTGTGATTTACTGCCGCCAGCAAAACGGACAGGAGTTTGCTTGCTCATGGAATTGAGAATTGATCGACAGGCAATGGTGCCGGTCGTGCAGCAGATTGTTGACGGACTGACGGAGTGGATCCTGCAAAGTGGTGTGCCGCCGGCTACCCGTTTGCCTTCGGTTCGGCAAATTGCTCGAGGCAATCTGCTCAGCCAGTCGTGTGTTGTCGAGGCGTGTGAACGGCTGGTATCGCAGGGTGTTTTGAGCTCATGCCAAGGCACCGGGTTCATCGTCGCTGCCGCGCCAGCGATGCTGGGTGCAGAGGATGAACTGGCGCCATTCGAAGGCCGGTTTGCCTGGTGCGATGCAGTCTGCGAGGCCGCAGGCGGCTTGAAACTGGGGGCCGGAGGTCTGCCGCAAAGCTGGCGCGAGCCTGACGACCTCAGCTATGCGCTGCGCGAGGTGGCTCGCACCGACATGGCCAGCCTGTTCAACTACAGCACGCCATTAGGACTTCCAGCGTTGCGCGAGCAGATCGTCAAACGCCTCAAGCTGTTCAGTATCGAGGCCCGCAGTTCGCAGTTGCTGAGTACCTGTGGCGCCAGCCATGCGCTGGATCTTATCGTGCGCACCTTGTTCAAGGCCGGTGACTGCGTAGTGGTCGAAACCCCCGGGTATGCGCCGCTGTTCGACCTGCTGCGCCTGCATGGCGTGCGCATGCTTGAGGTGCGCCGCACCCCGACCGGGCCGGACATCGACGCACTGGAGGCTTTGCTGCAACAGTTTCGGCCAGGTGCGGTGTTCATCAACAGTCATCATCACAACCCCACCGGCAGTTGCCTGTCGCCAAGCGTGGCGCAACGCATCCTGCAACTGAGCAAAGCCTACGATGTGCGCTTGATCGAAGACGATGTCTACGCGGACTTGCACACCGGTAACGGTACACGACTGGCAGCGCTGGACGATGAGGGACGGGTCATCTACGTGGGCAGTTTTTCCAAGACCCTCAGCAGTTCGTTACGGGTCGGGTTCGTCTTCGCCGACAGCGAAATTGTCAGGCGGCTGGCGCAGGTCAAGATGATCAGCGGCTTGGGCGCATCAAGGTTTTCCGAGGCGGTACTGGCCAGCCTGATGGGTTGTGGCGCTTACCGCAAACTGGTACAGCGCCAGCGTCAACGCCTGAATGCTGACCGGGCTGCCGCTTTGCAGGCCCTGGAGGATGCCGATTGGGAGGTTTTCGGCAAACCTGCAGGCGGGCTGTTCATCTGGGCGCGTTCGCGCATGACCGATCATTCTCGAATACGCCGGCAGGCGCAGCGCTGTGGCGTGTTGCTGTCAGCGCCGGATGCCTTCAGCCCCAGTGGCGAGGCGGGCGACTGGCTGCGGATTAACGTCGCGTACGCCTGCGACCCGCGCGCTCGGCAGTTTTTCCGCAACACCGGTGCGGATCGACCTCAAGTGTTCTGAAAACGACGCGGGCGTAGCTTTTTGCCATTATTCCGACGCCAGAGACTTGTGCGGGTGAGTGGCCGTTGCGACTCTTCGCTCTACTGACAATGGCAGGGGACTACGCGCAATGATTTCGGCCATGCAAGGACGTTTTGCCAACCTCGGTATGGCAAAAAAACTGGGTATCGGGTTTGTATTGGTTTTGCTTCTGACCGCGCTGGTGGCGGCCATTGGCGTCTGGTCCCTGCAAACCATCAGTCATCGTTTCGATGGTCTGAAACAGATGTCCTCGCTTAACAGTGGCCTGCTCAAAGTGCGCCTGCTCGAGCAGGAATATGCCTTGCGAGGCGATCCGAAGACGGCCGATGCCCTGCGTAAGGGCGTCGACGAACTGGTTGCTCTGGCTGATCAGCTCAAAGCGCAGTCGGCGGCCAATGTGCCGGTCATGAATGATGTGCAGCAGTCGCTCGGCGCTTATCGAAAAGCGTTCGACGAGTTTGTGTCGTTGACTCAGGCCAAGGACCTCGCGCTGGAAATGGCCAGTTGGTCGGTGTCCAGTGTGGCCAATAATCTTGATGTCTTGCAGGCCGGGCTTGCCGACGACGGTGCATATACCTTGAAGGACACCGAGGGCAAGGACGGGGCGCAGTTCATCGAACAGGCCAGTCAGGTCAGTCAGGTTTCGCGCTTGATGCTGCAGGCAATGAACGAAGCGCGGATTCGTCTGGATCAAAGCCGCAAGGGCGATGCCGACGGTGCCGGCAAAGGCAATATCGAACAGGCCGCACAGGCCCAGACGCAGGCCGAAGAACTGAAAACCACGGTCAAGGACGAGGGTTACCTGACCGTGCTCAATGAAGTGTCCGGGCATATCGCCGGTTTCAACGACAAACTGGCCGAGTACACCGGATTGCTCGCGCAGGAAAAGACCGTCTACGAGCAATTGCACCAGCGTGCCGACCAAGTGGTCGAGCGGGTGAATCAGGCGTATGTCGCTGAAGACGGCGCGATGCAGGCGGAACTGAAGAAAAACTCGCTGTTGATCATTGGTTCATCGGCGCTGGCGTTGTTGGTCGGCTTGCTCGCGGCGTGGCTGATTACCCGACTGATCGTCGCGCCATTGCGCAGCGTGATTCGGGTCGCCCAGCAGATTGCCGCTGGTGACTTGAGTGCAACGGTGGAAGTGACCCGGCGCGACGAGATCGGTCAGTTGATGCTGGCGATGCAACAGATGGGCGCGGGTCTGAGCACCATCGTCAGTGGTTTGCAGGCGGGGATCGAGCAACTGGCCAGTTCGGCGCAATCGTTGTCGACGGTCACTGAGCAGACCAACCTCGAGGTCAGCAGCCAAAAGGAGGAAACCGAGCAGGTCGCCACGGCGATGAACCAGATGACCGCCACCGTGCATGACGTTGCGCGCAACGCCGAAGAAGCGGCGCTGGCCGCGCAGACGGCGGATGACAAGGTCGAGAGTGGTCAGCAGGTGGTGCGCCAGAGCATGGCACGGATCGAACAATTGGCCGACTCGGCGACATCGGCCAGTTCCAGCATCGAAAGCCTCAGTGCGGAAATCCAGAATATCGGCACGGTGCTGGGAGTGATCAAGAGTGTCGCCGAACAGACCAATCTGTTGGCGTTGAATGCTGCGATTGAGGCAGCACGGGCAGGTGAGCAGGGCAGGGGCTTTGCGGTGGTGGCCGATGAGGTACGTGCATTGGCTCGGCGCACGCAGCAATCGACTGAGGAAATTGAACGGCTGGTCAGTGCGCTGCGCTCGGCGGCGCATGCTTCGGTGCAGCAGATCCAGAGCAGCGGGGAGTTGGTGAAGCTGGCGGTCAGTGATGCGTTGCAGACCGAGAGTGCGCTGGGGAGTATTGCGGCGGCGGTGTCGTTGATTCAGCAGATGAATCAGCAGATTGCGGCGGCGGCCGAGGAGCAGAGTTCGGTGGCGGAGGAGATCAATCGCAGTGTGACGAGTATTCGCGCAAGTGCGGATCAGTCGTCGATCGCGATGCGCGGCAATGCGGCTTCGAGTGTTGAGCTGGCGCAGTTGGGGAGTGAGTTGCGGGGGATGGTTGGGCATTTTCGGCTTTGACGCTTTGACGCTTTGACGCTTTGACGCTTTGACGCTTTGACGCTTTGACGCTTTGGGCTTGGCGGCCTTTGGGCCGACCAGGCTCTTGGGGTTTTGGGTGTATATCCGTTGCTGTGGGTGTTGCTGATTAGGGTTCCGCCCTTACGGCGGGTCACTTTGGCAAACGCCCCAAAGTAACCAAAGGTCTTTGCCCTGACGTTCGGCCCGCTCGCTGGGGCTCGGGGTTCCTTCGCTCCGGGATCGATCCGGGGGCATCGCCTACGGTTTGCTTCGCTGCACCTCCTCTCGATGTGTTCGACTTCGTCGAACGGTCGCTGCGCTCCCACCCCCGGATCAATCCCTCCACTCAGCCTGCCGACGGGCCTTAAGATCAAGAGCTGCAGCCGAGCTAACGCTCATCCTGTTGAGTGGTGAGAAGCAGAAGCGATGCGCGGTCTGCTCTTGCTCTTTTGTGGGAACAAGCTTGCTCCGGGCGGTGTTCCGGCGAAGGCGGCCTGACAGCCGACCAAGCTCTGTCAGATTTGCTCAACCCCATTATAGGAGTGAGCCTGCTCGCGATAGCGGCTTGGCGGCCAACCCATCTCTGCCGGATGTACTCAAACCCTGTGGGAGCGAGCCTGCTCGCGAAGGCGGCCTGACAGCCGACCAAGCTCTGTCAGATGTGCTCAATCCCATTGTAGGAGTGAGCCTGCTCGCGATCTCGGCCTGGCGGCCAACCCATCTCTGCCGGATGTACTCAAACCCTGTGGGAGCGAGCTTGCTCGCGAAAGCGGCCTGACAGCCGACCAATCTCTGTCAGATGTGCTCAAACCATGTGGGAGCGAGCTTGCTCGCGAAAGCGTTCTCACATTCACCGGGCGTCTATCGTGTTCACTCTCGCGAGCCCACAAAAAAGCCACCTCTCGGTGGCTTCTCTTTCAACTTCTGCAATCAGTCGTATATCACTTTCTTTTTCCAGTCCGCATCGGCCTCGACATCTTTGAGGCCGGCAGTCAGTTGGTTCTCTTCACCTTCAACCGGTGCGATTTTGTCCATGACTTGGGCGTTGGCGCGGGCCAGCAGTTTTTCCAGGTATTGCAGTTGCTCTGCATACATCTGTGGATCCTGCTGTTTGCGCAGGTATTGCACGCCGCGTTCGAAGGCGAGGCGGGCCTGGCCGGGCTGGTTTTGTTGCAGGGACTGTTGGCCGAGGTTATTGAAGAACTCGATGTGCAGCAGCACCAGAATATGGCGGACTTCGCGAATCCAGTGTTTGGCTTCGTTCGGTGGCAGGAAGCCGTCGTGAGCGGCACGGGTGATTTGGCCGTGGAGGGCTTCGAGCAGGAAGCGCACGTCTTTGGCTTTGGCTTCGGTCAGAATCGGCGACGGCGGGTTGTTGACCGGGATCGATTCGCCTTGGGCGACCAGGGCGCTCAGTTCGGTGATGCGCGCTTTGGTGGTGGCGCTGGTTTTTTCCAGGTTCAGCAGGCGCTGGCAGACGTTCAGTTCCAGACGGGTCAGCAGCAGCTTGAGTGCCGGGGTCATGAACTGGCCCGGGAAGGTTTCGGTCAGTTCGCCGCAACGGCGCAGGCGGTCGTTGAGTTCGACCTTGGTGCGGGCCTTCTCCAGTTTGTTGTTTTCCACCACATGGTTCATGTAGCCAATGGCGATCAGAATTGCGATCCCGGCTATGACTAGCAGGGTGATCATGAGTGGTGTCACCGGTAAGACCTCTTTATAGGGTTCGCATGCGAGTGTAGTGGCTGGGCATTTAACCGCCTAGCGCCGCTCGACTGGTTGGTTCGGCAGGTTCAATCTGTATCGGCCGCACGCTGCTTATATGAATGCTGGCGCTGCGGGTTCAGATTGCCATCACTGTGGGTGGACTATAGCGTCTTGGCGAGTGGCGGAATATAGGCGTCAATCGTCGGGCGACGGAAAAGCCTGATTGCCGCCGTAAAGCAGGTCGAAGTCATTGATTTAAATAAATTTATATCAAGGGGTTGACGACCTCTCAATCCATCCATAGAATGCGCGCCACTTGCAGCGTAAAGCACACAGCGAAGCGCGGCAGGGAGTGAATGTTGTAGTGTGTCCCCTTCGTCTAGTGGCCTAGGACACCGCCCTTTCACGGCGGTAACAGGGGTTCGAGTCCCCTAGGGGACGCCAATGCGGGAATAGCTCAGTTGGTAGAGCACGACCTTGCCAAGGTCGGGGTCGCGAGTTCGAGTCTCGTTTCCCGCTCCAATTTTAAACAGCAGTGCTTTCGGGCGGTGCTGAGTGAAACCAGAACCAAGTCTTCGGGCAAGGATCTGGACACCGAAACACACACCATGTGTTCCGGGTAGCGTGTCCCCTTCGTCTAGTGGCCTAGGACACCGCCCTTTCACGGCGGTAACAGGGGTTCGAGTCCCCTAGGGGACGCCATTTGCGGGAATAGCTCAGTTGGTAGAGCACGACCTTGCCAAGGTCGGGGTCGCGAGTTCGAGTCTCGTTTCCCGCTCCAAATTCTAAAAGCGCCGCTCAGTGAGCGGCGTTTTTATTAGTGAAAGTTGTAGCCTGTGTCCCCTTCGTCTAGTGGCCTAGGACACCGCCCTTTCACGGCGGTAACAGGGGTTCGAGTCCCCTAGGGGACGCCATTGCGGGAATAGCTCAGTTGGTAGAGCACGACCTTGCCAAGGTCGGGGTCGCGAGTTCGAGTCTCGTTTCCCGCTCCATATTCACAAAAACGCCGCTCAATAGAGCGGCGTTTTTGTATGCGCGGGATTTGTGGCTGTGCTGTCAGCGCTAAAGAAAAAGGCCCGCCGAAGTGATTCGGTGGGCCTTTTTGCGTTTTTGCGTCTGCTACCAGGACAGCATCAAGCGACCGGCAAACAGGATCAGCACCACTCCCATGGTGCGTTCGAACCAATGCCCCATGCGCATGAACAGCACTCGAACCCGACTGCTCGAGAAAAACAGCGCAACCACGACAAACCACAGCGCATTCACAAAGCACATCCACAGCCCGTAAAAGGCCTGGATTTGCAGTGGCGTGCTGGCGCTGATGATCGTGGTGAAGATTGCCAGGAAAAACAGCGTGGCCTTGGGGTTGGTCGCATTGGTCAGAAACCCGGTGCTGAAGGCTTTGAACAGCGTCTGCTCAACAACTGGTTCATCGCTGGTTTTTTCACCTTCAAGGGCTGACTTTGGCTTGCTGCGCAGCAGGCTGACACCCAGATACAGGATATAAGCACCGCCAATCACTTTGGCTACGGTCAGCAACCACGGCGTGGTGTGCATCAGCGCCCCGACACCCAACAGCGTGTAGAGCACGTGCACGGAAATCCCTGCGCCGATACCCAGCGCCGTGCAGATCCCCACCAATCGGCCGAAGCGTACGCTTTGGCGAATCGTGACTGCGAAGTCCGGGCCGGGAGCAACCACGGCCAGAAAGTGAATGGTTGCCAGCGCCAGAAACTCGCCCAGATAATTCCAATACATCTCAGCTCCAGTAGGTCAGGGGTGAAGCATTGCCGCGATAGCCGACAAAAAAGGAAAGGCTCAAGCGCGGATCGGCCACGCCTGGGGTCACCGAGTGCATGCGCCGCGAATTGAACATGATGAAATCGCCGGGTTGCGGTCTCACTTCGAGGGCGGGAGGGCCGAGCAGCGCCGGTTCGATGCCGTAACTGTCGCCACGCATCTCGTCGAATTGGTCCGGGGTGATGTCGTCGTCCCACACCTGCAGCGCGCCGCCTTCGGTCGGCATGTTCAGATAGACGTTGCAGGCAAACTGCGCCTCCAGGCTGCGTGCCTGGAAGCTGTCCGGGGCATCCTTGGCGAAAATGTCGTGATGGGCTAGGAAGCACACCCCCGGTTTCACTACTCGTGAGAGGCCGACATACATTTTCCGGCCATAAAGATTTTCCAGATGCGCGCCGGCCGGCCAGGATTCGTCGAGCATGCAGCGCAAGGTATCGATGGGTGAGGAGTAGGGCGCGCAGCGATTGCGCAGTTCAGCGATGTTGCTGGTAGCGCGTTCGAAGTAATCCTCGATCAGCAGCGGCTGGTTTTCCGCCTCATAAAAAGCCATGCCGATGCGGCCGATACTCGGCGCGTTGATGTAACCCTCAAAGCCTGGAGCGAGAATCTTGTCGCCAATCTGAATGGCCAGCGGCTCCGGCAAAAAGCCTTTGACGCGAATGGCGAGGACTTCTTCGTTGGCCAGTTTTTTTATGCACGTCTCATCGAGACGCTCGACGTCTAGCATCATTTTTTTTAGGTCCATCTATCGATAG
Organism: Pseudomonas sp. RU47; assembly: GCF_004011755.1. GTDB lineage: Bacteria > Pseudomonadota > Gammaproteobacteria > Pseudomonadales > Pseudomonadaceae > Aquipseudomonas. The sequence continues at coordinate 4,892,574 of NZ_CP022411.1, read as the reverse complement.
TCTACGGAAGCTGCGAGTGCAGTTCCCCGGCGTCGGACGCTGCGTGAGGCAACGTCCGGAATGCTCAATCCACGCTGTAGTGGACGGACAACGTGCCTTTCTTCTGCGAAAGGGACGCGATCGTGACTGTGCCCAGATCCTTCAGGCTACGTACATGGGTGCCGCCGCAGCCGTAGGCGGGCAGTTCACCGAAACCGATCTCCCGCGCACCTTCGCGCAGCGAGGTCAGGCGGGGCAGATCGTGTTCGATCCACTGACCAATGCCGTATTGAACGGACTCTGCGTCGACTTCCTGCGCGGCATCGCCGGGCTTGAATTGCACTCGACCTTCGTCCGGCCAGTGGTGTGCCTTGATCGGCGTCCAGCCCAGGGCTTGCACGAAATGCCCGATCAGATGCCCGGCCGAATGCATGCGTGTGTTGAAGCGACGGCGCTCCTCGTCGATGCGGATGCAGGTCATGCCGAGCGCCACCGGTCGATCGACAAAATGAATGATCCGGTCCGGCTCCTGCACTACACGCAGTACCTGGCTCTCGCCGATCCAGCCGGTATCACACGGCTGACCGCCACCTTGCGGATGGAACAATGTGGCGCGCAGCACCACGGCAAATTCGTTCTCTTGGGGCGTGCAGTCGAGGACTTCCACATTGGCCTTGAGGTCATCACTATGGAAAAAGAGGCGAAGCGTCATATTCCATGCCCTTATTAAAGTTTCTGTTTTTATTATATGAATCGTGTAATAACGTGATAATCCGTTCAAACATCAAAGGACTTGTGCGCTGTGAGCATCAATCTGCCGCTACCGCTGCTCGGTGAAATGGCGATTTTCGTCAAGGTCGTGGAGACCGGCAGCTTTTCTGAAGCGGCTCGGCAACTGGGTTCATCGCCGTCAGCGGTGAGTCGCAGTATTTCGCGCCTGGAAAAAGCCCTGGCCACACGATTGCTGCAGCGCACCACGCGCAAACTGCGCCTGAGTGACGGCGGCGAGGAGGTGTTCAAGCGCTGTCAGGAAATGGTCAGCGCAGCCAAGTCCGTCATGGAAATCAGCGGTCAGTTCACCCATGAAGCCGAAGGCCTGGTGCGGGTCAGCGTGCCGAAAGCGGTGGGGCGCTTTGTGATTCATCCGCATATGCCGGAATTTCTGCGGCGTTATCCCAAGGTCGATGTCGAGTTGCTGCTGGAAGATCGTCAGGTCGATCTGATCGACGATCATGTTGATCTGGCCATTCGCATCACGGATCGGCCACCGGCCGGGCTGGTCGGTCGACAGCTACTGACGATCGACCATTTGCTCTGCGCGACGCCGCAGTATCTGGCCGAACACGGTACGCCGACTCACCCTCATGACTTGCTCAATCACAGCTGTATCTATCTGGGCGAAACCCCGAGCGACGCGCGCTGGAAATTCAAGAAAGGCAGCAAGGCTGTGACGGTGGGTGTGCGCGGTCGCTATGCCGCCAATCACACCGGCGTGCGATTGGGCGCGGTGTTGCAGCACATCGGCATCGGCAGCCTGCCGTACTTCACCGCCCGCTATGCACTTGAGCAGAAGTTGATTGTGCAGGTGTTGCCGGACTGGACGTTCCTTGCGTCCTATCACGGCGGGCTGTGGTTGCTGCATTCGCCGACGCGGTATCTGCCACCGAAGTTGCGGGTGTTTATCGATTTCCTGGTGGAGTGTCTGCAAAAGGAGCCGACCCTGAGCAAGCCGGGCAAGTCGGGCGAAGGGAGCAAAGTATCGATGGAGTACGAATTGCCCGAAAGCGAAGGCTTGCTTTAACGCCCGCGCAAAGAAAAGGCCCGCATGGATCACCGTGCGGGCCTGTTCGTAGCAGAGCGAAAATCAGTGCTTGCTGTCCTGAGCGGACATCGCCATCAGCTGCTTTTCCTGATTCCAGTCGAACGGTTCGTCGTTCTGTTCGGCTTCGTAGCGACGCTCTTCGAGGGCCTGATACATGTCGATCTCTTCATCGGACAGGTAGTGCAGGCAGTCGCCGGCGAAGAACCACAGCAAGTCGCGCGGTATCAGATGGGCGATTTGCGGGTAACGGGTAATCACTTGAGTCAGGATGTCCTGGCCCAGGTATTGGCTTTCGATCGGATCGATCGGCAGCGATGCCAGCAGTTCGTCGAAGCGCTCCAGGAACAAGGCATGGCTTTCTTCAGGAACCTGTTCGGCCTCACCTACGGCGACCAGGATACTGCGCAGGTGGTCGAGCAAAACAAGATGGTCGGCAACGACGTTGGACACGAGATAAGTCCTCAAGAGCAAAACGGGCGCGGGAGTATAAAGCCCCTGCGCCCTCTTGGACATGCTTGTCAGGATCAGCGGACTTTGCCCTCTGCCTGTTTCAGTTCTTCTTTGTCGAAATCATCGACATCGATCACCTTGCGTCGCGCCGCTTCGGCATCACGCAAGCTCTGCGCTTCTACCGGTTGCAACACCCCGGCCTCCAGCGCCGCATCGATGGCGTGTTCGCCCGCGACCGGTTTCACCTGACCGCTTTTCAGCGAGGTGTGCAGTTTTTTGTGCAGCGGCTGTGCGGCATTCAGCAGATCGCTGGCGTGTTGCAACGCGCCGACTGCATCGTCTGCAGACTGTGGGCGATAGCAACCGGCAAGCAGTTCTTCCAGCGCCGGATCGCCCTTGGCGCGACCAATGACGCCAGCCACTTCGGCCCCGAGTTTGTCCGACGGGCCTTTGTGACGACGGCCGAACGGAAACACAATGCCTCGCAGCAGGCAGCCGAATACCTTGTTCGGGAAGTTGCGCAGCAACTCATCCAGTGCCCGTTCCGATTGGCCGAGGCTTTCTTCCATCGCCCAACGGAAGAGCGGTTCCATGTAGGCCGGCGAATCCAGATCGTGGTAACGCTTGAGTGCGGCAGAGGCCAGATACAGATTACTCAGCACATCACCCAAGCGCGCCGACAGACGTTCACGACGTTTCAATTCGCCGCCGAGCAACATCATGCTGAAGTCGGCGAGCATGGCGAATGCCGCTGCCTGACGATTGAGTGCGCGGAAATAACCCTGACTGATCTTGTCGCCCGGCGCATGTTCGAAGTGGCCGAAGCCGAGGTTCAGCACGAGCGTGCTGGCGGCGTTGCTCACGGCGAAACCTATGTGTTTGAGCAGCAGGCCGTCGAACTCTTTCAGTGCCTGATCCTTGTCCTCACGACCGGCCAGAGCCATTTCCTTCAGTACGAACGGATGGCAGCGAATCGCGCCCTGACCGAAGATCATCAGGTTGCGCGAGAGAATGTTCGCGCCTTCCACGGTGATGAAGATCGGTGCACCGTTCCAGCTGCGCCCGAGGTAATTGTTCGGGCCCATGATGATCGCTTTCCCGCCGTGGACGTCCATGGCGTGGCTGATGCACTCGCGACCGCGCTCGGTCAGGTGATACTTGAGGATCGCCGACAGCACCGAGGGTTTTTCGCCGAGGTCCACCGCGTTGGCAGTGAGCATCCGCGCCGCGTCCATCATCCACGCGTTGCCACCGATGCGTGCCATCGCTTCCTGAATGCCCTCAAATGCCGACAATGGCACGTTGAACTGTTCACGAATCTGCGCGTATTGGCCGGTGACCAGACTGGTGAACTTGGCCGCACCTGTGCCGACTGCCGGCAACGAGATCGAACGGCCGACCGACAGGCAGTTCATCAGCATCATCCAGCCCTTGCCGAGCATTTCCTGACCGCCGATGAGGAAGTCCAGCGGGATGAACACGTCCTTGCCCGAGTTCGGACCGTTCATGAACGCCGCACCCAATGGCAGGTGGCGACGACCGATCTCCACGCCGGCGGTATCGGTCGGAATCAGCGCCAGGCTGATGCCGAGGTCCTCTTTGTCACCCAGCAGATGCTCCGGGTCATACGCCTTGAACGCCAGGCCGAGGAGTGTGGCAACCGGGCCGAGGGTGATGTAACGCTTTTCCCAGTTCAGGCGCAGGCCAATGACTTCCTGACCTTCCCACTGACCTTTGCAGATGATCCCGGTGTCGGGCATCGCCCCGGCATCGGAGCCAGCGAGCGGGCCGGTGAGGGCGAAGCACGGAATGTCATCGCCACGGGCCAGGCGTGGCAGGTAGTGATTGCGTTGCTCGTCGGTGCCGTAGTGCAGCAGCAGTTCGGCCGGGCCGAGTGAGTTCGGCACCATGACGGTGGAGGCGAGGTCACCGCTGCGGGTGGCGAGTTTCATTGCCACTTGCGAGTGGGCGTAGGCCGAGAAGCCTTTACCGCCAAATTCTTTCGGAATGATCAGGGCAAAAAAGCCGTGTTCCTTGATGTGCGTCCAGGCTTCGGGCGGCAGGTCCATCGACTGGCCGATCTGCCAGTCGGTGACCATGGCGCAGAGTTCCTCGGTCGGGCCGTCAATGAACGCTTGCTCTTCTTCGCTCAGTTGCACCTTCGGATAGGCCAGCAGTTTGTCCCAGTCCGGACGACCGCTGAACAGCTCGCCATCCCACCACACGGTGCCGGCGTCGATCGCGTCGCGTTCGGTCTGCGACATCGGTGGCAGGGTTTTCTGGAACCAGCTGAACAGCGGCGCCGTGAAATGCTTGCGGCGCAGGTCGGGCAGCAGCAACGGTGCAGCGACCACCGCCAGCAGTACCCAGAACACCAGCAACAGCCAGCCCGGTGCGTGACTGAATATCCCCATCGCCAAGAGGTAGACGGCAACGATGCCCAACGCGGGCAGCGGGGCGATACGCCGGTGGGCGAGATACGCCACGCCAACGATCAAAACCAGTATCCACAACAACAGCATATTCAGTCCTCCGTGAACCAAGGCAAATCGACCCTCCAGAGCTTAGACCGCATCTGTAAAACCGGGTGGTCAGACCAAGGTGATTGAAATCGTGGGAAACCCCGGATGGTTTTCGTAGGTTCGGTGGGCAACACGTGTGGGAAATCGTTCGATCAATCCGCGCCTTTGCGTCCAAGTTTGGCCGAAACGTCGTTATCTCTGTGCTGACGCTATCGCTAGACTCGGGGCTCACCCAGGAGATTGTCGTCATGCACGAATATCTGAGCCCCGGCCGCTTCATCGATAGTGACCACCCGGCGGTGGTGGAGTTCGCCGAACAGCACCGTGGTGCCAGCCGCGATCCGCTCGCGCAGGCGATCAGTCTTTATTACGCGGTGCGTGAGGCCGTGCGCTACAACCCCTATACCTTCAGCCGTGATCCGCAGACCTTGCGCGGCAGTTATGCGCTGGCGACGGGGGAGAGTTATTGCGTACCGAAAGCCACGCTGCTGGCGGGCTGCGCGCGGCATTGCGGAATCGCGGCGCGGATCGGTCTGGCCGATGTGAAAAATCACCTGTCGACCCCGCGTCTGCTCGAGTTATTGAAAAGCGATATGTTCGCCATGCACGGCTATACCGAGTTTTTTCTAGAGGGTCGCTGGGTCAAGGCCACGCCGGCGTTCAACCAGAAGCTCTGCGAGTTGTTCAATGTCGCGCCGCTGGAGTTCGACGGTATCAACGACAGCGTTTTCCACCCGTTTAACCGCGATGGGGCACAGTTGATGGAGTATCTGGTCGATCACGGCCAATTCGCCGACGTCCCGGAAACCTTCTTCTTCGAGCATCTGCAAAAGTGCTATCCGCACCTGTTCACCGATCAGCAGCCGCCATTGCTGGGCGATATGCAGAGTGATTTGAGCCGGGTCTGATCCGGCGTATGCTGCCTGCCCACGCATTTGAAAAGAGGCGGTCATGCTGAAGATCTGGGGACGGAAAAACTCATCGAATGTCAGGAAGCCATTGTGGGCCGCCGAGGAACTCGGTCTGGCTTACGAGGCGATTGATGCCGGTGGCGCGTTTGGCGTAGTCGACACGCCCGAGTACCGGGCGATGAACCCGAACGGTCGGGTGCCGGTGATTGAAGACGACGGTTTCGTGTTGTGGGAATCCAACGCCATCGTGCGCTATCTGCTGGCCAGGCATGCGCCCGACAGCGCTTGGTATCCGGCGGATCCGCAAGCCCGCGCTATCGCTGACAAGTGGATGGACTGGACCACCTCGAGTTTCGCCGGGCCTTTCCGCACGGTGTTCTGGGGCGTGTTGCGCACGCCTGCGGACAAGCAGGACTGGGCGGCGATCAATGCCGCGATCAAGGAATGCAGCGAGTTGCTGAGCATGGCAGACAGTGCCTTGGCCAGTCAGCCTTACCTTTCCGGAAAAGACATCGGCATGGGTGACATCCCGCTCGGCAGTTTCATTTATGCCTGGTTCGAGATGCCCATCGAACGCGCCCCGCAACCGCATCTGCAAGCCTGGTACGAGCGCCTGAAGCAGCGTCCGGCTTACCAGAAAGCCGTCATGACCGCGTTGACTTAATACCTACTATCGACACACTTGACTGTACTTGTACGGCGGCGGCAAGCACCATTGCGCACTTGCGCTGCGGTTCGATCCTTCGCCGCCGTCTCCTTTTTCCCTTCAATGGTGCGTAAATCAGATATGAGTTCCGCTCTGTCCATCCGGCAGCTAACCAAAACCTACGGCAACGGGTTCCAGGCCTTGAGTGGTATCGATCTGGACGTTGCCGAAGGTGATTTTTTCGCCTTGCTCGGCCCCAACGGTGCTGGCAAATCCACGACCATCGGCATTCTCTCGACCCTGGTGAACAAAACCAGCGGCACGGTGAATATCTTCGGTCATGACCTGGACAAAAATCCTGCGCAGCTCAAGCGCTCGATCGGCGTGGTGCCTCAGGAATTCAACTTCAACCAGTTCGAAAAGACCTTCGACATCGTCGTGACTCAGGCCGGCTACTACGGCATTCCGGCGAAGATCGCCAAGGAACGCGCCGAGCAGTACCTGACGCAATTGGGCCTGTGGGACAAGCGCGATGTGCCGTCGCGTTCGTTGTCCGGCGGCATGAAGCGCCGTCTGATGATTGCCCGTGCGCTGGTGCATGAACCGCGTCTGCTGATCCTCGATGAGCCGACTGCAGGCGTCGATATCGAGTTGCGTCGTTCGATGTGGACGTTCCTCACCGAACTGAACCAGAAAGGCATCACCATCATCCTCACCACGCACTATCTGGAAGAGGCGGAGCAGTTGTGCCGCAACATCGGCATCATCGACCACGGCACCATCGTCGAGAACACCAGCATGAAACAATTGCTGGGCCAGTTGCACGTGGAAACCTTTTTGCTGGACCTGAAAAACGACTTGAGCGCCGCGCCGCAACTGCTCGGTTATCCGGCCCGGTTGATCGACAGCCACACCCTGGAAGTTCAGGTCGACAAATCCATGGGCATTACGGCGTTGTTCACCCAGTTGGCGCAGCAGAACATTGAAGTGCTGAGCCTGCGCAACAAAACCAATCGCCTCGAGGAGTTGTTCGTGTCCCTGGTGGAGAAAAATCTGTCGAAGGTGGCGGTATGAGTTCCGAATTCCGTCCCAACCTCGTCGCCCTGCAGACCATCGTTTACCGCGAGGTCAAACGCTTCACGCGGATCTGGCCGCAGACGTTGCTGCCACCGGCGATCACCATGGTTCTGTACTTCGTGATCTTCGGTAATCTGATCGGTCGGCAAATCGGCGACATGGGTGGCTTCACTTACATGGAGTACATCGTGCCCGGGCTGATCATGATGTCGGTGATCACCAACTCTTACGGCAACGTGGTGTCGAGTTTCTTCGGCAGCAAGTTCCAGCGTTCCATCGAAGAGCTGATGGTCTCGCCGGTGTCGCCGCACACGATTCTGATTGGCTTCACCATTGGCGGCGTGTTGCGTGGCCTGATGGTCGGCGTGATCGTGACCATTCTGTCGCTGTTCTTCACCCATTTGCAGGTGCATCACCTCGGGGTGACCATCCTTGTGGTGGTGCTGACGGCGACGATTTTCTCGCTGCTGGGCTTCATCAACGCGGTATTTGCGCGCAATTTCGATGATATTTCGATCATCCCGACTTTTGTGCTGACGCCGCTGACGTACCTGGGTGGGGTGTTCTATTCGATCACGCTGCTGCCGCCATTCTGGCAAACCGTGTCGCTGGCCAACCCGGTGCTGCACATGGTCAATGCGTTCCGTTACGGGATTCTGGGTGTGTCGGATATCAAGATTGGTATCGCGATCACCTTCATGCTGGTGGCGACGGTGGTGTTGTATCTCGGTTGTGCGCGGTTGCTGGTGAGTGGGCGTGGTATGCGTACCTGATCCAGAACCGCGTCGACTTCTTCGCGAGCAGGCTCGCTCCCACAGGGGAACGCATTCCAATGTAGGAGTGAGCCTGCTCGCGATAGGGCCAATACAGACGCCACAAATCAAAACGGCCTCCCACTGCGGAGGCCGTTTTGCATTCAGCGCATGCGGCTTTTCTTGCGCCGCGCCCATTGCCGCGCGACCCACCAGCGCCAATACATCATCACCAGGCAATAGGCGAGGGCGCCGAGTACCAGCCCTACCACCACCGAGCCGAGCAGAAACGGCTGCCACAGTGTCGACAACTCGCCGCTGATCCATTCCCAGGTCAGCTCATCGGGCAGATGCCGGGCAGGCACATCCATCAAAAACGCCCCGGCCTGATACGTGCAGAAGAACACCGCCGGCATGGTGATCGGATTGGTCAGCCACACCAGACTGACCGCAATCGGCATGTTCCCCCGCACCATGACGGCAAGGGCGGCGGCCACCAGCATTTGCGCCGGAATCGGCAGGAATGCGGCGAACAGGCCGACCGCCATCGCCCGCGCGACCGAGTGACGATTGAGGTGCCAGAGGTTCGGGTCATGCAGCAACTTGCCGAGAAAGCGTAAGGATTTGTGTTCCCTGATGCTCGTCGGATCGGGCATGTAACGTTTGAATAAGCGCCGGGGCATAAGGCTTCTCGGTCGGTTAAGGCGGCAAGTATGTCTGGATTCTACGAAGCGCCCATTCAGACTTTGTGACAATTGTTGACGACGCACGTGCCCGACACCCGCTATGCCTAAGTGCGGGACTCTCAAGGACGGGCTTATGCGCACAGGGATGATGGCGCTGGCAGTCGGTCTGCTGGCCCCGGTTTTTATGCCGGCCTTACCGCCGGTCTGGTTGATGCTGTTGTTGCCGGTGACGGCTTTGATGTTGCTGCCGTTTCGCAGCTATCCATTGGCGATTTTTCTGCTGGGTTTCACCTGGGCCAGCGTCGGTGCGCAATGGGCGTTGAATGATCGCTTGCCGGCCGAACTGGATGGCGAAACCCGCTGGCTCGAAGGGCGGGTGGTCGGGTTGCCGCAGAACGGCGACGGTGTGGTGCGTTTCGAGTTGGCTGATGCACGCTCACGTCACGAAAAACTGCCATCGCTGATGCGACTCGCGTGGTACGCCGGGCCGCCGGTCAACAGTGGCGAGCGCTGGCGCTTGGCGGTCAAGCTCAAGCGTCCCGGTGGTTTGCTCAACCCGGACGCTTTCGATTACGAGGCTTGGCTGCTGGCGCAACGCATCGGTGCGACCGGCACGGTCAAGGATGGTCAACGCCTGAGCGAAGCGCGTTGGGCCTGGCGCGACAGCATTCGTCAGCGCCTGCTTGCAGTGGATGCGCACGGTCGGGCCGGTGTTCTGGCCGCATTGGTGTTGGGTGATGGGTCCGGGCTCAGTCGCGAGGATTGGCAGATCCTGCAGGACACCGGCACCGTGCACTTGTTGGTGATTTCCGGTCAGCATATCGGCTTGCTGGCGGCGGTGATGTATTGGCTGGTCGCAGGGTTGGCGCGATTTGGCCTGTGGCCGCTGCGTTGGCCGTGGCTGCCATGGGCCTGTGGGCTGGCGTTTACGGCGGCGCTGGGTTACGCCTTGCTTGCCGGATTTGACGTGCCGGTGCAGCGCGCCTGCGTGATGGTCGGCCTGGTACTGTTGTGGCGTTTGCGCTTTCGCCATCTGGGGGCATGGTGGCCGCTGCTGCTGGCGTTCAATGGTGTGCTGTTGCTGGATCCGCTCGCGAGTTTGCGTCCGGGTTTGTGGTTGTCGTTTGCGGCGGTGGCGGTGTTGATTTTCACCTTTGGCGGCCGCCTGGGCGCGTGGCGCTGGTGGCAGACCTGGACACGGGCGCAATGGTTGATTGCGATCGGTTTGTGCCCGGTGTTGCTGGCATTGAACCTGCCGATCAGTCTCAGCGGGCCACTGGCCAACCTGCTTGCAGTGCCTTGGGTCAGTCTTGTCGTGCTGCCGCCGGCGTTGCTCGGGACGATGTTGTTGCCCATACCCTGTGTCGGCGAAGGGCTGCTGTGGCTGGCCGGTGGTTTGATCGACGGGTTGTTTCGCGCGCTGGCGATAATGGCCGGGCATTGGCCTGCATGGATCGCACCCTCGATACCCGCCTGGTTCTTGGCTGCTGGCGGTCTCGGCGCGGTGTTGTTGGTGTTGCCGCGCGGCGTGCCAATGCGCCCGCTGGGCTGGCCATTGCTGTTGCTGCTGGTGGTGCCGCCACGCGAACGGCTGGATGAGGGATTGGCCGAGATCTGGCAACTGGATGTCGGCCAAGGCCTGGCCATCCTGATCCGCACCCGCCATCACACGTTGCTCTATGACGCTGGGCCGCGCTTTGGTGATTTCGATCTCGGCGAGCGGGTGGTGCTGCCCGCGTTGCGCAAACTGAGAGTGGAAAAACTCGATCTGATGCTGCTCAGCCATGCGGATGCCGATCACGCGGGTGGCGCTCTGGCGATCACCCGTGGTTTGACCGTCGATCGCGTGATCAGCGGTGACCCGCCGGGACTGCCTGAGGCGTTGAGCGCCGAAGCCTGCGAAAGCGGCCGGCAATGGCAGTGGGACGGGGTCGCTTTTCAACTCTGGCAATGGGCGGACGCCCGCGACAGCAATCAGCGCTCCTGCGTCTTGCAGATCGAGGCCAATGGCGAGCGTCTGTTGCTGACCGGCGATATCGACACCCACGCCGAACGTGCGCTGCTCGACAGTCCATTGGCCGTGCCGACACCATGGCTGCAATCGCCCCATCACGGCAGCCGCAGTTCGTCGTCAATGGCGCTGCTCAAGGTGTTGCAACCCGCAGCCGTGCTGATTTCCCGTGGGCAGGGCAATTCCTTCGGCCATCCGCACCCGACCGTGCTGGCGCGTTATCGCAAACAGGGACTGCGCATTTACGACAGCGCCGAGCAGGGTGCCATTCAGGTGCAACTGGGCACCTTCGCGCCGCCTCGCACAATGCGTCATCAGCGGCGTTTCTGGCGTGATCCGCCCGCGCTGGCCCGCTGATCGGGGCATGAGCCAATGGGTATCACGGTCGTCGGGGCGGCGGGTCTTAATCGTCGATCGGTATGGTAAAGTGGCGCACTTTTTCGAGGGGACTGTCACTGTGTGGGAATTGGTCAAATCCGGCGGCTGGATGATGTTGCCGATCATTCTGAGCTCCATCGCGGCCATGGCGATCGTCGCCGAACGCCTGTGGACCCTGCGCGCCAGTCGCGTCACCCCCGAGCATCTGCTGGGCCAGGTCTGGGTCTGGATCAAGGACAAGCAGCTCAATAAAGAAAAACTCAAGGAATTGCGCGCCAATTCGCCGCTGGGGGAAATCCTCGCCGCCGGTCTGGCCAACTCCAAGCATGGTCGCGAGATCATGAAAGAGTGCATTGAAGAAGCCGCCGCCCGCGTCATCCACGAACTCGAACGCTACGTCAATGCGCTGGGCACCATCGCCGCGATGTCGCCGCTGCTCGGTCTGCTGGGTACGGTGCTGGGCATGATCGATATCTTCAGCGCATTCACCGGTTCCGGTATGACCACCAATGCTTCGGTGCTGGCGGGTGGTATCTCCAAGGCGCTGATCACCACAGCAGCAGGCCTGATGGTCGGTATTCCGGCGGTGTTCTTCCACCGCTTCCTGCAACGCCGCATTGATGAACTGGTGGTGGGCATGGAGCAGGAAGCGATCAAACTGGTTGAAGTGGTGCAGGGTGACCGTGACGTCGACCTGGCCGAGGGCCGCGCGTGAAATTCCGTCGCAAGCCTCGGGAAACCATCGATATCAACCTCGCGTCGCTGATCGACGTGGTGTTCATTCTGCTGCTGTTTTTCGTCGTGACCACCACGTTTACCCGTGAAACCCAGTTGCGCGTCGACCTGCCGGAAGCGGTCAGCGGCTCTCCGGCCGAAGATCAGCAGCTCAAGCAGATCGACGTGGCTATCAGCGCCGAAGGCGTGTTTTCGGTGAACAACAGGATTCTGCCGAAGAACGATCTGGCGACATTGATGGAAGCCATGCAGAAAGAATCCAACGGTGACACCAACATGCCGTTGTCGATCAGTGCTGACGGCAAGACTCAGCATCAATCCGTGATCACCGCCATGGACGCGGCCGGCAAGCTCGGTTTCAGCCATCTGCGCATGACCACGGTCGAGGCGGCGCCCAAATCCTGATGAGCCTGTCCGATCGTTTGCTCGCCGCGTGGTACCAGGGGCACCCGGCTCTGGCGTTGCTGCGGCCGCTGGAAATGTTGTACCGCCGCGTGGTGGTGGGTAAACGCCAGCGCTTTCTCGACGGTGAAGGCGAGATTTACCAGCCGCCAGTGCCGCTGATCGTGGTCGGCAACATCACCGTCGGCGGCACCGGCAAAACGCCGATGATCCTCTGGCTGATCGAACATTGCCGGCGCAGCGGTTTGCGCGTCGGCGTGGTCAGCCGTGGTTACGGTGCCAAACCCGCGCAGTTGCCGTGGCGCGTTGAGGCCGATCAAACCGCCGATATCGCCGGCGACGAACCGCTGCTGATCGTCCAGCGCACCGGCGTGCCGCTGATGATCGACCCCAATCGCAGCGCCGCTGTCAAAGCCTTGCTCGCCAGTGAGCCGCTGGATCTGATCCTCTCCGACGACGGCATGCAGCATTACCGTCTGGCGCGGGATCTGGAGCTGGTGCTGATCGACGCCGCCCGTGGTCTGGGCAACAAACGCTGCTTGCCTGCCGGACCGTTGCGCGAACCGATCGAACGTCTGCAAAGCGTCGACGGCGTGCTGTTCAATGGTGCGACTGAAGACCGTGACGACGGTTTCGCCTTTCGCCTGCAGCCGACGGCGCTGGTCAACCTGCGCAGCGGCGAGCGCAAATCTCTCGAGCATTTTCCGTCCGGTCAAAGCGTGCATGCGGTCGCCGGGATCGGCAATCCGCAACGTTTCTTCAATACCCTCGAAGCGCTAGACTGGCGGGCAATCCCCCATGCGTTTGCCGATCACGCCGAATACAGCGTGCAGGCGTTGAATTTCACACCGTCATTGCCGTTGGTGATGACTGAAAAGGATGCGGTGAAGTGCCGTGCCTTCGCTGCTGCCGACTGGTGGTATCTGGCGGTCGATGCCGTGCCGTCGCCGGCCTTCGTGGCCTGGTTCGACACACAACTGATGCGTCTGTTGCCCGATCGGCTTTTGCCTTAACTCTTTACTCAGGGAATGTTCATGGACACCAAATTGCTCGACATCCTCGCGTGCCCGATCTGTAAAGGCCCGCTCAAGCTCAGCGCCGACAAGACCGAACTGATCAGCAAGGGTGCCGGTCTGGCCTATCCGATCCGCGACGGCATCCCGGTGATGCTCGAAAGCGAAGCCCGCACTCTGACCACCGACGAGCGTCTGGATAAATGACCACTGCCTTCACCGTTGTCATCCCGTCGCGTTTCGCCTCGACCCGTCTGCCGGGCAAACCGCTGTTGGACATCGCCGGCAAGCCGATGATCCAGCACGTCTGGGAACAGGCGAGCAAAAGCAGCGCGACCCGCGTCGTGGTCGCGACTGACGACGCGCGCATCGTCGAGGCCTGCAAGGCTTTTGGTGCCGAAGTGGTGCTGACCCGTGAAGACCATAATTCCGGCACCGATCGTCTGGCCGAAGTCGCGGCGAAACTGGGCCTTGAGCCTGACGCGATCGTGGTCAACGTGCAGGGTGACGAGCCGCTGATTCCACCGAGCGTGATTGATCAGGTCGCCGCCAACCTCGCCGCCCACACCGAAGCGCGCATGGCCACGCTGGCCGAGCCGATCGAGGACGTGGAAACCCTGTTCAATCCGAACGTGGTCAAGGTTGTCAGCGACCTCAACGGTCTGGCGCTGACCTTCAGCCGTTCGACCTTGCCTTGGGCGCGCGATGCATTCGCCAAGAGCCGCGAGCAATTGCCTGAAGGCGTGCCGTACCGTCGTCACATCGGTATCTATGCCTACCGCGCCGGTTTCCTCCAGGACTTCGTCAGCTGGGGCCCGTGCTGGCTGGAAAACACTGAATCCCTTGAGCAACTGCGTGCCCTGTGGCATGGCGTGCGGATTCATGTCGCCGATGCGCTGATCGCACCGCCAACCGGCGTCGACACTGCCGAAGACCTCGAGCGCGTTCGTCGCCTGCTGGGGGCCTGATGCGCGTTCTGTTTGTGTGCCTGGGCAACATTTGCCGTTCACCCACGGCTGAAGGCGTGTTGCGCCACAAGTTGCGTGCCGCAGGGCTGGCGGATCAGGTCGAAGTGGCCTCCGCCGGCACCGGTGACTGGCACGTCGGCAACCCGCCGGACAAACGCAGTCAGGCCGCGGCCAAAGTGCGCGGCTATGACCTGTCGGCGCAACGCGCGCAGCAGGTCAGCCGTGCCGACTTCGCCAGTTATGACCTGATTCTGGCGATGGACAACAGCAACCTGCGCAACCTCAAGGCGCTGCAACCGTCCACTGGCAAGGCCGAACTGGATCTGTTCCTGCGCCGTTATGCCGGGTTGGTCGATGAGGTGCCGGATCCGTATTACGACGGCAATCAGGGGTTCGAGCAGGTGCTGGATCTGATCGAAGCGGCTTGTGACCAATTGTTGATCGAAGTGAAGGGCCGGTTATGAGTTTGCAGGTGCAACCACAGGTTTCCCTGAAACCGTTCAACAGTTTTGGCGTCGATGTGCGCGCGCAACTGTTCGCCGAAGCCCACAGCGATGCCGATGTCCGTGAAGCACTGGCGTATGCCAGCGCGCACGACGTGCCGTTACTGGTAATCGGCGGTGGCAGCAACTTGCTGCTGACGGCGGATATCCCGGCGCTGGTGCTGCGCATGGCGACGCGCGGGATCCGCGTGATCAGCGATGACGGCAGCCGTGTGGTAATCGAAGCTGAAGCTGGCGAGCCTTGGCATCCGTTTGTTCAGCACACGCTGGCGCTGGGCTTTTCCGGACTGGAAAACCTCAGCCTGATTCCCGGCACTGTCGGCGCTGCGCCAATGCAGAACATTGGCGCTTACGGCGTCGAGATCAAGGATGTGTTTGCCGGGCTCACGGCGCTGGATCGCCAGACTGGCGAGCTACGTGATTTCACCCTGGAAGAATGCAACTTTGCCTACCGCGACAGCCTGTTCAAACAGCAGCCTGGGCGTTGGTTGATTTTGCGCGTGCGTTTTACGCTCGATCGCGTCGCGCATCTGCATCTGGAGTACGGCCCGGTGCGTCAGCGCCTGACCGAGCAGGGCATCGAGCAGCCGACGCCAAGTGACGTCAGCCGCGCCATCTGCAGCATCCGCAGTGAAAAACTGCCGGATCCGGCAGTGCTCGGTAATGCCGGCAGCTTCTTCAAGAACCCGCTGGTGTCGGCGGACATCGTCGCGCAGATCAAAGCGCAGCACCCGGATGTGGTCGCCTACGCGCAACCCGACGGGCAGATGAAACTGGCCGCGGGCTGGCTGATCGAGCGTGCTGGCTGGAAAGGTTTCCGTGAGGCCGATGCCGGCGTGCATAAATTGCAGGCGCTGGTGTTGGTCAACTACGGCGCCGCGACCGGTCTGCAATTGCTCGATCTGGCGCAACGCATCCAGAAAGACATTGCAGAACGTTTCAATGTCGAGCTGGAAATGGAGCCCAATCGGTATTGAAGCAGCGTCGAGCTTCAAGCTTCTAGCGGCAAGCTACAATCTTGAGCGTGAGCCAGCTACTGCTTTTACTTTTAGCTTGTAGCTAAAAGCTCGTAACTGAAAAGCCCTGTCTCAGCAGGGCTTTTTTGTTAACGCTGGGTTAACTTAGCGAGCTAACGATAACCGTCATTTGCTCCACCAAAGGCCCGGTGCAGACGTTCGCGTCGGCACAAGAGAGCCTGATTAGCCTGAGTCGATCTGCGTGAACCACCGCCGATTCAATGGCGGCAGATTGCTCGACCCCATAACCACTAAAAATATGCGGGCGTGCCCATGATTACCCTGAAACTCAACGGTCAAGACCATCCCCTCGATGTCACTGAAGACATGCCGCTGTTGTGGGCGATTCGTGATGTCGCCGGTTACAACGGCACCAAATTCGGTTGCGGCATGGGCCTGTGCGGCGCCTGCACCATTCACATCGATGGCTTGCCGGCGCGCAGTTGCATCACGCCGATCGGCTCGGTGATCGGGCAGAACGTCACCACCATCGACAATCTTCATGCTGACCCGGTCGGGCAGGTGGTCCAGCAAGCCTGGCTCGACTCAGCCGTCGCGCAGTGCGGTTTCTGTCAGGGCGGGCAAATCATGTCGGCCACGGCATTGCTCAAAACCAACCCGAACCCGAGCGACGAGCAGATTGAGGAAGCCATGGTTGGCAACATTTGCCGCTGCGGCACTTACAACCGGATCAAGACCGCGATCCGCCAAGCCTCCACCCATTTGAAGGAGGCCAAGGCATGAGCCGTCTTCCGAATGATTTCGCCCTGAGCAATCTCAGCCGTCGCGGTTTTCTCAAAGGCGTCGGCGCCACTGGTGCGCTGGTGCTGGCCGCGAGTTGGGGCTGGCAGGATGCGTTGGCCGAAGACAAACCGAAACAGTTCGGCGCCGATGGCATGCCCAACGGCTGGATCGATGATCCGAAGGTCTACGTCAGCATCGCCGCCGACGGCACCGTCACCGTTGTGTGCAATCGTTCGGAAATGGGCCAGGGCGTGCGCACCAGTCTGACCATGGTTGTCGCAGATGAGCTGGAGGCCGATTGGGCGCACGTCAAAGTGCAGCAGGCGCCGGGTGATGAAGTACGTTTCGGCAACCAGGACACCGACGGTTCGCGCAGCATGCGCCACTGGTATGAGCCGATGCGGCGTTGCGGCGCGGCGGCCCGAACCATGCTCGAGCAAGCTGCCGCTGCGCAGTGGAAAGTGCCTGTGGGCGAATGCCACGCGCAGTTGCACAAAGTCATCCATAAACCGTCCGGCCGAGAGCTGGGCTACGGCGAACTGGCCGCCGCAGCCAGTGCGTTGGCGGTACCGGCACGGGACAGCTTGCGTCTTAAGCAGCCGTCGGAGTTTCGCTACATCGGCAAGGAAGGCACCAAAGCCATCGACGGTGACGACATCGTCAACGGTCGTGCGGTGTACGGCGCCGACGTGCATTTCGATGGCATGTTGTACGCGACCATCGCTCGTCCGGCGGTGTACGGCGGCAAGGTCAAATCGGTGGATGACAGCGCTGCGCTGAAAGTCCCCGGCGTGCTCAAAGTAATCCAGATCGAAAGCCGCCCGTTGCCTTCGGAATTCCAACCGTTGGGCGGTGTGGCCGTGGTGGCCAGCAATACCTGGGCAGCGATCAAGGGCCGTGAGGCGCTGAAGATCGAATGGGATGACGGCCCGAACGCCAGTTACGACTCGATCGCCTATCGCAAAGAGCTGGAAGCCGCATCACTCAAGCCCGGCAAAGTGGTGCGCAACACCGGCGATATCGACAAGGCCCTGAGCGGCGCCGCGAGTACGCTCGAAGCGTCGTACTATTTGCCACATCTGGCACAGTCGCCGATGGAGCCGATGGTCGCCATCGCCCGTTACAAGGACGGCGTTTGCGAAGCGTGGGCACCGAGTCAGGCGCCACAAGTCACCCGCGAGCGCATTGCCGAGCGTCTTGGGCTGCCGTTCGATAAAGTCACTTTCAATGTCACGTTGCTCGGCGGTGGTTTCGGTCGCAAGTCGAAACCGGACTTTGTCGTCGAAGCGGCGATCCTCGCCAAGGAGTTCCCCGGCAAAGCTGTGCGGGTGCAGTGGACGCGTGAAGATGACATCCACAACTCGTATTTTCATACCGTGTCTGCTGAGTACCTCAAGGCGGGCGTGGGCAAGGACGGTATGCCGTCCGGTTGGCTGCATCGCACCGTGGCACCGAGCATCACTGCGTTATTCGCGCCGGGCATGAACCATGAAGCGGCATTCGAACTGGGCATGGGCTTCACCAACATGGCCTACGCGATTCCCAATGTGCGCCTGGAAAACCCCGAAGCCACCGTGCACACGCGGGTTGGCTGGTATCGCTCGGTATCGAACATTCCCCATGGTTTCGCGATCCAGAGTTTCGTCGATGAGCTGGCGCACAAGGCTGGTGAGGATCCCCTCAAATACCAGATCAAACTGCTTGGCCCTGATCGTCAGATCGACCCGCGCACGCTGAGCGAAGAGTGGAACTATGGCGAATCTCCCGAGCGTTATCCGATCGACACCGGGCGCATGCGCGCCGTGCTGGAAACCGCAGCCAAAGCTGCTGGCTGGGGACGCAAACTGCCCAAGGGCCGTGGTCTTGGCCTGGCGGTGCATTACAGCTTCGTCACATACGTGGCGGCGGTGATTGAGGTTGAAGTAAAAGACGACGGTACGCTGATCGTGCACAAGGCCGATATCGCCGTCGATTGCGGGCCGCAGATCAACCCTGAACGTATCCGTTCGCAGTTCGAAGGCGCCTGCGTTATGGGCCTGGGCAACGCAGTACTGGGCGAAATCAGCTTCAAGGACGGCAAGGTCCAGCAGGACAACTTCCATATGTATGAAGTGGCGCGCATGTCGCTGGCGCCGAAGGAAGTTGCCGTGCATCTGGTGACACCGCCGGGCGACGTGCCCTTGGGCGGTGTCGGCGAACCGGGCGTACCGCCGATTGCTCCGGCCTTGTGTAACGCGATCTTCGCCGCCACCGGCAAGCGCATTCGCAATCTGCCGGTGCGTTATCAGTTGCAGGGCTGGCAGAAGGCAGAGGCGTAATGGACAGCGTCGACCTCAATGTCCTGCGCAGCGTCCTCGAATGGCGCCGCGCCGGACAGCGGGTGGTGCTGTTCAGTGTGGTGCAAACCTGGGGCACGGCGCCCCGCGCACCCGGTGCCATGTTGGCGTTGCGCGAGGATGGCGTGGTGATTGGTTCGGTGTCGGGCGGGTGTGTCGA
The DNA here is from genome assembly GCF_004011755.1 of Pseudomonas sp. RU47. GTDB lineage: Bacteria > Pseudomonadota > Gammaproteobacteria > Pseudomonadales > Pseudomonadaceae > Aquipseudomonas. The sequence goes on along the minus strand of NZ_CP022411.1, from coordinate 4,873,463 downwards.
GGATGACTTGATCGCCCGTCTGCACGACGGCCGCATCGCTACCGACGGGCCGCCGGTGCAGTTGATCACTTATGGCGTGACGCGAGAGGAGGCGGCGCGTTTTGGCTTGCCTTGCGGCGGCACGTTGCGCCTGACCGAAGAGCGCGTTGGCGATCCGGCGTGGGTTGCCGAACTATTGGCCCGTTGCGAGGCCCACGAGATTGTTGCTCGCGAGTTGAACATCGACACCGGTGAAGTGTTTCTGTCCCCGGCAAGTAAATCCGATTCGCTGGAATTCGATGGCAAAACCCTGCGCGCCATTTACGGCCCGCGCTGGCGTCTGTTGTTGATCGGTGCCGGGCAGTTGTCGCGCTACGTCGCGGACATGGCGCGACTGCTGGATTTCGAAGTGCTGATCTGCGATCCACGCACCGAGTTTGTCTACGGCTGGGAAGAGCATCACGGACGCTTCGTCCCGGGCATGCCGGATGACGCGGTGTTGAGCATTCAGACCGATGAGCGCACAGCGATTGTCGCGTTGACCCATGATCCGCGTCTGGACGACATGGCGTTACTGACGGCGCTGGATTCGCCAGCCTTCTATGTGGGGGCGCTCGGCTCGCGGGTCAACAGTCAGAAGCGCCGGGAGAATCTGGCTCAGCTAGGCTTGTCGGTACAAGCGATCGATCGACTGCATGGCCCGATCGGTTTGCACATTGGCAGTCATTCGCCGGCGGAAATTGCCTTGTCCCTGCTGGCAGAAATCGTCGCGATCAAGAACGGCGTCGAGTTGAAGCAGAAGAAAACACTGGAGGGCGCATGAGTCGATCCATTGCAGTGATTGTGCTGGCAGCGGGCGAGGGCAGTCGCTTTCGCCAGGTGGCGGGTGCCGACAAAGACAAGTTGCTGGCGGATTGCACTGGTCGTGATGGTGCGGTGCGTTCGGTGATCGAGCAGGTGTTGGTGAATCTGCCGGCCGATCTTGATAAGCGCGTCCTGGTGACGACTGAGGCGCGGCCGCAGGCGATGCGCATGGCGCAGGCTTATGGCTGTGAGGTTGTTTCGATCGAGTCGACCGGAATGGGTGACAGCATTGCCGCCGGGGTTGCAGCTTGCCCGGATGCCGATGGCTGGTTGATTGTGCTGGGTGATATGCCGTTTATCTTGCCGTCGAGTATCGAGCGGGTGGTTGCGGCGATTGCTGACGATGCGGTGAGCGTGCCGGTGCAGGATGGCGAGTTTGGCCATCCGGTGGGGTTTGGGCGGTCGTTTGGTTTGGGGTTGCAGGGGTTGAGCGGTGATCGCGGGGCCAGGCCTTTGTTCAAGCAGGGCAGGGTGGTGGAGATTGCTGTCGATGATCCAGGTGTGCTGTGGGATATCGATGTGCCTGAGGCTTTGGTTTTTGCCTCGTCTTGAGATCTGTGTGAATTCCTTAGAAGCCCTCACCCTAACCCTCTCCCAGAGGGAGAGGGGACTGACCGAGGTGTTCTTTCGAGCTACACCGACCTGAAACTTCGAGTCGAACTCCGGCCTTGAAGCACACGGAGATCGGCTCCCTTTCCCCCTCGCCCCGTGGGGAGAGGGCTGGGGTGAGGGGGTTGGATCTAGAGTCCACCACAAAAAATCGAGGCATAAAAAAGCCCCGCCAGGTTTTCACCGGGCGGGGCTTTTTAACGGCTTTGGAAATTACACGAGTGGTTTAGGCTCGTGTTCTTTTTCCTCGGCCTCTTGGTGCTGCTCGACCGCGTCCTGAACGGAGCGTGGCGCTTCAGCGATCACTGCTTCGACAACCGCTTCTTCAGCGACCGGGGCAGGCGCTGCCTCGACCACTTCAGCAACAGGAGCAGCAGCGGCAGCCAGTTCGGCTTCCTTCTGCAGACGCTCTTCTTCACGCTTGCGACGACGCACTTCACGCGGGTCGTTCGGCGCGCGGCCGCTTGGCGTCAGGGCGCTGACCGGAGCCGGTGCTTCAACTGCCGGGGCTGGTGCTTCGGCCACTACAGGCGCCTCGACGACCGGAGCTTCAACAACCGGTGCTTCAACGACTGGCGCTGGAGCAGGTTCGGCAGCCGCAACCACTGGCTCGGAAACCATCGCTTGCGGGACTTCAGCTTCAGCAGCAGGTGCTGGTACTTCAGTCACGGTTGGCTCGGCAACCCAGTTGAAAGCGGTTTGTTCTTCGCGAACTTCACGCACGGTTTCGGTCACGGTTTCAGCGACGGTTTCAACCACCGGTTCGGCGAACACAACTGGCGCTGGCTCGACCTGAGGCAGGGTTTCCTGAACCGGTGCGACTTCGACTTCCGGAGCAGCAACCACTTCTACCGGAGTGGTCGCTTCAACAACCGGCGCTTCCACAGCAGCAGTTTCCTGAACGGCGGCAGTGGCGCGCTCTGCTTGCTCGTGAGCTTGTGCTTCAGCCGGAGCGCTGATCACGCTGCTGGCAACAGCAGCAGTCACCGCCAGGCCGGCAGCCAGATCGGCAGTGCTTGGCTCTTCAGCGTTTTCGCCGGCTTCGGATTCTTCCGAACCTTCGATCACGTTGCCGTTGGCATCACGCTGACGCTCACGACGGTTGCTGCGACGACGCTGACCGCGCGAGCGACGACGTGGGCGATCGCCCTCGGCGTTCTCCGAACCGTCTTCCGGCAGTTGCTCTTCGTTGATGTTCACTTCTTCTTCAGCGACGGCAGCAGCGGCCTGCTCGGCGCGTGGTTGACGCTCTTCACGCGGCGGACGCGGTGCGCGCTCTTCACGTGGCTGACGGGCCGGACGCTCTTCAGCGGCAACGGCTGCGGTGGCTGCAGCAACTGGAGCAACTGGAGCGGCGTCCAGAGGCTCGCGCAGTTCACGTACACGCTCTTCACGCTCGCCACGTGGCTTGCGGTCTTCGCGCGGTGCACGAGGAGCACGTTCCTCACGCGGAGCACGAGGTGCGCGTTCTTCACGGGTTGCCGGTGCTTCGGTACGGGCTTCACGAGGCTCGCGGACTTCACGGGCTTCGCGTGGCTGACGCTCTTCGCGCGGCTCACGTGGGGCGCGCTCTTCACGCGGTGCACGTTCTTCGCGCGGCTTGCGCTCTTCATCGCGGCGACCGTTACGGTTGCGGCTCTGCTGACGACCGTTGCGACGCTCTTCGTTGCGGGCCGGACGCTCGCTGGCTGGTTTTTCAACCACAACCGGAGCAGTTGGCTCTTCTTTGGTGGCGAACAGGCTGACCAGCGATTTCACCAGGCCCTTGAACAGGCTTGGCTCTGGTGCAGCAACGGGAGCCGGTGCAGCGGCGACAGGTGCGGCGGCTTCGGTCGGAACCGGAGCGTTGGCGCGGGCCGGCGCAGTCTTGACTGCGGCTTCCTGGCGAACCAGGGTGCGGGTCGCAGCGGCTGGCTGGACCTCTTCGACTTCGGCAGCGGCAGCAGCGATTTCGTAGCTGGACTGGTTGGTCGCGGCTTCCGGGCTGTCGTCACGCAGACGCTGAACTTCGAAATGCGGGGTTTCGAGGTGGTCGTTCGGCAGAATGATGATGCGGGCACGGGTGCGCAGTTCGATCTTGGTGATCGAGTTGCGTTTTTCGTTGAGCAGGAACGCAGCGACCGGGATCGGCACTTGAGCGCGGACTTCGGCAGTGCGGTCTTTCAGGGCTTCTTCTTCGATCAGGCGCAGGATCGCCAGCGACAGCGATTCAACGTCACGGATGATGCCCGTGCCGTTGCAACGCGGGCAGACGATGCCGCTGCTTTCGCCCAGCGATGGACGCAGGCGCTGACGGGACATTTCCAGCAGGCCGAAGCGCGAGATGCGGCCGATCTGCACGCGAGCGCGGTCGGCTTCCAGGCATTCGCGGACTTTCTCTTCCACGGCGCGCTGGTTCTTGGCAGGGGTCATGTCGATGAAGTCGATGACGATCAGGCCGCCGATGTCGCGCAGGCGCAACTGACGGGCGATTTCTTCGGCGGCTTCAAGGTTGGTCTGCAGGGCGGTTTCTTCGATGTCGCTGCCTTTGGTGGCGCGCGCCGAGTTGATGTCGATGGACACCAGGGCTTCGGTCGGATCGATAACGATGGAGCCGCCGGAAGGCAGTTCAACGACGCGCTGGAAAGCGGTCTCGATCTGGCTTTCGATCTGGAAGCGGTTGAACAGCGGAACGCTGTCTTCGTACAGCTTGATCTTGCTGGCGTACTGCGGCATCACCTGGCGGATGAAGGTCAGGGCTTCGTCCTGGGCTTCAACGCTGTCGATCAGCACTTCGCCGATGTCCTGGCGCAGGTAATCGCGGATGGCGCGGATGATCACGTTGCTTTCCTGGTAGATCAGGAAAGGCGCGGAGCGATCCAGCGAGGCTTCTTTGATGGCGGTCCACAGTTGCAGCAGGTAGTCGAGGTCCCACTGCATTTCTTCGCTGCTGCGGCCCAGGCCGGCAGTGCGCACGATCAGACCCATGTCGGCTGGCGCAACCAGACCGTTCAGCGCTTCACGCAGTTCGTTGCGCTCTTCGCCTTCGATGCGACGGGAGATACCGCCGGCACGCGGGTTGTTCGGCATCAGCACGAGGTAACGACCGGCCAGGCTGATGAAGGTGGTCAGGGCGGCGCCCTTGTTGCCACGTTCTTCTTTTTCGACCTGAACGATGACTTCCTGGCCTTCGCTCAGGACGTCCTTGATGTTGACGCGGCCTTCAGGGGCTTTCTTGAAGTATTCGCGGGAGATTTCTTTGAGGGGCAGGAAGCCGTGGCGCTCGGAGCCGAAATCGACAAAGGCAGCCTCAAGGCTTGGTTCGATGCGAGTGATGCGGCCTTTATAGATGTTGGCCTTCTTCTGCTCGCGTGCACCGGATTCGATGTCCAGGTCGTAGAGGCGTTGGCCATCTACCAGTGCAACACGCAACTCTTCGGGTTGAGTTGCGTTAATCAGCATTCTTTTCATGTAGTACCGTCGGTTTCCGGGCTGCCGGAAACGGCGTTCGGCACACACGACTTCTCACGGTCGGTGTCAGGTGCGTCGGGAGTGGTTGGCCATTCCCGTGTCCAGCGATATGCGGCCAATTGGGCCGATATAGCGACGTACGCGTCCTGCTTGCTGTGGCTACTTAAGCACTCAGTCAGGAGGAGGAATCAACCAGCGGCTGTGGACGAGATGAAGCGTCTTGATAAAGCCTATTGCTACACAGTCCAGCGGTTGTGCATCTCCACCCTACACGTATCCCTGATAATTCGGGTGCTGCCGCGCGCAGAATCCGCAGCGGGTTGGCATTTACCGTGAGCTCCGAAAGGGGAGGTCACGCATCATGGCTAATTCAGGCGTTGTTTCCGAAGCATTCGCTCGGGGTCATCTGCAGCTGACTGCACTTTGTGAACTGGCCTTGAATGTGTGCCTGCCAGGCGAGTAAAAACTCTGCTCGGCGGTGTAATTCAGGCCTCATGTCACCTGCGCTTGTTACAACTGAAAACTCCACCGTTACGTAGCGAAAGCCCCGTAGGACGGCCTCGCGTCCTGGTGAATTGCGTTGGTCAGGGCCGGTTTTTGACCGTGGTTCCTCTGTCCAGGCCGCTTTTGGCGGCGTTCGCGACTATAGCAGCAATGATTAAGTGCTTCAATTCCATAAAAATTGTTATCATCCGCGGCATGACAACTACTGCCCCTTCGACTCCAGGCGTTCAATTGCTTGAAGTCTCGCCGGAGTATGCCGGCCAACGAATCGACAATTTTCTCCTCGCCCGGCTCAAAGGCGTGCCCAAGACCTTGATTTACCGCATTTTGCGTAAAGGCGAAGTGCGCGTGAACAAAGGTCGGATCAAGCCCGAATACAAGCTGCAGGCCGGTGATATCGTGCGCGTGCCGCCGGTTCGCGTGCCTGAGCGCGATGAGCCGGTGCCATTGGCCCAAGGCCTGTTGCAGCGCCTCGAAGCCTCGATTGTCTTCGAAGACAAAGCCCTGATCGTGATCAACAAGCCCGCCGGCATTGCGGTTCACGGTGGTAGCGGTTTGAATTTCGGCGTGATCGAAGCCTTTCGTCAGTTGCGTCCCGATGCCAAAGAGCTGGAATTGGTTCACCGTCTCGACCGTGACACCTCCGGCCTGCTGATGATCGCCAAAAAGCGCAGCATGTTGCGTCACTTGCACGAGCAATTGCGCGGCGATGGCGTCGACAAGCGCTACATGGCGCTGGTGCGCGGCAACTGGGCGACCTCGATCAAGAAAGTCAGCGCGCCATTGCTCAAGAGCAATCTGCGTTCCGGCGAGCGCATGGTTGAAGTCAACGAAGAGGGCAAAGAAGCCCTGACCATGTTCAAGGTGCTGCGCCGTTTCGGTGATTTCGCCACCATGGTCGAGGCTAAACCGGTTACCGGCCGCACCCACCAGATTCGCGTGCACACTTTGCATGCCGGCCATTGCATTGCTGGTGACAGCAAGTACGGCGACGAGGATTTCACCAAGGAAATCCGCGATCTGGGCGGCAAGCGCCTGTTCCTGCACGCTTACATGCTGACCGTGCCGCTGCCCGATGGCGGCAAGCTGACCTTGCAGGCGCCGGTCGATGAAATGTGGGCCAAGACCGTGGAGCGATTGAGTGCGCCCATCTGATTACAAACTGCTGATTTTCGATTGGGACGGCACCCTGGCCGATTCCATCCATCGGATCGTCGAGGCGATGCACTCGGCATCCGGGCGTTCCGGTTTCGAGTTGCGTGATGATTTCGCTGTCAAAGGCATCATCGGCTTGGGCCTGCCCGAGGCGATTCGCACGCTGTATCCCGAAATCAGCGACGCCGAAATGACCTTGTTTCGCGAGTATTACGCTGATCACTACATCGCCGCAGAAGCCGTGCCTTCGCCGTTGTTCGAAGGCGTAGTCGAGTCGATGGCATCGTTTCGTGAGCAGGGTTATCACCTGGCTGTCGCGACGGGCAAGAATCGTCGCGGGCTGGATCGGGTGCTCAAGGCCAATGGCTGGGAAGATTATTTCGATATCACCCGTGCTGCCGATGAAACTGCAAGCAAGCCGCATCCTCTGATGCTGGAGCAGATCCTTGCGCATTGCGGCGTGCGTGCGGAGCAGGCGCTGATGGTCGGCGATTCGTCCTTCGACCTGCTGATGGCGCGTAACGCGGGGATGGATTCGGTGGCGGTCAGTTACGGCGCGCAATCGATCGAATCGCTGCAGCAGTTCGAACCGCGCCTGTCGATCGACCGTTTTTCTGAATTACACGCCTGGCTGGCGCAGCAGGCTTAATACGTTTTTGCTGGGGTGGATGGCATGACCGACGAATGGAAAGCACCGGCCAAGGCAAGTGCCGACGACGGTGATCAGAAAAGCTGGAAGCTGTTGGAAAAGACGCTGCTGGCCGGTGTTCAGGAGCAGCGGCGTTCACGCCGCTGGGGGATTTTCTTCAAGCTGCTGACCTTTGTTTATCTGTTTGTGGCGCTGATTTTGTTCACGCCGCTGATGGACATGGAAAAGAGCGCTACTCGCGGGCCTAACTACACCGCGTTGATCGACGTCACCGGCATGATCGCCGACAAGGAGCCGGCCAGCGCCGACAACATCGTCGGCAGCCTGCGCGCGGCGTTCGAGGACAAGAAGGTCAAGGGCGTTATCCTGCGGATCAACAGTCCTGGCGGTAGTCCGGTGCAGTCGGGTTATGTGTATGACGAGATCAAGCGTCTGCGCGGCCTGCATCCGGAGATCAAGCTGTATGCGGTGATTTCCGATCTCGGTGCGTCCGGTGCCTATTACATCGCCAGTGCGGCGGATCAAATCTACGCCGACAAGGCCAGTCTGGTCGGTTCGATTGGTGTGACGGCGGCCGGTTACGGTTTTGTCGGCACCATGGAAAAACTGGGTGTTGAGCGCCGCACTTACACCTCAGGTGAGCACAAGTCGTTCCTTGATCCGTTCCAGCCACAGAAGCCTGAGGAGACGGCGTTCTGGCAGAGCGTGCTCGACACGACGCACAAGCAGTTCATCAACAGCGTCAAGCAGGGTCGTGGCGATCGTCTGAAAGACAAGGATCATCCAGAGCTGTTCTCCGGGCTGGTCTGGTCGGGCGAGCAGGCGCTGCCGCTGGGTCTGATCGATGGTCTGGGCAATGCCAGTTCGGTGGCGCGGGACGTGATTGGCGAGAAAGAGTTGGTGGATTTCACCGTTCAAGAATCGCCGTTCGATCGCTTCTCGAAGAAGCTCGGTGCCAGCGTGGCAGAGCAATTGGCGATGTGGATGGGTTTCCACGGGCCTTCGTTGCGCTGATTCGTTGTAAAGATCAAAAGATCGCAGCCTGCGGCAGCGCCTACAGAGATCGATGTAGGAGCTGCCGCAGGCTGCGATCTTTTACTTTAAGGGATCTGCACGCCTTCAACCAGTAGCATGTCGATCAGGCGAATCAGCGGCAGGCCGATCAGGCTGGTGGCATCAGGGCCTTCGGTAGATTGAAACAGGCTCACACCGAGGCCTTCCGCCTTGAAGCTGCCTGCGCAGTCGTAAGGCTGTTCAATGCGCAAATAGCGTTCGATGCTTGCCTGATCCAGTGTGCGCATGTGGACCGTGAACGGCACGCAATCGACCTGGCACTGGCCGGTCTGACTGTTAAGCAGCGCAAGGCCGGTCAGGAATGTCACGCTGGCGCCACTGGCGGCCATCAGTTGCTCGCGAGCCTTCTCGAAGGTATGCGGCTTGCCGATGATCTGTTCGCCGAGGACGGCTACCTGATCCGAGCCGATAATCAGATGAGCGGGATGGCTGTCAGCCAGCGCCCGGGCTTTTTGCTCGGCAAGGCGTTTCACCAGTTCGATGGCAGGCTCGCCCGGGCGATGACTTTCATCGATATCCGGCGAGCTGCAGACGAACGGCAGGTGCAGGCGGGCGAGCAATTCCCGACGATAGGTCGAGCTTGAAGCGAGTAATAAAGGCAGCATTCGCGTCTCCTGAGGCAGGTGCGAATTCTAGCGGAGGCACGCAAGTGACGGACAGGGCACAATTTCCTTTGACATGGGTGGGTGCATCCCTATAATGCTGCGCCTATGTTGAATGACCCGATTCCACCTCACGTTGACCCGCGCAAATTGGCTGACCGTGGCACCACCCTTCAAGGTGAACTGCTGCTGGCCGATTTGAAGAGACTCTGCGACCCGCTTTCCGACGATGTCGGTACGGTGCAGGCGAAATTCGTTTTTGAACGAGATGAACGTAAATCTGTGGTGATCCACAGCTTTATCGACACCGAGGTCAAAATGGTTTGCCAGCGTTGTCTTGAGCTGGTCACCCTGCCGATCCACAGCGAATGCAGTTACGCTGTAGTGAAGGAGGGTGCGAATACCCAGTCGTTACCGAAAGGTTATGACGTGCTGGAACTGGGCGAAGATCCATTGGATCTGCAGTCACTGGTCGAAGAAGAGCTTTTGCTCGCTTTGCCTATTGTGCCTGCTCATCATCCGGAAGAATGCCAGCAACCGGCGGGAGCAGATGAGCCCGAACCGAGCGAGGACGAGGTAACGCGGTCCAACCCGTTCAGTGTATTGGCGCAGTTAAAGCGTGACCCAAACGTTTAGGAGTTAATCAATTATGGCTGTTCAGCAGAACAAAAAATCCCGCTCTGCCCGTGACATGCGCCGTTCGCACGACGCTCTCGAGGCTAGCACCCTGTCTGTAGAAAAAACCACTGGTGAAGTTCACCTGCGTCACCACGTATCGCCAGAAGGCGTATACCGTGGCCGTAAAGTGATCGACAAGGGCGCTGACGAGTAATCACTTGTCCGCTCAAGTCATCGCGATTGACGCAATGGGCGGGGACTTCGGTCCCCGCAGCATTGTTCAGGCCAGCCTTGCTTGCCTGTCTGCTACGCCCTCGCTGCATCTGACCCTCGTCGGTCAAACCTCCCTTCTTGAAGAATTGATCAACGGCCAATCGGCTGCCGATCGCGCGCGCCTGACGATTGTTGCGGCCAGCGAAGTCATCACCATGGACGAAAAGCCGACCCAGGCCTTGCGCGGCAAGCCGGACTCGTCGATGCGTGTCGCCCTGGAGCTGGTGCGTGATGGCAAGGCGCAAGCGTGCGTCAGTGCCGGCAATACCGGTGCGTTGATGGCGCTGTCGCGGTTTGTGCTGAAGACGTTGCCGGGTATCGATCGCCCGGCGATGGTGGCGGCGATTCCGACGCAAAAGGGTTTTTGTCAGTTGCTCGATCTGGGCGCCAATGTCGATTGCAGCGCCGAGCATCTGCTGCAGTTTGCGGTGATGGGTTCGGTGGCGGCGCAGACGCTGGGCATCCATCGCCCGCGCGTGGCACTGTTGAACATCGGCACCGAAGACATCAAGGGTAATCAGCAGGTCAAACTGGCCGCGACGCTGTTGCAGGCTGCGCGTGGCATCAACTACATCGGCTTCATCGAAGGCGACGGTTTGTATCGTGGCGAGGCCGATGTCGTGGTGTGTGACGGTTTCGTCGGCAACATCCTGCTCAAGTCCAGCGAAGGCCTGGCGACGATGATTGCTGCGCGCATTGAGGCGCTGTTCAAAAAGAATCTGGCCTCCCGTGCAGTGGGGGCTTTGGCGTTGCCTTTGATGAAGCGTTTGCAGGCGGATCTGGCGCCGGCGCGACATAACGGCGCAAGCTTCCTCGGTTTGCAGGGCATCGTCGTGAAAAGTCACGGTTCGGCTGGGGTTCAGGGCTTTCAGAGTGCTATTTCGCGTGCGCTGATCGAGATTCAGGAAAATCTTCCTGAGCGCCTCCACGGTCGTCTGGAGGATTTGTTGTCTTAGGCGTTTTCGTCGGACAATGCTTAAATGTGACCGCCCGGTTCAAAGGGCCATCCAACTGTCAGTTTCTTGCGTCCCCCAGTGGGGCGTCATTTTCCGACGACAAGATCATTAGGGGCTTGTTACATGTCTGCTTCCCTCGCATTCGTCTTTCCAGGACAAGGTTCGCAGTCCCTCGGCATGCTGGCCGAGCTGGGCGCGGAATATCCGTTGATCCTCGAAACTTTCAAAGAAGCCTCTGAGGCTCTGGGTTATGACCTGTGGGCACTGACCCAGCAGGGCCCGGAAGAGCAGCTTAATCAAACCGATAAAACCCAACCGGCCATTCTGACCGCTTCGATCGCCCTGTGGCGTCTGTGGCTGGCTGAAGGCGGTGCGCGTCCGGCCTTTGTTGCCGGTCACAGCCTGGGTGAATACAGCGCGCTGGTCGCTGCCGGCAGCCTGACACTGGCTGACGCAGTCAAGCTCGTTGAGCGCCGCGGTCAGTTGATGCAGGAAGCGGTTCCGGCCGGGCAGGGCGGTATGGCTGCCATTCTCGGTCTGGAAGATGCCGACGTGCTGGCAGCTTGCGCTGAAGCTGCACAAGGTGAAGTGGTCAGCGCCGTTAACTTCAACTCGCCTGGCCAGGTGGTGATTGCCGGTGCCAAGGCTGCGGTCGAGCGCGCCATCGAAGGCTGCAAGGCGCGTGGTGCCAAGCGTGCCATGCCGTTGCCGGTGAGCGTGCCGTCGCATTGCGAGCTGATGCGTCCGGCGGCCGAGCGTTTTGCCGAGTCCATCGCTGCCATCGACTGGCAGGCGCCGCAGATCCCGGTCGTACAGAACGTCAGCGCGCAAGTGCCGGCTGATCTGGAAACCCTCAAGCGTGATCTGCTCGAACAACTCTACAAGCCCGTGCGCTGGGTCGAGTCGGTACAGACTCTGGCTGCCAAGGGCGCGACCAATCTGGTCGAATGCGGCCCGGGTAAAGTCCTGGCCGGTCTGAACAAGCGTTGCGCCGAAGGCGTGGCGACTTCCAACCTCAATACCCCAGACGCTTTCGCTGCCGCCCGTGCAGCGCAAGCCTGAATCAGGAGAAACTTGCATGAGTCTGCAAGGTAAAGTTGCACTGGTCACCGGTGCAAGCCGCGGTATCGGCCAGGCCATCGCACTGGAACTGGGTCGTCAGGGCGCCATCGTTATTGGCACCGCGACTTCCGCTTCGGGCGCTGAGCGCATTGCCGCGACCCTGAAGGAGAATGGTATTCAGGGCGCCGGTTTCGAACTCAACGTCACCAGCGATGAATCGGTCAGCGCCGTGCTGGCCGGCATTCAGGAACAGTTCGGTGCGCCAGTGGCGATCCTGGTCAATAATGCCGGCATCACCCGCGATAACCTGATGATGCGCATGAAAGACGACGAGTGGTACGACGTGATCGATACCAACCTGAACAGTCTGTATCGCCTGTCCAAGGGCGTTCTGCGCGGCATGACCAAGGCGCGTTGGGGCCGAATTATCAGTATTGGCTCGGTGGTGGGTGCCATGGGCAACGCAGGCCAAGTAAACTATGCAGCCGCCAAGGCCGGTCTGGAAGGTTTCAGCCGTGCAATGGCGCGTGAAGTCGGTTCGCGTTCGATTACGGTCAACTCGGTAACCCCAGGGTTTATCGACACCGATATGACGCGCGAGCTGCCTGAAGCACAGCGTGAAGCCTTGCAGACGCAGATTCCGCTGGGTCGTCTGGGACAAGCTCAAGAGATCGCGTCTGTGGTCGCTTTTCTTGCATCCGACGGTGCGGCATACGTCACTGGGGCTACAATCCCGGTGAACGGTGGGATGTACATGTAAGTAAAATGTGACGGATTGCTTCAAAAAAATGTCATACGAGCTGTCTAAAATCCGTTATAAAGCTGCAATCTATTTATAGGCAGAGGGCTGCAGGGTTTGAGGAGTGAAGCTTTCAGTTGAAAAACTGAAAAGTCTTTCTATACACTTACCCACTGGCCAGCTGCCTGAATTTGTCCATTAGGAGTGAAAACAAGGTATGAGCACCATCGAAGAGCGCGTCAAGAAAATCGTTGCCGAGCAACTGGGTGTTAAAGAAGAAGAAGTGGTCAACACCGCTTCCTTCGTAGAAGACCTGGGTGCCGACTCCCTTGACACCGTTGAGCTGGTGATGGCTCTGGAAGAGGAATTCGAGACCGAAATCCCTGACGAAGAAGCTGAGAAGATCACTACTGTACAAGCTGCAATCGACTACGTTACTAGCCACCAGGCGTAATAGTTTGTAATCGTTGTTTGCTGTCATGGAAAAACCGCACTGCCATCATGGCGTGCGGTTTTTTCTTTAGGCCTGATGCAAAATCGTCATTTGAAAAAGGAGAGTGCTGTGTCGCGTAGACGCGTCGTAGTCACCGGTATGGGTATGTTGTCGCCACTGGGCACGGATGTGCCGAGCAGTTGGCAGGGCATTCTGGCTGGCCGCAGTGGCATTGGTCTGATCGAACACACCGACCTTTCTGCCTATTCCACCCGCTTTGGCGGCTCGGTAAAGGGCTTCAATGTCGAGGAATACCTGTCGGTCAAGGAAGCGCGCAAGCTCGACCTGTTCATTCAGTACGGTCTCGCTGCCGGCTTTCAAGCCGTGCGCAATGCCGGTCTGGAAGTCACCGACGCCAACCGTGAACGCATTGGCGTGGCCATGGGTTCGGGGATCGGCGGTCTGACCAACATCGAAGAAACCAGCCGTACCCTGCATGAGACGGGCCCGCGTCGAATTTCGCCATTCTTCGTGCCAGGCTCGATCATCAATATGATTTCCGGTTTCCTGTCCATCCACCTGGGAGCACAGGGACCTAACTACGCCATCGCCACCGCGTGTACCACCGGCACGCACTGCATCGGCATGGCGGCGCGCAACATCATGTACGACGAAGCCGACGTGATGATTGCCGGCGGTGCCGAAATGGCCGCGTGCGGTCTGGGCATGGGCGGCTTCGGTGCGTCCCGTGCGCTGTCGACCCGCAACGATGAGCCGACTCGCGCCAGCCGTCCGTGGGACAAGGGCCGTGACGGTTTCGTCTTGTCCGACGGTGCCGGCGCACTGGTTCTCGAAGAGCTGGAACACGCCAAGGCACGCGGTGCGACCATCTACGCCGAGCTGATCGGCTTCGGTACCAGCGGCGATGCGTTCCACATGACCTCGCCTCCTGCCGACGGCGCCGGTGCTGCACGCTGCATCACCAATGCGTTGCGCGATGCGAAGATCAACGTCGATCAAGTGCAGTACATCAACGCCCACGGTACTTCGACCCCGGCCGGCGACCTCGCCGAAGCCAACGCGATCAAGTCGGTGTTCGGTGAGCACGCCTACAAGCTGGCAGTCAGCTCGACCAAGTCGATGACCGGTCACCTGTTGGGTGCTGCGGGCGCGGTCGAAGCGATCTTCAGCGTGCTGGCGATCAACAGTCAGGTTGCACCGCCGACCATCAACCTCGATGAGCCGGACGAAGGCTGCGATCTCGATTTCGTGCCGCACACTGCGCGCAACATGGACATCGATGTCGTGCTGTCCAACTCCTTCGGGTTTGGCGGCACCAACGGCACTCTGGCGTTCCGTCGGTTCGCAGGCTGATGGACTGCTGGGTCGACGGTCAACCGGCTGACGCTCTGTCGCTGAAAGATCGCGGCCTGGCTTACGGCGATGGTCTGTTCGAGACCATCGCCGTGCGTGGCGGCCAGCCGATCCTGCTGGATCGACACCTGACGCGCCTGGCCGATGGCTGCTCGCGTCTGGCCATCGCGACGGATATCGAACTGATCCGCCATGAGCTGCTGAACTACGCGGCAGCGATGGGCGAGGGCGTGCTCAAACTCATCCTCACTCGTGGCGACGGTTTGCGTGGTTATGCTGCCGATCCGGCGGCGCCGGGCCGACGCATTCTGCAAGGCAATCCTCCTGCGGCTTATCCTGCTGCTCATGCTGAACAAGGCGTTCGCCTGTTCCCGTGCAGCACCCGCCTGGCGAAACAGCCATTACTTGCTGGACTCAAACACCTCAATCGCCTTGAACAGGTTCTCGCCCGTGCCGAATGGCAGGACAGCGAGCACGCCGAGGGCTTGATGCTCGATCAGGCCGGTCGCGTCATTGAAGGGGTATTCAGCAACCTGTTCGTCGTGCGCGACGGCGTGTTGATTACGCCTGATCTGAAACGCTGCGGTGTCGCCGGTGTGATGCGCGCCGAAATATTGTTTCAGGCCGAGTCACTGGCCATCCCCACGCAGATCGCCGACATCAGCCTCGAACAGCTGCAATGGGCCGATGAAGTGTTTGTCTGCAACAGCGTGTATGGCGTCTGGCCGGTACGCGCCTGTGCTGCACTGAGCTGGCCGGTTGGCCCGCTCACCCGTAAACTGCAAACCATTGCCCGCGCCCTATTGGATGCCTGATTTTGAGACGTAAACTTTTGCTGCTGCTGGAAACCGGACTGGTTCTGGCAGGGCTGTTGATGGGCGCCAGCGCCTGGAAGATTCACAGTGCACTGGAACAGCCTCTGAACATCACGCAGGAAGAACTGCTGGATGTGCCGAAAGGCTCTACACCAACCCGGACTTTCCTTTCACTCGAAACGGATGGCGTCATCAAGGACGCGTTCTGGCTGCGGGTGTATTGGCGCTTCAACCTCGCTGGCACGCCGATCCACAGCGGTGAATACCGCATGCAGCCAGGCATGACCGTTAACGGTCTGATCGACTTGTGGAAGCGTGGCGATGTGGTTCAGTACAGCCTGACCCTGGTTGAAGGCTGGAACTTCCATCAAGTGCGCGCGGCGTTGGCCAAGGATGACAAGGTCGAGCAGACCCTGAACGGTTTGAGCGACAGCGACGTCATGGCGAAGATTGGTCATAAAGGGTTGTTCCCGGAAGGCCGTTTCTTCCCCGATACCTACCGTTTCGTGCGTGGCATGTCTGATGCCGAGTTGCTGAAGAAAGCCTTTGACCGCCTCGATGAAGTTCTGGCGAAAGAATGGGAAAGTCGTTCCTCCGATGTGCCGTACACCGAACCTTATCAAGCGCTGATCATGGCTTCGCTGGTCGAGAAGGAAACCGGTGTGCCGCAGGAGCGCGGGCAGATCGCCGGTGTCTTCGTGCGTCGCATGGCCTTGGGGATGCAGTTGCAGACCGATCCGACCGTCATCTATGGCCTGGGCGATCGCTACACCGGCAAGTTGACCCGCGCACACCTGAAGGAGCCGACGGCGTATAACACCTACGTGATTCCCGGCTTGCCACCGACGCCGATTGCGATGGTCGGTCGGGAGGCGATTCACGCAGCGCTGAATCCGGTCGAAGGTACCAGCCTGTACTTCGTAGCACGTGGCGACGGCAGCCATGTCTTCTCTGATGATCTCGATGCGCATAACAATGCAGTGCGTGAGTATCAGCTCAAGCGCCGCGCGGATTACCGTTCCAGCCCAGCGCCGGCGGTAGCGCCTGAAGCGGCTCCGGCGACGGAAGAAGCGATTCCAGGTGCATCACCGGATACGGCGCCGGAAGCGTTGCCGCAGGTTCCAGCTCAGGAGCCTGCGCCGACCCCGGCACCGGAAGCCGCCGCCCCACAAAACACGCAATGACTTTGATTAAGGACTGCCTGTGACTGGCTTGTTTATTACGCTGGAAGGCCCGGAAGGCGCCGGCAAAAGCACCAACCGCGAATACCTCGCCGAGCGCCTGCGCGCCGCCGGTATCGAAGTGGTGCTGACTCGTGAGCCTGGCGGTACGCCGCTGGCCGAGCGAATCCGTGACGTGCTGCTGGCCCCGGCCGACGAAGTCATGAACCCGGATGCCGAGCTGTTGCTGGTGTTCGCTGCACGCGCCCAGCACCTGGCCGAAGTGATTCGCCCGGCGCTGGCCCGTGGTGCGGTGGTACTGTGCGATCGCTTCACCGATTCGACTTATGCCTATCAGGGCGGTGGTCGCGGTTTGTCGCTGGAGCGTATCGCCACGCTGGAAACCTTTGTACAGGGTGACCTGCGCCCGGACCTGACGCTGATTTTCGATCTGCCGGTGGAAATCGGCCTGGCCCGCGCCAGTGCCCGTGGACGTCTGGACCGTTTCGAGCTGGAAGGTCGGGCGTTTTTCGAGGCTGTGCGTAGTGCCTTCCTCAAGCGTGCTGAAGCGGATCCTGCGCGTTATGTGCGCATCGATGCCGGTCAGCCATTGGTCAAGGTTCAACAATCGCTGGATACCCTGATTCCGAATTTGCTGGAGCTGGCCCGTGGCTGAGGCCTACCCGTGGCAGGACAGCCTCTGGCAGCAACTGGCCGGGCGTAAGCAGCACGCGCACGCCTATCTGCTGCACGGCCCGGCAGGCATCGGCAAGCGCGCGTTGGCCGAACGGTTGATGGCCAGCCTGCTTTGCCAGCGGCCGACGCCGGACGCGTGCGGCGAGTGCAAATCCTGCCTGCTGCTCAAGGCCGGTAGTCACCCGGATAATTACATCCTCGAACCTGAAGAAGCCGACAAAGCCATCAAGGTTGATCAGGTGCGCGATCTGGTCAGCTTCGTGGTGCAGACCGCGCAACTGGGCGGGCGCAAAGTGGTGCTGATCGAGCCGGTCGAGGCGATGAATATCAACGCTGCCAATGCCTTGCTGAAAAGCCTTGAAGAACCGTCCGGCGATACGGTTTTGCTGTTGGTCAGCCATCAGACCAGCCGTTTGCTGCCGACGATCAAGAGCCGCTGCGTGCAGCAGGCCTGTCCATTGCCGGGCGAGGCGATGAGCTTGCAATGGCTGGCTCAGGCTTTGCCGGATTGCTCCGAAGACGAGCGTGTCGAACTGCTGACGCTGGCCGCCGGATCGCCGCTGATGGCGGTCAGTCTGCAGTCTCAGGGCGTGCGCGAGCAGCGTGCGCAAGTGGTCGAAGGCGTTAAGAAGTTGCTCAAACAGCAGCAATCGCCAACGCAACTGGCCGAAGAATGGAAAAGCATTCCGATGCTGCGTCTGTTTGACTGGTTCTGCGATTGGTCGAGCCTGATCCTGCGTTATCAATTGACGCAGGATGAAGCGGGTCTTGGTTTGACCGACATGCGTAAAGTCGTGCAGTACCTGGCGCAGAAAAGTGCGCAAGGCAAAGTCCTCGAGATTCAGGACTGGATCCTCGCCCAGCGCCAGAAAGTCATGAGCAAGGCCAACCTCAATCCGGCGCTGTTGCTTGAAGCATTGTTGGTGCAATGGGCGGGATTGCCTGGTCAAAGATAAGAATGTGTACCTAGACTCTGAGCATCAGCAGTGGAGGTGAGCATGAATGAATCTGTCAGCCCGGGCCCGCGCAACGGCATTTTGTCTCTGACCATCAAAGACAAGTCGGTGCTTTACGCCGCTTACATGCCGTTCATCAAGAACGGTGGCTTGTTCATCCCGACCAACAAGAGCTACAAGTTGGGCGACGAGGTGTTCATGCTGCTCAACCTGATGGATGAGGCCGAGAAGATTCCGGTTGCCGGCAAAGTCACCTGGATCACTCCCAAAGGTGCGCAAGGCAACCGCGCCGCCGGTGTCGGCGTGCAGTTCAACGATGGTGACAACACCGCGCGCAGTCGCATCGAAACCCATCTGGCCGGAGCCCTCAAGTCCGACCGTCCCACTCATACGATGTAAGTAGCCGTCTTTTTATGCTCGTAGATTCCCATTGTCACCTTGATCGCCTCGACCTCGCCGCCCATGACGGTTCGCTGGATGCCGCACTTGATGCAGCCCGGCAGCGCGGAGTAGGGCACTTCCTGTGCATCGGCGTCAGCGCCGACAACGCCGCCGACGTCAAAGCCCTGGCTGAGCGTTATGACGACGTTGATTGTTCGGTTGGCGTGCATCCGCTGGATGTACAGCCGGGCGCTGCGCCTGCGCTGGATTGGCTGTTGCATGAACTCAATCACCCGAAAGTGGTGGCGATCGGTGAAACCGGTCTGGACTATCACTACGAGCCCGAAGCCGCCGAATTGCAGCAGGAGTCGTTCCGCTTGCACCTGCAAGCGGCGCAGCAGACCGGCAAACCGGTGATCATCCACACCCGTGGCGCCCGTGCCGACACCCTTGAATTGCTGCGCGAAGCGGCGTTGCCTCAGGCCGGTGTACTGCATTGTTTCACCGAAGACTGGGACATGGCCAAAGCGGCACTGGACATGGGTTATTACATTTCCCTGTCGGGTATCGTCACCTTCCGCAATGCCGATGCGTTGCGTGATGTCGCGAGCAAAGTCCCGGCGGATCGCCTGCTGGTGGAAACCGACTCGCCGTATCTGGCGCCGATTCCTTATCGCGGCAAGCCTAACCTGCCGCAGTACGTGCGCGAAGTCGCGGAATTCCTGGCGATGCTGCGCGGTGAGAACTACGAGCGTTTTGCCGAACAGACCACCGAGAACTTCAAGCGGCTGTTCCCGCTGGCGAGTGTTAAATCTGCCCTGTAAGCGCTAGCCAAATCGCAGGCAAAAAAAACCCGGGTTCTGGGGGGTGAATCCGGGTTAAGACCATTAGGAGTAAAACAAAGGCACGCGGTCCCTTGGTACCTTTATCGGCGCGACACTTGGGGGAGATGTCGCCCGACAGTTCAAGTATTGATCAGTCTGGCGTGCAGTCCAGTTAGCCGGTCGGGGTTTTTAAACAAATTTGGAATACGTTCGCTTCAGTTGAGTTCTCATTGCGCCCAAAACGTTCTCAAAATGAACAAGAAACACAGATATGGTCGGATGATCCGTGCATTTTTGCGCAAGTTAGGCATAATACGCGGCTTCGAATTTTGACCCTTCAGACCTTTTCTTATGCACAAAGAACCTCGTAAGGTCCGTGAGTTTCGTCGCCGCGAGCAAGAAATTCTCGATACCGCGCTCAAGCTGTTCCTCGACCAAGGTGAAGACAGTGTCACCGTCGAGATGATTGCTGATGCCGTGGGTATCGGCAAAGGCACGATCTATAAGCACTTCAAATCCAAGGCCGAGATCTATCTGCGCCTGATGCTCGATTACGAGCGCGATTTGAACGAGCTGCTGCATTCGGCCGATGTCGACAAGGACAAGGAAGCGTTGTCCCGCGCCTACTTCGAATTCCGCATGCGCGACCCGCAGCGTTATCGACTGTTCGACCGCCTCGAAGAGAAGGTGGTCAAGGGCAATCAGGTGCCGGAAATGGTCGAGGAGCTGCACAAGATCCGTGCCTCGAACTTCGAACGCCTGACCCTGCTGATCAAGGGCCGCATCAGCGAGGGCAAGCTCGAAGACGTGCCGCCGTACTTCCACTACTGCGCGTCCTGGGCGCTGGTGCACGGCGCTGTGGCGCTGTATCACTCGCCGTTCTGGAGCAATGTGCTGGAAGATCAGGAAGGTTTCTTCCAGTTCCTGATGGACATCGGCGTGCGCATGGGCAACAAGCGCAAGCGCGATCCGGAAACGCCAAGCAGCTGAGCCATTCAGCTGTTTTATTGCGCCATGATTTCGCTACATGTCGCAGTACCGCAGGAATATACTCAGGCATAGGGCTTGCTAAAACTTGATTTGTGAGTCAAGTTTTAGCGGCTCGAAATTCTTTCGCCGGAGTGATCATGATCGTTGACCGTCAAGGCAGGCGTTTTCGCAATTTGCGCATCAGCCTGACCTCAGCCTGCAATTACGCGTGTACTTACTGCGTGCCCAACGGCAAGCGGCTGGTGGCTGCGCAGGATGAACTGTCGGCCGAAGCCATGGCCCGCGGCGTGGCGTATCTGATCGAAGCCGCCGGCATCGAACGGCTGCGCATTACTGGCGGCGAGCCGCTGGTCAGCCCCAAACTCGAATCGTTCATGACCGCCGTCGGCAAGATGGGCCTGGACGACATCAGCCTGACCACCAACGGTCAACTCCTCGCGAAAAAACTGCCGCTGCTGGTGGATGCCGGTCTGCGCCGGATCAACGTGTCCCTCGATACCCTCGACGCCGGCGCGTTCCGCAGCATCGCCCGAGGCGGCGATCTGGCCACTGTGCTCGATGGCATGGATCAGGCGAAAGCGGCGGGGATGAAGATCAAGGTCAATATGGTGCCATTGCGCGGGCAGAACCTTGATCAAGTCATGCCGCTGCTCGATTACTGCCTGGAACGCGGATACGAACTGCGCTTCATCGAGTTAATGCGCATGGGACATCTGGCCAAGGACAACAATGCGTTCCTACAACAGTTTGTCAGCCTGCAGCAGTTGCTGGAGCTGATTGGCGAACGCTACGAGTACGCGCAAACCGATGCCCCCGTAGATGCCACCGCCGTGCGCTATGCGATTCCCGGCCTGGGCAACTTTGGTGTGATCGCCAACGAAAGCGTACCGTTCTGCCGGACGTGCTCACGGTTGCGCCTGTCGTCGACCGGTTGGCTGCATGGCTGCCTGTCGTCGAGCAACCGTCACTATGTCGGCGATCTGCTCGACAAGCCGCGCCATCAGGCGTTGCCAGCGCTGCAGCGTTTGCTGGTCAAAGCGTTGGGCGACAAGCAGGAAGTGGCGTTCTCTGGCGGCGCAACAGTCATGAAAATTATCGGCGGCTGATCAACCGCTTTCGCGAGCAGGCTCGCTCCCACCTTGGAATGTATTCCCCCTGTGGGAGCGAGCTTGCTCGCGAATACGATTTAACCATCAACAAATTTCTTGAGCTGGCGCAAAAGCTGCATCCAACGGCCATTCGCCGGTTTTCCGTCACCGGCCTCTGGAGGAATAGGATGCGTAGCCTGGTTTTGCTGCTGGCCGTTTTGGCGCTTGGCGGCTGTATGACTGTCAGCGATATGGCCGAAGGCACTCGCTATCAGATGAGCGACGCAGGCTTGCTGGATCACAGCGACAGCCGCCGCGTGAACAACTTCCGCATTCAGCCGGACTCGTTCATCTACATCGCCCAAGGCGCGTTCGCACCGCCGGGTGGTTCTTACCCGCGCCCGAATGTGGTGGCTGAAGAAGCTTTCAAAGGTTTCGTCGAATATTTTCCTATGGTTCGCCGCGCCCGCGCTCCCGAGGGACTCGATCAGGCGATGGGCGAAGCTCGCGATGCCGGTGCGCACTATCTGCTGTACACGCGTTTCGCCAAGGCTGACGACCGCATCGGCAACTCCGATGAGTGGCTCGATGAAGAAGCGGTGGATCGCCTCGGCATCGACGGCGGCGTGATTCAGATCATGTTGATCGAGACCAGCACCCAGTATTTGATTGATACTGCACGGATCAAGAGTCGTGGCGGTTTACTGACGTTCCACGACAGCAAGCCCGAAGACCTGATCGGCCCGCCGCTGGCACAGTACGCGCGCAGCCTGTTGGGAGTCGGCGACCAATAATTCAAGGAGAACGCCATGAGTGGCCCGCAAAAAGCCAATGACCTGTTGGGACAGATCCCGAAAACCAAAGGCTTGCCGCCGGTGCACTTGTGGAACCCGGACTTCTGCGGCGACATCGACATGCGCATCGCCCGCGACGGCACTTGGTATTACCTGGGCACGCCGATCGGGCGCAAGCCGATGGTCAAGCTGTTCTCGACGATCATGCGCCGCGATGGCGATGACTATTTCCTGATCACCCCGGTCGAGAAGGTCGGGATCAAGGTCGATGATGCGCCGTTTGTGGCGATTGCGGTTGAGGTTGAAGGCGAGGGGGAGGCGCAGTTGTTGCGCTTCACCACCAACGTCGATGAAACCGCCGAGGCCGGGCCTGAGCATCCGATCCGTGTCGAGATTGATCCGACGACGCAGGAGCCTGCGCCTTACGTGCATGTGCGCACCAATCTTGAAGCGCTGATTCATCGCAATGTGTTCTACCAACTGGTGGAACTGGCGGTGAGCCGCGAAATCGACGGGCAGCGTTGGCTTGGCGTGTGGAGCGGCGGCGAGTTCTTCCGCATCGGCCTAGAACCCTGAGACACACATCCCCCCTGTAGGAGTGAGCCTGCTCGCGATAGCGGTGGATCAGTCAATCCTTGTGGTGACTGACACTCCGCAATCGCGAGCAGGCTCACTCCTACAGAGGATTGTCGTTGACAGTTAATCGTATGATGATTAGCTTGAGCACCCATCGCGATCCGCTTTGAGGTGTTCATGTCCAGCAGCTTTCACGCATCCACGGTCGACTGGCTGGGCAGCTGGATCGCCGCTGGCCAGGTCAAACCCGGGCAGACCATCAAGGTCGAGGCCGATCTGGGCGAGCAACTCGGCGTCAGCCGCACGGTCATCCGCGAAGCGATCAAAACCCTCGTCGCCAAAGGCATGCTCGAAGTCGGGCCGAAGGTCGGCACCCGCGTGCTGCCGGTACGGCGCTGGAATCTGTTTGATCCACAAGTGGTCGGTTGGCTGTCGCGCAACGGCTTGCCGGAAAACTTCGTCGATGACTTGCTCGACCTGCGCCGCACCATCGAACCCATGGCCGTGCGCTGGGCTTGCGAGCGGGCGACCCTGGAACAGATCGAAGCGGTGCAACTGGCCTATAACGCCCTTGAGCGTGCGGTCGACAGCGGCATCGATTACAACCGCGCCGATCAGGTCTTCCACGAATGCATTCTCGCCGCCAGCCATAACCAATTCATTGAACAAATGGTCCCGGCGCTCGGCGCGTTGCTCGCTGTGTCGTTTGAAGTTTCTGCGGCCGACCCGGATGAACTGCGCCGCACTTTGCCGATCCACAAAGACATGGCCGACGCCATCGCCGCCCGCGATTCCGCGCGCGGCGTGTGGGCGTGCATGACCCTGATCGACAACGCCGACCTGGCGATCAAACGCTTTTACCCGAAAGTCATGGCCGACAAAAAAGCCAGTTGAATACACCGAAATCCCCTGTAGGAGTGAGCCTGCTCGCGATAGCGTCGTATCAGGCAAAGCAGATTTGACTGATCCACCGCGATCGCGAGCAGGCTCACTCCTACAGAAAATCACAAGAACAATGGAGACCGTTATATGCCGTGGACCGCCCTGACCCAACACCGCGCCCAGCTCGGTGAAGGCCCGTTCTGGGACGCGCCAACCCAGGCGTTGTACTGGGTCGACATTGCCGGCAAACAGGCCCTGCGTCTGATCGGCCAGAACGTGCAGATCTGGCAAATGCCCGAGCATGTCTCCGCGTTCATCCCCTGCGCCAGCGGCGATGCACTGGTGACGCTGAGCAGCGGCGTCTATCGCCTCGATCTCGACTCGCCCGGTCTCGAACCGCGCCTGACGCTATTCTGCGTCGCCGATCCGCAACCCGGCAATCGCCCCAACGAAGCGCGCTGCGATGGCCAGGGTCGTTTGTGGCTCGGCACTATGCAAAACAACATCGGCGAGCAGGGCGAAGACCTGCCGATCACCCGTCGTTCCGGTGGCCTGTTTCGGATCGATCCGGATAAACGCGTCACCCCCTTACTGCGTAATCTGGGAATTCCCAACACGCTGCTGTGGAGCGATGACGGCACCACACTGCTGTTCGGCGACAGTCTCGACAGCACGCTCCATCGCTATTTCATCCACACCGACGGCAATCTCGATGTTGCACAAGTCTGGTACGGCCCCGATCAGCAGGGTGGCCCGGACGGCTCGGCAATGGACGCCGAAGGCTACATCTGGAATGCCCGTTGGGACGGCAGTTGCCTGCTGCGATTAACGCCTGAAGGCAACGTCGATCGCAAAATTGATCTGCCTGTCAGTCGCCCGACCAGTTGTGTGTTCGGTGGGGAAGACCTGAAAACCCTGTTCATCACCAGCGCCAAAAGCCCGCACAACCACCCGCTGGATGGCGCGGTGCTGTCGATGCGTGTGGAGGTTGCAGGAAAACTCTGTACGCGCTTTGCGGATTAAATCCCAAAATATGGGATGCAAAATTATATATTGAGATTATTTGGCGGTCGGGTTTATAGTCGGCTGCAGCAGTAACACGCACTCACACTTAAAAAGAACAAAACAGGTGAAGTGATGCAGCGAATGTCTATCGCACTCCCGTGTGGAGTCCGCGTCTCGCAACGGCCCGAAGCCGTCGGCCGCGCCTGCCTGTTTCGTTCAAATCGCCTTCCAGACCGGACATCGGTAGATGCCCGGTTTTTTTGCGCCTGCGAAACAGGAGTCCTGATCCATGGCTGAACCCCTTTCCCTGCCGTCGGTGCCCGCGCCGCCGAAGGGCGAGCGTCTGAAAAACAAGGTCGTGCTGCTGACCGGTGCTGCGCAAGGCATCGGGGAAGCCATTGTTGCGGCGTTCGCCTCACAGCAAGCGAAACTGGTCATCAGTGATATCCAGGCCGAGAAGGTCGAACAGGTTGCTGCGCACTGGCGTGAACAGGGCTTTGATGTGCAGGCGCTGAAGGCAGATGTCTCGCGTCAGCACGATCTGCACGCCATGGCCAAACGCGCCGTTGAGCTGCACGGGCGCATCGACGTGCTGGTCAATTGCGCCGGGGTCAACGTGTTCTGCGATCCTTTGCAAATGACGGAAGAAGACTGGCATCGCTGTTTCGCCATCGATCTGGACGGTGCGTGGTTCGGCTGCAAAGCGGTGTTGCCGCAGATGATCGAGCAGGGCGTCGGCAGCATCATCAACATCGCCTCGACCCATTCCAGCCACATCATTCCCGGCTGCTTCCCATACCCGGTGGCCAAACACGGTTTGCTCGGTCTGACTCGCGCACTCGGCATCGAATACGCGGCGAAAGGCATTCGCGTCAACGCCATCGCGCCGGGCTATATCGAAACGCAACTGAACGTCGATTACTGGAACGGTTTCGCCGACCCGCACGCCGAACGTCAACGCGCCTTCGATCTGCACCCGCCGAAACGCATCGGTCAGCCACTCGAAGTGGCGATGACTGCGGTTTTTCTGGCCAGTGATGAAGCGCCATTCATCAATGCTTCATGCATCACCATCGATGGTGGGCGCTCGGTGATGTACCACGACTGAGCGCAGTGGCTTTCACGCGGATAAATCCGTTTGCAATCCAATCATCATACGATATGACTATTGTCAGAAGATTTTGCAGGAACACGCTTTAACGCTTTTCAAACATTGCTCAAAAAAAATAACAAGGAGTCAGCTTATGAAACGTCGTTTCGGGATTCGTACCCTGTGCAGTACCGCCCTGGCGGTCACCGCGTTCAGCCTGAGCAGTGCGCTGCTCGCTGCCGACACCGTGAAAATCGGTTTCCTGGTCAAGCAGGCGGAAGAGCCGTGGTTCCAGACCGAGTGGGCTTTCGCCGAGAAAGCCGCCAAGGACAAGGGCTTCGAACTGATCAAGATCGCCGTGCCGGACGGCGAGAAAACCCTCTCGGCCATCGACAGCCTCGCCGCCAATGGCGCCAAGGGCTTTGTAATCTGCCCGCCGGATGTCTCGCTCGGCCCGGCGATCATGGCCAAAGCCAAACTCAACGACCTTAAGGTGATTGCCGTCGACGACCGCTTCGTCGACGCCAACGGCAAATTCATGGAAGACGTGCCGTACCTCGGCATGGCCGCGTTCGAAGTCGGCCAGAAGCAGGGTAACGCCATGGTCGCCGAGGCGAAAAAACGCAACTGGGACTGGAAAGACACCTACGCGGTGGTCAACACCTACAACGAACTCGACACCGGCAAGAAACGCACCGACGGCTCGGTGAAATCCCTCGAAGACGCCGGCATGCCGAAAGACCACATCCTCTTCGCCGCGCTGAAAACCCTCGACGTACCGGGCAGCATGGACGCCACCAACTCGGCGTTGGTGAAGCTGCCAAGCGCGGCGAAAAACCTGATCATCGGCGGCATGAACGACAACACCGTGCTTGGCGGCGTGCGCGCCACCGAAGCTGCCGGTTTTGCCGCGGCCAACGTGATCGGTATCGGCATCAACGGCACCGACGCCATCGGCGAATTGAAAAAGCCCAACAGCGGTTTCTTCGGTTCGATGCTGCCAAGCCCGCACATCGAAGGCTACAAGACCGCCGAGATGATGTACGAGTGGGTGACCACCGGCAAAGAGCCGCCGAAGTACACCGCGATGGACGACGTCACCCTGATCACCCGCGAGAACTTCAAACAAGAGCTGGAAAAAATCGGCCTGTGGAACTGATGCCGCGACGGCCCGGGCAGCCGGGCCGTTTTTCGGTGTGAAGAGGTGGCTTTATGCACGCGCAAGTACAAACACAACAACACAGCGCCAGCGGCAGCCTGCGCTTCAACGGGATCGGCAAAACCTTTCCCGGGGTGAAGGCGCTGGACGCTATCAGCTTCGTCGCGCATCCGGGGCAGGTTCATGCCTTGATGGGCGAGAACGGCGCCGGCAAATCGACTCTGCTGAAAATCCTCGGCGGCGCTTACATCCCGAGCAGCGGCGAGTTGCAGATCGGCGAGCAGACCATGGCGTTCAAGTCGACGGCTGACAGCATCGGCAGCGGCGTCGCGGTGATTCACCAGGAGCTGCATCTGGTGCCGGAAATGACCGTCGCCGAAAACCTGTTCCTCGGCCATTTACCGGCCAGTTTCGGTTTGATCAATCGCGGTGCGTTACGCCAGCAAGCGTTGAATTGCCTGAAAGGCCTGGCCGACGAAATCGATCCGCAGACCAAGGTCGGGCGCTTGTCGCTCGGCCAGCGACAACTGGTGGAAATCGCCAAAGCCCTGTCGCGCGGCGCGCATGTGATCGCCTTCGACGAACCGACCAGCAGTCTTTCGGCCCGTGAGATCGACCGCTTGATGGCGATCATTGGCCGCCTGCGCGACGAGGGCAAAGTCGTGCTCTACGTCTCCCATCGCATGGAAGAAGTGTTCCGCATCTGCGACGCGGTCACAGTGTTCAAGGACGGTCGCTACGTGCGCACGTTCGAGGACATGAGCCAGTTGAGCCACGATCAACTGGTGACCTGCATGGTCGGGCGCGACATTCAGGACATCTACGATTATCGCCATCGTCCACGCGGCGCCGTCGCGCTGAAGGTCGCCGGCCTGCTCGGTCCGGGTCTGCGCGAGCCGATCAGTTTCGAGGCGCACAAAGGTGAAATTCTTGGCTTGTTCGGACTGGTCGGGGCAGGGCGCACCGAGCTGTTTCGTTTACTCAGCGGGCTCGAACGTCACACGGCCGGGCGTCTTGAATTGCGCGGTCATGAATTGAAACTGCGCTCACCGCGCGACGCGATTGCGGCGGGGATTCTGCTGTGTCCGGAAGATCGCAAGAAGGAAGGCATCATCCCGCTGGCCAGCGTCGCCGAGAACATCAACATCAGTGCGCGTGGCGCGCATTCGGGGCTCGGTTGCCTGATTCGCGGTCTGTGGGAAAAAGGCAACGCCGACAAACAGATCAAAGCGCTGAAAGTGAAAACCCCGCACGCCGGCCAGCAGATCAAATTCCTTTCCGGCGGCAATCAGCAGAAGGCCATTCTCGGCCGCTGGCTGTCGATGCCGATGAAAGTTTTGCTGCTCGATGAGCCGACACGCGGCATCGACATCGGTGCGAAAGCGGAGATCTACCAGATCATCCATAACCTCGCCGCCGACGGCATTTCGGTGATCGTGGTGTCCAGCGACCTGATGGAAGTGATGGGTATTTCCGACCGCATTCTGGTGCTCTGCGAAGGCGCCCTGCGCGGCGAAATCAGCCGCGACCAGGCCAATGAATCCAACCTGCTGCAACTGGCTTTGCCGCGCCACCGCGCTGACGGCGTGGCGAACTGAGAGGTGACTATGATGACAACCCAAAACGAAACCCTGCCCAAAGAGCGCAAACCGCTGGACATGCGCCGCTTCCTTGATGACTGGGTCATGTTGCTGGCGGCCGTGGGCATTTTTGTCGCCTGCACCTTGCTGATCGACAACTTCCTTTCGCCGCTGAACATGCGCGGTCTGGGCCTGGCGATTTCTACCACCGGGATTGCCGCGTGCACGATGTTGTACTGCCTGGCGTCGGGGCATTTCGACTTGTCGGTGGGCTCGGTGATTGCCTGCGCTGGCGTGGTCGCGGCGGTGGTGATGCGTGACACCAACAGCGTATTTCTCGGTGTCAGTGCAGCGCTGGTGATGGGCCTGATTGTCGGGCTGATCAACGGCATCGTGATTGCCAAGTTGCGCGTCAATGCCTTGATCACGACGTTGGCGACCATGCAGATTGTTCGCGGTCTGGCTTACATCTTTGCCAACGGCAAGGCGGTGGGCGTGTCGCAGGAATCGTTCTTCGTGTTTGGTAACGGCCAATTGTTTGGTGTGCCGGTGCCGATTCTGATCACCATCGTTTGCTTTCTGTTTTTTGGCTGGCTGCTGAATTACACCACCTACGGGCGCAACACCATGGCCATTGGTGGTAACCAGGAAGCGGCGTTGCTGGCGGGTGTGAACGTTGATCGGACCAAGATCATTATCTTTGCCGTGCATGGGGTGATTGGTGCGTTGGCCGGGGTGATTCTGGCGTCGAGGATGACGTCGGGGCAGCCGATGATTGGCCAGGGTTTCGAGCTGACGGTGATCTCGGCTTGCGTGCTGGGTGGGGTGTCGCTGAGCGGCGGGATCGGCATGATCCGGCATGTGATTGCCGGGGTGTTGATTCTGGCGATCATTGAGAATGCGATGAACCTGAAGAATATTGATACCTTCTACCAATACGTTATCCGTGGTTCGATCCTGCTGTTGGCCGTCGTGATTGACCGTCTGAAGCAGCGCTAAGATCAAGAGCCCCTCACCCCAGCCCTCTCCCGGAGGGAGAGGGGGCCGACCGAGGTGTCTGGCGTGATACATCGACCTGAAAGATTGTGTCGATTATGGATTCAGCAAGGCACTTTCAGGTCGACGAACCTCCTGAGCATCCCCCATTCAGTCCCCTCTCCCTCCGGGAGAGGGTTAGGGTGAGGGGAAGGGTCGACCGAGGTGATTCGTCGACTGAAAGACCTCGTCGATTATGGATTCGGTAAAGCACTTTCAGGTCGATGTATCTCCCAAATATCCCCCATTCAGTCCCCTCTCCCTCCGGGAGAGGGCTAGGGTGAGGGGCTTTTGATTCTCCCGCCTTTCGTCACTCTCCCTAAATATCCCTTGCCCGCCCACGCTTGTTTCGGGTATCAATTTGTACATGATTAGACAGGTACGATTTGACAAGAAACAACGGGTGGTCGACGAACTCGTCCGGCGCATCGAAAGCGGCCTCATGGAGGACGGCTTTCTGTTGCCTGGCGAGCATCAGTTGGCTGAAGAATTCAAAGTCAGCCGAGGCACGCTGCGCGAAGCGCTGGCCGAACTGAAACGGCGTAACTACATCGCCACGCAAAGCGGTGTCGGTTCCATCGTCACTTTCGACGGTGTCGCCCTCGACCAGCGCAGCGGCTGGGCGCAGGCCTTGGCCGACAGCGGGGCGATGATCAATACCGAAGTGTTGCGTCTGGAAGCCGTGACCCGGCCAGACCTGCTGTCGCGATTCGGCACTGACCAATTCATCACCCTCGACCGTCGTCGCCGTTCCAACGAAGGCACGCTGGTCTCCCTCGAACGCTCGTTGATGCCAGCCACCGGCGGCCTGGAAAGCCTGCCGCGCGTTGGTCTGATCGACAATTCCCTGACCATTACTTTGGCCGCCTACGGTTACATCGGCGAACGCGGCGATCAATGGATCGGCGCCGAACCGTTGAATGCCGAAGACGCCGCACTGCTTGGCCGCCCTGAGGGCACGGTGTTCCTCAAAGCCCTGCGCACCACTTACGACCGCCAGAACCGTTTCATGGAGCTGGTTGAAAGCCTGCTCGACCCGGTGCATTTCCGTCTGCACCTGCAATTTGGAGAATCGAAATGACCGCGCTCAACCGTGCCCTCGGCGCTTTCTATGGCCTGGCCCTCGGTGATGCGCTGGGCATGCCGACGCAATCGCTGAACCGCGAAACCATCAAGACCCGCTTCGGCCAGATCACCGATCTGCAGGATGCCGGCCCCTTGCAGCCGATCGCCGCGAACATGCCCAAAGGCTCGATCACCGATGACACCGAGCAGGCGATTCTGGTCGGCGAATTGCTGGTCGAAGGCAAGGGCCGCATCGAGCCGGCGATCCTCGCGCAACGTTTGATCGAGTGGGAAGCCGAAATGCAGGCCAAAGGCTCGCAGGACTTGCTCGGGCCGTCGACCAAACGCGCGATCGAAATGATCCTTGCCGGCCATTCGCCGGAAGAAGCCGGGCGCTACGGCACCACCAACGGCGCGGCGATGCGCATTACGCCGGTGGGGATTGCGGCGGATGTTGTCGACCCTGAACGGTTTATTGCGGCGGTGGTACAGGCCTGCCAGGTCACCCACAACACCACGCTGGGGATTTCCAGTGCGGCAGCAGTGGCGGCGGTGGTGTCTGCCGGCATCAACGGCATGGACCTGGGCGAGGCGTTGAACCTCGGTCAGCAAATCGCTCAGCAAGCCGAGGCGCACGGGCACTGGGTCGCCGGTGGGCGTATTGCCTCGCGCATCAGTTGGGCGCGCACCATCAGTGTCGATAGCGACAAGGCTTTACTGGCGGATCTGCTCTACGACGTGATCGGCACTTCGGTGGCCTCACAGGAATCGGTGGTGGTTTCGTTTGCACTGGCACAGCAAGTGGCGGTCGGTGAGATGAGCGCGTTTGATGCGCTGTGCATGGCCGCCAGCCTTGGCGGCGACACGGACACCATTGCGGCGATTCTTGGCGCGATGCTTGGGGCCTGCCTGGGTCTTGAGAGTTGGCCTGCCGAGATGATCGAGACGGTTAAGGCCGTTAATCATCTGGAGCTTGAGCCGTTGGTGCAGGGGCTGTTGGCTTTGCGCTGATTGGGCTGACGTCTTCGCGAGCAGGCTCGCTCCCACAGGGATTACACGGTACTTGTGGGAGCGAGCCTGCTCGCGATGGCCGCACCGCATATTCGAATATTTAACCCGCAATGGATCGCGCAGACAGGCCGAGGATGGCCGCGATGTCTTGTCGTTTTGCATCATTGCCACAACCACAAAAAAGGCAAACAGGAGCACCTTCATGAGTTCATCAAACGCCGGGCAAAGCGCCGGGCAACTGGAAACCCGCGGCATCGAACCGGTGCCGGAAGCCGAGTGCAACGGTCATCCGCTGCAACTGTTCTGGGTCTGGTTCGCCGCCAATATTTCCATCCTCGGTTTGCCGCTGGGCGCCACGCTGGTGGCGTTTCGCGGGCTGGCGATCTGGCAGGCGATCATCGTCGCGATCATCGGCGCTGCCGGTTCGTTTGCGGTGGTCGGAATCATCTCGATTGCCGGTCGACGTGGTCGTGCGCCGAGCCTGACCTTGTCACGAGCGATCTTCGGCGTGCGCGGCAATATCGGCCCGACGCTGGTCTCGCTGATGTCGCGTCTCGGTTGGGAAACGGTCAACACCACCACCGCTGCATTCGTGCTGCTGTCGCTGTGCTCGATCCTGTTCGGCTCCCCGGTCGAAGCGAAAAGCGCACCGGTATTGACGCTGATCTTCATCGCGATTTTCGTTCTGCTGACCTTGTCAGTATCCGGCCTCGGTCACGCGACGTTGTTGGTCATCCAGAAGTGGGCGACCTACGTGTTCGGCGCGCTGAACATTCTCGTTGGCGGCTTCCTCTGCGCGACCATCGACTGGAGCGCAGTGTTCAACGCGACACCGGCGCCGATGAGCGCAATGATCATCGGTATCGGCACCATGGCCGCCGGCACCGGCATCGGCTGGGCCAACGCTGGCGCCGACATGTCGCGCTATCAGCATCGCAGCGTCAAGGCTGTGCGTCTGGTCGCGTCTGCCGCGTTTGGTGCGGGTATTCCGCTGGTACTGCTGATCACTCTTGGCGGTCTGCTGTCGGTGGGCAACAACGACCTGGCCTCGGCGACTGACCCGATCGTGGCAATTCGCGACATGCTGCCAACCTGGATGGCGGTGCCGTACCTGATCACCGCATTCGGTGGCTTGCTGCTGTCGAACAACCTGTCGGTGTATTCCGCTGGTTTGACCACGCTGACCCTCGGCCTCAAGGTCAAGCGCGTCTACGCGGTGGTGGTCGATATCGTCGCTATCTTCGCCGGCTCGATCTACTTCATGCTGATCGCCGACAGCTTCTACGGTCCGTTCATTACCTTCATTTCCCTGCTTGCCGTGCCGATCACCGCATGGGTCGGGATCTTCGTCGTCGACCTGATTCATCGTCACTACTACAGCCCGAAGGACCTTCTCGACGTCAGCCCGAGCAGTGCTTACTGGTATCGCGGCGGTATCGAGTGGCGTGCGTTTGGTGCATGGTCGATTGCCATTGTCCTCGGCTTCAGTTTCACCACCATCGGCACCACTGCCGAGAACGTCTGGTTCAAGGGCTTCCTGTCCGACTCGTGGCTGGGCCACAACGGCCTCGGCTGGATCGTGACCTTCGTCGTCGCTGGTGGGATTTACTTTGTACTGGGCGGGGCGAAAGATCGCCGCGCCGCGCAAACCGAGAATGCTCATGCCTAAGATGTTGCACACCGGCCAGGTCATCATCGACCTGGTCATGGCCGTGGATAAACTGCCGCAGATTGGCGGTGACGTGCTGGCGCAGTCGGCCGGTTTCGAAGCGGGCGGCGGTTTCAACGTGATGGCGGCGGCGGTGCGTAACGGCCTGCCGGTGGTGTATCTCGGTCGCCATGGCAGTGGGCGTTTCGGCGATCTCGCGCGTCAGGCGATGAATGCCGAGGGAATTCACATCGGCATCACCGAACCCGCACCGAAAGACACCGGTTTGTGTGTGGCACTGACCGATGCGTCCGCCGAGCGCAGTTTCATTTCCTACATCGGCGCTGAAGGTGAAGTGACTGAGGCGGATCTGAACAGCGTGCCGGCCGAGGCGGGCGATTACGTTTATCTCAGCGGCTACAGCCTGCTCCACGAAGGCAAGGCCCAAGCGTTGCTCGACTGGACGTTGGCGCTACCGGACTCGATCAATGTTGTGTTCGATCCGGGCCCGTTGGTGGAGTCGCCGGACTCGCCGCTGATGAAAGCGTTGCTGCCGCGCATTGATGTCTGGACCAGCAACAGTGTTGAAGCGCTGCGCTTTACCGGCGCTGAGGATATTGGCGCGGCGCTGGATCGTCTCGCTGAACATCTGCCCGGCGATGTACTAATGGTGGTGCGTGACGGCCCGCAAGGGTGCTGGATTCATCAGGTCGGCGAGCGTCGGCATGTGCCGGGGTTTGCCGTGAAAGCCGTGGACAGCAATGGCGCGGGTGATGCCCATGCCGGGGTGTTTGTTGCCGGGTTGGCGCAGGGTTTGTCAGCGCATGAAGCGGCGCGGCGGGCGAATGCGGCAGCGGCGTTGGCGGTGACACGCTGGGGGCCGGCGACATCGCCGGGAGCGGCTGAAGTGGAAGTGTTTATCCGCGAATCTAGCGGCGAATGATCTACCGCTTTCGCGAGCAGGCTCGCTCCCACATTGAAATGCATTCCAATGTGGGAGCGACGGTGCGACGATTCGACCTGCTCGCGAAAGGACCATTAGTTTCAACACAAAATTCAATGCTGGATACCGCTCGCCGCATCGGCAGCGAGCGGCCTCAGGACTACTGCAGATCCAGCTTGCGCGCCGCCTCAACGCCAGCGGCACTGAGCTTGATCGGCAGGTTCAACGAATGTTCGCCAGCCTCGTTGCAGGTCACATGCCCGTGGTGAATCAGTCCACGATCCTGCAAAGCGGCGAGGGCGCTGGCCACGACTTTCTCGCCCCGGTAATTGTCCAACACTTCCTTGCCCAGTCCACTCGGATGGGCGTGCAGCAGGCGGGTGAGGACTTCTTTTTCCAGGTTTTTATCGACGTTCATGGTTACCTCTTCATTGGATTGAATAGGGCGCTCGCGTCGGCGAACTACTGACCGGAGCCTTCGGAACCGGAGCCACCTGTGGTGGTTTTTGAGCCAACGCCGGGGCCCGCATTGTCAGGCGTGGCGGGGGCGTCGGGAGTGTTCATGCCGCCCTGACGACCCGGATCACCGCCTTGAGTGCGCGGATCGGTGCCGGTGGCGGGAGGCTGATTGATCAAAGGCACGCCCGAGCCATCGGTGTTCATACCGGGGGCACTGTTGATGGCGGGGGCGCGTGGCGGGGTCGGGTCGGTAGGGCCAGTGCCCGCAGCGGTAGCGGATGCTGCGAAAACCGCAGGGCAGAGCAGGGCGCTGAATACGAAAGCGGTCAACCTTGACGGGATCATAGGGCGTCTCCAGTGATTGGAATCCTTACCTGTCGTTGGTCTGCCCTCTGAGCGGTTTGGTGCCTGATGAACGACGAACGGTCTAAATCGCTGGTACGGTTTTGACATTCAGTCGACGCCAGAGCAGACGACCAAGGGTGATCAGCCAGTTCATCAATGCCACTACCAACACAGTGTGTAAAAGCGTTGCCATGCCGTGTTCGACGATGATTTTGCCAGCGAGCAACGGGAAGCCGAATACGCCGATAAAGTACGCCAGACTGAACAGCAACAGCGCCTGTGATGTGGTGCCGGCCGGTGCTTCGTTGGCGGCCAGACCGTTGATCACCGAATAGGTCAGGCCATAACCAACACCCAGCAGCACTGCCGCCAGCAGGTAAGTGAACCCGCCGTGCACGCCGAACGCGAACAGCACAATCGAACTCAACATCAACCCTGACAGCAGGCTCGACGCGCGCAACGGGTCACGCTTGACCACATACCCCGCGATCAACATTCGACTGCTGATCGCCGCACTCATGAAGCCCAGAAAGAACAATGAATAATCCAGCGAGCGCGCAGCGGCATAGCTGGTCTGAAAGCTCGACAGGCCACCGAATACGCAACCGCCGAGACCGACCATGATGATCGGGAACACGGCGCGCGAGCCCAGCACTTGAGTGGTTGCTTGCCAGCTGATTTTCGCGGCGGTTGTCGCCTGTGTGCTTTTCAGTTTTGCGCCGAGTTGCCAGAACAGCAGCGCGCCGATCAGGCTTGCCAGCGCCGCCAGATAAAACGCCGAGGTCACAGGCATACCCAACGCACTGGCGGCGCGCCCGAGTAACGGGCCGCTGCCGATGCCAGTCATCATGCTGCCCGACAGCAACGCGAAATACCTGGCCCGTTGCGCCGGCGTCACCAGACTGGCAACGATGATCGGTCCCAAGGTGTAAAACACCCCCCAGCCCAGGCCCAGTAACAAACCAAAAAACAACAGCAGATGACCGAATCCCGGCGTCATTGCAAAGCCCAGACTCGCCGCCACCAGCAACAGACCAAACAGGGCAATCGAACGCGCCGCACCGAGCCAGTCCGACAGATGCCCGGACACCAGCACTGCGACAAACGTACTGAGCATCGCCGCCGAAATCACGCTGCCGGCATCGTGTTCATTGCCGCCGCGCGCACCGATCAACAGCGACAGCAAAAACGTCGAGCCATAGGACAACGACAGCAGATAACTCGCGAGGCAGAACAAGCCGAACAGCTTGCCTGATACCTGGGGTGATGCTTGCGACATGACGCGGTTCCTTGACCGGAAATTCAGCGTCATCTGTTTAGCACGCCAGGTGAGCGGGTTAGGTCTGAAGTTGGCGAAGTCAGGTTCAGCGCACGCCGGAGTAACGGCTTAAACGATGCCAATCTCTTCCTTGAACTGTTCCATGAAACCCTTCAGACGTTGATGACGGACCTGCGCAAGACGCTGGCCGGCGGTGGTCTGAAAACCGTCGGCGAGGTGCAGCAGTTTGGTCTGGAAATGATCGAGGCAAAAACGCGTGTCATCGTAATCGCGTTGTTTCGCTTCGGGATCCTGCGGGTCGTACAGCGCCGAACCCATGCGCCCGGCGATGTAGAAAGTGCGGGCGACGCCAAGCATGCCGAGTGAGTCGAGCCGATCGGCGTCCTGGACGATTTTCGCTTCGAGGGTGAGCGGGGTGATGTTGGCGGAGAAACTGTGGGCTTCGATGGCGTGGGCGACGGCGGCGATTTTCTCTTCGGACCAGTTCAGATCGGCCAGCACTGACGAAGCTTTATCTGCCGCCAGCCGCGAAGCCTGCGAACGCAGTGGCGAATTCTTCTCGACGGCCACGCAATCGTGCAAGAGCACGGCGGCCAACAACACCTCAAGATCACCGCCTTCTTCTTCATGCAGCGTACGCACGTTGTGCCAGACCCGTTGCAGGTGGGCGAGGTCGTGAGCGCCGTCGTCGGACGGCTCCAATGCGTACGGCAGTAACTCTGCTGCCAGTGCCGCCACCGGTGTAAAAAACTCAAGGTTCATAAACATCCTTTTAGACTGTCGAAGTCACTGTGTGAGAGCGAGCCTGCTCGCGAATGCTGTCTGTCAATCAACAATGCAGGTGACTGAAAGGACGCTTTCGCGAGCAGGCTCGCTTCCACAGGGGACTGCTGTTTTTGCAACATTGCGCAGGGTAGTGTGTGTTTTGCCATGTGACGAGCGCCGCGCACCGTCTTAGTATGGCGTTTTCCTTTTTCCGACAAGGCCCGTCCATGACGATCGAAATCCGCCCGGCGACCCCCAGCGATGCCCCGCAAATCCTCGCCTTCATCACTGAACTCGCCGATTTCGAAAAGGCCCGTCACGAAGTCATCGCCAGCGTCGCCGACATCGAACGCAGCCTGTTCGGCGAAGGCGCCACCGCCCACGGTCTGATCTGCCTGCGGGATGGTCTGCCGATCGGTTTCGCGGTGTTTTTCTTCAGCTATTCGACCTGGCTCGGCAGCAATTGCCTGTACCTTGAAGACCTCTACATCACCCCGGAGCAACGCGGCGGCGGTGCCGGCAAAACCCTGTTGCGCCACCTGGCAAAAATCGCCTGCGACAACGACTGCGGCCGCTTCGAATGGAGCGTGCTCGACTGGAACACGCCGGCGATCGAATTCTACAAATCCCTCGGCGCGCAACCTCAGGAAGAGTGGGTGCGCTACCGCATGGATGGCCAGGTTTTGCGTGAGTTTGCCGAGGGTTGAACACGATGATGGCAATCCGGCAGTAATTCGATTGTCGCCAGCGCTCTAGTCCGGCATTCTACGCGCCATTTTTGCGCGCTCACGGACGACACCTGCAATGCCTCTGGCACAACTTCTCCACGCCCGTGGAGCCTTCGCCGCGTCAACGAGTGACCGGCGATGAGCGGACTACGGGCGACAATGCGTCTGTACGGCCTGGTGAAAAACTCAGGCTCGAGCGACAACCCCCAACGTCAACCGGTCGATATTCTCTGTACGACGAACAGCCCGGGCGGCACTGCCATTCGTGCGTTCGTGTCGCGCCTCGATGCCGAGTTGATGACGCGCAGTGCCGGACTCGCCGATTACCGCGTGATACCGCTGCGCACCTTCGATCCGACGGCGTTTATCGACGCCCATCAAGGCTGGCTGACGCTGTACATCTGTTGTGGTTTCGTCGCCCCTGCCGGGCATTCGCTGCTCAAGGACGGCGGGTTGATGCCGATGGGCTGGTACGTCTATTCCGAGATCGGCCAGTGGACGGCCCAGCATCATCTCGACCTCGGCGCACAAATGGCCGAACTGCTGCAATCGACTTACGAGCGCAATCAACTGCGCCACTACAACGCCTGGCTCAACGAACTCGACGACGCCTCGCCGGCCGAACTGGCCTGGCAAACCGACGAAGCCTGGCGACACCTGCAAACCGCCGCATCACCCGACAGCCGTGAGCATTGCCACGCCCTGTTCGACCCCGTCGACAACCGCTGGCGCTTCGCCGCGACCGACATCGATATTCATCAGCCGCACCCGGAACCCCTGAAGCAAGGAGCTTTGAATTGAGTGGTAAACCTGCTGCACGCGTCACCGACCCGACCGCCTGCCCATTGCCAGGCCATGGCACCAACCCGATTGTTTCCGGCTCGCCGAACGTCTTCTTCGACGGCCTCGCCGCCGCGCGCATGACCGATAAATCGGCGTGCGGCAGTCCGATTACCGGAGCCGTTTCCGGCACCGTGTTCATCAATGGCCTGAATGCCGCAACGCTCGACAGCACTGGCGGGCACGGCAATGTCGTGGTCGGTGGTTCAGGGACGGTGATTATCGGCCAAAGTGGCGGCGGGGCGGCGTTTAGCGGATTGCTGCCGATGCCGGTGCATTTCAATGATCGGATGCAGATTGTTGATGAAAACAGCGGTGAACCGCTTTCCTATATTGCCTACGTCATCGAACGGGCAGATGGAACGCTGGAACGAGGCGTCACTGATGCCAAGGGTCATACCCACACGGTCAGTTCGCACCTCAAAGAAACCATCAAACTGTACGTGGAGTAATACCGATGGGAGCTCAATCCGGAGCCGTTCAAGGATGCATCGGGAGACTGGTCGCCAGTCATGAGTTGACGACAAAAGAGGATCAGACGGTCAAACCGGTGACGCTTGCCAGAGAGGTTGTGGCTTTTTTCATTGGCGGTGCTGG
Source organism: Pseudomonas sp. RU47 (assembly GCF_004011755.1). Taxonomy (GTDB): domain Bacteria; phylum Pseudomonadota; class Gammaproteobacteria; order Pseudomonadales; family Pseudomonadaceae; genus Aquipseudomonas. The sequence continues at coordinate 4,834,411 of NZ_CP022411.1, read as the reverse complement.
CGATTCGGAAAGTTACTACGGAGACGGGCCTAGCAACTACACCTTGCGGGCCATGGAAGCTTTGCAGGTCCGTTTGGGCTCGAGCTATGGCGGCAAATTCCAACCCTATTACATGGGATACAACGATGTAAAAGGGGAGGCCGACCTCGAAGAGTTTGTATTCTCCAAGCTGCCTCACAAGTCCGCACATGTCTACATTGTGGGTCATAGTCTGGGCGGGTGGAACGGCGCGCATTTGTCGCAGATTCTCACCGATAAAGGTTATATCGTGAAAATGCTCGTTACTCTGGATCCTGTGGGGGAAGGTGTGATGGTGGCGTTGATTTCGGATATTTACTGGTCGGAGCCAACGCCCAAGGCTGAAACCTGGATCAACGTTCGGGCAGAGCCTGACGAGATGGATCGAACCGACGTAGTCGCTTGGGTGGGGGGCAAGTGGGATATCGAATCCGGTCCCGATGTTATGGGGATCGTCAAATTCAACCATTACTCGGCCTTGAGATTGTATGAGTCCCGCCTGGAGTGCGGGCAGTCGGCATTGGATTTGTCGGCGAGTTCAATTGCTGGTTACTTGAGGGAAGGTGCATGAGATGGGTATTGCTGATCGCTGTGTCGTTATTGTGCGTTGCCTGCGCAAAGTCTCATGACATCACCCCCGCGTCATTGGGCTATGAATCGATTACGCCGCGCTCGAATAGCGTTTTTTTTGAGGTCAATTTCAATTCGGATGTGGAACTGCTGGAGATTTTCTGGCGGGAAAAGAAAGCGAACAGCTTTGATCAGGTGTTTGTTTGTGCCTTGGGTGATGACACGGACTTTTCCATTGAACATACGATATCGAAAGCAGCAATGGGTTTGGTCAGAGAAAACAAGGAGCATTTGAACAAGGCCGGATTCGGATATACCGCGAGCATTGCTTTCAAGGACGTTGGTGAAAAGAAAAGGACCTCGAAGTACTTGAGTCGTGACGCCATAAAAGGCTTGTTGAAAGACAAGCAGATGATTCCGTGCAAAGTGGTGGTTACGGCAACGGGTTATAAGGCGTATTACACCAAATCACTGTTCATCCCCGTTGCAGATGTCTTTTCTGCCCTGTCGGACTACGACAGTTTTCGATGACGTGCCCAGCAGTTGATTTTTGGAGCGGTAATGGCAAGGTTGCTTTTGGTTTTTTTGTTTGCGTTGTGTTCCTCTTGCATGCACTTGGATGTTCCCCCCGCAAGGCTTGAATTTGTCTCGATCAATCACGAGATGTCTTCCTCTTACGACCTGCGTTTCACCTCCGACCGAAACCTCGTTGACCTCTATGAAGATCATGGTCGGCGAGGTCAGATTGGTACGTGGATCCATTGCTCGTTGAATGGCGATGCGGATTTTTCCATCGAACATAAAATCGTCCTGGAGGCCTCGGGAATCGTCAGCGGCATGCGCTTGATCGAAGGCGATCGTCGCTATGAGATGTTCGCGAATATCAGTGTCGAGAATCACGCCGTCAATGACGGCCGTAACCACATTAGACCGGTTGAGTTGGTGCAGATCCTCAAGCCGCAGGAATACATTCCGTGCAAGGTGGTGATCACCGCGTTCCCGTTCGTGGCGTATTACTCGAAAGTCATGTACATGCCCACGTCGCGGTTCATTGCTGCAATAGAAAATCCCCGCGTGGCGCCCGCGCGTATTTCGCTTGAACAGTCCGACCGACCGAGGTCGTTGCTGCCTTTTGCCTCAGTGTGCATCGTGCGCTGGCGCTATAACCTGGCGCTGGGATATGACCAGATTGACAGCCTCGGACTCTGTAGCGACGTGCCCTATGCCGGCATGTTGGCTTCGTTTGCACCGAACAACACGAAGCTGAAGGTTGTTTCAGGTTCAGAGGAAAACCCGGCGCCCTTCGCGGCGTACACCATTATTCGCGCTGACGGACGCCGGGAGCCTGGAATAACTGACGACAAGGGCCGCACACATGAGGTGGGATCCAGCGAGTACGAAACAGTGAGGATCCTGATCAACAATAATCTGGATGTCGTTCAGCGTTGGACAAAATGGACTGATTCTGTCCCGGAATATGGGATGTAAAATTACATATTGAGATTTAGCGCCTGAGAGGTCTATAGTCCATCGCACTCACTGCCAAAAACAAAACAGGTGAAGCGATGCTGGCGCAATTGATCGCGCTCGATTGGGGGACGACCTCATTACGTGCTTACAAACTCGCGGCGGGCGGTGTGGTGCTGGAGCAGCGCGCGCTGTCGTCCGGGATCATGCAACTGCCGAAGACTCCGCGAGTCATCAACGGTCGCGAATGCGCCGATGGTTTTGAACTGGCGTTCGACGAGGCGTGCGGCGACTGGCTCGATGCGCAGCCGAATCTACCGGTGATAGCTTGCGGCATGGTCGGCAGTGCACAGGGCTGGCGTGAAGCAGCCTACTGCGAGACGCCGGCGAACGTCGCCAATCTCGGAAACTCCCTACAAACAATTGTCAGCCTGCGCGGCACCCGCGTGCATATCGTGCCGGGTGTGATTCAGCGTTCGCGCCTGCCGAATGTGATGCGCGGCGAAGAAACCCAAGTGCTCGGCGTGCTGCAGAATCTGCCGATTGAGGCGGGTGTTGATCTGTTGATCGGTCTGCCGGGCAGTCATTCGAAATGGGTGGACGTCGTCGATGGCTGCATCACCCATTTCGACACGTTCATGACCGGCGAAGTGTTCGCCGTGCTCAGTGAACACAGCATTCTCGGCCGTACCCTGAAGCAGGGGGCGGCGTTCGATGCTCTGGCGTTTGACCGTGGTGTGCAGGTTGCGCAGTCGGTGGACGGCGAACTCGGCGTGCTGTCGACGTTGTTCAGTGCCCGTACCTTGGGCCTGACCGGCGAACTCAGCCCGACCGCGCAGGCGGATTATCTGTCCGGCCTGATGATCGGCCATGAACTGGCGGCGCTCGCCACGGTTCAGCGGCGTCGCCGCAACAACCCGAATCTCCCTTCGATCATCCTCATCGGCAACGCGCAACTCTGCACGCGCTACAGCCGTGCCCTCGCTGCCTGCGGTTTCGCCAACGTGACGCTGGCCGAACAGGCCACCGAGCGTGGTCTGTGGCAACTGGCGCTGGCCGCCGGACTGATCGATTCCTCATCCCGTTAACCCTGACTGGAGGCCTGACATGCTCAAGCAAGCATTGGCGCAAAACGGTCTGATCGCGATTCTGCGTGGCCTGCATCCGCAGGAAGCCGCCGCTGTCGGAGAAGTCCTGTATGCGGCTGGATTTCGCGTCATCGAAGTACCGCTCAATTCCCCTTCGCCGTACGAAAGTATCCGCATCCTGCGCACGACCTTGCCCGCCGATTGCCTGATCGGTGCCGGCACGGTGCTGACCCCGGAGCAGGTCGAGTTCGTGAAAGAGGCCGGCGGCCAAGTGATCGTCATGCCGCACAGCGATGCCAAGGTCTTGCGCGCGGCGAAAGCGGCGGGGCTGTTTCTGTCGCCGGGTGTCGCCACGCCGACCGAGGCTTTCGCGGCACTGGAGGAGGGCGCGGACATTCTCAAGATGTTTCCGGCCGAGCAGATGGGCCCGGCGGTCGTCAAAGCCTGGCTCGCAGTGTTGCCGACGGGAACGGTACTGGCGCCGGTCGGCGGCATCACGCCGGACAATATGCAGGCGTTTATCGATGCCGGTGTAAAAGGTTTTGGCCTCGGTTCGGGCCTGTTCAAACCGGGCATGACGGCGGAGCAGGTGGCAGTGAACGCCAAGGCCTACGTGGCCGCGTGGAAGGCCCTTCGCTAAGACTTTCTGGCGCTGCGTGCGCTGCATCTAATAAGAGCTGCATTTACAAAAGAGAGCAGAGATGAAAATCACCAAACTCACGACCTTCATCGTCCCGCCGCGCTGGTGTTTCCTCAAGGTTGAAACCGACGAAGGCGTCACCGGTTGGGGCGAGCCTGTGGTCGAAGGCCGCGCACACACCGTGGCCGCTGCCGTCGAAGAATTGTCCGACTACCTGATCGGCAAAGACCCACGCAATATCGAAGACATCTGGACCGTGCTCTATCGCGGCGGCTTCTACCGCGGCGGCGCGATACACATGAGCGCACTGGCCGGTATCGATCAGGCGTTGTGGGACATCAAGGGCAAGGCCCTCGGGGTGTCGGTGAGCGACCTGCTCGGTGGCCAGGTGCGTGACAAGATTCGCGTGTATTCGTGGATTGGCGGCGACCGTCCAGCGGACACCGCGCGTGCGGCGAAAGAGGCGGTGAGCCGTGGTTTTACTGCGGTGAAAATGAACGGCACCGAAGAACTGCAATTCCTCGATACCTTCGAGAAAGTCGATCTGGCGCTGGCCAACGTCGCCGCCGTACGTGACGCGGTCGGGCCGAACGTCGGTATCGGCGTCGACTTCCATGGCCGCGTGCACAAGCCGATGGCCAAGGTGCTGATGAAGGAACTCGACCCGTACAAACTGATGTTTATCGAAGAGCCGGTGCTCAGCGAAAACTATGAAGCGTTGAAAGAGCTGGCGCCGTTGACCAGCACACCGATTGCTCTGGGTGAGCGGCTGTTCTCGCGTTGGGACTTTAAACGCGTGTTGAGCGAAGGTTACGTCGACATCATCCAGCCGGATGCCTCCCACGCGGGCGGCATCACCGAAACCCGCAAGATCGCCAACATGGCCGAGGCCTACGATGTGGCACTGGCGCTGCACTGCCCGTTGGGGCCGATTGCGCTGGCGGCGTGTTTGCAATTGGACGCGGCTTGTTACAACGCGTTTATCCAGGAGCAGAGCCTGGGCATCCATTACAACGAGAGCAACGACTTGCTCGACTACGTGAAGGATCCGCGGGTGTTCGATTACGACAAAGGTTTTGTGAAGATTCCGAACGGCCCGGGGTTGGGCATTGAGATCAACGAAGAATATGTGATTGAGCGCGCAGCGGTCGGGCATCGCTGGCGCAACCCGATCTGGCGTCATGCCGATGGCAGTTTTGCCGAATGGTGAGTCGTCCCTGACACACCCGATGAGATCGTTCCCACGCTCTGCGTGGGAATGCCTCAATGGACGCTCTGCGTGCGCTTTTGGGACGCAGAGCGTCCCGGGCTGCATTCCCACGCGGAGCGTGGGAACGATCAGGCCTCAGGCCGACCTCAATAAACATAAAAAGAGGCTCTCCCCATGCAACCGCAAACCCTCACCGGGCAGGCGTCTTTAGTCACGCCCAGCCGTAAGCGGTTTTTCATCATGGTGTTGCTGTTTATCACCGTGGTCATCAACTACCTCGACCGCAGCAACCTGTCGATTGCCGCGCCGGCGCTGACCAGTGAGCTGGGCATCGATCCGATTCACGTCGGCCTGATCTTCTCTGCGTTCGGCTGGACCTACGCTGCCATGCAGATCCCCGGCGGCTGGCTGGTCGATCGCGTACCGCCGCGCATTCTTTACAGCGTCGCTTTGTTGCTGTGGTCTGTGGCTACGGTGATGCTCGGTTTCGCTGCCAGTTTCATCGCGTTGTTTGTGTTGCGCATGGCGGTCGGTGCGCTGGAAGCGCCGGCGTATCCGATCAACAGCCGCGTGGTCACGACGTGGTTCCCCGAGCGTGAACGCGCCACGGCCATCGGTTTCTACACCTCCGGGCAGTTCGTCGGCCTGGCATTCCTGACCCCGGTGCTGGCCTGGCTGCAACACGAATTCGGCTGGCACATGGTCTTCGTCGCGACCGGCGCGGTGGGCATCATTTGGGCTGTGATCTGGTACGCGGTCTATCGCGAGCCACGGGATTTCAAAGGTGCCAACGAGGCGGAAATCGATCTGATCCGCGAGGGCGGTGGTCTGGTCGATATTCAGCAGGAGACGGCCAAGGTCAAAGCCAAATTCAGCTGGACCGACTTGGGCATCGTGCTGACCAAACGCAAGTTGTGGGGCATCTACCTCGGCCAATTCTGCCTGAACTCGACGCTGTGGTTTTTCCTCACGTGGTTCCCGACCTATCTGGTGAAATATCGCGGCATGGATTTCATCAAGTCCGGCCTGCTGGCGTCGCTGCCGTTTCTCGCCGCGTTTATTGGTGTTTTGTGCTCGGGGTTCTTTTCCGACTTCTTGATCCGTCGCGGCTACACCGTCGGCTTTGCGCGCAAGTTGCCGATCATTGGCGGGTTGCTGATTTCCACCTCGATCATCGGCGCCAATTTTGTTGAATCGACGCCGCTGGTGATTGCCTTTCTGGCGCTGGCGTTTTTCGGCAACGGTCTGGCTTCGATCACCTGGTCGTTGGTGTCAACGTTGGCGCCGGCGCGGCTACTCGGTCTGACCGGCGGGGTGTTCAACTTCATCGGCAACCTGTCGGCAATTGCCACGCCGATCGTCATCGGCTTCCTCGCCAGCGGCGATTCGTTCGCGCCGGCGATCACCTATATCGCGGTTCTCGCATTGATCGGTGCATTGTCCTACGTGCTGTTGGTCGGCAACGTCGAGCGTATCGAGTTGTAGTGGTCTGCGTCGGGCGACCATAATGCCGCCCGTTCCCTCGCTCAACGGTAAAAGGCTGGATATGCAGGAAGACGCCCCGGAAAAAACCAAGGACGCCGCGCCCACCGGCACGCAAACGCTGTTGCGCGGCCTCGGTGTGTTGCAAGCGGTGGCCAGTGGCGCCCGTGATCTCAAGGAGATTGCCCGGCTGATCGGCACCACACGCAGCACCACCCATCGTCTGGCCAGTTGCCTGGTCGACGAGCGCTACCTGCGCGTGGTGCCGCAAGTCGGTTATCTGCTCGGGCCGAAGCTGATCGAACTAGGGTTTCAGGCGCGCGAAGAGTTGCCGCTGGTGACGCTGGCCGGGCCGTATCTGGACGAGTTGTCAGCGCTGACCGGCGATACGGTGCACTTGGGCATTCGTGAAGGCGATGAAGTGTTGTATCTGCTGAAGAACCCGGGACGCAATGGCCCGGAAATGCGCTCGCGGGTCGGCCATCGCATGCCGCTGGCCCGCACCGGGATTGGCAAGGCGTTGATGCTCGATGACTCGCCGAAAGATTGGCAGCGTCTGTACGACATCAGCCTGCCGGCAGGTGGGAAAAGTCAGTTCTGGCCGCAGCATCCCCAGCAGTCGTGGGAACAGCTTGAGCAACGCATGACCGAGTACGTCGCCGGTGGCTACGCCTTCGATCTGGAAGACAACGAACCGTCGATCCGCTGTGTGGCGGCGCCGATTCGCGATGCGAGCAAGGGCATTGTGGCGGCGATCAGTATCGCCAGCACCGTGCCATACATGCCGCTGGAAAAAATGGCCGAGCTGATTCCCCTGATCAAAGGGGTCACAGCCCGGCTTTCGGCAGAGCTAGGCCTGAAGGTTTAAACCTTGAGCGTCGCCATGTCGATCACGAAACGGTACTTCACGTCACCGGCGATCATCCGGGCGTAAGCCTCGTTGATCTGGCGGATGTCGAGCATTTCGATGTCGCAGGTAATGTTGTGCTCGGCGCAGAAATCCAGCACTTCCTGGGTTTCGGCGACGCCACCGATCAACGAGCCGGCCAATACGCGGCGGCTCATCACCAGTTTGCCGGCGTGGACCGGTGGATCAATCGGCTCGATCAGACCGACCAGAATGTGTACGCCGTCGAAACGCAGGGTGTCGAGGTACGGGTTGAGATCGTGCTGCACCGGAATGGTGTCCAGCAGGAAGTCGAAGTAACCGGCAGCCGCTTTCATCTGCTCGGCGTCGGTGGAGACGATCACATGATCGGCACCCTGACGACGACCTTCCTCAGCCTTGCTCGCCGAGCGGGTGAACAGCGTGACTTCGGCGCCCATGGCCTTGGCGAACTTGATGCCCATGTGGCCCAGACCGCCCATGCCGAGAATCCCGACCTTGTCGCCAGCCTTGACGCCGTAGTGCTTGAGCGGCGAGTAGGTGGTGATGCCGGCACAGAGAATCGGCGCGGCGCTGGCCAGTGCGAGTTTTTCCGGGATGCGCACGACGAAGTGTTCGCTGACGACGATGCTGTCGGAATAACCGCCCATGGTGTTGCTGCCATCGACCCGATCCGGGGTGGCGTAGGTCATGGTCGGGCCTTCGAGGCAATATTGCTCAAGGTTCGACTGGCACGCTTCGCAGGTACGGCAGGAGTCGACCATGCAGCCAACGCCGACCAGATCGCCTACTTTATGTTGGGTGACATTCGCACCGATCGCGGTGACTTTTCCGACGATCTCGTGGCCCGGCATCAACGGGTAAACGGCAATACCCCATTCGTTGCGCGCCTGGTGGATATCGGAGTGGCAGACGCCGCAGTAGAGAATCTCGATGGCAACGTCATCGGCGCGCGGGCTGCGGCGTTCGAATTTCATCGGGGCGAGGGGGGTGGTGGCCGATTGGGCGGCATAACCGATGGCGGTGTACATGTGAAACCTCGCAAAAGCAGGAACAAGTGAGGCGGCGCATTTTGGGCGTCGACTGACCGGTCGGCCATGACGATTCCTCCGGGTCTCATGCCTAATCCTCCGGCATGCGGGTTTGATCGGTCGCATTGGCAAAAGGATCTGCGATGATGCTTTCATCCCCTATTTTCGTGATTTTTCGTGAAGAACAATTCGATGCAATTGACCCGTCATCTTGATGCCAATGCGCGGCTGGTTTCGCTGATCGAACCGCTGGCGCTTCGCGATGGTTATTCGCCGACCGGATTGCCCGGTGTGCAAGTATTGCGCGCCAGTTGCGACGTCGCCCGTGGCCCGCACATTTATGAACCGAGCCTAATGATCATCGCCCAGGGCAGCAAACTGGCGTTTCTCGGGCCACGCACTATGGAATACGGCGCCGGGCATTATCTGATTCAGGCGCTGCCGGTGCCGTTCGAATGTGAGACCTTCGCCTTGCCGGATGCGCCGTTGCTAGGGGTGTCGGTGGCGATTGATCGGGTGTTGCTCGGTGAACTGGTGCTGGCCATGGGGCTGGCGCCGGGCCGGCATATTCCCGCGCAGACGCCGGAGTCGATGACCTCAGTGGTGCTCGACGATGACATGCGTGGCTGTGTCGAGCGCTTGCTCAGTTGCCTGCACGATCCGCTGGAATGCCAGATTCTCGGGCCGGCGCGGGTGCGGGAGTTGTTGTTCACCGCGTTGCGCGGGCCGCAGGCCGATGTGTTGCGGGCGCTGGTCGAGCAGCAGGGGCAATTCGCGCGGGTGGCGGCGTCGATCAGTCATCTGCATGCGCATTACACCGAGCCATTGAATGTCGAGACGCTGGCCGGTTGCGCGAACATGAGCGTGTCGACCTTTCATGAGCATTTCAAGCGCAGCACGCTGTTGTCGCCGGTGCAGTATCTGAAGCGTTTGCGGTTGTTGAAGGCGCAGACGTTGCTGGTGGCGGAAGGCTTGGGGGTGGCGCAGGTGGCGCATCGGGTCGGGTATCAGAGTACGTCGCAGTTCAGCCGTGAGTACAAGCGCTACTTCGAACGCAGCCCCGGCGATGAGCGCGCCGCCTGATCCTGCGCAGATCCCTTGTGGGAGCGAGCCTGCTCGCGAATGCGGTGCATCAATCGACATCATCTTTATATGACACACCGCTTTCGCGAGCAGGCTCGCTCCCACAGTTGTTTTGTGGTGTCAGAGGAATTTTGGGCAACAAAAAGGCCCCCAAATCGGGAGCCTTGATGTTCAGCGCTTCGACTTACATGTTTGGATAAGTCGGGCCACCAGCGCCTTCCGGCGTGACCCAGGTGATGTTCTGCGAAGGGTCCTTGATGTCACAGGTCTTGCAGTGCACGCAGTTCTGGGCGTTGATCTGGAAGCGCTTCTCGCCGTCTTCCTTGGTGATCACTTCGTACACGCCGGCCGGGCAGTAGCGCTGTGCCGGTTCGTCGTACAGCGGCAGGTTCTTGCTGATCGGGATGCTCGGGTCGGTCAGCTTCAAGTGGCAAGGCTGTTCTTCTTCGTGGTTGGTACCGGAGATGAACACCGAGCTGAGCTTGTCAAAGCTGAGTTTGCCGTCCGGCTTCGGATAGTCGATCTTCTTGCAGTCCGCCGCGAGCTTGAGGCAAGCGTAATCCGGCTTGGTGTCATGCAGGGTGAACGGCAGTTTGCCGCCGAAGATGTTCTGATCCAGCCAGTTGAAACCGCCGCCGACAATGGCGCCGAACTTGTGGATTGCCGGGCCGAAGTTGCGGCTGGCGAACAGTTCGTCGTAAAGCCAGCTCTTCTTGAACGCGTCGACGTAAGTGGTCAGCTCTTCAGTGCCGTCCTTTTCCGCGAACAGCGCGTCAGCCACGGATTCTGCGGCGAGCATGCCGGACTTCATCGCGGTGTGGCTGCCTTTGATCTTGGCGAAGTTCAGGGTGCCGAGGTCGCAACCGATCAGCGCGCCGCCCTTGAAGACCATTTTCGGCAGCGAGTTCAGGCCACCTTTGCAGATGGCGCGAGCGCCGTAGCTGATGCGCTTGCCGCCTTCCAGGTACTGAGCCAGCACCGGGTGATGCTTGAGGCGCTGGAACTCGTCGAACGGCGACAGGTAAGTGTTGCTGTAGGACAGGTCAACGATCAGACCGACCACCACCTGGTTGTTTTCCAGGTGATAAAGGAACGAGCCGCCGGTGTTCTCGGTGCCCATGATGTCCAGCGGCCAACCGGCGGTGTGCACCACCAGGCCTGGCTGGTGTTTGGCCGGGTCGATTTCCCAGATTTCTTTCAGGCCGATACCGTAATGCTGAGCGTCGGCATCGCTGTCGAGGTTGTAGCGCTTGATCAGTTGCTTGCCGATGTGGCCACGGCAGCCTTCGGCGAACAGCGTGTACTTGCCACGCAGTTCCATGCCCGGGGTGTACAGGCCTTCTTTCGGGTTGCCTTCGCGGTCGACGCCGAGATCACCGGTGATGATCCCGCGCACCACGCCTTGCTCGTCGATCAGCGCTTCCTGAGCGGCGAAGCCCGGGTAGATTTCTACGCCGAGATTTTCGGCTTGCTGGGCGAGCCAGCGGCACAGGTTGCCGAGGGAGATAATGTAGTTGCCTTCGTTGTGCATGGTCTTGGGCACAAAGAAGTCTGGAATCTTCTGCGCGTTTTCGGCGTTTTTCAGCACGAAAATATCGTCGCGGGTGACTGGCGTGTTCAGCGGCGCGCCGAGTTCTTTCCAGTCCGGGAACAACTCGTTCAGAGCGCGTGGTTCGAACACGGCACCGGAGAGGATGTGTGCGCCGACTTCGGAGCCTTTTTCGACCACGCAGACGCTGATTTCCTTACCGGCTTCGGCGGCCTTCTGCTTCAGACGGCAGGCGGCGGACAGGCCAGCGGGGCCGGCACCGACGATGACCACGTCGAATTCCATGTATTCGCGTTCCACAGGCTATCTCCTACTCAAGGCTCAACAGTTTTTTTTCTAATTTGGAGGTTTGATGTCGCATCCGCTATTCCTTTACGTTAACGTCAAGGGGAATATTGGAGACCGACCTTTCTCTCTAGGCGGCGCATTATATCTACACCACTCCGAGCGTCCAATACAAACGTTTGTTTGAATCGGCTCCAGCCCAGAGAAATCAAAGAAGCGCGGCTTATGAATGGTCATTTTGCTGTATTGACCGGAATAGGCGTTCCGGTCAAGATACGGGCGGTTTTACGCTCGTCGTAGGCAGACTGGCGGTTTCAAGAGCACGTCTAAAGACAGGGCACAGGCAGTAGAAGGTGATGCGCAGCGCAGTCCGGCGCGCAGTTTACACAGCGTGAAGATCAATGACTCGTCGGTCACCCCTGACGAACGGTCGCAGGTCTTCGCACCCTGTAGTCACCAGACACCCGAGTCGGCGTTTTTAGAGGTGCCCTTTTAGCCTGATGAGCATCAACCGCCAGGTTCGCCTAGGCGACTTTCTTTTCACCGGAGAGTAACGAGGAATCCATGAAGGTTCTTGTAGCTGTCAAACGCGTTGTGGATTACAACGTCAAGGTTCGCGTCAAGGCGGACAATTCCGGCGTCGATCTCGCCAACGTCAAGATGTCGATGAACCCGTTCTGCGAAATCGCAGTGGAAGAAGCCGTACGCCTGAAAGAGAAAGGTGTTGCGACTGAAATCGTCGTCGTCTCCATCGGCCCGACCACCGCTCAGGAGCAGCTGCGTACCGCACTGGCTCTGGGTGCCGACCGTGCCATCCTCGTCGAATCCGCTGAAGATCTGACCTCGCTCGCCGTGGCCAAGCTGCTCAAGGCTGTGGTCGACAAGGAACAGCCGCAGCTGGTGATCCTTGGCAAACAAGCCATCGACAGCGACAACAACCAGACCGGCCAGATGCTCGCTGCACTGAGCGGCTTCGGTCAGGGCACGTTCGCCTCGAAAGTCGAAGTCTCGGGCGACAGCGTTGCCGTGACCCGCGAAATCGACGGCGGCGCGCAGACGGTTTCCCTGAAACTGCCGGCAATCGTCACCACCGACCTGCGTTTGAACGAGCCGCGCTACGCGTCCCTGCCAAACATCATGAAAGCCAAGAAGAAGCCTCTCGAAGTGCTGACTCCGGACGCTTTGGGCGTTTCCACCGCCTCCACCAACAAGACCCTGAAAGTCGAAGCGCCGGCTGCACGCAGCGCAGGCATCAAGGTCAAGTCGGTGGCTGAACTGGTCGAGAAACTGAAAAACGAAGCGAAGGTAATCTAAAAATGACTATCTTGGTAATCGCTGAACACGACAACAAAGTGCTGGCCCCGGCCACGCTGAACACCGTGGCTGCTGCGGCCAAAATCGGCGGCGACATCCACGTTCTGGTTGCTGGCCAAGGCGCTGGCGCCGTGGCTGAAGCCGCGGCGAAAATCGCTGGTGTGAGCAAAGTCCTCAACGCTGACAACGCCGCTTACGCGCATCAGCTGCCGGAAAACGTTGCTCCGCTGGTAGCCGAGCTGGGCGCTGGTTACAGCCACATCCTGGCTGCCGCTACTTCCAACGGCAAAAACATCCTGCCGCGCGTTGCCGCGCAGCTGGACGTTGACCAGATCTCCGAGATCATCTCGGTTGAAAGCGCTGACACGTTCAAGCGTCCGATCTACGCCGGTAACGCCATCGCTACTGTACAGTCGACCGCGCCAATCAAAGTGATCACCGTGCGTGCCACCGGTTTCGACCCGGTTGCTGCTGAAGGTGGTTCGGCTGCTGTTGAAGCTGTAGCTGCTGCACACAACGCTGGCACTTCGAGCTTCGTTGGCGAAGAACTGGCCAAGTCCGATCGTCCAGAGCTGACCGCTGCCAAGATCGTCGTTTCCGGCGGCCGCGGCATGCAGAACGGCGACAACTTCAAACACCTGTACGCCCTGGCCGACAAGCTGGGCGCTGCCGTTGGTGCTTCGCGCGCCGCGGTCGACGCAGGTTTCGTACCGAACGATATGCAGGTCGGTCAGACCGGCAAGATCGTTGCGCCACAGCTGTACATTGCCGTCGGTATCTCCGGCGCGATCCAGCACCTGGCCGGCATGAAAGACTCCAAAGTGATCGTTGCGATCAACAAGGACGAAGAAGCGCCGATCTTCCAGGTGGCCGATTACGGTCTCGTGGCGGATCTGTTCGAAGCGGTACCTGAGCTGGAGAAGCTGGTCTAATCCAGCGGCTTCACTTATAAAGAGCCCGGCCTGTTGGTCGGGCTTTTTTTTGTCTCGGATTTGAGTGGGAGCGTTTTGCCATGGATCTGCGTTGCGGATGGTTGTTGGGATTGGCCCTGTTGCCGGGGCTGGCGATAGCCGCCGGCAAATGCGAGCGCCTCGTCGTCACCGGCAGCCCGGATGCGCCGCCATACCTTTGGCAAGACCCACAGAATCCCAAACAGTTGATCGGCGCCAGCGCCGACCTGTTGCAACAAGTCGCCAAAGATCTCGGCATCAAGGTCGAGTTGCTTTACGCCGGCAAACGCTCGCAAGCCCTCGACGAAGTGCGCAGTGGGCGCATGGACATGCTGGCCGATGCGCCGCTGACCTTCACTGAGTTGGAAAACCTCGACTACATCCATCCGCCGCTGCTGGAAAACGACTATCTGGTGTGGACGCGCAAAGGCTCGACCCTGGTCTACAGCGAAGCCAAAGATCTGCACGGCCACGCGGGTGCGCTGTCGGAAAAGTCTCGAATCACCCAGGCATTCGGCACTTTCGCCGAGCAGAATCTGACCCTGACCCGGACAGCCAACCTCACTCAGGCCTTTCAGAAACTGCTCCTCGGTGAAGTGGAATATGTACTCGCCGGGCGCTACTCGGGCATGGCGGCCGCGCAAGCGTTGGGCATGGCCAATGACCTGCTGGCGTTCGAGCAACCCGTCGATCGGCCGGGGCTGTTTCTTGCGGTTTCGCATAACTCGGCCTGCAACGATCCGTGGTTGCGCGGACAGCTAGCCAAAAAGATGACAGAATTGCCCGCGTCCGGACTGACGGAAGCCGCGCTGCAACGCAACATCGAGCGCTGGAAGGCGCAGCAGCAACAGCCGCAACCACCTGTCAGTGCCCCAAAACAGTAGGGATTCTTAGTGAGTATTCGACCTTTTTTCGCGGCTGTGGCCGTTCTGGCTCTGGCCGGTTGCGCGACCGATCCGGCACCCATCGAACAAATGCGCCTGACCGAGCAAGCCATCACCCAGGCCAAGGCTGTTGGCGCTACTGCCGACGAAGTGCCGGAAATGAAACTGGCCGAGACCAAATACAACCGCGCCAAAGGCAACATGGCTGACGAGTCCTACCGGAATGCGCGCATGCGTTCCGAGCAGGCGGAACTGGATGCACGTCTGGCCGAGGCCAAAGTGCTGACGCAAAAAAGTGAAGAACAGGTGAATGTGCTCAATACCCGCATCGTCCGACTGCGCAAGCAACTGGGAGATGCCCAATGAGCTTCAAGTCGAAAGTTGTCGGCGGTCTGATCCTCGCCGGGTGTGTCAGCCTGTACGGTTGCGCCGGTCAACACAGCGAATCCGCGCTGCAAGAAGCCAGCGCCGACTTCCAGAAGGTCAAGGAAGACTCCAACGTGCTGCGCATTGCGCCGAAGGACGTGATCCGTGCCGGTGAGTCGCTGGCCCGTGCCGATCGCCTGTCGACCTACTGGGGCAGCGGTTCCGACGTGGTCCATTACGCCTACCTGAGCCAGCGCTACAGCGAGATCGCCCGCGAGCACACCAATCAGGTGCTTAACGAAGAACGTGCGGCCAAACTCGAACTGGAGCGTCAGCGTCTGCAACTGGCCCTGCGTGAATCGAAGCTGCTGAGCGTACAGCAGCAGGGTAAATGGCTCGAAGAGCAGATCGTCGCACTGGCCACCACGCAGACCGACCGTGGTCTGGTGATGACCCTAGGCGACGTGCTGTTCGATACCGGTGAAGCGGAGCTGAAAAACTCGGCCAACCGTGTCGTCCTGAAAATCGTGCAGTTCCTGCAACTGAACCCGAAACGTGTGGTGCGTATCGAGGGTTACACCGACAGCACTGGCGGCAAACAGGAAAACCTCAAACTGTCTCGCGATCGCGCACAATCGGTGGCGGACGTGCTGATGGACCTGGGCATCGACGACAAACGCATTCAGGTCGAAGGTTACGGCGACGAATACCCGGTGGACGCCAACGCTTCCGAGCGCGGACGGGCACAGAATCGTCGGGTGGAAATTGTCTTCTCCGACGAAAAAGGCCAGCTCGGCGCTGCCCGTTAAGGGTTGCGTCTCTGGAAAGCCCGGGCTGTCATGCAGTACCGGGCTTTTTTACGTCTGTCGATCAGCTCGCAAATCAGTACAGTCGGGGGCAGACACCGCACTGTATGGTCGAGTAATGTGGCAACTGTCCCAGTACACTTCTAAACTGTTCCGGTATTGTTTCACACAAGAATAAAATGCCCGTGAAATCGAGTGCTGCGTCATGACCAATCTCTTGCTCTACCAACGTATTGCTCAGCAACTGGCCGAAGATATCCGTCGTGGTGTCTATCAACCGGGGGAGCGCGTGCCTTCAGTACGCAAGATGAGTTCGCAGCTCAATGTCAGCCATGCGACGGTGTTGCAGGCGTACGCCAATCTCGAAGATCAGGGCTTGATTCGGGCGCGTCCGCAGTCCGGTTATTACGTCCACCAGACCCCCGCGCTGACCGCGCCGACGCCGGACATTGCCCGAGTCGAGCGTCCCGGCCTGGTCACTCGCAGCAGCATCATTCAGCAAGTGCTGGTCGAGTCGCGCCGCGAAGGCGTGTTTCCGCTCGGTGCCGCCGTGCCCAGTGTCGACTACTTACCTGTGCGCGCGCTGCATCAGCAACTGGCCAAGGTCACCCGGTTCCATAGCCCGCGTGCCTTCAGCTACATGTTCAGCCCCGGTTTTGAACCGCTGCGCCGGCAAGTGGCGATCCGTATGCGCGATGCCGGTGTGGTGGTCGATCCGTCGGAAGTGGTGATCACCCACGGTTGCGTCGATGCTCTGCAGATGTCGTTGCGTGTGCTGACCCGGCCGGGCGATCTGATCGCCGCTGAGTCGCCGACCTATTACGGTCTGCTGCAACTGGCCGATCTTCTCGGCTTGAAGGTCATCGAAATCCCCAGCGATCCCGCCACCGGCATGAGCCTCGAAGCCTTGCAACTGGCCGCCAACCAATGGTCGATCAAAGCGCTGGTGCTGACCACGCGCCTGAGCAATCCGCTGGGCGGCACCATGCCCGAAGAGCGGCAGAAACAGTTGCTGCGCCTAGCCTCGGACTTCGATATCCAGATCGTCGAAGATGATATCTATGGCGAACTGATGTTCGAGCAAGGCAAAACCAAAGCGCTCAAGGCTTATGACCGACTGGATCGGGTGATCTACTGTTCGAGTTTCTCCAAGACCTTGTCACCCGGTGTGCGCATCGGCTGGATGATCGCCGGCAAGTATCAGCAGGAAATCCAGCGCTTGCAGACTTTCAGCACCCACTCGGCGTGTAGCGTGACGCAGATGGCGATCGCCGCTTATCTGGAAAACGGTGGCTATGACCGGCATTTACGGTACATCCGCCAGGAATACCGGAAAAACCTCAGCGCCTTCCAGTTGGCGGTGCAGCAGTACTTCCCCGAAGGCACGCAAATGACCCGGCCCACGGGCGGTTTCATCCTTTGGGTGAGTCTGCCGGGCAGGGTCAATACACAAGAACTGCATGTGCGCGCCTTGCAGCAGGGCATCAGCATTGCACCGGGGCTGATCTTCAGTAATACCGAGCAATTCAACCACTGTATCCGCCTGAATTGCGGGATTCCGTGGAATCGCGAGGCGGAGCGGGCGTTGATGACGCTGGGTCTGTTGGCCACTCAACTGTGTCAGGAAACCGCTGGCGGATTCTGAACGAGCGGTGGGTGATGCTTGTCTTGTGGCGTCCAACAAGCGAGCATATGGCCCTCTGCCGTTAGTGTCGTTGGGTCCATGAAAGCGATTGCTCCTGCTGCTTGGGTTTTGCTGGGTTTGCTGATGATCGGTCAGGCGCCTGGAGTTGTGGCCGCTGCGGTTCAGGAAAAACCGGCTGCGACGAGCCCCACGAAAAAAAATCCGCCCGCGCAGAAGACCGCTACGGCGAAGAAAACCCAGCAAAAAGTCATCAAGAAGCGCAAGCCAGTCGCCTCGAAATCGAAACCCGCCAGTGAAGTGGTAAAAACCAGGTTGCCGTCGGCCAGACTCGATTTGAGCCTGCCCAAGGACATGGTCGAGGAATTGAAACCCAAGGGCACGGTTGAATTGCCCAAGCGCGAGCCGATCCTGCCGCAGATGTTTGGCGAGAAAAACAACGGATTCCAGCTCAACGGCCGCTTGCTCAGCAACGAAATGCAGTTGCAACTGCGCAACGAAGAGCGCCGCGAAGTCGAAGGTGCCGCGCTGGATTTCGAATTCAAACAGTAAAACCAACCCATCTGTGACCCGCAGACCAGACGCTTTGTCGGAGACTGGTCAGTCATATTGAGTTATCGCTAAAAACCCCGGTTCCGGCAATTTGAAACAGCCGTTTTAGCGGTTACTCTGTTCCGCGTCCCTTTTACACATCGCCCGTCGCGAGGAATTGTTCGTCATGAAATGCCGTGAAGGCTGTGGCGCTTGCTGCATTGCCCCTTCCATCAGTTCGCCGATTCCCGGCATGCCTGATGGCAAACCTGCAGGCGAACGTTGCGTGCAACTCTCGGTCGAAAACCTGTGCAGCATTTTCGGCCGCCCGGAGCGCCCGGCAGTCTGTTCCGGCTTCGCGGCTGATGTTGAAGTCTGTGGCAGCAGCTCGGAAGAAGCGATCAGGCTGATCGGCTGGTGGGAGCAAATGACCGCGGCGTGATGTGTCAAACGAACGGAACTTCAACAATAAGGAATAAGACTATGGGTTCGCTGCATCGTATCGCTGTGTTGTGTGGTTTGACCGCTGTGCTGGCCACGTCCGTCGTTCAGGCTGAAGACTGGAAAGTCGCCAAGAACGAAGACGGCATCAAGATTTCCCTCAGTGAAGTGCCGGGTTCGGACTACAAGTCTTACCAAGGCGTTGCGCTGATGAAAACCACCGTCGCCAAACTGCGCGCACTGCAGGAAGACGTCGCTGGCGCCTGCGCCTGGATTCACGAGTGCAAGACCCAGAAACTGCTCAAGCACGAAGGCGACAAGAGCTGGACCTATAGCCAGTTCAATACGCCTTGGCCGGTAACTCCGCGTGACTCGGTGATCGAAGTCACCACCGTCGAAGGCGCCGACGGCAGCCTGACCCGCAACCTCAAAGGTCTGCCGACGTACGTTCCTGAAGAAAAAGGCTTTGTCCGCGTGCAGCAGGTCAATGGCTTCTGGAAGTTCGTACCGAAGGGCGACCAGGTTGAAGTGACCTATCAAGTGCACACCGAGCCAGGCGGCAGCGTGCCGGCGATGGTTGCCAACAAGTTTGTCGTCGATGCGCCGTTCAACACCTTGAAAGCTCTGAAAGAACGCGCCGAGAAGTAATCGGCCCGCGTTCAACGAAACGCCCCGAACAAGTCGGGGCGTTTTGTTTTGTATCTATATTGTGTTTCCAGATATGCGTTGCACGAAATTTTCACAAAGTGTTCCTGACAATTCGCCCGCGCTGTTTGCCCGCTGCCGTAAATGAAAGTGTCTGGCGGCGGGGCAGTAATCAATGGCAATGGTGCGGGTGATCGTGCAACATTTGCGCACTGCGCAAGCCCCGGGGTCTGGAATGACCAATAGAGGGCATGGCGCCGCTGTATTTTTGCAACTTCAACTTCCAATGGGTCCTAAAACGACATGGCAAACCCGGACGCCCTGAATCAGCAGCGATCTTCCGCTCGCCTGCTGCAACCGACCGTCAAATCGCATCTGGCCTACACGCTGCTGTGTGCACTGGTCATGATGGTGATGTTTTCCGTGCTGCGCCTCGCGCTGCTGGTCTACAACCGCGAGATGATCCTCGACACCCCGGCTTCGACCTTCCTCGAAGCCTTCGCCAACGGCCTGCGTTTCGACCTGCGCCTGGTGGTTTACCTGTGCATTCCGCTGGTGCTGGCCCTGTTCAGTGCGCGCGCCATGGCCGCACGCGGTTTCTTCCGTCTGTGGCTGACCATCGCTTCGAGCATCGCGCTGTTCCTCGGCCTGATGGAGATGGACTTCTACCGCGAGTTTCACCAGCGCCTCAACGGTCTGGTGTTTCAGTACGTGAAAGAAGACCCGAAAACCGTGATGAGCATGCTCTGGTACGGTTTCCCGGTGGTGCGCTACCTGCTGGCGTGGGTCATCGGCACTGTCATTCTGACCCTTGCGTTCAAAGGTGCCGATCGTGCCACGCGTCCGCGCGGGCCTTTCAGCGGCGGTAGCGTCAGCAGTCGCCAAGTCGCGCCGTGGTACACCCGTCTTGCGGTGTTCGTGGTCTGCCTGCTGATCTGTGTGGTCGCCGCCCGTGGCACCCTGCGTCAAGGCCCGCCGATGCGCTGGGGTGACGTTTACACCACCGATTCCAACTTCGCCAACCAGCTCGGCCTCAACGCCACGCTGTCGCTGATCGAGGCCGCTAAGTCGCGCATGGGCGAAGATCGCGACAACATCTGGAAAGCCACGTTGCCGCAAGAGCAGGCGCAGAAAGTCGTGCGCGACATGCTGCTGATGCCAAACGACAAACTGGTCGATGCCGATATTGCCGCCGTACGCCGTGATTACACGCCGCCGGCAGACAAGACTCTGCCGATCAAGAACGTTGTGGTGATCCTGATGGAAAGCATGGCCGGTCACTCGGTCGGTGCATTGGGCGCGCCAGGCAACATCACGCCATACCTGGACAAACTGTCGAAGGAAGGTCTGCTGTTCGACCGCTTCTTCTCCAACGGTACGCACACCCATCAGGGCATGTTCGCGACCATGGCCTGCTTCCCCAACCTGCCAGGTTTCGAATACCTGATGCAGACCCCGGAAGGCAGCCATAAGCTGTCCGGCCTGCCGCAGGTGCTCAGCGCCCGTGACTACGACGACGTGTATGTCTACAACGGCGATTTCGCCTGGGACAACCAGTCGGGCTTCTTCAGTAACCAGGGCATGACCAACTTCGTTGGCCGTAATGACTTCGTCAACCCGGTGTTCTCCGATCCGACCTGGGGCGTGTCCGACCAGGACATGTTCGACCGTGGTCTGCAGGAGCTGAAAGCACGCGAAAACGGCAAGCCGTTCTATGCGCTGCTGCAGACCCTGTCCAACCACACGCCATACGCCTTGCCGACGCCATTGCCGGTCGAGCGCGTGACTGACCGTGGCAGCCTCAACGAACACTTGACCGCCATGCGCTACTCCGACTGGGCGCTGGGTCAGTTCTTCGAGAAGGCGCGCAAAGAGCCGTACTTCAAGGAAACCCTGTTCGTCATCGTCGGCGACCACGGTTTCGGCAACGAACGCCAGATCACCGAAATGGACCTGGGCCGCTTCAACGTGCCGATGCTGCTGATTGCGCCGGGCATCCAGGAGAAATTCGGTACCCGTGACCACACCGTGGGCACGCAGATCGACATCGTACCGACCATCATGGGCCGTCTGGGCGGTGAAGTACGCCATCAGTGCTGGGGCCGCGACTTGCTCAACCTGCCGGAAGGCGACACCGGTTTCGGTGTGATCAAGCCATCGGGCAGTGAGCAGACCACCGCGATCGTCACGGCCGACCAGATTCTGGTGTTGCCGAGAGACAAAGACATGGGGCCGAAGATGTGGCAGTACCAGTTGGGTGCGAATCCTCACGCCGAAGTCGTTCCGAATGCACCGCGCACTGCCGAGTTGAAGCTCAAGCTGGAAGCGTTCCTGCAAACGGCGACCAAGAGCCTGATGGATAACACCGCTGGTGTGATTCACGGCAAGCCGGATTGATCGCTTGCCGACAGTAAAATCCGCGCAATAAAAAAGAGGCCCTGAACAGGGCCTCTTTTTTTTGCGCTTGAAGCGTTATATCCGACCGAGTAACAGCAGGACCAACAGCACCACCAACACCACGCCGATAATGCCTGAAGGACCATAACCCCAACTTCTGGAGTGCGGGAAGACCGGCAGACCACCGATCAGCAACAGGATCAGGATAATGATTAGAATTGTGCCCATGTCGATTTCCTTGTTGATAGCGTTCGAGAAGTCTTGTGTTCAGGGGGCGACTGGAGACTAAGTAATTCCAGCCGGCTTACAAGTTCCGACTGGCGCGCATGAAAGAAAATTCAATGTTTTTTTAATGTATTTGGATTGCTCGTTTATTTCCTTTGCAGCGAAAAGATCGCAGCCTCGTTTCACTCGACAGCTCCTACACGAATCCATGTAGGAGCTGCCGAAGGCTGCGATCTTTTGATCTTGCATTCAGCAACTTGATGGAGCGTGGGCACGCGCCGATCCTTCGCTACACTCGGCGCATCTTCCCCGGAACAACAAGGCTGTGTGCTATGCAAAATCGCATGATGATCACTGGTGCGGGCTCGGGCCTGGGTCGCGAAATCGCGCTGCGCTGGGCGCGTGAAGGCTGGCAACTGGCCTTGTCCGACGTCAGCGAACCCGGTCTGCAGGAAACCCTGAAAATGGTTCGCGAGGCGGGCGGTGACGGTTTTGTTCAGCGCTGCGATGTGCGTGATTACAGCCAGCTCACCGCGTTCGCTCAGGCCTGCGAAGAGAAGCTCGGTGGCATTGATATCATCGTCAATAACGCCGGTGTTGCGTCGGGCGGGTTCTTCAGCGAGCTGTCGCTGGAAGACTGGGACTGGCAGATCGCGATCAACCTGATGGGCGTGGTCAAGGGTTGCAAGGCGTTCCTGCCACTGCTTGAACAAAGCAAAGGCAAGATCATCAACATCGCCTCCATGGCCGCACTGATGCAGGGCCCGGCGATGAGTAATTACAACGTGGCCAAGGCCGGCGTGGTTGCACTCTCGGAAAGCCTGCTGATCGAACTGGCGCAGCAGGAAGTCGGCGTGCACGTGGTTTGCCCGTCGTTCTTCCAGACCAACTTGCTCGACTCGTTCCGTGGCCCGACCCCGGCGATGAAAGCGCAGGTCGGCAAGTTGCTGGAAAGTTCGCCGATTACGGCGGCGGACATCGCCGACTACATCTATCAGCAAGTGGCGGCTGGCGAATTCATGATTCTGCCCCACGAGCAGGGCCGGATGGCCTGGGCGATCAAGCAGAAGAACCCGCAACTGCTCTATAACGAAATGACCTCCATGGCGGAAAAAATGCGCGCCAAGGCCAAGCAGAACAACGGCTGACCTTGCCCGTTGCAGGCGGCGTCGTTAGGGTGGCCGCAATGGTCACCCTGTCGAGACGCGTCAATGCTCAATTACTTGTGGTTTTTCCTCGCGGCGCTGTTTGAAATCGCCGGTTGTTTCGCCTTCTTCATGTGGCTGCGCCAAGGCAAGAGTGCCTTGTGGGTGATTCCTGCGCTGCTCAGTCTGACCTTGTTCGCGCTGTTGCTGACCCGTGTCGAAGCCAACTACGCCGGTCGTGCCTATGCCGCTTACGGCGGGATTTACATCGTTGCTTCGATCGGATGGCTGATGGTGGTGGAGCGCGTGCGTCCATTGGCTTCGGACTGGATCGGCGTGGCGTTGTGCGTCATCGGCGCCAGCGTGATTCTGTTCGGGCCACGGTTTTCCGCTGCCTGAATGGGGCGTTTGTGGGAAACGTCTTACGTCTCGGTGTAAGGGGGGCTGTAAGGCAAAACTGATTTGCCTGCCGCGCATTGTAGAGCCGCCTCAAGCCGCGCATCTTCAGGGTTCGCTAACCCTGAAGGACGAATCTCATGCTTGTACTCAGCCGTGTCGTTGGTGAGTTGATTTCAATCGGTGACGACATTTCCCTGCGCGTGCTGTCGGTGAACGGTTCCAGCGTGCGCTTCGGCGTCGAAGCGCCACAAAAGGTCAATGTGCATCGCGCAGAGGTCTATGACCGGATCAAGCGCAAGCAGGCCACCGAAAAGCTCCGCTGAGGATTTTCAGTCGAACAGATGCTTGGGCACATCGTGCTTGAGCATCAATTGGCACTGCTCGCTTTCCGGGTCGAAGACGATCAGTGCCTGGCCTTTGGTCAGTGCCTGACGTACGCGCAGCACACGGGTTTCCAGCGGCGTGTCATCGCCATTGTCGGTGCCGTCGCGGGTGACGAAATCCTCGATGAGGCGGGTGAGGGTGTCTACTTCAAGAGCGTCGTAGGGAATGAGCATGGGCACCTCGGTCAAATCAATGGCGGGATGCTACGGCGATTGCTGGTTGCCTGCCAGTTTTGTGTTGCCTGGGCCGGCCCTTTCGCGAGCAGGCTCGCTCCCACATTTGGAATTCGTCCCCATGTGGGAGCGAGCTTGCTCGCGAAGGCGATGGTTCTGCCAACAAAGAGTTAACTGTCGGAACGCTGCCCCACCAGACTGTCCACCGACGGCACCCGCGTATCACTCTCCATCTGCGTGTCATGTTCGATCTGATGACTGAAGCGATCCAGCGAAGCATTGGCCGGCGCCGCATCGCTGGCAAACACCGGCGGGCTCAGAATATAAGCGCCGAGCAAGCGACTGAGCGCCGCCAGACTGTCGATGTGCGTACGCTCATAACCATGGGTCGCGTCACAGCCAAACGCGAGCAGGGCAGTGCGGATGTCGTGGCCGGCCGTCACCGCCGAATGCGCATCGCTGAAGTAATAGCGGAACAGGTCGCGGCGCACCGGCAACTCGTTCTCGCTGGCCAGTTTCAGCAAGTGCCGCGACAGATGATAGTCATACGGCCCGCCGGAATCCTGCATCGCCACGCTCACCGCGTGTTCGCTGGAATGCTGCCCCGGGGCGACCGGAGCGATGTCGATGCCGACAAATTCACTGACATCCCACGGCAATGCTGCCGCTGCGCCGCTGCCGGTTTCCTCGGTGATGGTGAACAGCGGATGGCAGTCGATCATCAGTTCCTGACCGCTGTCGACAATGGCTTTAAGCGATGCCAACAGCGCGGCGACACCGGCCTTGTCATCCAGGTGACGGGCGCTGATGTGGCCGCTTTCGGTGAACTCCGGCAGCGGGTCGAAGGCAACCACGTCACCGACGCTGATGCCCAGCGAATCGCAGTCAGCCTTGGTCGCACAGTAGGCGTCCAGACGCAGTTCAACGTGATCCCAACTGATCGGCATCTCATCCACGGCGGTATTGAACGCATGCCCGGACGCCATCAGCGGCAGGACACTGCCGCGAATCACACCGTTGTCGGTAAACAGGCTGACGCGGCTGCCCTCGGCAAAACGGCTCGACCAGCAGCCGACCGGGGCGAGGGTCAGGCGACCGTTGTCTTTGATCGCGCGGACGGCAGCGCCGATGGTATCGAGGTGCGCCGAGACGGCACGATCGGGGCTGTTCTTTTTGCCTTTGAGCGTGGCGCGAATGGTGCCGCGCCGGGTCATTTCAAACGGAATGCCGAGTTCTTCCAGACGCTCGGCGACGTAACGCACGATGGTGTCGGTGAACCCGGTGGGGCTGGGAATGGCGAGCATTTCCAGGAGGACTTTTTGCAGATAGTTCAGATCCGGTTCGGGGATTTGCGTGGTCATGGAAACTCCTGATGGGTTGAGCACTGATCGTTCCCACGCTCTGCGTGGGAATGCAGCCGGGGACGCTCTGCGTCCCAAGAGTGGACGCAGAGCGTCCGGTGAGGCGTTCCCACGCAGAGCGTGGGAACGATCAGGAAAGGGTTAAATCGCCGGCTGACTGTGCGGAAACAACAAATCGACAAAGCGTTCCGCCGTCGGCTGCGGCTCATGGTTGGCCAGACCGGCGCGTTCGTTGGCCTCGATAAACACGTACTCCGGTTGATCCGCCGCTGGCACCATCAAGTCGAGCCCGACCATCGGAATATCCAGCGCCCGCGCCGCGCGCACGGCGGCATCAACCAGCGTCGGATGCAGAATCGCCGTGACATCTTCCAGAGTGCCGCCGGTGTGCAGATTCGCCGTGCGCCGCACAAACAAATGTTCACCGGCCGGCAGGATGCTGCTGTAGTCATAACCCGCCGCATGCAGGGTGCGCTGGGTCTCGTGGTCCAGCGGAATCTTGCTTTCGCCGCTGGTGGCCGCCTGCCGACGACGACTCTGCGCCTCGATCAACGCGCCCACCGAATGCTGGCCATCGCCGACCACTTCCGCCGGTTTGCGAATCGCTGCTGCCACCACTTCAAAGCCAATCACCAGAATCCGCAGATCAAGCCCTTCATGGAAGCTTTCCAGCAGTACGCGGTTATCAAATTGCTTCGCCGTTTCGATGGCTTGCTGCACCTCTTCGATGCTCTGCAAATCCACCGCCACGCCTTGGCCCTGTTCACCGTCGAGCGGCTTGACCACCACCCGTTGATGCTCATCGAGAAAGGCCAGGTTATCGTCGGCATTGCCCGCCAGTTGCTGCGAGGGCAGATTCAACCCGGCACCTTTCAGCACTTTGTGCGTCAGGCTTTTGTCCTGACACAGGCTCATGCTGATCGCGCTGGTCAGGTCGCTCAGCGATTCGCGGCAACGCACGCGACGGCCGCCATGGCTGAGGGTGAACAGCCCGGCATCGGCGTCATCCACCTGCACATCGATGCCGCGCCGATGCGCTTCTTCAACAATGATCCGCGCATACGGATTGAACTGCGCCTCCGGCCCAGGGCCGAGAAACAGCGGCTGGTTGATGCCGTTTTTGCGTTTGATGGCGAAGGTCGACAGGTTGCGGAAACCGAGCTTGGCGTAGAGGTTTTTCGCCTGACGATTGTCGTGCAACACCGACAGGTCGAGATAACTCAAACCACGACTCATGAAGTGTTCGATCAGGTGCCGCACCAGCACTTCGCCGACACCCGGTCGTGAGCACTGCGGATCCACCGCCAGGCACCACAGGCTGCTGCCGTTTTCCGGGTCGTTGAAAGCCTTTTGATGGTTCAGGCCCATGACGCTGCCGATCACCGCGCCGCTGTCCTCATCCTCGGCCAGCCAGTACACCGGGCCGCCCTGATGATGCGGAGTGAGCAGGGTGGCATCGATCGGCAACATGCCGCGCGCCTGATACAACTGATTGATCGCCTGCCAGTCCGCCTCACTTTGCGCCCGACGAATACGGAAGCCGCGAAACACTCGGGTGGCCTGCCGGTAATCGCTGAACCACAGGCGCAAGGTGTCGGACGGGTCGAGAAACAGTTGCGTCGGCTCAAGTCCGAGAATTTGCTGCGGTGCTGCAACGTACAAAGCGATATCGCGTTCGCCGGGCTGCTCTTTGAGCAGTTCCTGCGCCAGCGATGCCGGATCGGGAAAGGTGTGGCCGATCAGCAACCGGCCCCAGCCGCAATGTACGGCGATCGGCTCGGCGGCCAGCGTGCTGCCATCTTCGGCCAGACGTGCCTGCAGGCGTTCATAGGACGGCGTCTGACCGCGTAGCAGCCGTTGGTTGATGGCCGTGGCGTGGGGTTTCATCGATCAGATTCCTTGTTCACTGAGCCACAGGTTCAGGGCTGCCAGTTGCCACAGTTTCGAACCGCGCAACGGCGTCAGTTGGCCTTGCGGATCAGTCAGCAGTTTGTCGAGCATGGCCGGGTTGAACAGGCCACGGTCCTGACTCGGATCGAGCAGCAGTTCGCGTACCCAGTTCAGCGTATCGCCCTGCAAATGCTTGAGGCCCGGGACCGGGAAGTAGCCTTTTTTGCGGTCGATCACTTCACTTGGAATGACCCGGCGCGCGGCTTCTTTCAAGACCTGTTTGCCGCCATCCGGCAGCTTGAATTTGCCCGGTACGCGGGCCGAGAGTTCGACCAGTCGATAGTCGAGAAACGGCGTACGCGCCTCCAGGCCCCAGGCCATGGTCATGTTGTCGACGCGTTTGACCGGGTCGTCGACCAGCATCACCGTGCTGTCCAGACGCAGGGCTTTGTCCACTGCGGCCTCGGCGCCGGGCTGGGCGAAATGTTCCTTGACGAAGTCGCCTGCGGCATCGTTCGCGGTCAGCCATTTCGGCTGCACAGTGGCGGCGTAGTCGTCATAGCTGCGGTCGAAAAATGCGTTGCGGTAAGCCGTGTAAGGATCGGCCGCGCCGTCGACTTGCGGATACCAGTGGTAACCGGCGAACAGTTCATCGGCGCCCTGGCCGCTCTGTACCACCTTGCAATGTTTGGCCACTTCACGCGACAGCAGATAGAAAGCGATGCAGTCATGGCTGACCATCGGTTCGCTCATTGCGCGGAACGCGGCGGGCAATTGCTCGATGATTTCTTTCTCGTCGATACGCAGCTGATGATGCTGAGTGCCGTAGTGTTTGGCGATCAGATCGGAATACTGAAACTCGTCACCGCGCTCGCCACCGGCATCCTGGAAACCGATGGAAAAGGTCGACAGGTTCTCGACGCCGACTTCACGCAACAGACCGACCAACATGCTCGAATCGACACCGCCGGACAGCAGCACGCCGACATCCACGGCCGCACGTTGACGAATCGCCACCGCTTCGCGGGTGCTGTCGAGCACGCGGTCGACCCAGTCTTCCAGGGTCAGGTTTTTCTCGTCGTCGTGTGGGCCGTAAGGCAGGGTCCACCAGGTTTTCTGCTCGGTGCGGCCATCGGCTTCAACGCGCATCCATGTAGCGGGCGGCAGTTTTTCGATGCCGGCCAGCAAGGTGCGCGGCGCCGGGACCACCGCGTGGAAATTCAGGTAGTGATTGAGCGCCACCGGGTCGAGGATCGGGTTGATGTCGCCGCCCTTGAGCAGTGCCGGCAATGCAGAGGCAAAGCGCAGGCGCTGGCCGGTGCGCGACAGGTACAACGGCTTCACGCCGAGACGGTCGCGGGCGATGAACAGGCGTTTGGCGTCACGTTCCCAAATGGCAAACGCGAACATGCCATTGAGCTTCGGCAGCAACGCTTCGCCCCAGGCGTGATAGCCCTTGAGCAGCACTTCGGTGTCGCCACCGGAATAGAAGGCATAACCCAGCGTTTCAAGCTCGGCGCGCAGTTCCGGGAAGTTGTAGATCGCACCGTTGAAGGCCAGGGACAGGCCGAGTTGGCTGTCGATCATCGGCTGCGCAGAGCCGTCCGACAGGTCCATGATTTTCAGGCGCCGATGACCCAGGGCAATCGGCCCTTGGGCATGGAAGCCCCACGCGTCGGGGCCGCGAGGGGCCAGGTGATGGGTGATTCTCTCGATCGCTGCAAGGTCTGCAGGTTGTTGATCAAAACGTAACTCGCCAGCTAATCCGCACATAAAATCCTTACCGGTTTTTCCGTTGGGGAGGGGTCAAGCCGTACCTCGCCAGAAGGGCGGGTACTCAGAAACTGACCCGCCCCGGTAAGTGGAGTTTTAGAACGATAAGTTATAAGGCAACAGGTTCCAGCTTGTGCAGCAGAGCGCCGGGTTGTTCGCGCAAATGTTTCTGCACCTCGAACTGCCCGAAGTAGTCGTCCGCCATTTCGCTGTTCATGGGGGCGCCGGGCTTAGCGGAGTCTGTTGTGGCCAAGCGTTTTTTCAGATCCACCAGTCGAGACAGCGCGTCGTGTTTTTCGATGGCGGTCCAACGATCGAGGCTGGCGAAAACGAGGGCCAGCAATTCATCCGTGGCATAAACACGCAAGCGCCTGTTGAAGTCCTCATTCGGGCTGTTGAGATGGGCTGCGCCTATAAGTGACGCCTGACTCTCCCGGCGATTGGCGTAGGCGGCCTCGTCGACATTGGCAACCGCCACCGCTAGCTCCCCGGTATCTGCTGTCAACTTGTCGAGATGGCGATCGAAAAGATGTTTGTACAGGCCTGTCTCCAGCGGGATGAACGCGATGTTTTCTACGAACGAAATGCTTTGCAGGTTCAATGTCCGGAATTCACTTTGTTCGCGGTGGGTCAATTGCGAAATGAACAGTTCTTGCAGTTGTTTACTTGCAACGAAGTTGACGGCCAGGCGATACCTGCACTGGTCTTCACTGTCGTCCTGGTAAAAGCTGTCGCCGGCATCATTGGGGATGTATACGTAGTAGCTGTCTTTCGTCGAGTGATCGGTCTGGCGACAGGTTATCAATACGGCATCTGTCATGTATTTGCCAAATAGCTGTATCGAATACAGCTTGATTCTGGCGTTGTTGAACAGGTCACCATAAACAATATCTTCGTTGCCTTTGGCGAGGTTCAACAGGGTGACAAGCCGATAAAGAGGGAAGTTCGCTTTGCTGAAATATTTTTCGTAGGCGGCGAGCTTCATGTTTGTTTTATGCATGCGCAGGCTGATCAATTCGAGACTTGAGACTCTGAACGTTCTGGAAATGTGTTTCCGGTATTCGCCCCCGAGATCAAGCTGGCGACTCAACAGCGCAAACGCTTGTGCGGTTATCTGAGTAGGCGGTGAGCCGTCGGGCGCTTCTTCGTCGACTTTGGGTAAGGTCTTGCTGTCGTCCGAGAAGTAACCGGCAGCCGCTTCCTGTTCCGTGAAATTCAGCATCGCTGCCTGCAGCAAGGTGTAGGTGTGGGAGCCATCGTCCACGGCTGTCGCGGGTTTGAGCTTGATGCTGTCGTTGACACTGAACCGCCCTCCATACTGTTGCTGCAACGCCTGTCGCAGCTTTCGCATGCAGAAATCCTCCAGCGTTTCCAGGTTGCCCAGCAATTGATCAATGTAGTTCTGGTAGGGCAGCGCCTCATCGAGTAATGCACGGAATTCGCCCAGCCTGACCGGGTCGGCTTTGAGCAATCCGTCGCTGATGAATTGGGCAACGACGGTTGCCTTGTCCCGGTCGCCCATTTCATTGAGCAGTTTTTTCAGCGTGGCTTCATGGGTCAAAACGCTTGCTTGTTGTTGCGTCTGGATAATCATGTTGGAAGTCTCGTGTTGAAGAAGGGACTTGATCCTAGGCCGTCGAAACAAAAAAGAATAACGTGTTTAGTTGATCGCTTGAGCCATGAAGTCAGCGGTATTTTGATTGAAAGATATACATATCTATCGCCACGGAAAGGTCTGAGTGTGTCTGCGGTATTTGCAGGGGAGATGGCACTCTGGGCACCCTGAAGTTGCCGGAAAAATGGTGGTAGATATCTATGTTGTTGGTGCGAGTTGCTGTGGTTTTATGCGTGCAGGAACATGAGGTTTGGGGGGGGGGCATTCCTCGATTTCGATATGTTAAAACTTCCATTTCGCAATAAAGGACTATTGCCGATGTCAACCAAAGTAAAGCTTCCACAAAAAACAATCCTCAGCACATTGCTCGATGCCACAGAGGATCTCGATACCGCCCGGACTCTGCAAAAAAGCCTGCCGGCGCATTTATTGAAAGCGACGGTGGCCGACTTGTCAGCCCTTGATCAGACAAGCCGTGATCTGCACCAGATTCAGACGACCGTGGCGGCGGATCTGCTCGCATTGAAGTCCTTGCAGACGTTCTGCATCAATGAACTGAGCGATGCCTTGAGTCGCAAATGGTCGGTAGTCTTTGCTGTCGAGAAAGACTTTCTGAGTCTGCCGGGCGTTGATTGCGGTTGCCCTGCGACCTCAACCGACGAGAACGGTATTCAGACGTTCCCGCACGCTACACCGACGCTGTTGCAAGCGGCGATGCAGAACTTCAGCGAAGACGAGGCCGCTGAGAGCTTTCCGCAAGGCAGTTTTATTCGAGTGCACAGTGCCCCAGACGGGGTCACCGGGCTGACCCCGGCCACGTTTGCCGCTTTTTGCCGAGAGCTGGATTTGGGCAAGCGCTATCAGGAGCATTTCCAGCAGGTGTTCGGCTTGCGCGAAAGCGATGACAAGGTGATCGCCACCAGCACCATGACCGCTGATATCGCGAAAATGAAAAAGCTGCTGTTGCAATTCGACCTGCACCAGGCCGCGCTTAAAAGCCATATCACCTTGGCGGGTCAGCAAATGCTGCAGAAGCTGATCGACTTCGATGGCGGGGTGTCAGCGCAAACACTGCGCTATGGCAACCGAACGCTGATCATGCAAGGCATTGAGATTTTCGACAGTTGTGTCTGGGGCGTGGTGGTGTTTTCTGCCCGTTCGGTGGAGTTGTACCCCGATGAGTGGTGCCTGGTGTACATGGCGGGTGAGCCCGAGCGACCGCTGTATGAATACAGCAGTTTTACCGCGTTCAAGCAGTACCTGACGCAGCAGTTGAAGGTAAAAAGTTACAAGGATTATTTCGCCAACAGCATTGATGAAGACGACAAGGCCGACTTTTTCAAATCCGTCGCTGACAGCGCTGAGCTGGGCCACATCAAGCAGTTGCCGATTACCGTGGCGCTCTTTGAATTCATGGTGCAAAGCCACGTCGGCAAGTTGCAACTCGATGCGCGCAAGCTGGCCGTGCCGACCGCCGATATTGATGAGGAGGTGCGCCAGAAGCGCCTGCTGGATTTTCTTCAGTTGGGTGTGACCATCGTCTCCGTGGCCGGCTTCGTCGTGCCCGTGCTTGGCCAGTTGATGATGGGCGTTGCAGTAGGGCAGTTGCTCGGTGAGGTTTATGAAGGTGTCGAAGACTGGCGTCATGGCGATCATCAGCAAGCGCTGTCGCACCTGTTGAGCGTGGCGGAAAATATCGCGCTGATGGGCGTCTTTGCCGGCGGGCAAAAAACCTTGGGCGCGCTTGGTAAAAAACTGCTGCGCTCACACCCGGAGTTCTTCGGTGAATTCAGCGCCATTCTCAATAGTGCCGGCAAGCCGCGACTGTGGAAACCTGAACTCTCACGCTATGAGCATTTCCTTCCGGCGGGTTTGACGGTCGCCCCGAGCTCCACGGAGTTTTATCAGATCGGCGCGAAAACCATGGCCCGCGTCGATCATCGATTCTTCGCCGGGCCTTATGATTCCGCCGCGAAAGTCTGGCGTCTGGAACATGCCGAGCGTGCGCAGGCTTATGTTCCAGAGCTTGTCCGGCACGTTGAAGGTGGCTGGCGGCTGCCCGCCGAAGAACCGCAACAGTGGGGCAGTTCGGCGTACACGCTCAAGCGTATCGATCCGCAGTTGAGCGAATTCGTCGATACCGATCTGGACATGATGCGCCGCCTCAGCGACACCCCGCACGAAGGCTTGCAACAGGCCTTTACCGACAATCTGAGCTTGCCTGTACGCTTGCGTGAAACCGTGGAGCGCGCGCGTATCGTGCGCCAGTTGCGGCAATTGACCCTCGAACTGCAGAGTGGCGAAACCCATTCCGGCCAGCCTGTCGAAGAGCAGTTGCAGGCCTTGCCGAAAATGCCCGGCTGGCCGACCGACCGCTACATCGAGGTGACCGACGCCGAAGGCAGCGTGACGGCGACCTATCCCCTGACCAAGACCCTCGATGAGTCGCTGGGTGTGGTAGTCAGCGAACAGCAACTGGCGCGCGGGCAGTTGTTGCAAACCGTGCTTGATGGCCTGTACCAGAAAGAGGTCGACGCCTTGCTGGGCAGCAAAGTCGCGAAAAGCGCCGAAGAACCGATCCTGGCAAAGAAACTGGGCGCGGCGCTCAAGGCAGATCATCGCGCAGCTTTCGAGCGTATGTATCAGCGCGTCGATCAGAGTGACGTTGGTGATGTTGTGAAGTTGCGCCAGGTGTTTGCCGACATCCCGGCACGCTATGCGAAAGCGCTCATCGATCGCGCGCCGAGTGCGCAGCGCCTGCATCTGCGCTCGACCGGGCGAGTGCCGCTGCGGCTCGGGCAGCAAGTCAGGGAGGGGATCGATCAGGTGCGTCTGGATCGCGCACTGGCGGGGTTTCATTGGCCGCGGCTTGCCAATGCCGACACCGACAGTCTGGCGATTCAGTTGCTGCCCCGTCTGAGCGGTTGGGATTCCCTGCGTCTGGAGCTACGCGACAAGACGCTCAGCGGGCCGATTCTGCAAGCCATTGGCGACGCGTCGGCGACTTCCGCCGATACTTGCTCGCTGGTGAAAACCGTCGAGGGCTATGAAGCGTTTGGCGGCGATGGCAAAAGCCTCGGCACGGTTGCTTCCGGCCCTGACGCCCTGTACGCCGCCATCCTCAAGGCACTGCCGCCACGCCAACGACTAGCCGCCGGATTTCCCGAGCCGGTGCCGGCTGACACGGCACGGCTGCGCAAACAGTTGCTCAACACGGCACTGGATGAGCGTGAGGCCACGGCACGCACGCTGATCCGCGGCCAATCCGAACCACTGGTCGTCGAGCCTGCCTGTATCCAGGGCGATCATCCGCCGGCGGTGAAACATCCGCCCGCGCTGATGCGCAAAGTCCGCAAGCTCTATCCGCGTCTGAGTGAAGCGCAGGCCAGTGAATTCATTGACAGTCTGGGAGAAGACCTGTTGACCCGTGCGACACGGGTCAATGACTTGCGCCGGGATCTGCAGAGCCTGCGTGAAGCGCTGTTTCTCTGGAGCGAGGATACCGCCGCCATGAGCACGCTGGGAGGAGATCTGGCGGACGTGCGGCACAGTCGCAAGACCATGGCCGAGCTGATCGAAAACGGATTCCGTCGGTTCTACTCCGTCAACAATGAAAATGGAAAATCGGTCGGTGTCTTGCGTCTTGATGGCATGCGCGTCGGCAAGTTGCCGACGCTGCCACCGGGGATCAGTTTTGACCACCTCCAGCAATTGTCCATGAAGGACATGGCGCTGGACGATGATGTGGCGTACTTCCTCAAGTCATTCACAAAACTCGAGTCGCTGGAACTCGACCAGAACGCCATGACTCGTTTTCCTGAAGTGCTGTCGCATATGCCTGATCTGACCCACTTGAGTCTGGCGCAGAACAAGCTCCAGTTGACCGGGCAGACGCTGACAAAACTCAACGGTTTGCGATCGCTGCACCATCTGAACCTCAATAGAAATCCGCTGGGTGCCACACCGGATGTCAGTCAGATGTTCAATCTGCGCCGTCTGTTGCTGCAAGACACTGGCCTCACGGAAATGCCCAAGGGGCTTGCGCGTCTGCTGTATCTGGATTGGGTGGACTTGCGCAGCAATGCCATAAAAAGCCTGCCTGACTGGCTGTTCAAGACTCCGCGACGTTTCAGCCAGGCGCTGGACCTGGGCCTCAATCCTCTGGCCGAGCCGAGCAAAACACACCTTGAGAATTATCGCGACAATTTCGGCGTCGGCATGGGCTATCTGGAAAACGACATGCCGCGACTCGACGAGCAACAGGCACGCTCGCTTTGGCTTTCTGAGGAGACCGGTGAGGTTTGGGCCAGGCGTGAACGGATCTGGAACGCATTCAAGGATGACTCACGCGCCGAGGGCCTGTTTCATTTGCTTTCTGAACTGGGCGATACCGCCGATTCGGAGAAGGTCAGCAAGGACATGCAGCGGCGGGTCTGGGCCGTGCTCGAGGCAGCCGAGTCCGATAGCGCGCTGTGTGATCAGGTACTGAGCGCGGCCGCCAACCCGATCAATTGCACCGACACGGCGGCGATCAATTTCAGTTATCTGGAGGTCGCTGTGGAAGTCGATCGCGTGACCCGGGGCGCGGGTGGCCGGATCAACAGCGCCAAGCCGCTGCTCGACCTGGGGCGCGGTCTGTTCCGCTTGGAACAATTGAACGAAATTGCTCAGGAACATGCCGCCAAGGCCCCGACGGTCGATCCGCTGGAGGTGAATCTGGCCTATCGTGTTGGCCTCGCCAAGGCGCTGGATTTGCCAGGCCAGCCGCAAAACATGCGTTTTGGCACACTGGGTGGGGTAACCGAAGCCGATCTGGAGGTGGCGAAACACCAGGTCGCCACAGCGGAACTCTCGCCAAAATGGCTGAAGTTCATGAGCGAACGGTCATTCTGGAGAGCCTACCTGCAACGCACATTTGCGCGAAAATTTTCCCCTCTCGATGATGTGTATGCGCCGCGCATGAGTGCTTTGGACGCGCAGCAGGACGAGTTGTCCGATGTCGACTATTTGAGCCAGGCGGAAGTCATCAAGGCCGAACGGCAAAGCGCCATAGACGATGTGGTGACGCTTCTGACCACCGATGCGCTGCGCACTGCGGACCTGGGTCTTTGCACCCTGAGCGACGTATGAGCACTACTTGCCACGAATCAGTTGGCGCAACACGAAACGGTTGGGATGACAGGCTTCGGCGACGCTTCTGGGCAGCGGCAGTGGTTCGTTGTCCAGCCAGGCAGCCAGCAGCTCGCCCGATAGCGGCGCGGTGATCAGTCCTCGTGAACCATGGCCGCTGTTGATGTACAGGCC
Source organism: Pseudomonas sp. RU47 (assembly GCF_004011755.1). GTDB lineage: Bacteria > Pseudomonadota > Gammaproteobacteria > Pseudomonadales > Pseudomonadaceae > Aquipseudomonas. The sequence continues at coordinate 4,798,857 of NZ_CP022411.1, read as the reverse complement.
GTCGAGCCATGGACAGACGATGGCCGGCACCTGACGGGCATCTTTGCTCAGCGCCGCATAAGCGTCGAGGAATGCTGCGCGATCGGCCAGCGGTCCGACAATCGGCAAATAGTCAGGGCTGGTGCAGCGAAAGGCTGCGCGGCCCTGCAGCCTTTCGACAGGCTGTTCGCTGATCTGCAGACGCGCGACGAGGTCAGTGGAAATCTCTTCGAGCATCGCCAGATTGCCGGCGTGTTCGGCGGTGGTCGGCGTCAGGTCATCGCTGTTGAAATCGAAACTGGCGCCGAGGGTGTGCTCGCCCAAACGGGCAGGCGCGACGTAGCCTTCGGCACAGACCACCGTGGCCAGCGTCTGACTTTCTGCGGTTTCGGCGAGACGCGTGATCTGCCCGCGGATGCGTTTGAGCGGTAACTCGGCACTCTCGGGGAAGCGTTTGATCTCGGCGGCTCCGGCCAGCACCACGACCGGCGCGCTGGCGAGCAGACGGTCGCCGTCCAGCGCTTGCCACTGACCATCGACCTTGCGCAATTGCAGTGCTTCGCAATGGCTGAGCAGTTGAATGTTTGGCTGCGCCGCTTGCGCCTGACACAGCGCGGGCGGATGCACCCAGCCACCTTCGGGATAGTACAAACCGCCATGGCTCACACCGACACCGGCACGCGCCTGCGCCTCGGGTTGCTCCAGCCACTGCAACAGATCTTCCGGGAAGGCTTCAGCCAATTGCGCATGACGCTCGGCTTCCTTGGCATTGAACGCCAGTTGCAGCACGCCGCAATCGTCCCAGTCGCTGCCGCGTTGCAGGGTTTCGAGCAGGCGCCGGGTGTAACCGAAACCGCTGACGATCAGTTGTGACAAGGCTGTGCCGTGGGCGGACAACTTCAGGTACAGCACACCCTGCGGATTGCCCGAGGCTTCTTGCGCCACTGCTGCATGGCGTTCGAGCAACGTGACCTGCCAGCCCCGTGCGGCCAGACTGGACGCCGTGGCACATCCGGCCAGACCGGCGCCGATCACCAACGCACGACGTTCTTCGGCAATCGGGGCAGGGCGGGCGAACCACGGCTTTTGCGCAGCAGGCGGCGACACTTGCGCTGGCCAGCCGAGAAATTCGCCACGGAGGATTTCCCACTTGTGGCCGATGCCCGGCGTGCGTTTCATTTTGAACCCGGCGGCGTTGAGCAAGCGCCGTACCCAACCGGTGCTGGTGAAGGTGCTGATGGTCGAGCCGGGTGCCGCCAGTCGCGCCAGTTCGACAAACAGTTCGGCGGTCCACATGTCGGGGTTTTTCGCCGGAGCGAAGCCGTCGAGAAACCACGCGTCGATTTGCGCATCGAGCTGCGGCAGTTGTTCCAGTGCGTCGCCGATCAACAGCGTCAGCGTGACGCGGCCGTTGGCCAGCGTGATGCGCTGAAAACCCTGATGGATCGCCACGTAGTGCGTCAGCAACTGATCAGACAGTGGCTTGAGTTCAGGCCACAAGGCCAGGGCCCGGTGCAAATCGGCTGGACTCAGCGGGTATTTTTCGACGCTGACGAAATGCAGCCGCGCTCCTGCCACGGCGTGCTGTTCGAACAGCTGCCAGGCGCAGAGAAAATTCAGCCCGGTGCCGAATCCGGTTTCGCCAATGACCAGCCGCCCGTGTGCCGGCAACGCGGCAAAGCGCTCGGCCAGACGGTTCTGTTCGAGGAACACATAACGGGTTTCCTCCAGACCTGATTTGTCGGAAAAATACACGTCATCGAACACCCGCGAACGCGGGCGTCCCTGGTCATCCCAATCGAGTTGGGCATGGGGCAGTACAGGTTTCATGGCAGGCTCGACAACGACAAGGCGGCCATTCTAGCTGATCGCGCAGGCGTTGCTTGATCCATGGCAAGGCTTGCCGCCGAGACTGGCGGACAATCCGCCACCCGCGGGAATTTCTGCGCCGCTGCTGTGCCCAATCCGCTAGTCTTGCTGAATCCTGGAAGGAGCCGTCCCATGTTTGAATCCGCTGAAATCGGTCACGCCATCGACAAAGACACCTATGAGGCGGCCGTGCCGGCATTGCGCGAAGCCTTGCTCGAAGCCCAGTTCGAATTGCAGCAGCAGAAGCGTTTCCCGGTGATCATCCTGATCAACGGCATCGAAGGCGCGGGCAAGGGCGAAACGGTCAAGTTGCTCAATGAGTGGATGGACCCGCGCCTGATCGAAGTGCGCACTTTCGATCAGCAGACCGATGAAGAGCTGGCGCGGCCACCGGCGTGGCGTTACTGGCGGATGCTCCCGGCCAAGGGGCGCATGGGGATTTTCTTCGGCAACTGGTACAGCCAGATGCTGCAGGGGCGGGTGCATGGCTTGTTCAAGGATCCGCGTCTGGATCAGGCGATTGCCGGGGCCGAACGTCTGGAAAAGATGCTCTGTGATGAAGGCGCGCTGATCTTCAAGTTCTGGTTTCACCTGTCCAAGAAGCAGATGAAGGCGCGGCTCAAGGCGCTGGCTGATGACCCCCTGCACAGTTGGCGCATCAGCCCGCTGGACTGGCAGCAATCGCAAACCTACGACAAATTCGTCAAATACGGCGAGCGTGTGCTGCGCCGTACCAGTCGCGACTACGCGCCGTGGCATGTGATCGAAGGCGCCGACGCCAATTACCGCAGCCTGGCGGTCGGCAAGATTCTCCTCGAAGGTTTGCAAAATGCGCTGAAGCGTCCGGACGTTCATCCCCACGATGTCAGCGCCGCGCCGTTGGGTACGCCGGTCGATCAGTTGAACCTGCTCGACAGCCTCGACCTGACCCAGCGCCTGGAGAAGAAAGACTACGAAGAGCAACTGATCACCGAGCAGGCGCGCCTGTCCGGGCTGATGCGCGACAAACGCATGCGCCGCCACGCGCTGATCGCGGTATTCGAAGGCAACGACGCGGCAGGCAAGGGCGGGGCGATCCGTCGAGTTGCGGCGGCGCTCGATCCACGTCAATACAACATTGTGCCGATTGCTGCGCCGACCGAAGAGGAGCGCGCGCAGCCGTACTTGTGGCGTTTCTGGCGGCACATTCCGGCGCGCGGCAAGTTCACCGTGTTCGACCGCTCCTGGTACGGCCGGGTGTTGGTCGAGCGGGTCGAAGGTTTCTGCACGCCGGCCGACTGGCTGCGCGCCTATGGCGAGATCAATGATTTCGAAGAGCAACTGGCGGACGCCGGGGTGATCGTCGTCAAGTTCTGGCTGGCCATCGACAAGGACACGCAAATGGAGCGCTTCCAGGCGCGCGAAGAGATTCCGTTCAAACGCTTCAAGATCACCGAAGACGACTGGCGCAATCGCGACAAGTGGGATGATTACCGTGCGGCCGTGGGCGATATGGTCGACCGCACCAGCTCGGAAATCTCGCCATGGACGCTGGTCGAAGCGAATGACAAGCGCTGGGCCCGGGTGAAGGTGTTGCGCACGATCAACCGCGCACTCGAAGAGGCCTTCGAGAAGTCCGACAAGCACGCGAAGAAACACAAGGACTGAGCCGATAGACACGCATACGCGGGGTGAATGATTGTCGCGGTCGTTGATGCGGTGGACTTATGCTCAAGTCCACTCTCAACTGACAACAACAATGAGGTATGCCATGCGTGAAGTGGTGATCGTCGACAGCGTGCGGACTGGCCTGGCCAAATCCTTTCGCGGCAAGTTCAACCAGACCCGTCCCGATGACATGGCGGCTCATTGCGTCAACGCCCTGCTTGAGCGCAACGATATCGACCCGGCCAGCGTCGAGGACTGCATCGTCGGTGCCGGCTCCAACGAAGGCGCGCAGGGTTACAACATCGGCCGCAATGTCGCGGTGCTCTCGCGTCTGGGCACCGGCACCGCCGGCATGACCCTCAACCGTTTCTGTTCCTCAGGTTTGCAGGCGATCGCGATTGCCGCCAACCAGATTGCCTCGGGTTGCAGCGACATCATCGTCGCCGGCGGTGTCGAGTCGATCAGCCTGACCATGAAAAGCGTCAACACCGATCACCTGATCAACCCGCTGCTCAAGCAACAGTCGCCGGGCATCTATTACACGATGGGCCAGACTGCCGAAGTGGTGGCGCGGCGTTATGGCGTCAGCCGTGAAGCGCAGGATCGTTATTCGCTGCAAAGTCAGATTCGCACCGCACAGGCGCAGGCGGCCGGGTTGTTCAACGATGAAATCGTGCCAATGGCGGTCAAGTATCGCGTCGAGGACAAAAACACTGGCGAGGTGCAGATTCTCGACGGCGTGGTCGATCGCGATGATTGCAACCGTCCGGACACCACCTATGAAAGCCTTGCTGGATTGAAACCGGTGTTTGCTGAAGACGGTTCGGTAACGGCGGGCAACTCGTCGCAACTGTCTGACGGTGCGTCGATGACCCTGGTGATGAGCCTGGAAAAAGCCCTGCAACTGGGGCTCAAACCGAAAGCGTTTTTCCGTGGTTTTACCGTGGCCGGTTGCGAGCCGGACGAGATGGGCATCGGCCCGGTGTTCTCGGTGCCGAAACTGCTCAAGGCGAAAGGTTTGCAGGTGGCGGACATTGATCTGTGGGAACTCAATGAGGCGTTCGCTTCGCAGTGCCTGTACAGCCGTGATCGGCTGGAGATCGATAACGACAAGTACAACGTCAATGGCGGGTCGATTTCGATTGGTCACCCGTTCGGCATGACCGGGTCGCGGCAGGTCGGGCATCTGGTGCGCGAGTTGCAGCGGCGTAATTTGCGTTATGGGATCGTGACGATGTGTGTGGGCGGCGGGATGGGCGCGACGGGGTTGTTTGAGGCGGTACGCTAAACCCTGACCTGTTTGGTGTCTGATCTACCGCTTTCGCGAGCAGGCTCGCTCCCACATGGGTTAAGGGTGTACCTATTTTTTATGTTCACCCCAATCCTGTGGGAGCGAGCCTGCTCGCGAAGCGATCGACCGGGTCTACCGGTTGGAATCCAATGCTTGCATCCGCGCGATGTAGGCTTTTATTTGCTGCTCAGCGATCTCATGACTGTCGAAAGGCCCTTCAAGGGTATTTTCCCGAGTACTGAAAAACAGTTCACCATTGACCCGGCACACCCGCTCGCTGCGAAAGCGCATGGCGGGGGCGTTGTCCTGCGCGCGCATTGCTAACATGATCGGTCTCCTTGGCTGATGCGCTGAAAGGGATCCAATGAGCTTATGCCTGAAGCACTTGGCGCGCCCGCTGAGCCGATCAACGGCGCCGCGTCAATTTAATGCTGCGACCTGCACAGTTTCATTCGCGTCCTGACCGCAACTGTCCCTGTGTCGCGACCAGTGGCAGGCCTAGAATGGGCGCACTTGTCAGCAGGCTTTGGGGTTCGCATGCACATTTCATCCGGTCGCTGGGTCTACGGTCTGTTCCTGGCCCTGCTGACCGCGTTTCTGTGGGGCATCCTGCCGATCAAACTCAAACAGGTATTGCTGGTGATGGACCCGGTGACGGTGACCTGGTTTCGTCTGTTGGTTTCCGGCGGCTGCCTCTTCATCTATCTGGCGGCGGTAAAACGCCTTCCCAGCCGCAAAGTGCTCGGGCCCAAGGGCGGCTGGCTGGTGCTGATGGCGGTGCTCGGGCTGGTCGGCAACTATGTGTTGTATTTGATGGGCCTCAATCTGCTCAGCCCTGGCACCGCACAACTGGTGGTGCAAATGGGCCCGATCATGCTGCTGATCGCCAGTCTGTTTGTGTTCAAGGAGCGTTTCAGCATTGGCCAGGGGATCGGGCTGGCGGTGCTGTTGATCGGTTTTGTACTGTTTTTCAATCAGCGCCTGGCCGAGCTGCTGACGTCATTGTCGGACTACACCGCAGGGGTTTTGCTGGTGCTGTTGGCGTCGACGGTGTGGACCTTTTATGCGCTGGGCCAGAAGCAATTGCTGACGGTGTGGAATTCGTTGCAGGTGATGATGGTGATCTATCTGTTCTGCGCACTGTTGCTGACACCGTGGGTGCATCCGCTCGAAGCGCTGAACCTGAGCCCGCTGCAGGGCTGGCTGCTGTTGGCGTGCTGCATGAATACCTTGATTGCCTATGGCGCGTTCGCTGAAGCGCTGGCGCATTGGGAGGCGTCGCGGGTCAGTGCGACGTTGGCGATCACGCCGTTGGTGACGTTTGGCGCGGTGGCGATTGCGGCGGGGATCTGGCCGGAATACGTGCATGCCGAGCAGATCAACGGGCTCGGGTATGGCGGGGCGGTGCTGGTGGTATTGGGGTCGGCGCTGGTGGCGTTGGGGCCTTCGTTGATTGCCGGGTTGAAGGCGCGGCGGATGAAGGTGGCCGCCAGTTAGACCGCGTCGCTCCCATTCGCGAGCAGGCTCGCTCCCACAATTGACCGCGATCCCATGTCAGGAATGCGATCGAATGTGGGAGCGAGCCTGCTCGCGAAGACGGACTTTCAGGCGCTACAAATCTTAACCCTTGGCGCCAGCCTCGATCATATTCTCCGGCCGCACCCACGCATCAAACTCTTCATCCGTCAGATAGCCCAGCGCCAACGCCGCCTCACGCAAGGTCAGCCCTTCGCTGTAAGCCTTCTTGGCAATCTCCGCTGATTTGTCATAACCAATGTGCGGATTCAACGCCGTCACCAGCATCAGCCCACGTTCCAGGTGTCGGGCCATGACTTCGGCGTCCGGCTCAAGCCCTGCGATGCAGTGCTGCTGGAAGTTGCTGCAACCGTCGGCAAGCAAGCGAATCGATTGCAGCAGGTTGTGGATGATCACCGGTTTGAACACGTTCAACTGCAAGTGACCCTGGCTGGCGGCAATGCCGATGGTCACGTCGTTGCCCAGCACCTGACAGGCGAGCATCGACAGCGCTTCGCACTGGGTCGGGTTAACCTTGCCCGGCATGATCGAGCTACCCGGCTCATTCGCCGGTAGGCGTACTTCGGCAAAACCTGCGCGTGGGCCGGAGCCGAGCAGACGCAGGTCGTTGGCGATTTTCATCAGCGCCACGGCGAGGGTTTTCAGCGCGCCAGAAAGACTGGTCAGCGGCTCGTGGCCGGCGAGGGCGGCGAACTTGTTCGGTGCGGTGACGAATGGCAGACCCGACAGCGCCGCCAGTTCGGCGGCAATCGCCTCACCAAAACCGTGCGGCGAATTCAGCCCGGTGCCGACGGCCGTGCCGCCCTGAGCCAGTTCACACACCGCCGGCAGTGCCGCACGAATAGCGCGTTCGGCGTAATCCAGCTGCGCGATAAAACCGGACAATTCCTGACCGAAGGTGATCGGCGTTGCGTCCATCATGTGCGTGCGCCCGGTTTTCACCAGTTTCATGTGCCGCGCCGCCAGTTCGGCCAAGCCGCCGGACAACTCGGCAATCGATGGCAGCAGTTGTTCCTGCACGGCTTGCGCGGTGGCGATGCTCATCGCAGTGGGGAAGCAGTCGTTGGAGCTTTGCGAGCGGTTGACGTGATCGTTCGGGTGCACCGGCGTCTTGCCGCCGCGCGGGTTGCCGGCCAGTTCGTTGGCGCGACCGGCGATGACTTCGTTGACGTTCATGTTGCTCTGGGTGCCGCTGCCGGTCTGCCAGACCACCAGCGGAAACTGGTCGTCGTGCTGGCCGTCGAGCACTTCGTCAGCGGCCTGTTCGATCAGGCGGGCGATGTCGGCAGGCAGATCACCGTTGCGATCGTTGACGCGGGCGGCGGCTTTCTTGATCAGGGCCAAGGCGTGCAGTACCGGCAGCGGCATGCGTTCCTGACCAATGGCGAAGTTGATCAGCGAGCGTTGCGTCTGAGCACCCCAGTAAGCGTCGTCCGGGACCTCGATCTGGCCCAGGCTGTCGGTTTCGATACGGCTCATCGTGCACACTCCTGTTGGTCTGTTTGCGCAGTTTAGGCCGGCTTCGGCCGTGGTGGTTCCATCGAGCCGATTGTTGACCGGTAAAACCCGGCCAATCAAGCGCGGCAAGGCTCGGGGGTTGAGCGACGAGGTTTTTTAGGCGCAGAATGGTCGCCCTTGGGGTTTTACCTCGCCTAGCTGAAAAGGAAACTCGATGACTCGTCTTCGTGCCATCTGCACCGCGGTTGCACTGGTTTGCGCCAGCGGCCAGGTGCTTGCCGATACCGCCAGCCACAACGCCAGTGCTGAAGCTTTCCTGACCCTGGCGCACGCTGACAAGCTGGGCACTCCGGTGTACATGCAAGTGCAGCAAATGTTCGCTCAGCGTTTCGAACAGACCAAAGCCCCGCAAGCCAAGAAAGCCGTCCTGGAAACCTACCAGGCCAAGGCTAACGCCGCGCTGGACCAGGCCATTGGCTGGAACAAGCTGAAGCCGGACATGGTCAAGCTCTACACCACCAACTTCAGCGAATCCGAGCTGAAAGACCTGGTCGCGTTCTACCAGTCGCCACTGGGCAAGAAAGTCCTCGAAAAAATGCCGCAGCTGACTCAGCAATCTGCCCAGATGACCCAGGCCAAACTGGAAAGCGCCGTACCTGTCGTCAACAAGCTGCTCGACGACATGACCAAAGAGCTGGCTCCTGCAGCTGCGCCGGCCAAGAAGAAGTAAGCGGAGTTCGTGATGACCATGCAACAACGCATCGAATCGACGCTGGCGCTGCTTCAGCCCGAACATCTGCAAGTGCTGGATGAAAGCCACATGCACAGTCGCGGGTTGCAGACGCACTTCAAGGCTGTGGTGGTCAGCGCGCAGTTCGACGGCCTGAACCGGGTCAAGCGCCACCAGAAAGTCTACGGCACGCTCGGCGAGCTGATGGGCGAGTTCCATGCGTTGGCGTTGCACACCTACACTCCGCAGGAATGGGCAGAGATCGGCGCCGCCCCGGCGTCACCGACCTGTGCCGGCGGCAGCAAGCATTAAGCTTCGGTTTTTTGCTAGAATCCGCAACGCGCCGCTTACCCGGCGCGTTTTTTTTTGAATCCGGTTCACCCTTTGCGAGGGTAGCCACCTGGAGAAATACCCATGACACAACCTATTGTCGTGGCGGCACTGTATAAGTTCGTCACCCTCGAAGATTACGTCAACCTGCGCGAGCCCCTGCTGCAAGCGATGGTCGACAACGAAATCAAAGGCACCCTGCTGATCGCCGAAGAAGGCATCAATGGCACGGTCTCCGGCAGCCGCGAAGGCATTGATGGCCTGCTCGCCTGGCTGAAGAGCGACCCACGCATGATCGATATCGATCACAAAGAGTCGTACTGCGACGAGCAGCCGTTCTACCGCACCAAAGTCAAACTGAAGAAAGAGATCGTCACCCTCGGTGTCGAAGGCGTCGACCCGAACAAAAAGGTCGGCACCTACGTTGATCCGCAAGACTGGAACGCGTTGATCAGCGACCCGGAAGTGCTGTTGATCGATACGCGCAACGATTACGAAGTGTCGATCGGCACTTTCGAAGGCGCCATCGATCCGAAAACCACCAGTTTTCGCGAATTCCCCGACTACATCAAAGAACACTTCGATCCGGCCGTGCACAAGAAAGTCGCGATGTTCTGCACCGGCGGCATTCGCTGCGAGAAAGCCTCGAGCTACATGCTCAGCGAAGGCTACGAAGAGGTTTACCACCTCAAGGGTGGCATCCTGAAGTACCTTGAAGAAGTGCCGCAGGAAGAAACCAAATGGCAGGGCGACTGCTTCGTGTTCGACAACCGCGTGACCGTGCGTCACGACCTCAGCGAAGGCGACTACGATCAATGTCATGCCTGCCGCACACCGGTCAGCGTTGAAGATCGCGCCTCCGAGCATTACGTCGCCGGCATCAGTTGCCCGCATTGCTGGGACAAGCTGAGCGAGAAGACCCGCCGCAGCGCCATCGATCGGCAGAAGCAGATCGAGCTGGCCAAGGCGCGCAACCAGCCGCACCCGATCGGCTACAACTACAAGCAAGCATCCACCGAGGCTTAACCATGTCTGCACGCCTGCTCTATGTGATGGACCCGATGTGTTCGTGGTGCTGGGGGTTCGCTCCGGTGGCCAAGGCATTGGTCGAGCAGGCCCAAGCAGCCGGGGTCGAGTTGCATCTGGTGGTCGGTGGTTTGCGCACCGGCAGTGGCTCGGCGCTGGAGCCGACTACGCGTCGCTACATTCTTGAACACTGGCAAGCGGTCACCGAGGCCACCGGCCAGGCGTTCAAGTTCGACGGTGCATTGCCCGATGGTTTTGTCTATGACACTGAGCCGGCCTGCCGGGCGATCGTCACTGCGCGCAGCCTGGCGCCGGATTGCGCGTGGAAACTGGTCGGGCTGATCCAGCAGGCGTTTTACGCTGAAGGTCGCGATGTCACCCAGGCCAGCGTGCTGGTCGAGTTGGCAGAAAAGGCCGGTGTGCCGCGCATCGAATTCGCGGCGTTGTTCGATCATGCCGATCAACACAAAGCGACTCAGGCCGATTTCAGTTGGGTGCAGGATCTTGGCATCGCCGGTTTTCCGACCCTGCTGGCCGAGCGCAACGGCCAAATGGCGCTGCTGACCAACGGCTATCAATCGCTCAGCGAGCTGTCGCCATTGCTCGGCCGCTGGCTGGAACGCGCGGCCTGTGTCTGATCTGGCCGATGACACGCCAGCCGTAAAGCGTGTCGACCGGCTGAGCTGGGCAGAAGTCCGGCGACTGGCACTCACACACAAAAAATCCCTGTGGATCGCTAATGGCGTGGCCGTTCTGGCGACGCTGTGCAGTGTGCCGATTCCGTTGCTGCTGCCGTTGCTGGTGGACGAAGTTCTGCTCGGCCACGGTGATTCCGCACTGAAAGTCATGAACCACATGCTGCCGGGCATGTGGCAACAAGCGGCGGGTTACATCGGCCTGATGCTGGTGGTCACCCTGACGTTGCGTTGCAGCGCCTTGTGTTTTGGCGTGTTGCAGGCACGGCTGTTTGCGCGGCTGGCCAAGGACATCGTTTACCGCATCCGTGTGCGCCTGATTGAGCGGCTCAAGCGGATTTCCCTCGGCGAATACGAAAGCCTGGGCAGCGGCACAGTGACCACGCATCTGGTCACCGATCTGGATACCCTCGACAAATTCGTCGGCGAAACCCTCAGCCGTTTTCTGGTGGCGATGCTGACACTGGTCGGTACCGCGAGCATCCTGATGTGGATGCACTGGAAACTGGCACTGCTGATTCTGCTGTTCAACCCGTTGGTGATCTACGCCACGGTGCAGTTGGGCAAGCGGGTCAAGCACCTGAAGAAACTCGAGAACGACAGTACCGCGCGCTTCACTCAGGCGCTGAGCGAAACCCTTGATGCGATTCAGGAAATCCGCGCCGGCAACCGTCAGGGCTTTTTCCTCGGGCGACTCGGCCTGCGTGCGCAGGAAGTGCGCAATTACGCAGTCAACTCGCAGTGGAAAACCGACGCTTCCAACCGCGCCAGTGGGTTGCTGTTCCAGTTCGGTATCGACATCTTCCGCGCGGCGGCGATGCTCACGGTGTTGTTCTCCGACCTGTCGATCGGCCAGATGCTCGCAGTGTTCAGTTACCTGTGGTTCATGATCGGCCCGGTCGAACAACTGCTCAACCTGCAATACGCCTACTACGCGGCGGGCGGTGCGCTGGCGCGGATCAACGAACTGTTGGCGCGCGCCGATGAGCCGCAGTATCCGGGGGGTGTCGATCCGTTCAAGGGCCGTGACACCGTCGGCATTCAGGTGCAAGGCCTGAGCTTCGGCTACGGTGATGAACTGGTGCTGGATCAACTGAATCTGTCGATTGCGCCCGGTGAGAAAGTCGCGATTGTCGGCGCCAGCGGCGGCGGTAAAAGCACCCTCGTACAGTTGCTGCTCGGGCTGTATACACCACTGTCCGGGACCATCCGTTTCGGCGGCTCGAGCCAGCAGGAGATCGGTCTGGATACGGTGCGGGAAAACGTCGCCGTGGTGCTGCAACACCCGGCGTTGTTCAACGACACCGTGCGCGCCAACCTGACCATGGGCCGCACCCGCAGTGACGAAGCCTGCTGGCAGGCGCTGGAAATCGCTCAGCTCGAAGCGACCATCCGCGCCCTGCCCAAGGGTCTGGACAGTATCGTCGGCCGCTCCGGCGTACGCCTTTCCGGCGGTCAGCGGCAACGTCTGGCCATTGCGCGGATGATCCTCGCCGAGCCGAAAGTCGTCATCCTCGACGAAGCCACCTCGGCCCTCGACGCCGCCACCGAGTACAACCTCCATCAGGCCATGGCGCGCTTCCTCAATGGCCGCACCACGCTGATCATCGCTCACCGACTGTCAGCGGTGAAGCAGGCTGATCGCGTGCTGGTGTTCGACGGTGGCCAGGTCGCCGAAGACGGCGATCATCAGCAGTTGATTGCCGATGGCGGCCTGTACGCCAAGCTCTACGGTCATCTGCAACAGATCCAGCGCCCTTGAGTTTCGTGCGGGTTTCTGTGCTTAGTGCTTGAATTGCATTGAGTAAAATCACCTCAAGCGCTTCAACAGGCCAGCCATTTGCGCAATCGACCTAGAGGACGGCAGAGCTGTCCCTTTGTTATGTCGAAAATTAGCCTAGGCTGAGCTGTCAGGAGCGGGATTTTCCGGTGTTCATCTGGCAGTGCTTGCGCAAGGGATCTCATGAAGCAAAAGCGGACTCTCGGAACGCCACGGTTGTTGGGCATCGTCTGGCCATTTATTGCCGTCGTGTTGTTTCAAGCGTTACTGGGAGGCGTGAGTCTCTACGTGCTATCAGCCGTTCGCGGTTACGTCGCCGGCGAAAGCCTTTGGTCCAAAGGCCAGAAAGACGCGATCTACTACCTCAATCTGTACGCCGACAGCCGTGACGAAGTCATTTACCACAAGTATCAAAACGCAATCAGTGTGCCGCAGGGTGGGCATGAATTGCGTCTGGCGCTTGATCGGCAACCGCCCGATCTGCAAGCCGCACGTGAGGGTATCCTCAAGGGCGGAAACCATCCGGACGATGTCTCAAGCCTGATCTGGCTGTATCTGAATTTTCGCCATTTCAGCTACCTGGAAACCGCCATCGACCGCTGGACAGTGGGTGATGCCTATCTGGTACAACTCGATGACGTGGCCCGGGAGATGCACCAGCGCATCTTTGACAACGAGGCCACACTCGGTGATATCCAACGCTGGAAAGGTGAGATTCTCGCCATCAACGAGGGCGTGACGCCCGCGGCCAAGGCTTTCAGTGATGCGCTTGGCGAGGGGTCGCGGATGATTCTGCGACTCCTGTTGTTCACCAATATTGCTACTGCACTGGGTTTGATCCTGTTGGCGCTGTTGCGTACACACAAACTGCTCAAGCAGCGCCACGCTTTTGCCGAGGCGCTGCAACTGGAGAAGGATCGGGCGCACGTCACGTTGCATTCGATCGGTGATGGCGTCATCACCACCGATGTCAGCGGCGCCATCGATTACATGAACCCTGCCGCTGAAGCCATGACCCACTGGAAAGCTGAACAAGCCGCCGGCCTGCCGCTGGCTGCGCTGTTCAATCTGCTCGACGACAACGCTCAGGCTGAAGGCGTGACGCTGATCGAGCACATTCTCAGCGGCAAACTCAGTGGCGGCAGCGAGCATTCGAAACTGATCCAGCGCCTGGATGGCACGACATTGTCGGTGACGCTGGTCGGTGCGCCGATCCGCAATGCCGGCAAGGTCAGCGGCACGGTGCTGGTATTGCACGACATGACTCAGGAGCGGCAATACATCGCCAATCTGTCGTGGCAGGCGACCCATGATGCGCTGACCGGGCTGGCCAACCGCCGCGAGTTCGAATACCGGCTGGAGCAGGCACTGCACAACCTCACGCGCCATTCCGGGCGCCATGCGTTGATGTTCCTCGATCTCGATCAATTCAAACTGGTCAATGACACTTGTGGTCACGCTGCGGGCGATGAGCTGTTGCGGCATATTTGCACACTGCTGCAATCGGGACTGCGTGAGGGCGATACGCTGGCGCGGCTCGGCGGTGATGAGTTCGGCATTCTGCTGGAGAACTGCGCACCGGAGGCGGCGGAGAAAATTGCCGACGCACTGCGCCAGACCGTACAGAATCTGCATTTTGTCTGGAAAGGGCGGCCATTCCTGACCACGGTAAGCATCGGCCTTGTGCATATAGCGCAGACACCGACCACGCTCGAGGCCTCGCTGCGCGCTGCCGACATGGCCTGCTACATGGCCAAGGAAAAGGGCCGCAACCGCGTCCAGGTTTACCACGCCGACGATTCCGAACTGTCGCTGCGCTTTGGTGAAATGGCTTGGGTGCAACGTCTGCACATGGCGCTGGAAGAAGACCGCTTTTGTCTGTACGCCCAGGAAATCGCGCCACTCAAGCCAAGTGACAGCAAGGGCGGGCACATCGAAATTCTGTTGCGTCTGCACGATGAAGCCGGGCGAATGATTCTGCCTGACAGTTTCATTCCCGCGGCTGAACGTTATGGGCTGATGAGTCAGTTGGATCGTTGGGTAGTTCAGAACGTATTCAAGGTTATTGCTCAATGTATTGCGCAAGAACATGAAGGTCCTTTAGCAATGTGTGCGATTAATCTGTCAGGCATTACTATAGGAGATGACGCGTTTTTGCACTTTCTGTGCGAGCAGTTTGTTAACTACGCAATACCGCCTGAAATGATTTGTTTTGAAATTACAGAAACCAGTGCAATTGCAAATCTCGGCAGTGCAATAAGATTTATTAATGAACTCAAAGGCTTAGGTTGCTACTTTTCGTTAGATGATTTTTGCGCCGGAATGTCTTCATTCGCTTATCTGAAACATTTGCCTGTAGACTTCCTGAAGATCGACGGGAGTTTCGTAAAGGATATGCTGGACGACCCGATTAACCGCGCAATGGTCGAAGTGATCAATCACATCGGGCATGTCATGGGTAAGCAGACAATTGCCGAGTTTGTTGAAACAACCCAGATCGAGCAGGCATTGCTTGAAATCGGTGTGGATTACGCTCAAGGGTATGTTATAGAACGCCCACAGTTGTTTACCTGTGACAGTTTGCAAAGTCGGCCCGCCAGACCGCAACCGCTGTTATTCAAAGCGCCTGGCACGTTCCGTTGAAGTCTCTCGCCGATCCTTACAATCACAAATCAAAAGGAGCCGAACAGTGATCGACACATTCAACCGAACCGGACCACTCATGGAAGCTGCAAGTTATCCAGCCTGGGCACAACAGCTCATTCAGGACTGCAGCGAGAGCAAGCGCCGGGTTGTCGAACATGAACTTTATCTGCGCATGCGTGATAACAAGCTCAGCGCCAGAACCATGCGTCAGTACCTGATCGGGGGCTGGCCGGTGGTTGAGCAATTCGCGTTGTACATGGCGCAGAATCTCACCAAAACCAGGTTTGCCCGTCACCCGGGCGAAGACATGGCGCGGCGCTGGCTGATGCGCAATATCCGCGTTGAACTCAATCACGCCGATTACTGGGTGCATTGGAGTCGCGCCCATGGCGTCAGTCTGGAAGACCTTCAGGCCCAGCATGTGCCGCCTGAGTTGCATGCCTTGAGTCATTGGTGCTGGCACACCAGTTCAGCCGATTCACTGATTGTGGCCATCGCGGCCACTAACTATGCCATCGAAGGCGCGACCGGGGAGTGGTCGGCGCTGGTCTGCTCCACCGGCGTGTATGCCGCAGCGTTTCCCGAAGAAGATCGCAAGCGGGCGATGAAGTGGTTGAAGATGCATGCCCAGTATGACGATGCCCATCCGTGGGAGGCGCTGGAAATCATCTGCACCCTGGCCGGGATGAACCCGAGCAAGGCCTTGCAGGCTGAGTTGCGACAAGCAATCTGCAAGAGCTACGACTACATGTATCTGTTTCTGGAGCGCTGCATGCAACTGGAGACGTCGGAGCGCTTGTTGGTCAACCGAGAGCGCAGGGCGGTAGTCGAGAGCTGATTTCGGGCTACATGAAACTAATGTGGGAGCGAGCCTGCTCGCGAAAGCGGTCCGTCAGTCAACTCATGGTTGAATGTCAGATTGCATTCGCGAGCAGGCTCGCTCCCACACTGTTTTGTGTTGGTTGGAAGGACTTAGCCGGCCATCGCCAGCCGGTTGCGACCTTCACGCTTGGCCACATACAACGCACTGTCGGCGCGGCGCAGCAAGCTGTCGGCTGATTCGCCGGGCAACAACGTCGAACATCCCAGGCTCACAGTCAATTCGATCAACTGCCCATCCGCATAGTATTCGGCCGCCTGAGTTGCATAGCGCAGCCGTTCGCCGACCATGGCCGCAGCTTCGCGGCTGGTGTTGGACAGCAGAATCAAAAACTCTTCCCCGCCATAACGAAACACCATATCGACATTACGCAGCTGTGCCTTGATCGTCGCGGCGATGGCTTTAAGCACATGATCGCCGGCGCTGTGGCCATGGCTGTCGTTGACTCGTTTGAAGTGGTCGATATCGAGCATCAGCACCGAGAGCGGCTGCACATGCCGACGCGACATGTCGATCTCGCGCTGCAAGGTCTGCTCCATGGCGATGCGGTTACCGGCGCCGGTCAACGGATCACGCAGGGCGCTCTGCGTGGCGGCGCGGTAGAGCAGGGCATTGCGCATCGGGTACAGCAGCGACGACAACAGCGATTCGAGGTTGCCCTGATCCAGTTCGTTGAAGCGCTGATTGCGACGGAACACCAGTTCGCCCATGTGCTCGCCTTCGTGGCTCAGGGTATAGCTGATCGAGTGGTGTCCGCGAGTACCGAACTCCAGGCGCAAATCACTGCCCTGGTGCACATAACTGAGCGCGTCCAGCGGCACGAGGCGCTGAACTTCGCGGAAAAACAGACCGAGGATGCGTTGCGGTTCGAGGCTGGTTTGCAGTTGCAGGCTCATTTGCTGGCGCAGTTGCGCCAGGCTGGCCGGTCGCTCCAGAAGGGGCGGCAGTTGACCAAAGCCCAGGCGTTGCAATTTGGCACTGTCAAAGTCAATTGCATTGGTCTGGGAGGGTGATTTCATATGGCGTGAACCCTTAGCAGTAAGTCCGTCTTACAGGCTGGGTGAGAGCGGCTATGGGCTGCGCGTCATACTGATCCATCAGTCCCGTAGGACGTTTGGCGTAAGTTTAGTCTGCCGGATGACGATTAGTAAGCTATCGAAATCGGCTTCGCCCCATTGCCTTCACGCGGCTTGCTTTGAGAAAACTTAGAGCGAAAGTCGTGCCATTCGGTTCGGTTTTATTTAAACCGTTTTGAATCAATGGGTTGGCTAGTGGTTAGGGATGGGTACGCTGGAAAATTGACTGAAATATGACAGTCATCAGCGGCAAATGCATGCCGCGACAGGAATCTGCCGCGGCAACAAATGCGACGTATGGCAGTTATTGCGCGTTGAACGCCTGGCCATTGATGCCGGTACTGTCCGGACCCATCAGGTACAGGTAGACCGGCATGATCTCCTCCGGTGTCGGATTGTTCAGCGGGTTTTCCCCCGGATACGCCTGAGCACGCATGCTGGTGCGCGTACCGCCGGGGTTGATGCTGTTCGAGCGTACTGGCGCCACACCGTCGACTTCATCGGCCAGGGTTTGCATCAAACCTTCAGTGGCGAATTTCGATACGCCATATGCACCCCAATAAGCTCGGCCTTTTCGACCGACGCTGCTGGAAGTGAACACCACCGACGCATCCTGCGACAGCTTGAGCAGCGGCAGCAGAGTGCTGGTCAGCATGAACATGGCGTTGACGTTGACCTGCATGACGCGCATGAAGTTTTCGCCGGACAATTGCTCGATCGGTGTGCGAGGACCGATGATCGAAGCGTTGTGCAGCAAACCGTCGAGGTGGCCGAATTCGCTCTCGATCATCGCGGCCAGCTCATCGTACTGATGGGGCAGGGCGGTTTCGAGGTTGAACGGAATGACCGCCGGTTGCGGATGGCCCGCCGCCTCGATTTCGTCATAGACCTGCGTCAGATTCGCTTCGGTCTTGCCCAGCAGCAATACGGTGGCGCCATGAGCGGCGTAGGTTTTCGCCGCAGCCGCACCAATGCCACGACCGGCACCGGTGACCAGAATGACCCGATCCTTGAGCAATTCGGGACGAGCGGAATAATCAAACATAAAAACCTCATCAAGTCAGATCGTTCCCACGCTCTGCGTGGGAATGCAACCAATGACGCTCTGCGTCAGGTCTCAGCAACTGCAAAGCGCGCTATCGAGCACCTTGCGCAGCTCCGACGGATGATCCACCACCACATCCGCACCCCAATGCCGCGGGTTGTCGTCCGGGTGGATATAGCCAAACGTCACCGCCGCGGTTTTCGTACCGGCATCGCGGCCGGATTCGATATCGCGCAGATCATCGCCCACAAACAGCACCGTCGCCGGATCCAGATCAAGCATCTTGCACGCAAGGATCAACGGCTCCGGATCCGGTTTGCTGTTCTTCACATGATCCGGGCAGATCAGCAGTGCCGAACGCTCGGCCAGCCCCAATTGCTGCATGATCGGCTCGGCAAAGCGCAGCGGCTTGTTGGTGACCACGCCCCAGATCAGATTGGCCTTCTCGATGTCGGCGAGCAGTTCGCCCATGCCATCGAACAGCTTGCTGTGTACCGCGCAGCCGACCAGATAGCGCTCGAGGAATTCCAGGCGCAGCTCCTCGAAGCCTGGCGACTCCGGGTCCATCGAGAACGTCACTGCGACCATGGCTTTGGCGCCGCCGGAGATCTCGTCGCGGATGTGCTTGTCGTTCATCGGCGGCAAGCCGCGATCCGCGCGCATCGCCTGGCAGATGGCGATGAAGTCCGGCGCCGTGTCGAGCAGGGTGCCGTCCATGTCGAAGAGAACTGCTCTGATGGCCATCGGCTTACTCCTCGCGCAGGGTCTGGATCATGTAGTTGACGTCAACGTCGTTGGCCAGCTTGTAGTGCTTGGTCAGCGGGTTGTACGTCAGGCCGATGATGTCCTTGACGGTCAGGCCGGCCATGCGGCTCCAGGCACCGAGCTCGGACGGGCGGATGAATTTCTTGAAGTCATGGGTGCCGCGCGGCAGCAGCTTCATGATGTATTCAGCGCCGATGATGGCGAACAGGTACGCCTTCGGGTTGCGGTTGATGGTCGAGAAGAACACCTGGCCGCCAGGCTTGACCATGCGGAAGCAGGCGCGGATGACCGAGGATGGATCCGGTACGTGCTCGAGCATTTCCAGGCAAGTCACCACGTCGAACTGCTCAGGCATTTCTTCGGCCAGCGCTTCGGCGGTGATCTGGCGGTATTCGACGCTGACGCCGGATTCCAGCTGATGCAGTTGCGCGACCGCCAGCGGCGCTTCGCCCATGTCGATGCCCATCACGGTGGCGCCGCGCTGGGCCATGGCTTCGCTGAGAATGCCGCCGCCGCAACCGACGTCGAGGACTTTCTTGCCGGCCAGATTGACCCGCTCGTCGATCCAGTTGACCCGCAGCGGGTTGATGTCGTGCAGCGGTTTGAATTCGCTTTCACGATCCCACCAGCGATGGGCCAGGGCTTCGAATTTGGCGATTTCGGCGTGATCGACGTTGCTCATGTTGAATCCTCTAAAACTTGAAAAAGGCTGTAGCCCCGGCATTTGCGCCGGGGTGTTTACGATTCGGTGTGGCCGCTGATGCGCTGGCCCCAGGCCCGGGCGGTGGCGCCGAGTTGTTCTTCATCCAGCCGCGTCAGGCGGCGGTCGTCAAGCAGCTGCTTGCCGGCGACCCACAGGTGTTTCACGCAATCGCGACCGGTGGCATAGATAAGCTGCGAAACCGGGTCATACACCGGTTGCTGGGCCAGGCCGGACAGGTCGAAAGCGACAATGTCGGCGGCTTTGCCGATTTCCAGTGAGCCAACCTGCGCTTCGATGCCCAGTGCGCGCGCGCCATTCAGTGTGGCCATGCGCAGCGCCCGATGGGCATCCAGCGCGGTGGCCGAACCGGCAACGGCTTTGGCCAGCAGCGCAGCGGTACGGGTTTCGCCGAGCAGATCCAGATCGTTATTGCTGGCGGCGCCATCGGTGCCGAGCGCGACATTCACCCCAGCCTGCCACAAGCGCTCGACCGGGCAGAAACCGCTGGCCAGCTTGAGGTTGGATTCCGGGCAATGGATCACGCTGGTGTTGCTTTCTACCAGCAACGCCAGGTCGTCATCGCTGATCTGGGTCATGTGCACAGCCTGGAAACGCGGGCCGAGCAGGCCGAGACGACCAAGTCGAGCGAGCGGACGTTCGCCGCGTTGCTCCAGTGCTTGCTGGACTTCGAACGCCGTTTCGTGGACATGCATGTGGATCGCTGCGTCCAGCTCCTCGGCAATCACGCGGATTTTCTCGAGATTCTCGTCGCCGACGGTGTACGGTGCATGAGGGCCGAAAGTGATCTTGATGCGGTCGTGATGCTTCAGGTCGCCGAACAGCTCTACACCCTGACGAATGGCTTCATCGGCGCTCGCGGCGCCGGGAATCGGAAAGTCGAGGATCGGAATCGCGATCTGCGCGCGAATGCCGCTGTTGTGCACGCGCTCGCTGGCGACTTTCGGGAAGAAATACATGTCCGAAAAACAGGTGATGCCACCCTTGATCTGCTCAGCGATGGCCAGATCGGTGCCATCACGGACAAAATCTTCGCTGACCCATTTCGCTTCGGCCGGCCAGATGTGGTTTTCCAGCCAGGTCATCAGCGGCAGATCGTCGGCCAGGCCACGGAACAGCGTCATCGCCGCGTGGCCGTGGGCATTGATCAGGCCGGGGGCGAGCAGCACATCCGGCAGTTCGCGAACTTCAGTGGCGTTACACTTCAATGCTTCGGCGCGCGGGCCGATAAACACGATGCGACCGTCGCGGATGCCCAGGCCGTGCTCTTTGAGCACAACGCCTGCAGGTTCGACGGGTACCAGCCAGGTCGGCAGCAATAATAAGTCGAGCGCAATGGCAGGTTTCGGCATCGAGGGTCGGTTCCAGTGCTTTTGTAAAGGATGGCGAAGTATACCCGAGCGTCTTCGCGGGGGGATCGCTATAATCGGCGGCTTTTGTTCATGAGTGCGGGGTGTGGGATGCGCGATCGACTGTTGGCTGCGGAAAAAGTGAAGGCCATCGATTGGCGTGACGGCGCGCTGCACCTGCTGGATCAGCGTATTTTGCCGTTCGAGGAAACCTGGATCGCCTACACCAGCGCCGCCGGCGTGGCAGAGGCGATTCGCTCGATGGTGGTGCGTGGCGCGCCGGCCATCGGCATCAGTGCGGCCTATGGCATCGTGCTCGCGGCCCGTGCGCGGATCGCCGAAGGTGGCGACTGGTACGCGGCGCTGGAAGAGGATTTTGCCCTGCTGGCCGACTCCCGTCCGACGGCGGTCAATCTGTTCTGGGCGCTCGGCCGTATGCATGATCGCCTCGATCGCTTGAAAGAGAATGCCGATCCGCTGGCGGCGCTGGAAGCCGAAGCCATCGCTATCCACGAAAGCGACCGTGAAGCCAACCTGACCATGGCGCAGCTTGGTGTTGATCTGATCCGCAAGCATCAGGGCAATGCCCAGGCGATTCTGACCCACTGCAATACGGGCGCGCTGGCCACCGGTGGTTTCGGTACGGCGTTGGGAGTGATTCGTGCAGCCTTTATTGAAGGCATGGTCGAGCGCGTTTACGCCGATGAAACCCGCCCATGGCTGCAGGGTTCGCGCCTGACCGCGTGGGAACTGGCCAACGAAGGCATTCCGGTGACCCTCAATGCCGACTCCGCTGCCGCGCACATCATGAAAACCAAGGGCGTGACGTGGGTGATCGTCGGCGCTGACCGCATTACCGCCAACGGTGACGTGGCGAACAAGATCGGCACCTATCAACTGGCGGTCAACGCCATGCACCACGGTGTGCGTTTCATGGTCGTGGCGCCGAGTTCGACCATCGACATGAACCTGGCCAGTGGTGATGACATCCCGATCGAAGAGCGTGACGGTGCCGAGTTGCTGGAAGTCGGCGGCAAGCGCGTCGGTGCCGACGTTGAAGCGTTCAACCCGGTGTTTGACGTGACTCCGGCAGACCTGATCGATGCGATCGTCACCGAAAAGGGCATCGTCGAGCGTCCGGATACCGCGAAAATGGCCCAGTTGATGTGCCGCAAGCGCCTGCATTAACAGGCTTGAATCCCGCGTCGACCTCTTCGCGAGCAAGCTCGCTCCCACAGTTTTTGTGAACGCCACAGAACAATGTGGGAGCGAGCCTGCTCGCGAAAGGGCCTTAAAAGTCAATAAACATCCCCAAACCAAGCCTGAATTCTGCATTCAAAGAAGCTCTGAGCCTCTCTCGTCCCCGTTAAGCCTGTCACCGGTCAACTAACTATGCTCCATGCGCATCAGGGGGATAGGTGCGTGGCGGCCTTTGTGATAACATCCGGCGTTTTCCGAGGCAGCTCCACGGAGCTGTCTTTACTGCGCAAATCCGCGATCCAATGTTGATTTGTCGTAAGTCGGCGCATGGCACTCGGCCTGCCCCGACGAGCTTCGTTGCTCCCACATGGATATGACGAAGTTTCACCAGAAAAAGGAATCAGGCTTCTCATGGGCGAACTGGCCAAAGAAATCCTCCCGGTCAATATCGAAGACGAGCTGAAACAGTCCTACCTCGACTACGCGATGAGCGTGATCGTCGGCCGTGCACTGCCGGATGCGCGCGATGGCCTCAAGCCCGTGCACCGTCGCGTACTGTTCGCGATGAGCGAGCTGGGCAACGACTTCAACAAGCCGTACAAGAAATCTGCCCGTGTTGTCGGCGACGTGATCGGTAAGTATCACCCGCACGGTGATACCGCGGTGTACGACACCATCGTTCGTATGGCTCAGCCTTTCTCCCTGCGCTACCTGCTGGTAGACGGTCAGGGCAACTTCGGTTCGGTCGACGGCGACAACGCTGCGGCCATGCGATACACCGAAGTGCGCATGACCAAGCTGGCGCACGAGCTGCTGGCTGACCTGCACAAAGAAACCGTGGACTGGGTGCCGAACTACGACGGCACCGAAATGATCCCGGCGGTCATGCCGACCCGTATTCCCAACCTGCTGGTCAACGGCTCCAGCGGTATCGCCGTGGGCATGGCGACCAACATTCCGCCGCACAACCTCGGTGAAGTCATCGACGGTTGCCTGGCGCTCATCGACAACCCTGAGCTGACCGTCGATGAGCTGATGCAATACATTCCCGGTCCGGACTTCCCGACTGCCGCGATCATCAACGGTCGCGCCGGCATCATCGAAGCCTACCGCACCGGTCGCGGGCGCATTTACATGCGTGCGCGTTCGATCATTGAAGACATCGACAAGGTCGGTGGCCGTCAGCAGATCGTCATCACCGAGCTCCCTTATCAGCTGAACAAGGCGCGTCTGATCGAGAAGATCGCCGAGCTGGTCAAAGAGAAGAAGCTGGAAGGCATCACCGAGCTGCGCGACGAGTCCGACAAGGACGGTATGCGCGTCGTGATCGAACTGCGTCGCGGCGAAGTGCCTGAGGTGATCCTCAACAACCTCTACGCCCAGACCCAGCTGCAATCGGTTTTCGGCATCAACATCGTTGCGCTGATCGACGGCCGTCCACGCATCCTGAACCTCAAGGATCTGCTGGAAGCCTTCGTCCGTCACCGTCGCGAAGTGGTTACCCGCCGTACCGTGTTCGAACTGCGTAAGGCGCGCGAGCGTGGTCACATCCTCGAAGGCCAGGCCGTTGCCTTGTCGAACATCGACCCGGTCATCGCCCTGATCAAAGCCTCGCCGACGCCGTCGGAAGCTAAAGAAGCGCTGGTCAGCACGCCGTGGGAGTCTTCGGCGGTGGTGGCGATGGTTGAGCGTGCCGGTGCCGATTCGTGCCGTCCGGAAAACCTCGATCCGCAATACGGTCTGCGCGAAGGCAAGTACTTCCTGTCGCCAGAACAGGCACAAGCCATTCTGGAACTGCGTCTGCACCGTCTGACTGGTCTGGAACACGAAAAACTGCTGGCCGAGTATCAAGAGATCCTCAACCAGATCGGCGAGCTGATCCGCATCCTCAACAGCGCCGTGCGCCTGATGGAAGTGATCCGCGAAGAGCTGGAAGTGATCCGTGCCGAATACGGCGACCAGCGTCGCACCGAAATCCTCGATGCCCGTCTCGATCTGACCCTGGGTGACATGATCCCGGAAGAAGAGCGTGTCGTGACCATCTCTCACGGTGGCTACGCCAAGACCCAGCCATTGGCTGCGTACCAGGCTCAGCGTCGTGGCGGTAAAGGCAAGTCGGCTACTGGCGTCAAGGATGAGGACTACATCGCTCACCTGCTGGTTGCCAACAGCCACACCACGCTGCTGCTGTTCTCCAGCAAGGGCAAGGTGTACTGGCTCAAGACCTACGAGATTCCGGAAGCGTCCCGCGCCGCCCGTGGTCGTCCGCTGGTCAACCTGTTGCCGTTGAGCGAGGGTGAATACATCACCACCATGCTGCCGGTCGATCTCGAAGCCATGAAGCGTCAGGCTGATGAAGAAGAAGCCGAAGGCGCCGAGGCTGATGTTGAAGAAATCGAAAACAGCAACGAGACCGACGAAGAGCGTCGCGCTCGCATCAAGGCTGCTGACCGCAAGAAAGCACCGTTCATCTTCATGTCGACCGCCAACGGTACCGTGAAGAAGACTCCGCTGGTGGCCTTCAGCCGTCAGCGCAGCGTCGGTCTGATCGCGCTGGAACTGGACGAAGGCGACATCCTGATCTCCGCCGCCATCACCGATGGCGAGCAGGAAATCATGCTGTTCTCCGACGGCGGCAAAGTGACGCGCTTCAAGGAATCCGAAGTTCGCGCCATGGGCCGTACCGCCCGCGGTGTGCGTGGTATGCGTCTGCCGGAAGGGCAAAAGCTGATCTCCATGCTGATTCCGGAAGAAGGCAGCGAGATTCTCACCGCTTCCGAGCGCGGCTACGGCAAGCGCACGGCCATCACCGAGTTCCCTGAATACAAGCGTGGTGGTCAGGGCGTTATCGCCATGGTCAGCAACGAGCGTAACGGCCGTCTGGTCGGTGCGGTTCAGGTGCAGGACGGTGAAGAAATCATGCTGATCTCCGATCAGGGCACTCTGGTACGTACCCGTGTCGACGAAGTGTCGAGCCTGGGTCGTAACACTCAAGGTGTGACGCTGATCAAGCTGGCCAAGGATGAAACCCTGGTCGGACTGGAGCGGGTTCAGGAACCTTCGGAAGTCGAAGGTGAAGAGCTTGAGGGTGAAGAGGGTGAGGAATTCGAAGGCAGCGTCGTGATCGACGATGCTGGCGAAGACCAGCAACTCGACGCCGCAGCAGACGAAGAACCGCAAGAATAAGCGGACAAACGAGGGGGCGGATGAGAATTCGCCCCCTTGTTATTTGTCCCGTTTGAAAATTTGCGACACTGCGCAGGATCGTTCCCACGCTCTGCGTGGGAATGCCGCTCGGGACGCTCCGCGTCCCATGACGCAGAGCGTCATCGGATGCATTCCCACGCAGAGCGTGGGAACGATCATCCGCAGACCAATAGATTTAAGTGACCACCAAATCAGAGCGAGATTGGATGTGAGCAAGCGAGCCTATAACTTCTGCGCCGGTCCTGCGGCGCTTCCTGAAGCTGTCCTGCAACGTGCCCAGGGTGAACTCCTTGATTGGCACGGCAAGGGTCTGTCGGTCATGGAAATGAGCCATCGCAGTGATGAGTTCGTGTCCATCGCCACCCAGGCCGAGCAGGATCTGCGTGACCTGCTGAATATCCCGTCGAACTACAAAGTGCTGTTTCTGCAAGGTGGCGCCAGCCAGCAATTCGCGCAGATCCCACTGAATCTGCTGCCTGAAGGCGGCTCGGCCGACTATATCGACACCGGTATCTGGTCGCAGAAAGCCATTGAAGAAGCTTCGCGCTACGGCCACGTCAACGTTGCCGCCACTGCCAAGCCTTACGACTATTTCGCCATTCCGGGCCAGAACGAGTGGAACCTGTCGAAAGACGCCGCTTACGTTCACTACGCGCCAAACGAAACCATCGGCGGTCTGGAATTCCAGTGGATTCCTGAAGTCGGTGATGTACCGCTGGTGGCTGACATGTCTTCGGACATCCTCTCGCGCCCGGTCGATATCTCGCGTTTCGGCATGATCTACGCCGGTGCGCAGAAAAACATCGGCCCAAGCGGCATCGTCGTCAACATCATCCGCGAAGACTTGCTCGGCAAAGCGCGCTCGCTATGCCCGACCATGCTCAACTACAAAGTCGCAGCGGATAACGGCTCGATGTACAACACCCCGCCGACCCTGGCCTGGTACCTGTCCGGTCTGGTGTTCCAGTGGTTGAAAGAGCAGGGTGGCGTTGAAGCGATCGCCAGGCTCAATGACGTCAAGCAGCGCACGCTGTACGACTTCATTGACGCCAGCGGCCTCTACAGCAACCCGATCAACAAGTCGGATCGCTCGTGGATGAACGTGCCGTTCCGTCTGGCTGACGATCGTCTGGATAAACCGTTCCTGGTCGGTGCCGAAGAGCGCGGTCTGCTCAACCTCAAGGGTCACCGCTCTGTAGGCGGCATGCGCGCCTCCATCTATAACGCTGTCGACATCACCGCGGTCAACGCGCTGGTGGCCTACATGGCTGAATTCGAGAAGGAACACGGCTGATGTCCGAGCAAGAACTCAAGGCACTGCGCGTTCGCATTGACGCTCTGGACACCAAAGTCATGGAGCTGATCAGTGAGCGTGCGCGTTGCGCCCAGGAAGTCGCGCGAGTAAAGATGGCCTCGCTGGCCGAAGGCGAAGTGCCGGTGTTCTATCGTCCTGAGCGCGAAGCTCAGGTGCTCAAGCGGGTGATGGAGCGCAATCAGGGGCCGCTGGGCAACGAAGAGATGGCGCGGTTGTTCCGCGAAATCATGTCGTCGTGCCTGGCGCTGGAGCAGCCGCTGAAAGTGGCTTATCTGGGCCCTGAAGGCACCTTTACCCAAGCGGCAGCCATGAAGCACTTCGGTCACGCGGTGATCAGCAAGCCGATGGCGGCGATCGATGAAGTGTTCCGTGAAGTGGCGGCCGGTGCGGTGAACTTTGGCGTGGTCCCGGTGGAAAACTCCACCGAAGGCGCGGTCAACCACACGCTGGACAGCTTCCTCGAACACGACATGGTCATCTGTGGCGAAGTCGAGCTGCGCATTCACCATCACCTGTTGGTCGGTGAAAACACCAAGACCGACAGCATCAGCCGCATCTATTCCCACGCACAGTCGCTGGCCCAGTGCCGCAAGTGGCTGGACGCGCATTACCCGAATGTCGAGCGCGTGGCGGTATCCAGCAACGCCGAAGCGGCCAAGCGGGTTAAAGGCGAATGGAACTCGGCGGCGATCGCCGGTGACATGGCGGCAGGGCTTTACGGTCTGACTCGTCTGGCCGAGAAGATCGAAGATCGTCCGGACAACTCGACGCGCTTCCTGATGATCGGTAACCAGGAAGTGCCGCCGACCGGCGACGACAAGACCTCGATCATCGTGTCGATGAGCAACAAACCCGGCGCGCTGCACGAGTTGCTGGTGCCGTTCCATGACAACGGGATCGACCTGACCCGCATCGAAACCCGTCCGTCGCGCAGCGGCAAATGGACGTATGTGTTCTTCATCGACTTCGTCGGTCACCACCGTGATCCGTTGATCAAAGGTGTGCTGGAAAAGATCAGTCAGGAAGCAGTAGCACTCAAAGTGCTGGGTTCCTACCCGAAAGCAGTTCTCTAAGGGGCGGTAGCAAATGAGTGGCAACTTCCTCGCTCTGGCACAGCCGGGCGTGCAACAACTTTCGCCGTACGTTCCAGGCAAGCCTGTGGACGAACTGGCGCGCGAGCTGGATCTGGATCCGGCAAAAATCGTCAAACTGGCGAGCAATGAAAACCCGTTGGGTGCCAGTCCGAAAGCCTTGGCGGCGATCCGTGAAGAGTTGGCCGAGCTGACCCGTTATCCGGATGGCAACGGTTTCGCACTGAAATCGCTGCTGGCCGAGCAATGCCGCGTAGACCTCAATCAGGTCACGCTGGGCAACGGTTCCAATGACATTCTCGAGCTGGTTGCGCGCGCCTATCTGGCCCCGGGCCTCAATGCGGTGTTCAGCGAGCACGCATTTGCGGTGTATCCGATTGCCACTCAGGCGGTCGGCGCGCAAGCCAAAGTGGTGCCAGCCAAGGATTGGGGGCATGACCTGCCGGCGATGCTTGCGGCCATCGATGCCAACACTCGCGTAGTGTTCATCGCCAACCCGAACAACCCGACCGGTACCTGGTTCGGCGCTGAAGCGCTGGACGAATTCCTGCAGGATGTTCCGGAGCATGTGCTGGTGGTGCTCGACGAGGCATACATCGAGTACGCCGAAGGCAGTGATCTGCCGGACGGTCTGGATTTCCTCGCGGCTTACCCGAATCTGCTGGTTTCGCGCACGTTCTCCAAGGCCTACGGTCTGGCAGCGCTGCGTGTCGGCTACGGTCTGTCGACACCCGTGGTGGCGGACGTGCTGAACCGTGTTCGCCAGCCATTCAACGTCAACAGCCTCGCGTTGGCGGCGGCGTGTGCGGCGTTGAAAGACGAGGAATATCTGGCGCAAAGCCGCCAGCTCAACGAATCGGGCATGCAGCAGTTGCAAGCCGGTTTCCGTGAGCTGGGCCTGAGCTGGATCGAATCCAAAGGCAACTTCATCTGCGTCGACCTCGCTCAAGTCGCAGCCCCGGTGTTTCAGGGCTTGCTGCGCGAAGGCGTGATCGTGCGTCCGGTGGCCAACTACGGCATGCCGAACCACCTGCGAGTGACCATCGGTCTGCCGGCGGAAAACAGCCGCTTCCTCGAAGCGCTGCGCAAGGTTCTGGCTCGTGGGTGATGTCACTGCACTGCAATCTGCTGCACCTATGATCGGTCGCCTTGTGGTGGTCGGTCTGGGGTTGATCGGTGGTTCGTTTGCCAAAGGCTTGCGTGAAAGCGGTATCTGCCGCGAAGTGGTCGGGGTCGATCTCGACCCGCAGTCGCGCAAGCTGGCGGTTGAGTTGGGCGTTGTGGATCGCTGTGAAGATGACTTGGCGGCAGCCTGTCAGGGTGCTGACGTAATTCAGTTGGCAGTGCCGATCCTGGCCATGGAAAAAGTGCTCGCGCGTCTGGCGGGCATGGATCTGGGGCAGGCGATTCTGACTGACGTCGGCAGCGCCAAAGGCAATGTTGTACGCGCAGCCAGCGAAGCGTTTGGCGCCATGCCGCCGCGTTTCGTGCCGGGCCATCCGATTGCCGGTTCCGAGCAGAGCGGGGTGGAAGCCTCCAATGCGGAACTGTTCCGTCGCCACAAAGTAATCCTCACGCCGCTTGAGCAAACCGATCCGGCTGCGCTGGCTGTGGTCGACCGTCTGTGGCGCGAATTGGGCGCCGACGTCGAGCACATGCAGGTCGAGCGTCACGATGAGGTGCTGGCTGCGACCAGTCATTTGCCGCACCTGCTGGCCTTTGGTCTGGTCGACTCGTTGGCCAAGCGCAATGAAAATCTTGAGATCTTCCGTTACGCTGCGGGCGGTTTCCGCGATTTCACAAGAATCGCCGGAAGCGACCCGGTGATGTGGCACGACATCTTCCTCGCCAACCGCGAGGCTGTCCTGCGCACACTCGATACATTTCGCAGCGACCTCGACGCCTTGCGCGACGCGGTCGATGCAGGGGATGGGCACCAATTGTTGGGCGTTTTCACGCGCGCCCGGGTTGCCCGCGAGCATTTCAGTAAAATCCTGGCCCGCAGGGCCTATGTGGACGCTATGAATTCCAACGATCTGATCTTCCTGGCTCAACCTGGTGGCCGCCTGTCCGGTCGGATTCGCGTACCGGGTGACAAATCGATTTCCCACCGCTCGATCATGCTCGGCTCGCTGGCCGAAGGCGTCACCGAAGTCGAAGGCTTCCTTGAGGGCGAAGACGCCCTGGCGACCTTGCAGGCATTCCGCGACATGGGCGTGGTCATCGAGGGCCCGCACCACGGCCGCGTGACTATTCATGGTGTCGGCCTGCACGGTCTGAAACCGGCGCCGGGCCCGATCTATCTGGGTAACTCCGGTACCTCGATGCGTCTGCTGTCCGGCCTGTTGGCTGCGCAGAACTTCGACAGCGTTTTGACTGGCGATGCGTCGTTGTCCAAGCGCCCGATGAATCGCGTAGCCAATCCACTGCGTGAAATGGGCGCCGTGATCGAAACTGCTGCCGAAGGTCGTCCACCGATGACCATTCGTGGCGGTCACAAACTCAAAGGCCTGACCTACACCATGCCGATGGCCAGTGCCCAGGTGAAATCCTGCCTTTTGCTCGCCGGTCTGTACGCTGAAGGCAAAACCACCGTGACCGAGCCGGCGCCGACTCGCGATCACACCGAGCGCATGCTGCGCGGGTTCGGCTATCCGGTAAGCGTTGAAGGCGCTACGGCTTCGGTTGAGTCTGGCGGCAAGCTGACTGCAACTCACATTGAAGTGCCGGGCGACATCTCTTCGTCGGCGTTCTTCCTCGTGGCGGCTTCGATCGCTGAAGGTTCGGAACTGGTGCTGGAGCACGTCGGCATCAACCCGACCCGCACTGGCGTCATCGACATCCTGCGTCTGATGGGCGCGGACATCACTCTGGAGAACCAGCGTGAAGTTGGCGGCGAGCCGGTCGCTGACCTTCGCGTGCGGGCAGCTAAGCTTAAAGGTATCGAGATTCCTGAAGAGCTGGTCCCGTTGGCTATCGACGAATTCCCGGTGCTGTTCGTCGCCGCAGCCTGTGCCGAAGGGCGCACTGTGCTGACTGGCGCAGAAGAGCTGCGGGTCAAGGAATCGGATCGTATTCAGGTGATGGCTGACGGCCTGTTGGCGCTGGGCGTGAAATGCCAGCCAACCCCGGACGGCATCATCATCGACGGCGGCCAGATCGGCGGCGGCGAAGTGCATGGTCACGGCGATCACCGTATTGCGATGGCGTTCAGCGTTGCCTCGTTGCGCGCAACTGCACCGATCCGCATCCATGATTGCGCCAACGTCGCGACGTCGTTCCCCAACTTCCTCGCGCTGTGCGGGCAGGTCGGTATTCGTGTGGCACAAGAGGCTCAGTCGTGAAAAACATTGCACCGGTCATCACCATTGATGGGCCAAGCGGCTCGGGCAAGGGCACCGTAGCCGGAATTCTGGCCAAGCGTCTGGGCTGGAACCTGCTGGATTCCGGTGCGCTATACCGTTTGCTCGCCTTTGCTGCGCACAACCATGGTGTCGACCTGACCAATGAAGAGCTGCTGAAGAAACTCGCCGCTCATCTGGATGTGCAGTTCATTGCGGCGACCGAAGGTCAGTTGCAGCGAATCATTCTGGAGGGCGACGAAGTCAGTGATGTGATCCGCACCGAAAGCGTCGGCTCCGGTGCTTCGCAAGTGGCTGCATTGCCCGCCGTGCGCGAGGCGCTGCTGCAGCGCCAGCGTGCATTCCAGGAAGCGCCGGGCCTGGTGGCCGACGGTCGCGACATGGGAACGGTGGTTTTTCCTGATGCGCCGCTGAAGATTTTCCTGACCGCCAGTGCCGAGGAGCGGGCGCGCCGTCGATATTTGCAGTTGAAGGGCAAAGTCGAGGGTGTTAGTCTGTCGAGTCTGCTAGATGAGATCCGTGCACGCGACGAGCGTGACACCCAGCGAGCGGTAGCCCCGCTTAAGCCGGCGGCTGACGCCATACAGCTGGATTCCACGGAGTTGTCCATCGATCAGGTGCTTGAACGCATCATGAGCGAGATCGCCATTCGCGATATCGCCGGGTGACCAAGAAGGCCGCAGGGGACCAGTCATAGTCCTGTGGTGCTTCTTTTTAATGAAACTAACCCACACCGTCTGGGGTGTGGAGATGGGCGTATCCTTCGCCCTCATTTACAGGAATTAAAATGAGCGAAAGCTTTGCGGAACTCTTTGAAGAAAGCCTAAAAACCCTGAACCTTCAGGCAGGCTCCATCATCACCGGTGTTATCGTTGATATCGATTACCAAGCTCGCTGGGTAACCGTTCACGCTGGCCTGAAGTCTGAAGCACTCATCCCGCTTGAGCAGTTCTACAACGACGCTGGCGATCTGACTATCAATGTCGGTGACGAAGTTCACGTTGCTCTGGACTCGGTTGAAGACGGTTTCGGTGAAACCAAGCTGTCCCGTGAAAAAGCCAAGCGCGCTGAGTGCTGGATCGTTCTGGAAGCAGCATTCGCAGCTGAGGAAGTGGTCAAGGGCGTTATCAACGGTAAGGTTAAAGGCGGCTTCACTGTCGACGTTAACGGCATCCGTGCGTTCCTGCCAGGTTCCCTGGTTGACGTCCGTCCAGTGCGCGACACCACGCACCTGGAAGGCAAAGAGCTGGAATTCAAGGTCATCAAGCTGGACCAGAAGCGCAACAACGTTGTCGTTTCCCGTCGCAGCGTCCTGGAAGCCGAGAACTCCGCCGAGCGTGAAGCTCTGCTGGAATCCCTGCAGGAAGGCCAGCAAGTCAAAGGTATCGTCAAAAACCTCACCGATTACGGCGCATTCGTCGATCTGGGTGGCGTGGACGGCCTGCTGCACATCACCGACATGGCCTGGAAGCGCATCAAGCATCCTTCCGAGATCGTCAACGTTGGTGACGAAATCGATGTCAAGGTTCTGAAATACGATCGCGAACGCAACCGTGTTTCCCTGGGCCTGAAGCAACTGGGCGAAGATCCATGGGTTGCTATCAAAGCCCGTTACCCAGAAAGCACTCGCGTTACCGCTCGTGTAACCAACCTGACCGACTACGGCTGCTTCGCTGAGCTGGAAGAAGGCGTTGAAGGTCTGGTACACGTTTCGGAAATGGACTGGACCAACAAGAACATCCACCCTTCGAAAGTCGTACAAGTCGGCGACGAAGTGGAAGTTATGGTTCTGGACATCGACGAAGAGCGTCGTCGTATCTCCCTGGGCATCAAGCAGTGCAAATCTAACCCATGGGAAGATTTCTCTGGCCAGTTCAACAAGGGCGATAAAATCTCCGGCACCATCAAGTCGATCACCGATTTCGGTATCTTCATTGGTCTGGACGGCGGCATCGACGGTCTGGTTCACCTGTCCGACATCTCCTGGAACGAAGTGGGCGAAGAAGCCGTACGTCGTTTCAAGAAGGGCGACGAGCTGGACACCGTTATCCTGTCGGTTGACCCAGAGCGCGAGCGTATCTCCCTGGGTATCAAGCAACTGGAAAGCGATCCGTTCTCCGAGTACGTTCAAGAGAACGACAAAGGCGCCATCGTTAAAGGTACTGTGAAAGAAGTTGACGCCAAAGGCGCCATCATCGTTCTGGCCGACGATATCGAAGCGACTCTGAAAGCCTCCGAAATCAGCCGTGACCGCGTTGAAGACGCGCGCAACGTTCTGAAAGAAGGCCAGGAAGTAGAAGCCAAGATCATCAGCGTTGACCGCAAGAGCCGCGTGATCCAGCTCTCCATCAAGTCGAAAGACGATGCTGAAGAGAAAGAAGCTATCCAAAGCCTGAAGGCTGAAGAAGCTCCTACTGGCGACACCACCATGGCGGCACTGCTGCGCCAGGCAATGGCCAAACAGAACTAAGTTCTGCTTGATCATGAAAAAGGGCGACTTCGGTCGCCCTTTTTTGTGCCTGCGATTTAGTGTCCGCGGCTTGCATGACGGTTTTGGTGAAACCAATCTGGCTTCTGGGTGGTCTGTTTCTTTAATCGGATCAATCGCCTATTCACGACTAAGCTTGGTCTTAAGCGTGTAGTCGTCGGGCAGTTGCCTGGCATAAGGAAGTGGATGAACAAGTTTATTGTCCTCATGGCTGTACTGGTTCTGGCGGGCTGTACGACCAGTGCCAAAACCCATGCTGTGCGTGGCGTCAGTGGTATAGAGGTCGATTGCTCTGGGTTGGGCTCTGGCTGGGAGAAATGCCAGAAGCGCGCGGCAAAGGAGTGCAAGGGCGCGGGGTACAAAGTGATCACACGATCGGATGATGCCAAGGATGAAGATGAGTTTCCTTTTGGCTTCAACCCGGCAGGCTACGTGACACGCACCATGCTGGTGATATGTCGTTAAGTGTGCCGTGCGCCGTTTGTTGCTGTGGTGCCCTGAAAACGGGCGTTTCGACGCGGCGGAAGATATGTCAATCCCTGGGCTGTTCAAAATCTTCCGGGCGTGCTAAAACCTTTCAAGCGCTGATCTAGCTGCTTGAAAAAGAAGGGAAAAATATGACGAAGTCGGAGTTGATCGAACGAATTGTCACCCATCAAGGGCTGCTCTCATCCAAGGATGTGGAGCTGGCCATCAAGACCATGCTTGAACAAATGTCCCAATGTCTGGCCACCGGTGATCGAATCGAAATCCGCGGCTTTGGCAGCTTCTCCCTGCACTACCGTGCGCCGCGCGTTGGTCGTAACCCGAAGACCGGCCAATCCGTCAGTCTTGACGGTAAGTTCGTGCCGCATTTCAAGCCGGGTAAAGAGCTGCGCGATCGGGTGAATGAGGAAGAGGAGGAGGGGGTTTGATCTTCGCTATTCAAATTCGAGGTGGCGTGAATGCGTAACCTGAAACGCATACTTCTTGGCGTATTTCTTCTGCTGTTGGTCCTGATTGTTCTGGCTTTTGTGCTTGAGAATCAGCAGTCGGTTTCGCTTTTGTTTCTAGGTTTTTCCGGGCCGCAGTTGCCAGTGTCGCTCGTTGCAGTGTTGGCTTTGTTGATCGGAATGCTGATTGGCCCTTTATTGGGCTGGTTTCTGGGGCGTTCGTCCAGAGCCGCACGCAAGCGACTGGTCTGAAAACGACAGGTGCAGGGCATCTGTCGAAATTGCGCCTCAGTCTGTCTTTATCCATTAGTAAAACCATCATTAAGCTGTAAAATGCAGCCCTTGTTCGATAGTGCCTTATTGCATGTCGATTCAGACTGACTCTGACGGATGCCAACTGCGACTGGCCTCTGCATTCATGGATTAGATGGCGCTCAATGGCAGCGCTGTCCGCAGCTCAAGGGTATCGTTTCGCGTGAAAATTCTAGTAACCGGCGGCGCTGGCTTCATTGGCTCGGCAGTCATCCGTCACATCATCTCTAACACTTCCGATGCGGTCGTTAACGTCGATAAGCTGACTTACGCTGGTAATCTGGAGTCGCTGGCGGAGGTCAGCCAGAATTCGCGCTATGCATTTGAACGCGTCGATATCTGTGATCGTGATCAGATCGACCGTGTCCTGCGTGAGCACCAACCGGATGCAATCATGCACCTGGCCGCAGAATCCCACGTCGACCGCTCGATCTCTGGTCCGTCCGAGTTCATTCAGACCAATATCATCGGCACGTACACGCTGCTTGAAGCTGCCCGCCACTACTGGGCTGCGCTGGATGATGCGCGTAAAGCCAGTTTCCGCTTCCACCACATTTCGACTGATGAAGTTTACGGAGACCTTGAAGGTCCGGAAGACCTCTTCACCGAAACCACACCGTATCAGCCAAGCTCGCCATACTCGGCCAGTAAAGCCAGTTCCGATCACTTGGTTCGCGCTTGGGCTCGTACATACGGCTTGCCTACTCTGGTGACCAACTGCTCCAACAACTACGGCCCATGCCATTTCCCTGAGAAGTTGATCCCGCTGATC
Organism: Pseudomonas sp. RU47; assembly: GCF_004011755.1. GTDB lineage: Bacteria > Pseudomonadota > Gammaproteobacteria > Pseudomonadales > Pseudomonadaceae > Aquipseudomonas. Next base: position 4,763,355 of record NZ_CP022411.1, on the reverse strand, counting down.
ATTCTCAATGCGCTGGAAGGCAAGCCGCTGCCGGTTTATGGCAAAGGTAACCAGGTACGTGACTGGCTGTATGTCGAAGATCACGCTCGTGCTTTGTACAAAGTCGTGACCGAAGGTGTGATCGGTGAGACTTACAACATCGGCGGTCATAATGAAAAACAAAACATCGAAGTGGTGCATACCCTGTGTGCGTTGCTCGATGAGTTGCGCCCTGATTCTGCCCATCGTCCTCATGCCAGCCTGATTACCTATGTTCAGGATCGCCCTGGCCATGACGTGCGTTATGCAATCGATGCGAGCAAGATTCAGCGTGAGCTGGGCTGGACACCGGAAGAGACTTTTGAAACCGGTATTCGCAAGACTGTTGAGTGGTATCTGAATAACACTGAGTGGGTGGAGCACGTGAAGAGCGGAAGCTACCAGCAGTGGATCGATCAGAACTACGCGGATCGCTCGAATTAAGCATGAAGATCCTTCTTCTAGGAAAGAACGGTCAGGTGGGCTGGGAGCTGCAACGTTCCCTGGCTCCGCTTGGTGAGCTCGTCGCTCTTGATCGTCACCTTGTTGATGGCCTCAGCGGTGATCTGTCGAATCTCGAATCCCTGCGTGCAACGATTCGTCAGATAAAGCCCGACGTTATTGTAAATGCCGCTGCCTATACGGCGGTCGACAAAGCTGAATCGGAAACCGAGTTGGCGGATCGCGTAAACGGCCTTGCAAGTGGCGTGATGGCGGAAGAAGCCGCATCGCTGGACGCATGGCTGGTTCACTACTCAACGGATTATGTTTTCAGTGGCCAAGGCGTCACGCCATGGCATGAGACAAACCCTGTTGCGCCGGTGAACCATTACGGCGCCAGCAAGCTCGCCGGCGAGCAGGCAATTATCGCGTCGGGTTGCAAGCATCTGATCTTTCGCACCAGCTGGGTGTACGGCGCTCGCGGCAACAACTTCGCCAAGACCATGCTGCGCTTGGCCAAAGATCGCGAAACGTTGAGCGTGATTGCGGATCAGATCGGAGCGCCGACTGGGGCTGATCTGATTGCAGACGTAACGGCGTTGGCTATCCAGCAAGTTACCAAACGTCCAGAGTTGGCTGGCCTCTATCACTTGGCCGCTGCTGGCGAGGTGTCCTGGCATGGCTATGCCAGTCATGTAATTGACTTCGCTAAAGCCCAAGGCGAGGAGTTGGCTGTGACAACGGTCGACCCAATCGAAACGACGGCCTACCCGACACCTGCACGTCGCCCTCTGAACTCACGCTTGAATACTCAGAAACTGCGCGACAATTTTTCTCTACACTTGCCGGATTGGCAAAGTGGTGTAACCCGAATGCTTAGGGAAGTTCTGAACAAATGACCACGACAAATCGCAAAGGCATCATTCTGGCCGGCGGCTCGGGCACTCGCCTGCATCCGCTGACTCTCGGTGTATCCAAGCAAATGCTTCCGATCTACGACAAGCCGATGATCTTTTATCCGCTGTCGGTATTGATGCTCGCGGGTATGCGAGAAATCTTGATTATTTCCACGCCTGATGATTTGCCGTGCTTCCGCAAGCTGCTGGGCGATGGCAGTCTGTATGGTATCAAGCTAAGCTACGCGGAACAGCCTAGTCCAGACGGTCTGGCTCAAGCGTTTATCATTGGCGAAGAGTTTATTGGCAATGACCCTTGCTGCTTGATCCTGGGTGACAACATTTTCTATGGTCAACACTTTTCGGATAATTTGCGGTCTGCCGGCTCCCAAGAACATGGCGCAACCGTATTTGGTTATCATGTATCTGATCCGGAGCGTTTTGGTGTTGTAGAGTTTGATGCGACCGGTAAAGCGCTGAGTATCGAAGAGAAGCCGCTGAAGCCGAAGTCCAATTATGCTGTTACCGGGTTGTATTTTTATGACAACGACGTTGTCGACATCGCCAAGAATATCAAGCCATCCGAGCGCGGCGAACTAGAGATCACCGACGTCAATCGTGCCTATCTCGAGCGCAAGACGCTCAAGGTCGAGATGCTCGGTCGTGGTTTCGCTTGGCTTGATACGGGCACCCATGATTCGCTACTCGAGGCCAGCCATTTCGTGCATACGATCGAACAACGCCAAGGCCTGAAAGTAGCCTGTCTTGAAGAAATTGCGTATCACAATGGCTGGATTACTGCCGAGCAACTCGGGACGCAAGCCGATGCATTGAAGAAAACCGGCTACGGCCAATACCTGCAAAAATTACTGGACACGCCTTCGCACTGAGGTGATTTTGTAAATTTTGAGCGACAGCGCTTGTCTCGCATAGCAGGAATGGCATGCCAGTAAAACATCCCAAGGTTGTAGTTTTGCTGGCTGCCTTCAACGGCATGCAGTGGATAGAAGAGCAGTTGGGCTCGATCCTCAGCCAAGTAGGCGTTGACGTTACCATCTATATCAGCATTGACCCTTCTACTGACGATACTGAGGCTTTTTGCGTGGCCTACGCTGCGCAGCATTCAAATGTCATCGTATTGCCGTTCGCCGGAAACTTTGGCGGTGCCTCCCGTAACTTCTTTCGATTGATTCGTGATGTCGGTTTTGACGGCTTTGATTTCGTCGCATTTTGCGATCAGGACGATTTCTGGTATCCGGATAAATTGCAACGTGCGACTAACGCTCTCTCGGTTCATGAAGTCGATGCTTATTCCAGCAATGTGAGGGCGTTCTGGCCCGACGGAAAAACCTGTGTTCTGGATAAGGCACAGCCTCAAGTTACGTGGGATTTTCACTTCGAAGCAGCAGGACCAGGATGTACCTACGTACTAAGTAAGAATCTCGCCGTGGCGATGAAGTCGCGAATGCTCCTCAACTGGCGGCAACTCCAGAATGTCAGTTTGCATGACTGGTATTGCTATGCTTTCGCTCGCACGCATGGTTACAAGTGGTACATCGATCCGGTTCCTTCGATGGATTATCGCCAGCACGGGCGCAATCAGGTCGGTGCGAATACAGGGTTGAGCCAACTGATATCCCGATATAAATCCATCCACGATGGCTGGTGGTTCAATCAAGTTCGGTTGATAGCGCTTTTGGTTGGTCAGGAAAATGATCCTTTCATCCGTGCCTGGTTGCCGTTGGGCCGTCGTCAACTGATTAGGTTGTCTTTTAGTGCGTGTAAATGCCGTCGGCGTAAGCGCGATAAGGTGTTCTTTTTTGGTATTTGCTGGGCCACCGCATTAATAGGTAATAATGTTATATGACTGCCGCTACGGTACTTGTCACAGGGGCAAGCGGATTAGTCGGAGAGGCTCTGGTGCTCAGGCTTCTGGTAGACAAGTCTTTTTCTGTCGTCGCCGCTGCTCGAGGTGCCACTCGACTACATGGCCTCTGTCCCGTTGAGCCCTTCGATTTGACCCAACCAATCCTGTTGCCCTCTCTTGGCAGCGCGAAAGTGGTTGTTCATTGCGCTGCCCGAGTGCATGTAATGAAGGACAGTGCAGCAGACCCTGTTATCGAGTTTCGCAAGGTAAATGTCGAAGGGACTCTTCGATTAGCGCAACGAGCAGCTGAATCGGGGGTCAAGCGCTTCATCTTTATCAGTTCGATTAAGGTGAATGGCGAAAGTACCCAGCCGGGCAAGCCGTTCACTGCTGATGATCGACCGAATCCATTGGGCCCATATGGCGTGTCCAAATATGAAGCAGAAGAAAAGCTGATTGAACTGGGCCGTGAGACTGGTATGGAGGTGGTTATAATTCGGCCACCGCTTGTCTACGGGCCCGGTGTGAAAGCGAATTTTCTGAATATGCTGAGTTGGCTGAACAAAGGTATTCCGTTGCCGTTAGGAGCGATTCGCAACCAGCGCAGTTTGGTAGCCATCGCTAATCTGGTTAGCCTTATCGTCACGTGTGTTGATCATCCCGCAGCAGCCAATCAAGTTTTCCTTGTCAGCGACGGTGAGGACCTTTCCACGACTCAGCTATTACAATGCCTGACTCAGGCGCTAGGTAAGCCCGTTCGCCTTGTACCGTTCCCTGAGCGATTATTGAAAATGGCAGCATCACTAGTGGGTAAGCAAGCCGCCGTTCAACGACTTTGCGGGTCGCTGCAGGTTGATATAAGTAAAAGCCGCGAGTTACTTGGGTGGGAACCCTCGACCAATACGCACACAGCTTTGCTTCAGACCGCCCTTTATTATCTGGAAAAACAACCAAAATGACTGTTTGGTGCCTGCTTGTCGCGGTGATTATCGTTTCGTGGGTGCTGACCCTCGTGTTGCGGCGTTATGCTTTGTACAAGAGCTTGATCGATATCCCCAATGAGCGAAGTTCTCATTCGGTACCGACGCCAAGAGGCGGAGGGGTAGCAATTGTCGCCTCCTTTTGCCTAGCGTTGCCCATACTTGCCATGCTGGGTTTGATTAGTCCCGCAGCTACCTATGGGCTACTTGGATCAGGTTTACTTGTTGCCGCTATCGGTTTCGCCGATGACCATGGACATATCGCTGCCCGATGGCGTTTGTTTGGACATTTCCTAGCCGCTTCGTGGGGATTGTTCTGGTTGAACGGACTGCCAACAATCGAGCTATTTGGAGTTGGTTTTTCTTTGGGATGGGCAGGAAACATCTTCGCAGCTATATATATCGTATGGATGCTGAACCTTTATAATTTCATGGATGGTATCGACGGGCTGGCGAGTGCCGAGGCGGTCAGCGTCTGTTTGAGCATGTGTCTGTTGTACTGGTTATCTGAGCATACCGAATATATGTGGGTGTCATTGCTCCTCGCAGCCTCTGTGACAGGTTTCCTCCGGTGGAACTTCCCACCCGCCAGGATCTTCATGGGGGATGCAGGCAGTGGCTTCCTCGGAATAGCGTTCGCATTCCTGTCGATCCACGCGGCTTGGATTGACTCTCAGTTAATGTGGTGCTGGATCATATTGTTAGGCGTATTTATCGTAGACGCTACTTTTACATTGATAAAACGACTATCAAAAGGGCAGAAAATATATCAGGCTCATCGGAGTCACGCGTACCAAGTGGCTTCGAGAGCGTACGGCAGCCACAAAATTATCACCGTAGCCGTGGTGCTCATTAATTTTTTTTGGTTGTTGCCGATATCACTAGCTGTTGCACTGAATTATCTCAGCGGCATCTTGGGGGTAGCGATAGCTTATATACCTTTGCTATCGTTGGTCTGTAGGTATCATGATGATAGCTCTGCTGGGTGATTATGTACCATCGCGCTGATAATCAGCAAGTTTCTCTCGGTTGCCAGTCAGAATAGTTAGAGCGTTGATCGATAGATTAATGCTCTAACTAGAATGATTCTTATCTTAACAAAGCTGAATTATTGCAAATATTTTGTTTTCGGTTGTTCTGGGGTTTTCTTCGCAAGCATTAGGTGTCCTGCGATGAAAACAACACACAACATCAAGCTGATCTCGTAACTTTCTACTGACATCCACGGACCTTGACGTCCAAAATAGTACTGCCATTCACTGGATTGCAAGCTGGCACCTGATTGAATAGCATTGATCGATTTGCTATGTAGCCAAAACATTGGCGAAATTAGAACAAGCGAAGTAACTAAGCACCAAATCCTTTGTGGTAATGATAAATCTGCCATCGCAAAAATCAATACGAGTATAGGTAAGACACCTATCCATTGGCGACTTTCAGAACCGAAAATCAAAAATGGCAAAAAGGCGATAAATGTTGCTATCAATGCAACAGGGATGGGTCTATGTTTTCCCAAGGTATATTTAGTGATAATGAGAATCGCGATGGCGAGCGTAGGGGTCAAATTTGTGATATTAGATATCAGCGGTTTGAAAGGTAATGCCAGGGTCTGGAGTGCCATGTATTGCGTAAGAGGTGGCCCTGTGAATCCTGAGGTCCAGTTTATGCTTGCGTACATATAGTATGCACTGGCAATTGTAATGAAAATCACCAATAGGGTGGACTTTAGGTTTATAGACTTCCAGACATCGGAATTTGTTACCAAGCTGCTACACATCCAGGCAATTAACGCCATTGCAACAGTGGCAGAGACAGTTGATAGCAATTTCAATTCGATCAAGGCCGTGGGCCCGCCGCGGTCCGAGCTGTGGCTTAGTATTAGCTCTGAAGTGACATTGCCGAAGAGTGATGGAATGAAACTTAGCACTAGTGTAACACAGATAAAGGTTAATAATACGCTCGGGACAATCTTGGCTTTCGCAAATGTTTGTGAGTTGTTGCTAATTGGGAAAATGCTTAAAAGCATTGGAATTATAAAAAGGCTGGGGAGGATCCAAAGGCTTATTCCTGCCAAAAGATATAGTGGCCAACAAATGGACCGCGACCAGCACCAAATGCAAAGACAGCTGATCGTCAAGGCAATATGATCGCTTAGTATCGGATAAAATACTGGCATTACTAAGAATGGCCAAGTAAAAACTAAAGTTCCAATTGATATAAGTGAAGCGTGTTTTTTAACTTTGAGTTGTAATAAAGCATTATAAATCAAACCCGCGCTCATAGAGAGCAGTGCAGCGTTCAAAACTGCCTGAACCGTAACAATTTGGCTCGGTAATACACCGAGTTTCACTGCCAATATCAAAAATAAAAAGCCCGGCATCCGTATTTCTCGATATGGATCACCGGTGACGTCACTTCCGGAAGCAAGTACTTGCACGTAGTTTAGATAGACGCTCCCATCCCAACCGGCACCGCCACTTACGGGGATATATCCAGTTACAAAGTAGGTAAGCAAAAAGAGCAGGAGAGTTGCCCAGACTATAAAGCTAAAAAATTTGAAGTTGTCGGAAGTGAAATATCTCATTCTGAGACTTTTCCCATAAATAAAATTTTTGATAAGAGGTATGTAACGGGAATCGTCAGGCAAATCGAAATTATGGGCGCAATCGTCTCCGGTATTCCGAGATGCTCGACACTCAACCAGACTATAGCTAGTCCAAAAAAATACTGAATCGCATAGATGAAGGGAAAAAGAAACTTGGATTTAATCCCTGTCTCTTTTTTGAATACAAAATAGCGATTTAAGGAATATGCAATAACTATGCCGCTCACGAAAGATACGGTGTAGGATGTTTTGTATGGAAAAAACATCAAGAGCATCAGATATATTGCATAAGTAATGGCAGTGTTGAAACCTCCTGAGATCAAAAATCTCAGGAAGGTCCAGCTATACATTTTTTTTAAAAATGAAAGCATCATATTTCGTCTTGAACGTTAACAGATGCTAAAAAGTCATCATAATTCCTAATGTAGTCGTCTGACTCATAATAATGAGAGGCGAAAACCATCAAGACTGAATCGGCTGAATAACGATATTGAATCCCCCACGTTTTTGGAGGCAAATAAATACCTTTGTTCGGGCTATCCAGAATAAACTCTTCGCGATTTTTTCCATCATCTGCAACGACATGCACAGAGCCCTTTACTGCTATTAGGAACTGGTGACATTCCTTGTGCGCGTGTTCTCCGCGGGTCTCTGCCGTAGGAACATTGTAGACTAGGAAATAACGCTCTGCCTTGAAAGGAATCGACCTGTCAAATTCCCCGGCAGATAAACTACCGCGGATATCAGAAACTTCTTTCATTGAGTGCAGTGTCACACCCTTAACGGAAGTCGCTGAGACTTCAGGTGTCGGAATTCCAAGGTCCTTATGTTCGCTGGTTGTTATTGGTTTTGCGTTTACATAGCCAATAATTTTTGCAGGATTACCTACAACAATTGCGTTCGGTGGAATGGTACGCGTAACTACTGCGCCCGCGCCGATCATGGCGTTTGCACCGATGGTCAGCCCAGGAAGGATGGTGCAGTTGGCGCCTAATGACGCCCCTTTTTTAATAACCGTTCTTGAAAACGTTTCGGGGTAAACTCTGCTTCGTGGGAAGCGATCATTTGTGAATGTTACGTTCGGTCCAACAAAAACATCATCCTCAATGGTGATTCCATCCCATACCTGCACACCGCATTTTAAAGTTACGCGGTCACCAATTATAACGTCGTTTTCAATGAAAACATTGTCACACACATTGCATTCGCTTCCCAACTGAGCGTTAGGTAAAATGTGCGCAAACGCCCACACACGAGTATCTTTACCGATGTTTTGCGACTCACATAACGCGTGACTGTGAGTGAAAAAATCTTTAGTACTATTCATTTTTTTCCCCAAAATGCTCTACTCGCATCGGAATCGATAATGGCCGGTTCTTGGTGTTTTCATATGTTCTCCAGGAATAGGAGCCGACGATTCCCAAGCCCAATAAGTTTAAACTTCCGAGGAAGGTGATTGCTAGCACAATCATTGCATACCCAGGAACCTCAATCATGCCTTGGAGTTTGGCGACTATTGTGAATAATCCAAAAAGCGCTGCAAGTGTCGATCCAACTGCGCCGGTTCTGATCAATAGTCTGATTGGCAAATCAGTGAAAGAAAAAACACTGTCCATCAGGTAATTAACTTTCTTCCGCAGCGTCCATGCGGAAACACCATGCTCGCGTACACGTCTCGAGTACTTCACAACTTCGCGACGGTAACCTAACCAAAATATCTGCGCTATTAGAGAACTGTGGCGTTCATCGAGGGTCAATAGCGTGTCTCTAAATACTTTATTGCACGCAAACATATCCACGCCACCCGTCGGAATTTCGGGTATCACATACCGTTTATATAGTCCCCAAAAAATCCTTGAAGCAATCTTTGACAGCAGGGGATCCTGTCTCGACTCCCGAACCCCTACGACAACATCGACCTCCTGTCGAAGTAATATCCGGTTCATCTCCAGCACGAGTTCCGGCGGCTCTTGGAGATCCGCTGCCATCACTGCAAATCGGTGACCGGTTGCATGCCCCAGCCCCGTACGGATGGCCATGAAGGATCCAAAGTTTTTGGAGAGCAGAATCAGTTGTGATTTAAACGATTGTTTTGGAAGTGTATCCCGCAATATTTCATACGATCGGTCTGGGCTCCCGTCTACTACGAAAACAGCCTCAAAAGATCCTTTCAGTTCAATCTGAAACTGACTAATCGCTGCTAGAAGATCTGGCAGTGATTCCTCATTGCGATATACGGGAATGACTAGAGATAGCAAAGTCATTTTCCTTCTGAGAAGTATTTCACAACAGCGTCGATAACTCTCTGCACGTCTTCATCTGGTAACCCGGGAAAGCACGGGAGAGAAATAACGGATTGGCAGGCTTCTTCCGTTTGTGAGAGGGACATTGATTTACTTTTCGATGAGTTGTACGCCGGCTGCATATGGTCGGCAACGGGATAGTGAATATCCGTGCTGATCTGATGGCTGCTCATGTACTGAGCAAAGTCATCGCGATTTTTTACACGTACAACATAGAGATGCGCTACAAAGTCTTCATTAATAGAGTGCGGCAATTGCATATCGAGGTGAGCAAAAGCGTTATTGTAGCGTTGTGCTATCGACCTGCGTTGTGCATTCCAGGTATCAAGGTGAGGCAGTTTAACGCGCAGAATGGCGGCCTGCATTTCATCGAGCCTGCTGTTGCGCCCATTAGGTACTTCAACGTGATATTTTTTTGACCAGCCATATTGGCGGAGTTGCAAAACTTTCTCGGCCACTTCCACGTGGTTGGTAACGATTGCTCCTCCATCTCCTAGCGCGCCTAGGTTTTTCGTAGGATAAAAACTAAAACACGCAATTGTCCCAAAGCTGCCGGCTAGTTTGCCATTACGGCTAGCTCCGTGCGACTGTGCACAATCTTCCAGGACTGGAATTCCGGCCGCTGAGGCGATGCTCACTATCTCTTCGATATTGGCAAGTTGGCCATATAAATGCGTGACGATAATGGCTGATGGTTTCAAGTCCAGTGATGCTTTCAAAGCTACCGGGCACATGGTCAACGTATCGTTAGCAATATCTACGTATAAGGGTTTCGCTCCGACAGCATGGATGGCCGTGCTGCCATAGAAGCCAGCGTTTGCCACCGCAACTACGTAGTCGTTTTGTTTTACACCTAGTCCAAGCAATGCGAGTTCCAGAGCTTCAGAACCGTTGGCGACGCTGATGCAGTGTTTGACCCCCGTGTATTCGGCAAATTCTGCTTCGAAAGCTTTAACTTCCGCTCCTAAAATATACCAATGACTCTCCAGAACTTTTTTTATAGGGGTTACAAAGTCCAGTGAATCATTCGCTTTATGTGCGGAGAAAAGCGGGATATTTACAGATGGCATTGTTTTCGTCCTAAATAAATAATGAAATTGATGTTTATTGTTTTTCGCGGCAGCGAGTCTCGATGCCTTTAATAAAGATGGTTTGAGTGTCCATGACAGGGTCAAGTCGCAAGCTATCTTTAAATCCAGAGCTACTGCTTACGATGAATGAAATTGTCTGGAAATCCTCAGATTTGTCAATCTCAGTCGTCTTTGAGTTGGACTCGCTGAGTACCGGGTCGTTGGTGGGTAGAAAGTATAGCTGGCCAATTTGCGGCCCTAATGCCTTAATCCTCACGGTCACCTCCAGAGTTCTGCACTGCTGCATCAGAGCTGGCATACCGGTGGAGAAATATATCTGCGAATCTGCTTGCGTTTCCATTGTAATGACAGTGCTGTCTTGGCTTTTAATGTTTGCATTAAAAGTTTTTAGATCTGAAAGGCTGCCGGTCGTTTTGTAGAATGCAGTCGGGGCTGTTGATTCGAATGCAACAGGCATGTATACGAGAGGGCGGATAAAGGAAGCGTCCGCTCTTTTGGCGTTTTTAATTGCCTGTGAAAGGTCGTATGGAAACAGATCCTGACAGTTTAAACTACCGCCGTCTTGAATTTTGGTTTGCAAGCATTTTACGCCGTCCAACCTTGATAGCATGTGGTTCTTATAGTACTCAGAATGATTGAGTATGGGGGTTGTGAAAATCAGAAGTGCGGCGAACAGCGTGAATAATACTGCTGTAGATTTGATCCTTAAATTGGAACTTGCCTTATTTGTATTGTATTGAATTATAAATAAGGCTAGCCATGGCCACAGCAGTGTAACCCAGAAGAAGTGAAATCTCTCGAAGCCGAAAACGAAGATATCCAACGGGGCTTGCGTCAATTCTGAACGGATATTAGTTCTTCCCGCGGCAATCAGTAGCAGATAAACGAAGACCGACGATGATAAACTGATGAAAATAATTGTATTTTTAGCGAGTGGGTTCGATTTTGTTTTTAATGTCTTTATTAGAGCAGAGGCGACGCAAGCGATCGTGATAACCAGGATGAACACTGTTACGCATAGAGACAGGGCTGGCATAGTTGTGGGTAGCATTAAAGATCTTGCAACTTTTCCTAATAAAAAAAGCCAGAAATCGCTTTCCCAAGGGTAGGCCATACCCACACCGGCTAAGTGAGTGCCATGCTGTACGCCAACTATCACCCAGATCTGCATTGCTGTGCATATAACTGCTGCCGGGATCAACGAGATCCCAGCAACCTGCATACGTTTTCTGCTGGTTCCCCCTGAAAAAAAGTGGCAAATCAATAGACATGTGCAGACGCTCAGAACTGCGAATGCACCGCTGATGTAAGTGAAACCTGAAATAAAGCTTAGTAATAGAAAGCCGGGGACAGCGAATCTCATTCGGATGTTTCCGAATGTGAGAGCAAGAATTCCTAAAATGCAAACCAGAGGAACGGCTTGGTGGTAGGCCATATTTTGCAGGCCCCAATACGTATCCGGTTGCAACATGAACAGTGTCAAACTGAACACGCAGGCGCGAATCATTTTATTTGTCGTGCAGATCGATAAGAGCCTCCATTGGAGGATCAGAAGGGATCCGAGAACAAAGGTCATCGAGATAAACTGATAAGCGACAGTGTTTCCATCCAGGAACCTGAAGGCCAACGAGTCTAGTAATAATCCAACGGGATACAGAGTGTCGTTAGCCGGCGCCATCAGATAGGAGAAGTCGATGCGACCCATGCTGCCTTCATGGTATTGCCGCCAGTCATCCCAATAAGGCATATCTACGCCAAAGCGCAGGAGCGAGATCGCATTTAAAATCAGGCTGATAACAGGAAGCCCGATCAGCAAAATTTGTAATATTTGAAACGGAAATGAATTTCCTGATTTCGTTTCATCTAGACTTGTAGCCATCGACATCTTATTTTCTCTGGTGAACCAAATTAGCGCTCAATTTACTCGATGTGTACTTAAAGTTTCACGCGCGGAGGCCATGCCAAACCAAAGTCTTCGTGATCCAACGTTAAGTTTGGGCTGTAAGAGTAATCATTTTGGATGTTAGGCCAACGAGCCTGAATATACGTAATCTCCTTCATGAAACGTTGTTGTTTCTCTGGGGTGTCTTCCAATCCCCGGGTAGCCGACTCGTGATGATACATTTCCGCAAATGGCGTCCAGACATTTCTATATCCAGCCTCCTGCACGCGCAAACAGAAGTCGACGTCATTAAAAGCGATTTTCAAATGTTCTTCATCCAGACCGTTGACTTGGTCGAATATCGATTTCTTGATAATCAGACATGCCGCCGTCACTGCAGAAAACTCCTGGATCAAGCCGGCTCTGCAAAAATACCCGTAATCACCTTTCGGTAGATACTTATGGGAGTGGCCAGCAACACCGCCGACACCGACAATAACTCCGCCGTGTTGGAGACGATCATCTGGGTACCAAAGACGGGCTCCGACGGCTCCGATGCCAGGTTGCAGCGCGATGGAAACCATCTCGCCTAGCCATTCTGGGGTGATTATTTCGATGTCGTTATTGATCAAACCGATCAACGAGCCATGGGCGATACGCGCTGCACCGTTGTTGAGTGCTGAGTAGTTGAACGGACCATCGTCGCGCAGGACACGAATATTTTCCTCTTTATCAATTTCGGAGAAATACTGAAGTGCCTCCGCGTCATCAGAGCCGTTATCGATCAAAATTATTTCATAATTGGGATAGGTGGTCAGCTGTTTGATGCTGTCGATGCACTGTTTAACCAAACCATGCGCGTTTCTTGTAGGAATGATAAGGCTGACCAAAGGCAGCTTTTCTGGCAAATGGTAGTGCACGCGGTACATTCCCATTGGAAGAAGCTCGGTTTCACCGATATCACCCTTACGTTGCAAGTGTTCATCCAAAGCTTTCACGCCGGCAATAGCTGCATAAGGTTTTTCATCGCCCGCCATCGCGGTGCTACCGGAGTGAATACGCCAGTGATAAAGAACCCGAGGAATGTGAATGATTTGTTCACGCTCCAGCTGCTCGATGCAGCGTAGAGCCAAATCGTAGTCTTGAGCCCCTTCGAGTCCAGCGCGGAACTGACCAACCTTGGTTACCAAATCTTTACGATAGACGCCTAAATGGCAGATCATGTTCTGGGAGCGAAACAGGTATTCGTTCCAATCAGATTTGAAATAAGGTGAGCTTCTCTTGCCATTAGTATCGATTTTGTCTTCGTCGGAGTAAATCAGGCCTACGCCCGGATTTTCGATAATGGTACGAGCAACCCAATAAAGAGCATGTTCAGGCAATAGATCGTCATTGTCCATCAACGCAATAAATTCACCTTTGGCTAATTCAAGCGCCGAATTGCTGGCTTTGGAAATATGTCCGTTCTCAGAGCGGAAAACTACTTGTATACGTTTATCTTCCTTGCTTAGCGTTTTTAGATATTCCTGCACTGCTGGTTGCGTTGACGCGTCGTCTGCGATGCACAACTGCCAGTTCGAGTACAGTTGCGAACGAATACTTTCGACGGCTTCGCGCAATAGATCGATGGGAGGGTTGTAAACCGGCATGATGACGGAGATCACCGGCTTGCTTGCCCACTTTCTGATTTCCTCGCGCATGCGCCAGCGACCGTTATCATCGATAGTATCGTAGTAATCAACCCATCTTGCATAATCGTGACGATCCGGGACCTCGCGAGTTTCCTGACCAACAAAGGCAAACTCGCTAGCACGATTCAAATAGCGAATACGCGCGACAACTCCAGCTACACCTTGTTGTTTCCAGATATTCAATGCTTTATTTGCGGTATTCTTTATACCGCCACCACGACGAATTGTAGATGGCAAAATTCGAATAATTTTCTGTAGGCGACGCAGCAGCCGTATTGCTTTGCGCATTGGGGCAGTTAGTTTCCAGCTTGTAGAACTCTGCATGCCAATGATCTGAAGATTCAGATTGTGAATGTGCGTGTCTTTCTGGACCTGCTGAAGTGACAGGTTGCTTTCAAGATTTTGAATGTGAACATCTTTGTTTTTTATTTCTGCGAATAAAAGCTGTAATTTTTTCTGGGTAACATCGTGCAGTTCAGTGTACTTTGCAACTTCAGCCTCAAGTTGTTGCTCTAATTTTTTTTGCAAAGCTGAAGGGTTTTCAGTCGATGTCGTTTCGTTGATCACGGTTATCTCTTGAGCAAGCTGCTCATCCATAAGTAATATTAAGTCTATTTCCAATGACAACTGACCTAGCTCGCCAAAAGCGCTCAGATCAAGGGGCAGCACGAAATGCGGATCATTGTTAACAGGAATAAAGAGCGTGGTATTGTCCGTTCGGCTGAGTTTGGCGGCACCTGAGTTGATCTCGCCGTTGCCTTCCCAGCGCCATGCGGATTGACCTCCACGGAACAGTTGCAGTCGATTAATGATATAAGACTGCCGTTTATTTATCGGATCTAATCTTAATTTAACGCATTCAGCAGGAACATCTCTCAGAGAAAAAACGACGGTTTGTGCTCCGAGGTTAAGCTTGTGGCTAACGGATTTTTCCTCGGAAAAAGAGTCCGCTGTTATGCCGTAATAAAGCGTTGCGCAGGCTCCGTCGTTTTCATTTATGCCCTCACGATGAATTGTTTGCTGGGGAGCCCAGTCCAGAAATTCCGAAAAATTGCGACCTGTTACCTTCTCCTGAAAACGGGCTTCTTTGCTGATGTAGCGCTCAAGATCCTCAGGGGAGGTTTTCAGATTTACGCTTTCCAGCAGTTGAATGATAAACGCCTGTCGACTCGCTGTTGAATGACTCTTGGGCAGGGGGCTGGCGTAAGCCAGCATCAGCAGCAAGGAGCGCATAAGTAGATGACCGAGTTCCACACCACCGGACAATTCCCATTCAATATCAATCAGGCAAGGTGAGCCGTCATGCTTGATAATTATATTGTTAGGTACTGCATCGATATACCTTCCTGGCAATCGCTCGTTGATACCTTGCAGATCAAGACTTATGCCCTCTGCCGCCAGCAATATTTTCAAGTATTGAAGGTAAGCTTCGAGAAAAGGTGTAAAGCTTTCGGGCGTCCAGTCAACGTTCGCAGCAATTTCAAAAAAACGCTGGCTGAGAACGGCGCCGCTGGCGTATGTATCGGTGGCAGGAAGTATGTAATTAAAGCTTTTGTCTTCGTCGTTGAAAATTTCACTCGCCAGTCGGCGATACTGAACCTCAATACCGTGGGCTGTCTTGACGAACTTCGACTCTTTACAATACGCGGCTTTTCGTCCGGTGCTGTAATGATAAGCAAGGATGGTTTCTGAAAGTATTGGTAATCCGGTGCAGGATGCTGCGATTAAAAAAGAGTTGGCCAAGTCCATGCCGAGGTCATTGTCGACGATAACTGGCCAGGCTTTCTCAAGATTGAAATGTGTTGTTCCTGGCAACTGCGGGTCTTTTTTGACATTTTGCCAGGCAAGCGCGGCAGCGTCGAACTCCTTGAACGCAAATCCTGCTTCGGTAACTATCGAATTGGGCAACTTGTAATCGGGGCTCGGAGACAAGAACGTCGAGGACTTGAAGCCTGCTCTCTCGATCAATCGCTGCAGTTCTGTACGGCCAAACGTTTTAGGTTGCCCAGCAGAGTAGCGCCCCTCAATGCCATACATTGGAATGCTGACATGGTCTTCCGGGGCTCCAGCGAAATATTTAAGGCCCAGTTGGTTCTCAATTGCGATAAAAAGATGCCCGTCTGGTTTCAACATGCTTCGAATGCGTTTGAGCATGGCGCACGCAGGGTCAGCGTCAGCGCTGAACATGCTGGCGTATTCCAAAACGCCAATCAGCGTGATTGCATCGAATTGCTCATCAGTTTTGAAATCGTCGAAGCGTTCCGCCAGTACGGTTACATTCGTAAGGTCACGGGTTCGACTGGCGGCGATGGCGGCCCGGCGGGGGCTACCCTCGAGGCTGAGCAGTTGTGCGCCGCATTCACCGAGAAATCGGCTAATAGCGCCACAACCTGCGCCGATCTCGAGGACGCGGCCCTTGAGCAGGTGTTCGAAAGGACGCAGGATATTTCCGCGGATGGAACTCAAGTGGTACAGCGTCGCCCAGTCGGTGCAATGCTCAGGCAGCGCCTCAGACAGGACTGATACGTCCGCAGCATCACGAATGATCAAAGCAAGCTTGTTCTCTGTTATGTCCCCATCGCTGTAGGCAATCCCTTGGTAGTCGGCACGCACCCATACCCCGGTCTGTTCATCACGGCTGTATCCGTAGCGGTCAAGTTCAAACATTGTCAGTTACCAATTTGATTTCCATGGAGGCACCTAAATCAATCAAGCCAATCACTTGTGGAGTAGGCGATACGACGAAGTGGATCGAGTCGTAGCGCCGATCGTGTGGCAAGACATCTTCACCGGATCTTGATGCAACTCCGACGGAAATAAAGTAATCACCTGTTGCAAGCCGGTTAACAAATTTCAGGCAGGCTGTTGCTTGAGCGCCTTCGGAACCAATCGTTTGCATCGATTCGCAATCGAGCAGAAACGAATTGGTACCGTAAACTGTAACGCCTTCCTTGGTTTTAATGGTGAAGCCCAAAATCGGACTGACTACCAAGTGGTTAAATTGTATCGCGAGATTAATCACGATTTCCTCACCCGATTCAATCGTGTTCGGATACTCACGCCCGCTGGCGCTCAAATGAAAATCCAGCAGCGAAGCGGCGTCATCACCCCAGCGGTATTCATGAGAGTTGTAGCCAGGACGGCTCTCATAGGCACCTGGTTCGAAACTGAGTTTTACCGCGTGGGCAGGCAGTGCTCGGGGTACCGCTATTGTCGTGGAAGTGGGCTCTTTCTCGTCCCGCTTCTCACGGCCAAAGAGAATGTCCATATAACGATTGACCACCGGGCGGGATTCACCGATCAGCTCAATTCTGCTGTTGTTGATCAAGACCGCTCGAGAGCAGTGAGTCACTACCTGCTCACTGGAGTGAGTGACAAGCAAAATACTGGTGCCGTTGTCTTTCAATTGTCGCAAGCGTTCAAAGCACTTGGCCTGGAATCGTGCGTCACCGACTGAGAGTGCTTCATCGACGATCAAAATGTCCGGATCTACCTGGGCTTGCACAGCAAACGCCAGACGCACCGCCATGCCGCTCGAATAAGCTTTGACAGGCTGGTCGATGAACTCACCAATGTCAGCGAAACCTGCGATCGCGTCGAACCTGTCGTTGACTTCGTCACGAGTAAGGCCAAGAACCGCGGCGTTGAGATAGATGTTTTCTCGCCCGGTAAATTCCGGGTTAAAGCCAGAACCAAGCTCCAGCAGTGCGGCGATACGCCCTTTGGTCTCGATTACACCGGTGGTCGGCGTCAAAGTGCCGCTGATAATCTGTAGCAGGGTTGATTTGCCAGAGCCGTTGCGACCCACAATGCCAACGGTTTCTCCCTTTTTGACATCAAAACTGATGTCGCGCAGAGCCCAGAACTCCTTCCCGTAGGAGGTAATCTCATCACCCGCCCAGCGCTGCAAACGCGGCATGATTGCCTGCTTCAAACGATCACGGGGTTTATCGTAGGTGTAAAAACACTTCGAGATGTTTTTTACGCTGATTGCGATGTTATCAGAGGACATCAGCGAACCCTTTTCGTGTTTTTTGAAAGAACCAGTAACCGGCAGCGGCGATAATGGCCCCAATCACCACCGCGATTCCTAGACTGCCCCAGTCCGGTAATTGGCCGAAGAGCAAGACATTGCGGCTTTCTTCAATGATGTAAGTCAGCGGATTGAGTTGCAGCCATGGCCGATAGACTTCGGGTAGAGCGGCTACCGGGTAAAGTACCGGTGACAAAAATAACAGTACAGTGGTCAGTACAGCGATTACATGCCCTACATCCCGCAGAAAAACACCAAGGGATGCCAGAAACCAACTGACTCCCAGTGTAGCCAGAAGAAGCGGCACCAAAATCAGCGGAAACAGCAGTGCCGTCCATTGCATCGTTTGCGTGAGGATCACCTGCGCAATCAGTAAGACAATGAGGCTGATGGCGCTATGGAACATAGCCGAACCTAAAGTGATGACGGGAAGAATTTCGATCGGAAAAACAACCTTCTTTACGTAATTGCCATTGGTCAGAATCAGCGATGGTGCCCGGTTTGCGCATTCGGCAAATAATCCATGAACAATCATCCCGACAAACAGCAGGATCGCAAACCCCCCTTTGCTCGGATCCATTCCGACCCAGCGAGCCTTGAATATCTCGGAAAACACGAAGGTGTAAACCGCGAGCATCAATATCGGGTTAAAGAAGGACCAAGCGAGACCCATGACTGAGCCACGGTAGCGTCCTACGACTTCGCGGGTGGTCATCTGTGCAATCAACTGGCGGTTGATCCACAAGCTTTTAACAAGACTGACAGGGCTGCTTGCAGGAGAGAGGTGTGGATTCACGAAGCAGGCACCCCGGTATTTTGGAGCAGGCTGCCTGCCTGATTTTTTGCGGACATGGTAGTTACCTCCTCAAGTAGTCTGTCGATATCGCTGGCTCGCTTGTTCGGGGCCAGGCTTCGCTTGTCGCCGGGAGTATCGTGTCGGTGGCCACTCACAGGTAGCGGCGCCAAGGAGTCGATATTGAGGCCATGAGTGTACCTTTCCGGCGCCTCTGGAATGATCACTACTGTTGCTCTTATCGTCATGAGTTCCCTGCCTGAGAAAAGCTTGATATCACCGCGATGGCAATCTGCAAGCGGAACATGTGCTGCCTGCGAGGTGCAGGTAAATGGGCTGCCGTTGTCTCTACTGTAAATGTGGATGGAGAGTTGAAGTGACCGACTCCACGCATAATTGATTGTCCTGAAAGCGCCGTGGAAGTCATTCGGTTTAGCTTCATTTCGTCCCTGCAATTGTTACTAAAGTCCAATCAAAGCTTTATCTGTCCGACCGGTAGTTTTCGGGTGTCGGGCTTATGGCGTCGCGAGATATGTCAGAGAGCCGGTTGCGGGTCTGACTGGTGCTGTTGGAGCCTGGAATTTAAGGCGTGACGACGCTCAGCGAGCCTTCGCCGGTGGCGGGCGGCACATTACCATATGTGAGCCGCAGAGACACCCATGCCCGGCGCGCAGACGTGCGGGTGCGCTCATGGATAGCAGCGGGCACCGATTAAATTTTGTTCAGACACGCGGCTATGAAAAGGCTGATGTTCCCTGGAAGCGTTTGGCGATGGACGCCTGATTTGCTCATCAGGAAAAGGCGCATGAAAAAGGAACTTTTGCGCGCCTGTTCGAATAGGTCCATGGCTTGTCGATTTTTCGGTGTCAGTTCCTGACGAAAGCTATGGAGGATCAGTAGATTCTGTGTACTCCATTCGCTGAATCGCCCCGACCACATACGTCCAAAACGAACAAGGCGTTGCCGAGCACTATTGTTCGCACCAATAAGGTTTTCGCTGTGTTGGCGGTAGTCCAGTGATGGGCGGCGGTCGTAGAAGACCGTACCGCCACAACCTGTGACAAGCAGGTAGGTCAACCAGTCGTGGGCGACGATAATAGTGTCGTCAGGTGTTTGTGCCAGCAAGTCGCGGGCTTGAGCATTGATGAGCATCGTGTTCGCACCTGCAATGCTTTGAACCATAGCATTGGCGAATTCAGGGGCAGATGAAAACAAAGGAGAGAATCCCTGCTCTTGTTTGTCGGCGGAAACAAGCCGTGTTCTAGAACAGTAAAGGGCCGGGGAATCTGAGACGCTCGGGATTTTTGCGATACTTCTTTCAAGTTTGTCTGCAAACCAGATGTCGTCCTGATCACTGAAGGCGAAGTAATCAGCAATAATCGAACGATTTTTAATCAACGAAAGGAAGTTTTTCGCAAAGCCGCTCCTGGGGCCATCCAATATGATCAGCCGCTCCCTCCCCAGAGCCCTCTGATAATGATTCAGAATTGCCAGCGTGTCATCAGACGAGCCGTCGTCCGAGGCATAGATCACCCAATTTTCGTGTGTCTGGTTGATAAACGATTCCAGTTGCTCTCGCAAAAAACTCGAACCGTTGTAGGTGCACAATAAAATGGCAACTTTCTGGCTTGACGTATCGAGATCAGAAGTATTTTCGCTGGTGCGGCTCAAGTTCAGGCGGTGTGGCTGCGTGTTCATTTTTGATCTCAAGCGTTTCCCATTCGTACTAATCTCATAGGCATCAGACTTGAGTCCGACCGGGATGGGGCCTCGTTGATGCCGGATGGTCAGGAATGGATTCAGCCTCTTATGATTCTTCGTTTAAAAGATGAGCGGGCGTCGAGCGGCTATTTTAAGAGGGATTCATCGAAATGTCTGTCTCAGCCGCACTTTATGGCGCTCGGGCAATCAAATCCTTTTGCACCGATTCGCTTTCCAGAGGATTTTGATCACTCGCTCGAACGGGTCAGGTCCTCATATCCTTGCAAGCATGAAGGAGCCAGAGCTCGCTGGGTGGCAGGATGCTGTCAAAATGAGTTTTTGCATTCTGCGGGCATTGTATTACCTTGAAATGGTTAATTTTGCTGGCGGTTGGGGAAACGGGCAAATTGAGCGGTTTAGCCAGGCAACGTTCGGGAAAGGAGCGGGAATAGTGTTCGATGACGTTACGGATAGGCTCAGACACTATCTGGTGAATTTGCCACGTCGGAAAAAACGACTGATTCAAGTCGCCACCGACGTTGTACTGGTGTGGGTGGCACTTTGGCTTGCCTTTATCGTTCGTCTCGGCATCGACGATATGTACAATCCGCTGCGCGTTCATTTTTGGCTTTTTGGCTGTGCTCCAATCGTTGCGATTCCTCTGTTCATCCGTTTTGGAATGTATCGCGCAGTCATGCGCTACTTCGGCAATGACGCTCTAATTGCCATCATTAAGGCTGTCAGTCTCTCCGCTCTGATTTTGGCAGTGGTGGTCTACTGGTACAGCAATCACGAAGCCGTCGTGCCTCGCTCCATCATTTTTAACTACTGGTGGCTGAGCCTAGTCATTATCGGTGGCTTGCGACTATGCATGCGTCAGTACTTCATGGGTGACTGGTTTACAGCAGCTCAACATGTGCCGTTCGCTAATCGTGATGACGGTTTGACCAAGGTCGCTATTTATGGTGCCGGCGTAGCGGGAAATCAGCTGGTTGCTGCCTTGCGCATGGGGCGTGTCATGCGTCCCGTTGCGTTTATCGACGATGACCCGAATATCGCAGATCGTTCGATTTCGGGACTGCAGGTGTACAAGCCCAAGCACATCCAGCAGATGATCGATGTCAGCGGCGCCCAGGAAATTCTTTTGGCGCTGCCGTCATCCACACGCGCGCGACGGCGGGAAATTCTCAATCTACTGGAAGGTTTTCCGCTTCACGTGCGCAGCGTTCCGAACTTCACAGATCTGGCCAGTGGTCGGGTCAAGGTAGAAGACATTCAGGAAGTGGACATCGCTGACTTGCTTGGTCGGGATTCAGTTCCACCGCAGGGTGACTTGCTGGAGCGTTGTATCAAGGGGAAAACGGTGATGGTGACCGGCGCGGGAGGCTCCATCGGGGCGGAACTGTGTCGGCAAATTTTCTCTCTCGAACCGACGACACTGATGTTGTTTGAGCATAGTGAGTTCAATCTGTACAGCATTCTCTCGGAGCTTGAACAAAGAGCCGTTCGTGAGTCTTTGTCGATTCGGCTATTGCCGATACTGGGCTCCATACGCCATCCGGACAAGCTGCTGGACGTCATGAAAGCCTGGAGTGTTGAAACGGTCTACCATGCCGCTGCTTACAAGCACGTCCCCATGGTGGAGCACAACATTGGCGAAGGGGTGTTGAACAACGTCATTGGTACTCTCAATACAGCTCAGGCTGCTTTGCAGTCGGGTGTGGCGAACTTTGTGTTGATCTCCACGGACAAAGCTGTTCGCCCCACTAATATCATGGGTAGTACAAAACGCCTTGCCGAACTCACGCTACAGGCGTTGAGTCGGGAAATTGCGCCGGTACTGTTCGGCGACAAATCCAATGTCTCCCGAGTCAACAAGACTCGATTCACTATGGTTCGTTTCGGCAATGTTTTGGGCTCTTCAGGGTCTGTCATTCCTTTGTTCCACAGTCAGATCAAATCCGGTGGCCCACTGACGGTCACCCATCCGAAGATAACCCGTTACTTCATGACAATCCCCGAAGCTGCACAACTGGTGATCCAGGCCGGCTCGATGGGGCAGGGTGGCGATGTCTTTGTACTGGATATGGGCGAGCCTGTTAAAATTGTCGAGCTCGCGGAAAAAATGATTCATCTATCCGGTTTGAGCATTCGTTCCGATCGCAATCCTCAGGGTGATATTTCCATTGAGTTCACTGGGTTGCGCCCCGGTGAAAAGCTCTACGAGGAACTGCTGATCGGCGATAACGTTGCCGCAACGCCACACCCCATGATCATGACGGCCAATGAAGATCATCTGCCCTGGGACGTCTTGAAAGTCAGGCTGAACGAGCTGCTCATTGCTGTTGAGAAAGACGACTACACCCGCGTCCGCCAACTCCTACGCGAAACCGTCAGCGGCTACACCCCCGACGGCGAAATTGTCGACTGGATCTATCAGCAACGCCGTCTCGAACCCTGATTGTTTCACATTCTGTAACGCTCGCATTTTTGACATACACCCATCATGACCTACGTTTGGAGAGCAGCTTCGGAAAAGCTGCTTTCTCAAACGATGATGGAGCGTCAAAAATGCGTACCGGTTACTTCTGTTCTCTGATTTTTGCTTTCCTTGCCAGCGCTTCGATTGCCGCGATCGCCGCACCCTTGGCGCCAGCGGAGTCACCCAAAGCGCCTTTGGTGATGGATACAACAGCACCTGCACAAAGCGCAAAAGTCGATCTCAACGATGCCGATGCGGCAACGCTGCAAAAAGAGCTGGCCGGAGTAGGTGAAGCGAAGGCCAAGGCGATTGTTGCATATCGAGAAACAAACGGGCCGTTTTCATCGGTGGATGAGTTGCTGGAAGTGAAAGGTATCGGCAAGGCGATTCTTGATCGCAATCGCGACAAGCTGGAAGTCAACTAAGCTGAGTGTATAAGCCAAGAGGCCGGTCATTGACCGGCCTTTTTGTTTAGCGCAATGCATGGCTCGTGATGACGTGAAAAAGGCGTCGGTCGGACGACTAAAAATTACGGCTATCATATTGCGCCAGGATTATGCCTATAATAATTTGCCGGTTCGTTGAGCCTATGCGACTCAATGACGATTCCCCATCAAGCATTCCAGGAGCACTTACATGAATTCCGCACAATCCAAAGGTACTGCTCTCGTCACCGGCGCATCGTCGGGTATCGGTGCGATTTACGCTCAGCGCCTTGCGGCGCGTGGTTTTGATCTGCTGCTGGTTGCCCGTGACAAGGAGCGTCTGGAGAGTGCTGCGAGCCAGTTGCGTGATGCCCATGGCGTTCAGGTTGAAGTGCTCAAGGCCGATCTCACGCAGAAGGATGACGTGCTCAAACTGGAACAACGCCTGCGCAGCGATTCCAGCATCAGCTTGCTGGTCAATAACGCCGGTGTAGCGGCGGACGGTTTGCTGGCCAACGCCGATATGGACCAGTTGGAGCGACTGATCCAGTTGAACATCACCGCCGTCACCCGCCTGGCATCGGCGGCCGCCGCCAGTTTCGCCAAGGCCGGTCGTGGCACGATCATCAATATCGCCTCGGTGGTGGCGCTGTTTCCTGAACGCTTCAACGCTACTTATAGCGCCAGCAAAGCTTATGTACTGAGCCTGACGCAGTCGCTGAACACTGAACTCGAAGGCACCGGCGTACAGATCCAGGCCGTGCTGCCGGGTGTGACCCGCACTGAAATCTGGGAGCGCTCCGGTATTGACGCCAGTGGCATTCCGGCAGAAATGGTCATGGAGGCGGGCGAGATGGTCGATGCGGCGCTGGCCGGTCTGGACCAAGGTGAGTTGATCACCATTCCTTCACTGCCTGACGCAGGCGAATGGCAGGCATTTGTTGCTGCTCGCCATGTGATGGCTCCGAACCTTTCCCGCAGTTCGGCGGCCCAACGCTACAAGTCCGGCAATTGAATTGATCAGAGGTCACCACGTTATGGATTCGCGTCGAATAGTTGTCACGGGCATGGGCCTGGTTTCTCCATTGGGTAGCGATGTCGAGGTTGTATGGCAGCGCTTGCTGGCCGGGCGCTCTGGTCTGCGTAATCTGCCGGACTCAGTGATTGCTGATTTGCCCACGCGAGTCGGCGGCGCAGTGCCGACGCTGGAAGAGGATGCTGAAGCAGGTTTCGATCCGGATCGCGCCACGCCACCCAAGGAACAGAAGAAGATGGACCGCTTCATTCTGTTCGCGATGGAAGCTGCCCGGCAGGCGCTGGAGCAGGCTGGCTGGCACCCTTCAGATAGCAAAAGCCAAGAGCGTACCGCAACGATCATCGGTTCCGGTGTCGGTGGTTTCGGGGCGATTGCCGACGCCGTGCGCACAACTGACAGCCGTGGACCGCGGCGTTTGTCACCGTTCACTATTCCATCCTTCCTGGTCAATCTGGCTGCCGGGCATGTATCGATCCAGCACGGTCTGAAGGGGCCTCTGGGTGCACCGGTGACGGCCTGTGCTGCCGGCGTTCAAGCGATAGGTGATGCCGCGCGTCTGATCCGGGCCGGCGAAGCGGATATTGCCGTGTGTGGCGGCGCGGAAGCCTGCATCGACCGCGTCAGTCTGGCGGGATTCGCGGCAGCGCGGGCCCTGTCCAGCGGTTACAACGACACCCCGCAGCGTGCCTCGCGGCCGTTCGACAGTGGGCGTGACGGCTTCGTGATGGGCGAGGGCGCGGGCCTCTTGGTGATCGAATCCCTGGAGCATGCCTTGGCTCGTGGCGCGACACCGTTGGTGGAACTGGTCGGTTACGGCACCAGTGCCGATGCCTATCACCTGACGGCCGGGCCGGAGGATGGCAGCGGCGCGCGCCGGGCAATGACATTGGCTTTGGCGCAGGCAGGTATTGCTGCTGATCAGGTGCAACACCTCAACGCCCATGCCACATCGACCCCGGTCGGGGATCTGGGTGAATTGGCGGCGATCAAAAGTGTTTTCGGCGAAGAGAATAAAATCGCGGTGACGTCGACAAAATCGGCCACAGGTCATCTGCTCGGCGCTGCCGGTGGGCTTGAAGCGATTTTCACGCTATTGGCGATTCGTGATCAGGTGGTGCCGCCGACTTTGAATTTCGACAATCCCGATCCGGCGAGCGCAGGTGTAGACATTGTTCATGGCCAGGCGCGGCCGATGTCGATCGAATATGCACTGTCCAACGGTTTCGGCTTCGGCGGGGTCAACGCCAGCGTGCTGTTCAAGCGCTGGCAGGCTTAATCCCGGTTCTTGAGATGATCGCGGGTGACATCGAGGATGCGTTGCGCAAACTCGGTATCCGCGACACTGCGTGACAGCAGCAGCGCGCCGACCAGAGTCGACATGATAAAGATGGCGCGATCGGCGCTGTTCTCGCCTTCGAGGCTGTTTTCGATCTGCTCCAGCCGTGCCTTGAGTACGACATCACTGGTGGGACTCGGTTGCCCGCGCAGCCCCAGTTCGGAAGAAATGGTCAGCAGCGGGCAGCCCTCATGGGGCGACGTTTGATGCCATTCGGACAGATACGTCTCGATGAAGACATCGAGCGGATTATCCTGTGAAAAAATCTCGGCACATAACCCGTCGACCTGGTTGCCGGCCTCTTGCAAAGCCTTCTCGACCAATTCGTCCTTGGACTTGAAATGTGAGTAGAAACCGCCATGGGTCAAACCCAGCGCTTTCATCAGGGGTTGCAGACCGGTAGCGCCGATTCCGTCCTTGCGAAAGCGTGCCGAAGCCTCCTTGATGATGCGCTGATGGGTCTGGGCTTTATGGTCCTGCGAATAACGCATCTGGAACTCTCCGCAACAATGCCCCCATCTTAACCAAGGAAAATTAGATGGTGACCGTACTTCTACTTCTTAAAAGCGTGCGGATAGGTCCAATGGCTATAAAAAGCACAAACCCCGCCGATCAGGCGGGGTTGTGTTCAACGGTCTTGGGCGTCTTTGGCGTCCGCTTCGGCATTGCGTTGGGCAACGCGCTTGCGTTCTTCATCGGTCAGATCGACCTTGTTGGCGGTGTCGCGCAACATCATCAATCCCCCCACGATCGAGCCGATTGCAACGACCAGAATCAACCAGGCATACCAAGGCATAACGGCTCTCCTTAATGGCAGGTCGACGGACGAGGATTTCGCCGTGCAACGCTGCATACCACTTTTGAGCGAAGTGAACTCGCAGTGGTTCCATTCTAGGCCGCTTACACCCGGTACACCCGTAATCCCTCAATTACCTGTCAACATCGCATCGGCCGGTGCGTCGGCACGCAGTTGTCCGGTCAGCAGGAAGTAGCCGAAACCGACCGCCATGAAGCCAAGGAAGATCAAGCCGATCAACGCGTTGAACCACGCCATCGCCACCAGACACACCACCGCCAGCACCAAGGCAATCAGCGGAATCAACGGATAGCACGGCGCGCGGAAAGTACGCTCGAGATTGGGTTCCGATTTACGCAGTTTGAACAGGCTGAGCATGCTCATGATGTACATCACGATGGCGCCGAACACGGCCATGGTGATCATCGCGGCGGTAAGGGTCATGCCGCCGAGGTTGAACAGGCCGTCGCTGTAAATCGCGGCAATGCCGATGATGCCGCCGACAATAATTGCCCGGTGCGGCGTCTGGAAGCGCGAGAGTTTCGCCAGCGAAGCGGGAAGATAGCCGGCGCGGGCGAGGGCGAAGAACTGCCGCGAGTAGCCAAGAATGATTCCGTGGAAACTCGCCACCAGACCGAACAGGCCGATCCATACCAGCATGTGCAGCCAGCCGGAGTTGTCGCCGACCACGGTTTTCATCGCCTGCGGCAACGGGTCGTTGATGTTGGCCAGGGTGCGCCAGTCGCCGACGCCACCGGCAAAGAACATCACACCCATCGCCAGCAACACCAGGGTCAGGATGCCGCTGATGTAGGCCTTGGGAATCGTGCGCTTCGGGTCTTTGGCTTCTTCGGCGGCCATGGCGGCGCCTTCGATGGCGAGGAAGAACCAGATCGCAAACGGAATGGCCGCGAACATCCCGGCAATCGCTGGCACGCCAAATACATCCGACCCCGCCCAGCCATTGAGCGCGAAGTTGCTGAAGCTGAACGCCGGCGCAACCACGCCCATGAACACCAGCAACTCGGCGACGGCCAGCACGCAAACAATCAGCTCGAACGTGGCCGCCAGCTTCACGCCAAGAATGTTCAGGCCCATGAACACGATGTAGGCGCCGACCGCCGCGTGTTTCGGATCGAGTGCCGGAAACTGCACATTAAGGTAGGCGCCAATCGCCAGGGCAATGGCCGGTGGCGCGAAGACGAATTCGATCAGCGTCGCCAGGCCTGCGATCAATCCACCTTTTTCACCGAAGGCGCGGCGGCTGTAGGCAAACGGCCCACCCGCATGGGGAATCGCGGTGGTCAGTTCGGTGAAACTGAAGATAAAGCAGGTGTACATGGTCGCGACCATGAACGAGGTCACCAGGAAACCCAGCGTTCCGGCCACGCCCCAGCCATAACTCCAGCCGAAGTATTCCCCGGAAATCACCAGCCCTACGGCGATGCCCCACAGGTGCAAAGTGCCCAGCGTGGGTTTGAGTTGTGTGTTCATGCGGTTGCTCCCTGAACGGTTTGGAAAGCTCGGGGGAGGGTGTGTGCAGTGGGCGTGCCATTGCGCTGAAACAAGTCGTAATGAGTTGAATGCTGTCGTATCGGGGATGTTTGTTGGGGGATGGCTGCTTTTTGTGCGCCACTTGGGTGCGATGTTGGCGGTTATGCCGTCTTCGCGAGCAGGCTCGCTCCCACAGGGGAGTGCATTTCAAAATGCGAGCCTGCGCGCGATGAGGCCCGCCCATACAGCGCAAAACCCACCTGTAAAGCCTGCATAAACCCACTCTTTACGCTTTCTTTATGCACAGCCAACACCCTCGCTCTCGTTCCTTTACAGCCTCCTTTCCGACAATGCCTGCACACGCGGCAATACGCCGTAACACGGAGATCTTCCATGAGCGTTCTGGACGGGGTGTCACTGCTGTTGGCAGTGGGGCTGTTCATTTATCTGTTGGTTGCGCTGTTGCGCGCGGATCGGAACTAGGAGCGGCTATGCACAGTTATGACTATTGGCTGATCCTCGCGTTCTTTGCGGTGGTCTTGCTACCGGCGCCGTTCCTCGGGCGCTTCTACTACAAAGTGATGGAAGGTCAGCGTACCTGGCTGACACCGGTTCTCGGCCCGGTCGAGCGCGGTTGCTACCGCATCGCCGGTGTCGACCCCGAGGCTGAACAGAGCTGGCAGAAGTACACGCTGGCACTGCTCGCCTTCAACCTTGCCGGTTTCCTGCTGCTGTTCGCGATTCTGTTGTTCCAGGATCACTTGCCGCTGAACCCGCAAAATCTGCCGGGCCAGGAATGGACCCAGGCGTTCAACACCGCGGTCAGTTTCATGACCAACACCAACTGGCAGTCCTACAGCGGTGAAGCGACGCTCAGCTATCTGAGCCAGATGGTCGGCCTCACCGTGCAGAACTTCGTCAGCGCCGCCACCGGCCTCGCCGTGCTGGTCGCGCTGTGCCGTGGCATCGGCCGCAAATCGACGAAAACCCTCGGCAACTTCTGGGTCGACATGACCCGCGCCACCCTCTACGGCCTGTTGCCGCTGTGCCTGCTGCTGGCGCTGTATCTGGTCTGGCAGGGCGTGCCGCAAACCTTCGCGCAGTATGTGAACGCAGTGACGATGCAGGGTGTTGATCAAGTGATCCCGCTTGGCCCGGCCGCCAGTCAGATTGCGATCAAGCAACTGGGCACCAACGGTGGTGGCTTCTTCGGCGTCAACTCGGCGCATCCGTTCGAGAACCCGACCGCGTGGAGCAACTTGTTCGAAGTCGCGTCGATCATTCTGATTCCGGTGGCGCTGGTGTTCACCTTCGGCCACTACGTCAAGGACCTGCGTCAGAGCCGCGCGATCATCGCCTGCATGCTGGCGCTGTTCCTGATCGGTGGCGCGACCTCGCTGTGGGCCGAATATCAACCGAACCCGACTCTGAACAACGCTGCCGTTGAACAGACGGCACCGCTGGAAGGTAAAGAAGCGCGCTTCGGCACCACTGCGACCGTGCTCTGGTCGGTGACGACGACGGCGGCCTCGAACGGCTCGGTCAACGGTATGCACGACAGCCTCAATCCGCTTAGCGGCATGGTTGCGCTGGTCAACATGATGGTTGGCGAAGTGATCTTCGGCGGCGTCGGTGCCGGGCTCTACGGCATGTTGCTCAACGTGCTGATCGCGGTGTTCCTCGCCGGTCTGATGATCGGGCGAACCCCGGAATACCTCGGCAAGAAACTGCAGGCGCGGGAAGTGCAATTGTTGGTCGTGACCCTGTTGGTGATGCCGGTTGGCGTGCTGGTGCTCGGTGCGATTGCCGCCGCGGTTCCCAGTGCTGCGGCGACCATCAGCAACCCCGGCCCGCACGGTTTCAGCCAGTTGCTGTATGCCTACACCTCGGCGAGCGCCAACAACGGCTCGGCGTTCGGTGGTCTGAGCGCGAACACACCGTTCCATAACCTGATGCTGGGCCTGGGCATGTTGATCGGCCGCTTCGGTTACATCCTCCCGGTTCTGGCCCTGGCCGGCAGCCTGGCGATGAAGAAAACCGCACCGATCGGCCAGAACAGCTTTCCGACTCATGGCCCGCTGTTCGTGACCCTGCTGACCGTGACCATTTTGCTGGTGGGCGGCCTGACCTTTCTGCCGACTCTGGCGCTCGGCCCGATTGCCGAACATTTAAGTATGGGCTTCTAAGGAATCCATCATGAATATGCACGTTCCTGCAAAACCTGCAGAGCCGACCAAGTCGGCAGAAGCACCGAAAACCGCGATCTCGGCCCTGTGGCGGCCGGCGCTGGTGCAAGCCTTCGTCAAGCTCGACCCTCGGCAATTGAAGCGTTCGCCGGTGATGCTGGTGGTCGAACTGACCGCGATTTTCACCACCGTGCTGTGCTTCATTCCCGACGCCGATGTGCCAACTTTTGTTGCTGCACAAATCGCCCTGTGGCTGTGGTTCACCGTGCTGTTCGCCAACTTCGCCGAAGCCTTGGCCGAAGGTCGCGGCAAGGCCCGCGCCGACAGCCTCAAGGCTGGCAGCGAAGGCCTCAGCGCCCGGCGCAAACTGGCCAACGGCAGCTTTCAAGTGGTGCCGGCAGCGAGCCTGCGAAAGGGTGATGTGGTGCGCGTCGAAGCCGGGGAGATGATCCCCGGTGACGGCGAAGTCATCGAAGGCATCGCGGCAGTCAACGAAGCGGCGATCACCGGTGAATCGGCGCCGGTGATTCGCGAATCCGGCGGCGACCGCTCGGCCGTCACTGGCAACACGCGACTGGTCTCTGACTGGTTGCTGGTGCAGATCACCGCCAACCCCGGCGAGTCGACGCTCGACCGCATGATCGCGCTGGTCGAAGGCGCCAAACGCCAGAAAACTCCGAACGAAGTGGCGCTGGATATCCTGCTGATCGGTCTGACCCTGATCTTCCTGCTGGTGGTCGTGACGCTGCAACCGTTCGCCCATTTCGCCAATGGCAGCCTGCCGCTGGTGTTCCTCGTGGCGCTGCTGGTTACGCTGATCCCGACCACCATTGGCGGTTTGCTGTCGGCGATCGGTATTGCCGGGATGGATCGTCTGGTTCGCCTCAACGTGATCGCCAAATCCGGTCGCGCCGTGGAAGCGGCGGGCGACGTGCATGTGCTGCTGCTGGACAAGACCGGCACCATCACCTTCGGCAACCGTCGTTGCAGTGCGGTGTATGCCGCGCCCGGTGTGAATGGTCGCGAACTGGCCGAAGGCGCGCTGTTCGCTTCGCTGGCCGACGAAACCGCTGAAGGTAAATCCATCGTCGAATACCTGCGCGGTCTGCATCCGCAACCTGAGCCGGCGCCGGAAACCTTGACCGCTGTGCCGTTCAGCGCTGAAACCCGTTTGTCCGGCGTCGACTATCAGGGCCGTGTCTACCGCAAAGGCGCGGTGGATTCGCTGCTGAGTTTCCTCGGCCAGAAACGTTCGGATCTGGCCCCGGCACTGTCGCGGGAAATCGACAAGATTGCCCAGAGCGGCGGCACCCCGTTGCTGGTCTGCGCCGACGGCAAACTGCTTGGCGCGATCCACCTCAAAGATGTGGTCAAACCGGGCATCCGCGAGCGTTTCGCCGAACTGCGCAAACTCGGTATTCGCACCGTAATGGTCACCGGTGACAACCCGCTGACCGCTGCCGCCATTGCCGCTGAAGCAGGGGTCGATGACGTCCTCGCCGAAGCCACCCCGGAGAAAAAACTCGCGCGCATTCGCCACGAGCAGAACGACGGACGTCTGGTGGCGATGTGCGGTGACGGTGCCAACGACGCGCCGGCGCTGGCTCAGGCTGACGTCGGCATGGCGATGAACGACGGCACACAAGCAGCACGCGAAGCGGCGAACATGGTCGACCTCGACAGCGATCCGACCAAGCTGCTCGACGTGGTGCAGATCGGCAAGGAATTGCTGGTGACCCGTGGTGCGCTGACGACCTTTTCCATCGCCAACGACGTGGCTAAATACTTCGCGATTCTGCCAGCGCTTTTCGCCTCGATTTATCCGCAACTGGGCGTGCTGAACATCATGCAGTTGACCAGTCCGCAGAGCGCGATTCTCTCGGCCATCGTCTTCAACGCCTTGATCATCGTTGTGCTGATTCCGTTGGCACTGCGTGGTGTGCGCGTGCAGGCAGCGAGTGCGGCGGCGTTGTTGCGACGCAATTTGTTGATCTATGGATTGGGCGGGATTCTGGTGCCGTTTGTGGGGATCAAGGCGATCGACATGTTGCTCACGGCGCTGCATCTGGTGTGAGTCTCAGAAGAGCCCCTCACCCTAGCCCTCTCCCGGGGGGAGAGGGGACTGACCGAGGTGCTTGTGGGAGCTACACCGACTTGAGATACCGAGCTGAACTCAGGTTTTGAACTGCACAAAGATCGGCTCCCTTTCCTCTTGTCACCTTCGTGGGAGAGGGGACTGACCGAGGTGTTTACGAGAGCTACACCGACTTGAAATACCGAGCTGAACCCAGGTTTTGAAAAGCACATAAATCGGCTCCCTTTCCCCCTCGCCCCCTTGGGGGAGAGGGCTGGGGTGAGGGGGAAAAGATCCCCCTGACACCCCACCAAAGTTTGCCCAACGAATTCGAGGATTTTGCTATGTCCACAATGATACGTCCGGCCCTGAGCCTGCTGGTGCTGATGACCCTGGTCACCGGCGTTGCCTATCCACTGGTGGTGACGGGTGTCGCGCAAGTCGCATTTCCCGCTCAAGCCAACGGCAGCCTGGTGCACGACGCCGCTGGCAAGGTCCGTGGCTCGTCGCTGATCGCCCAGGATTTTGTCGGCGATGCCTGGTTCCATGCACGTCCCTCCGCCGGTGCCTTCGCGACCGTTTCCAGCAGCGCGAGCAACCTGGCACCGAGCAATCCGGCGCTCGCCACACGGGTGATCGATGAGGCCAACAAACTGCAGGTTTCGGGTCAAGGTCCGGTGCCATTGGCCTTGCTGACCACTTCCGGCAGCGGCCTCGATCCACACTTGCCACCGGCAGCAATTGCCTATCAACTGGCGCGTGTCGCGACAGCACGCAATCTGCCGGTGTCGACCTTGCAGCAACTGCTCGATGCGCACATCGAGCAGCCGCTGGTGGGGCCGCCGGTGGTGAATGTGCTGGAGCTGAATATGGCACTGGAAAAACTGTAGTCGATGCTCGTTCCCACGCTCTGCGTGGGAATGCATCAATAGACGCTCTGCGTCTGCTTTTATGGGACGCAGAGCGTCCCGGGCTGCATTCCCACGCAGAGCGTGGGAACGATCAATCAGGAAGAGAGAGCATCAAGCATGAGCGACTCCGGCCGCGCCGACGCGCTGTTAGCAGACCTGCCCCGTGACGGCCGTGGCCGCCTGAAGGTTTTTCTCGGTGCCGCCCCCGGTGTCGGCAAGACCTACGCCATGCTCCAGGCTGCGCACACGCAACTGCGCCAAGGCGTGAAAGTCATCGCTGGCGTCGTCGAAACCCACGGCCGGGCGGAAACCGAAGCGCTGCTCGGCGGCTTGCCGCAGCAGCCACTGGTGCGCTCGGAATACCGTGGCGTGATGCTCGAAGAAATGGACCTCGACGGCCTGCTCGCCGCCAAGCCGAAACTTGTGCTGGTGGATGAACTCGCTCACAGCAACGCCCCCGGCAGTCGCCACGCGAAACGCTGGCAAGACATTCAGGAACTGCTCGCCGCCGGCATCGACGTGTTCACCACGGTCAACGTCCAGCACCTGGAAAGCCTCAACGACCAAGTGCGCGGCATTACCGGTGTGCAGGTGCGCGAGACGCTGCCCGACTGGGTGTTGCAAGAAGCTTATGAACTGCTGCTGATCGACCTGCCGCCGCGCGAATTGCTCGAGCGCTTGCGCGAAGGCAAGGTCTACGTGCCCGAGCAGGCGCGCGCAGCGATCGATGCGTTTTTCACCCAGACCAACCTCACTGCACTGCGCGAACTGGCGATGCAAACGGCTGCCGCGCAGGTCGACAACGATCTCGCCCAAGGCTATCGCCAACTCGGTCAGGCCGCGCCAGCGGTGCGTGGCCGATTACTGGTCGGCGTTGATGGTGACGCGCAGGCCGAACGCCTCGTGCGCCACGCCAGTCGCGTCGCTCAGCGTCGGCATCTGCCGTGGAGTCTGGTGCACGTCGATAACGGTGCGGTGCGTGATGAGCAATCGCGTCTGCGCCTGCAAAGCGCTCAGCAATTGGCGGAGCGCCTCGGTGGTGAAGTGGTTTTATTGCGCGCCGGTGAGGTGGCGAAAACCTTGGTCCAGCATGCTGCCGAGCGCCGTGCGAGTCTGGTGTTGGTCGGCCAGTCTCGGCCGAGTTGGCGTCGTCGACTGTTCGGTGGTGGCTTGGCGGCGCGTCTGTTGCGTCAGGCCCATGGGCTGGAAATCAACGTCCTCGACAATGATCATGAACACCCGCAGGCGCGCCCGCGAAACCCGCTGACACTGGTGTGGTTCGACTATGCGCTGGCGCTGGTCGCCACGGTGTTGGCCAGTGCCTTGGCGTGGGCAGTGTCGAGTGTGTTGCCGTTGCCGAACATCTCGCTGGTGTTCCTTGCGGCCGTGTTGCTGGTCGCGGTGCGCAGCAGCCTCGGCCCGGCGCTGGCCTGTGCGGCGCTGTCGTTTCTGACCTACGATTTTCTGTTCATTCCGCCGAATTTTTCCTTCAGCATCCAGCGTGAAGAAGACGTGCTGACCCTGCTGTTTTTCCTGTTGATGGCAGCACTGACCGGCAACCTCGCGGCGCGTCAGCGGCGGCAGTTGCAGGCCTTGCGCGACACCCAGGAGGAGACCACCGAACTGCTCGACCTGTCGCGCAAACTCACCGCCGCGACCGACCGCCAAGCCGTGGTCAGCGCCGCTGCGCAGCACCTCAACGGCTGGAGCGATCTGCAACTGTGTCTGCTTAACCGCGACGGCCAGGGCGGCTGGAAAGTCGAGACCGGCGGCCCGCTGCAATTCACCGAAGCCGAGCGCGCGGCTGCAGACTGGGCCTGGCAGCACGATCAGCCAGCGGGCATGGGCACCGGCACGTTGCCGTTCGGGCGTTGGTGGTGGTGGCCGCTGTCAGTCGAAGACGGGCCGCTGGCGTTGCTCGGTGTCTGCGCGAAAGAAGGCCAGACCTTGAGTGGCCAGCGTCGCCGCTTGCTCACCGCATTGAGTCAGCCGCTCGCACAAGCGCTGGCGCGCGCGCAATTGGCGGACGATCTGGAAGCCGCGCGCCTGCACGGTGAAACCGAACAACTGCGCAGTGCCTTGCTGGCCTCCGTGTCCCACGATTTGCGCACGCCGCTGACCGCCATGCGCGGCAGTATCGACAGCCTGTTGGCCCTCGGCGAGGCGATCCCGCTGGAAGACCGTCGCGAACTGCTCGAAGGCACCCGCGATGAAGCCGAACGCCTCGACCGCTACATTCAGAATCTGCTCGACATGACCCGCCTCGGCCACGGTGCGCTGAAGCTGGCGCGGGACTGGGTGTCGCCCGCCGACATCGTCGGCAGTTCGCTCAATCGTTTGCGTGCAGTGCTCGCGCCGCTGCAGGTCAGCACCGATGTGCCGGCCGAGCTGCCGCTGCTGTTCGTGCATGCCGCGCTGATCGAGCAGGCGCTGGTCAATGTGCTGGAAAACGCAGCGCGTTTCTCACCCGTTCACGGTCGCTTGCAACTCAGTGCGGGAGCGAATGACGAGGAGATTTTCTTCTCGGTCAGCGATGAAGGGCCGGGGATTCCCGAGGATGAACGGGCGAAGATTTTCGACATGTTCTACACCGCTGCCCGGGGTGATCGCGGGGGGCAGGGCACCGGCCTCGGGCTGGCGATCTGTCAGGGCATGGTCGGCGCGCACGGCGGTCGTATCAGTGTCGCCGACGGCATCGACGGGCGCGGCACCTGCATCACCTTGCACTTGCCGTTGCAGACGCAACCGGGGATGGACGATGAAGCCTGATTGCGACTGCGCTACTCTCTTGCCACTCTTTTGTGTTGATGTGAATTCATGAGCCAGACCGCGACCATTTTGGTCATCGACGACGAACCGCAGATTCGCAAGTTCCTGCGCATCAGCCTCGCTTCCCAAGGCTACAAAGTGCTCGAGGCTGGCACGGGTGCCGAGGGGCTGGCGCAGGCCGCCTTGAACAAGCCGGACTTGCTGGTGCTCGATTTAGGCCTGCCGGACATGGACGGCCAGCAAGTGCTGCGCGAGTTTCGCGAATGGGCCACGGCGCCGGTGCTGGTGCTGTCGGTGCGCGCCAGCGAAGGACAGAAAGTCCAGGCACTGGATGGCGGCGCCAATGACTACGTGACCAAGCCGTTTGGTATTCAGGAATTTCTCGCCCGGGTGCGTGCGTTGTTGCGTCAGGCACCGGCGGGGGAGGCGCAGCAGGCGGCGTTGAGTTTCGGCCCGTTGACGGTGGATCTGGCCTATCGGCGGGTGCTGCTCGACGGCGTCGAAGTGGCGCTGACGCGCAAGGAATACGCGGTGCTGGCGCAACTGGCACGGCATCCGGGGCGAGTGATTACCCAGCAGCAATTGCTCAAGGATATCTGGGGGCCGACGCACACCGAGGACAGCCATTATCTGCGGATTGTGGTGGGGCATTTGCGGCAGAAACTGGCGGATGATCCGACGCGGCCGCGGTTTATTGTCACGGAGGCCGGGGTTGGCTATCGGCTATTGAGTGATGTTGGCTGATCTGGCCTCTTCGCGAGCAGGCTCGCTCCCACACTGGATCTGCGTCGTTCACAAATCCCCTGTGGGAGCGAGCCTGCTCGCGAAGGCGGCCTTGAGACAACGGAGAGCTTCAAGGCTCTCTGCTCTGCTCACTGTCATACCGATCCAGCGTATCCCGCGCAATCTCGCGCCCCAACGCGATCAACTCCGGCGCCTTGTAGAACTCGAAAAACCGGCACACCCGCTTCGGTACGTTGATCAGGATGTCCGGCGGATATCCGGCAATCTTGTACTGCGCCAGCGAGGTCTGCATCACCTCGAAACTCTGGTTGATCAAATCCAGCAACGAGGCCGGCCCGACGTTATCGATGATGAACGAACCGGTCGCCGATTTCGGTGCGCCTTCACGCTCGGGCGCGGCCGCCGGTTGTTGACTCTCCGGCTCGGCGCCGTCCAGCCAGGGATTGATGTCCGCCGCTTCGGCGCGCAGCGCTTCCTGTTCGAGCCGCAACAATTGCTCGGCCTGTGTTCGGCGGAACGGCATCTTCGATCCCAGCGAACTGATCAGGCTGTCGAAGCGTGAGCGGAACGCGGCCGGGCGCTGGATGACTGGCAATTTGTAGTGACGCTGGTTGGTCGAGTTGAGATTGACCGCAATGATCAGATCACAGTGGCTCGACACCACCGGCACGATCGGCAACGGGTTGAGAATGCCGCCGTCGACCAGCATGCGATTGCCTTGCATCACCGGCGTGAACAGGCTGGGAATCGCCGCCGAGGCGCGCATCGCCTGATGCAGGCAGCCTTCCTGAAACCAGATTTCCTGCTGGTTGGTGAGGTCGGCGGCGACGGCGGTGTAGGGGATGCGCAAGTCTTCGATGTTGATTTCGCCGACGATCTTGCGGATCTGCCCGAAGACCTTTTCGCCGCGAATCGCACCGAGCCGGAAACTCACGTCGACCAGCCGCAGCACATCCAGATAGTCGAGACTTTCGATCCAGTTCTTGTAAACGTCGAGTTTACCGGCGGCGTAGATCCCGCCGACTACCGCGCCCATCGAACACCCGGCAATGCAGGCGATGTCGTAACCGCGTCGTTCGATCTCTTCAATGACTCCGATATGGGCATAACCCCGGGCGCCACCGGAGCCCAGCACCAGTGCGACACGCTTTTTCATCAAACTTCCTCCCGACAAGGTTGCACAATGCACCCATCGCCGGGTCGGCTCAATCGCCGAAGTCGTTCAGTGCGCCAGTGACGTCGTTTTTTCGATACTGCATGACCCTTCGGCGCTATCCTTCTCAGTTGCGCGGTTTCACCCGCCGGCAAGGCACTTTTTCGCAGCCTTACCGTCTTACCTGCACGACTGTTGACCTATTTTGAGGTGTGAGTGATGAAAGCCTGGATCTGTGTGCCGTTGATGGCTCTGGTATTGGCCGGTTGCGCCGGTAAAACCGCTTACCGCGACAGCTGCGGCAGCCAGCTCGACGCGGCCTGGCATGAGCTGGATCTGGCCAAGGCCGAAGGCTTTGCCGGCACCGTCAGCTATTCCAAAGCGTTGTCGCTGCTGACCGCCGCGAAGACCCAGCAACAATTCGAAGGCTTTGAAGGTTGCAGCAAGAAGGCCGAGAAGGCGCGTTTCTACATTCGCGAATCCCGCGCCGGCCGCTAAGCTGCTGACGTGAAGCAAGGAGGCTGCGTTCACTGGGCAGCAGAATGATCGTCAGAGCCATTTGAATCAGGAGCAAGTGATGTCTGCGTTGGTTGATCGGTTGGTGGCTCATGTCCTGAGTCTGGAGGTGCGGCTGCTGGCCTGTCAGGCGCGATTGACGGCACGTACCGACCCCGAGGCGCTGCATGATCTGCGCACCACGGTGCGGCGCTTGCGCAGCCTGTTGCGGCCATTGCGCGGTTTGCCCGGTGTCGAGCAACTGGAAGACGCCGCTTCGGCGGTCGGCCAATTGACCACGCCGTGGCGGGATCGCGAAGTGTTGGCGGCGTACTTGCTTCAGCATGATCAGCCTGAAGCTGCGCAACGCCGCATGGCGCAAATGGCCGAGGCCTATCCGGCGCTGGCGGCGAGTGCCGAGGTGGCTTCGCTGTTGATGATTCTCGATGCTTTCCCGCGTTTCCTGCGTGCTTCCCAGCGTCAGGGATTGCTCAAGGGCTTGGACAAGCGCATCGAAAAACGCCTCGGCAAGCAATGGCAGAAACTCGACGAGGCGCTGCACGATCCCGCTCACGACCGCCATCGCTTGCGTTTGCTGATCAAACGCGTGCGCTACGGCATCGAAGCTTATCCCGAACTGGACCGCTTGCCCGCCGCGGCGCTGAAGCGATTGAAGTCTGCGCAAGGCGCGTTGGGCGACTGGCACGATTGCTGGCAATGGTTGGCGAAAGCTGAGCTTGAGGCTGATCTTCAACCGTGCGTCGCCACTTGGCAGGCGACCATGATCAAAGCCGAAACCCAGGCTGATCGCGTGCTGGAAAAACTCAGTTCAGCCTGTTTCAAATAACTCTCCATTCACAAGAACTCCTGTGGGAGCGAGCCTGCTCGCGAAAGCGCTGGTTCAGACGGCAAATATGTCGACTGACACGGCCTCTTCGCGAGCAGGCTCGCTCCCACAGGGTGTTGTGTGTGTTAGGAAGCCTGGTAAGGCCTTTCTGTCAGTCTCTTTGACCGGAATAGACGCTGCGGCGCTGTGCAGGTCTGGTTAAGATCCCTGCATTACTTTCTCGTTTTCTGAGGTTGCCCCATGCGCTTTAGCGATCTGCTCGATGCGGTCCGCCGCCAACCGGAACTGACGATTCCTGCCGAATGGGGTCAGGGCCGTGCCAGTTTCGGTGGTCTGGTGGCCGCGCTGCAATACCAAGCCATGCGTGCGAAAGTCCCGGCGGATCGCCCGGTGCGTTCCCTGGCGATCACCTTTGTTGGACCGGTCGAGCCTGAAGTCCCGGTGAGCTTCGAAGTGGAGGTGCTGCGCGAAGGCAAAGCCGTCAGCCAGGTCATGGGCCGGGCGATGCAGAATGGTCAGGTGGTGACCATCGTCCAAGGCAGTTTCGGTGCCTCGCGGCCGTCGGAGGTGGCAGTCGAAGCGTATCCGGCGCCATCTATGAAGCACTGGGACGAATGCCAGGAGTTGCCCTATATCAAAGGCGTGACCCCGGAATTCATGCGTCATCTGGCGATGCGCTGGAGTGTCGGTGGAATGCCGTTCACCGGCAATCAATCGCGGCTGATGGGCGGCTGGGTGCGGTTACGCGGGGATGTCAAAGACGAGCCGGTCAATGAAGCGCATTTGTTGGCCCTAGTGGATGCGTGGCCACCCGCGCTGCTGCCGTATCTGAAGAAGCCTGCGCCGGGCAGCACCTTGACCTGGACCATCGAATTCGTGCAGCCGCTACGGGACTTGAGCACGCTGGACTGGTGCCAATACCTCGCCGACATCGAATACGCGGCCGACGGTTACGGCCATGTCGCCGCCAAGCTGTGGAGCGCGGAAGGTGAGCTGATTGCGATGAGTCGCCAGACGGTGACGATCTTCGCCTGATTCAATGCCGACGGTGGCGCTCACGCCAAGCGCGCCACCAGCCGCCACTGAGAAAGAAGCGCGGAAAAGTCAGAAACTGCTCGACCAGTAACCGCGACACCGCATCTTTACGATCACTGAACGGCTCGGAGGCTTGCGTCTCCAGACTGTGGCCGTGACGCTGCAAACCCAGCGCCGCGACGATTCCGATCACGCCGATGGCGACGCTGGCCAGACTCAGGCTGAACACCCCGGAGACAATCAGCAGAAACGCGACGATGAATAACGGCACAGCGATCAGGTGCAACACCAGATTGGTCGGGTGCTGATGATTGCCCGGGTACGCGCGCCATTGCCACGCGGGAAGGTTGGGGTGACGTTTGCCCATGTTTTCTACTCCTCGATCCATGTTGAACTCATGGTTGAAGAATAGGCCCGGGCGCGGAGGGCGGCGAATCAAGGTTGGCTATTGAAGTGATAGGCGTCATCGCAGGATTCGATGTCGCCCCGTCTGACGCCTTCGCGAGCAGGCTCGCTCCCACAAGGGATTTGTATGCGCACCGATCCAATGCGGGAGCGAGCCTGCTTGCGAAGGGGGCGTCAGAGCTTCAATTGACCTATGGCCTTGCTCAACTCCCCAGCCAACGTCGCCAATTCATTACTGGTCGTCGCCGAATCCACCGTTTGCTGCACGGTGTTCTCGGTCACATCGCGAATACTTACCACCGCCCGGTTCATCTCCTCGGCAACTTGGCTTTGCTGCTCGGCCGCCACGGCAATCTGCGTATTGCTTTCGCGCATCTGCGCCACCGCTCCGGTGATCTCCGCCAGCGCCGCGCCGGCCTCTTGCGCCTGCTGCACGCAGTCGTCGGCCTTGTACGAACTCTCCTGCATGACGTCCACCGCGTCGCGAGTGCCAGCCTGCAAGGCCGAGACCATCGTGGTGATCTCGTCGGTCGAGGTCTGCACCCGTTTCGCCAGATTGCGCACCTCATCGGCGACCACGGCAAACCCTCGGCCCATTTCACCGGCGCGGGCCGCTTCGATGGCGGCGTTCAAGGCGAGCAAGTTGGTCTGCTCGGCAATGCTGTGAATCACGCTGACCACGCCGTTGATCTTCTGACTGTCCTCGGCCAGCCGTTGAATCATCTCGGCCGTCTGCTGAACACCGCTGGACAGCCCGGCAATCGACTGCTGCACCCGGGCGACCACTTGCTGACCGCTGCCGGCGAGGCCGTCGGCGGTCTGCGAGAGGTCGCGGGTGGCGCCGGCGTGTTGGGCGATGTGATAAACGGTGGCGGTCATTTCATTGATCGCCGTGGCCGCCTGATCGGTTTCGCTCTGCTGACCGAGCATGCCGTGGCGCACTTCGTTCATGCTCGATGCCAGTCGCGCCGCGCCGACATCCAGTTGCCGCGCGGTGTTGGCGACGGTGGTCACAACGCGCTGGTAACCGGCCTGCATCGCGTTAAACGCATTGGCCATCTGCCCGACTTCATCTTTGCCGGCCAGCGGTACTCGGGCCGAGAGATCGCCGCTTTTCTCGACGTGGAGCATCACGTCTTTCAGCGTGTTGAGCTGGCTGAGCAGGAAACGGATCAGCAGTTGCGAGGCACACAGCATGGCGAACATCAGAATGAACACCGCCACCGCGTAATTGGCGAAACGCTCGCTGAACACCTGACTCAGGCTCGGGCCGTAGGCAATCACCGCGACCTGTTGACCGTCGGCGCGGCTGAACACCTCAGCGCCCATCAACGGGTTGTCGCCGAACAGCGGCAGGTGATTGATCTCGTTCCAACCGTTGCTTTCCGTGATTTCCAGCAAGGGTTGATCGTTCAGGCGCGGTGCTTCGCCGCGCTTGAAGGTCAGCACCTGATCGGCTTTAGGCAATGGCTGCCCGGCCGGCCAAGCCTTGAGCAGTTGCGCCTGGGCCTGTGCGGAGGCTTGTGAGGCGTGACCGCGCGCCTGTTGTTCGAGCTGCACGGCGTACAGCACCAGCAGCAGGGTGGTGACGAAGGCGACCGCATTGACCGCCCAGAATTTGTATTTCAGCGAGATATTGCTAAGCCAGGCACCCATGGAGGTCTTCTCTGATAGCGGAAACAGTTTTGGCAAGGTGCCATTATTGTGCCGCTATGCAGGTCGGAAGATCTTGATATGAGTCAACAGGGCGCATTGTTCCCCCTGTGGGAGCGAGCCTGCTCGCGAAGAGGGCGTGTCAGTCAACATCATTGCCATCTGAACCACCGCTTTCGCGAGCAGGCTCGCTCCCACAAGGGAATTATGGTGTGTCAGGAAGGGCCGGGAGGTTGTAGAACGCGCGGGCGCACGCGGTGGTGTGCGCTGCCAGATCCTCCTCGGTTTCGCCACGATGCAACGCCACTTCGCGCAGCACTTCAGTCAGATACCCCGGCTCATTGCGCCCGTTCTTTGGCTTCGGGCGCAGGGTGCGCGGCAGCAGATAAGGCGCATCGCTTTCCAGCATCAAGCGTCCACGTTTGATCTCTTTGACCAGCGGATGCAAATGCGTGCCACGGCGTTCGTCGCAGATCCAGCCAGTGATGCCGATGTGCAGATCCAGATCAAGGTAGCTGAACAGCGCCTTTTGCTCACCGGTGAAGCAATGCACGACAGCGGCGGGCAGGTGATCACGGAAGCCTTTGAGGATTTCCAACAGGCGCTGGCTGGCATCACGCTCATGCAGGAACACCGGCAATTGCAGTTCAACGGCTAAGGCCAAATGCTCTTCGAGGACTCTTTCCTGCTGTGGGCGCGGCGAGAAATCACGGTTGAAATCGAGACCGCATTCACCCACGGCAACGACGTTTTTCTCTTGCAGCAGGCTGCGCAAACGACGGGCACTGTCCGTGTTCCAGTCACTGGCCGAATGCGGGTGAATACCGGCGGTGGCGAACAGCCGTTGACCGCTCTCATCCAGTTGCTGGCACAGCTCCAGAGCCTGTTCGCTGCCCTCGACGCTGGTGCCGGTCAGCACCAGTTGGCAGACCCCGGCCGCATAGGCGCGGTCGAGTACGGCCTGGTGTTTGTCGGCGAAACTGGGGTTGGTCAGGTTGACGCCGATATCGATGAGTTGCATGGTTGCTACCTCGGGCCGAAGGCCGGAAAGCATACCAGAGCTGTAGATTCATAAGAAAAGCCAAGAACTACAACGAGTTATAGCTGTCTCTTGATGCCGCGACGCAGCCCGGTTTGGCAGAAGTGCCAGTACTGTGCCAGTCTCTCGCACTTTGCCAGCGCTCCAGGCGCTCTGTTTTCGTCGGTGATTTCGAACTCAAAGAGATGAAATCACCCCGTATTCTTTTCGGAGAGTG
This sequence comes from Pseudomonas sp. RU47, assembly GCF_004011755.1. Lineage (GTDB taxonomy): Bacteria > Pseudomonadota > Gammaproteobacteria > Pseudomonadales > Pseudomonadaceae > Aquipseudomonas. Next base: position 4,719,957 of record NZ_CP022411.1, on the reverse strand, counting down.
GATGATTCGTCCCTCGGTTTTGCTGCTGTTGTGTGGATCGTTGTTGCTGCCGATGACGGCGGTTGCGCGCCTGCCCGGGCCGCTGCAAGCCGTGCCGGCGGCCAAGGTGCGTGACTTGTCCGAGATTCGCAGCAGCCGGGTGTTGCGCGTACTGGTCAACCAGAGCCGCAACAGCTCCGGCGAAGTTCAGGGTCAGGCCATCGGCGTCGAATACCATCGCCTGCGTGCCTTCGAGCAATACCTCAATGGCCATGCCCGCGATGGCCAGGAAATCACCCTCAAGATCATTCCCAAAGCCAAGGACCAATTGCTCGGCGCCTTGCAGCGTGGCGAAGGTGATCTGGTCGCACCGGGTGAATTGCTCGATCTGCAATCTGGCTATGCCGTGGCCAGTAGCGAACCGATCGCCAGCAACGTGCCGCTGGTGTTGGTCGGGATCAAGGGTGAGCGCCGCTACACCAAGGTCGAGCAGCTCTCCGGTAAAACCCTGGCGCTGCCCACCGGCAGTGCGGCGGGGGAGGCGGTCAGTCAGCTCAATCAGAAACTGGCGTTGCACAAACTGGCGCCGATCAAGATCGAATGGGTTGATCCGACCCTGGCGGTCGAGGATGTACTGGAGATGGTTCAGGGCGGAATTTTTCACCTGACCATCGTCGAACAACCGATCGCCGAGCGCTGGGGCAAAATCCTGCCGAAACTGCGCTTTGACCGGCAATTGATGATCAGCGAGCCGGGCGAGGAGTACTGGTTCGTGCGCCGCGATGCTGCGATGTTGCGCGCGAGCATTGACCGCTTCCTCGGTGGTTACAAGAAACCGTCCAACGAAGATGCCGCGTTTCTGCGCATCTATCGCCGTCTCTATCAAGTCCACTATCCATTGGCCAAGGCTGATCGCCAACGTCTGGAAAAACTGCGCCCGACCCTGCAAAAGCACGCCCAGGCGCAGAACATGGACTGGCTCAATCTGGCCGCACTGGCGTTCAAGGAATCACGCCTGCAACCCAATGCCCGCAGCGGCAGTGGCCCGACCGGGCTGATGCAGATCACGCCTTCCGCCGCTCAGCGAGTCGGCGTGAGCAACATTCAGAATCTCGATGCGAATGTGCAGGCCGGGGCCAAGTACCTGGCAATGATTCGCCGCAAGTTCTTCAGCAGCCCCAAGCTCAATGAACGCGAGCGCATGGCGTTTACGCTGGCGGCCTACAACATCGGCCCCGAGCGCGTGCAGGGCATGCGCGCTGAGGCCCGACGCCGGGGGCTGAATCCTAACCAGTGGTTCTTCCAGGTCGAGCGCATCGCCATGGAGCAGGTAGGAATGGGGCCGGTCAGCTATGTTAATAGCGTGAACAAGTATTACTTGGCGTTCGACCGGGAGCGGGAGTCGTTGGAGCCCGGGGCGCAAAAAGTCGTCTCACGGAAATGATCTAATAAATTGATCGTTATGGCGGAATCTTTGCGCTTTTAACATGAAATTTACTGATTAATATAGCGGCCAACCAACACACACAACTTCTCGCAAAACAAGGAATGCCCCATGAGCTCTCTGATCAACAAAGTACTGTTCACCCGCGCTGGCTACGGTCTGACCATCCTGCGCATTGCGGTCGGCGTAATCTTCGCTGCGCACGGTTCGCAAAAGCTTTTCGGACTGTTCGGTGGTTATGGTCTGGCAGGTACGGCGCAGTACATGGACAGCATTGGTCTGCACCCGGGCTACCTGATGGCGACGCTGGCGGGCGGTACTGAGTTCTTCGCCGGCCTGGCCTTGATCATCGGCCTGCTGGTGCGTCCGGCAGCATTGGGTCTGACCTTCCTGTCGCTGGTGGCGATCTTCACCGTACACATCAGCAACGGTCTGTTTATGGCCAACAACGGTTACGAGTTCGCTCTCGTCCTGCTCGGTGGCAGCCTCGCTGTACTCATCGAAGGCGCCGGCAAGCTCTCGGTGGACCGCGCCATCGCCGGTTAACCGCTCTGGCTCAAGGAAAAGGCCCGCATTGTGCGGGCCTTTTTTGTTGCGGCTGATTCTTGACACTCATCGGTCACGTTCTCTAGGATGTTGCCCATGCGCCGATTTAAACAGCTACTTGCGGGGCGCCAGGTGACTTTCAACAGTTGCCGTCAGAAGCCGGAACAGGGCTTTGAAATACCGCTAAAGCGCTGGTTCGGTGTTGCCTCTCACCTGCCATGCAGACTTTTGAGGCAGAGACACGACATGATGAATGCACTACGCCCTCCAGCACGTCCCGCGCCGATCACGGCACATATCACCCAGCGCAACCCGAAAATTCTCCTTGGCGGCAAACATCAGCCGACGCTGTTGCGTTATCTCGATGGCTGGCCACGTCGCAGCGGCGGTCCTGCCGCGTTCCTCATCCAGTTCGTTGAAGACGGCGAGTCGCTGGCGCGTTTCGCCACTGACAGTTTTGATCTGGCAGTGATTCAGGCCCCGACTGCCGAAGATGCACCAGAGATGATCAAACAACTGGTCCGCGTTGCGCGGCAGGGCCTGATCACTCGCCGCTGATACGCTTTACGGATAGTCGATGGCGACGATGTAAACGAACTGTTCACCAGTCGGAGTCTGCACCCGGACTTCTGCATCCAGCGCCTTGCCGATCAAGGCGCGGGCCAGTGGTGAGTCGATGCTGATCAGGCCCAGTTTCAGATCCAGTTCATCCGGGCCGACGATGCGGTAGCGCGATTGCTTGCCGTCTTCGTCTTCGATGGTCACCCAGGCGCCGAAGTAGACTTTGTTCGGATCACTGGGTTTTTCGCTGACGACCTTGAGCGCTTCCAGGCGTTTGGTCAGAAAGCGCACGCGACTGTCGATCTCGCGCAGCATCTTCTTGCCGTAGGTGTATTCGGCGTTCTCCGAGCGATCACCCTGAGCCGCCGCTTCGCTGACCGATTGCGTCACCTGCGGACGGCGCACATGCCACAGCTCATGAAATTCGGCACGCATCCGCGCTTCACCTTCAGGGGTGATCAACGCGGTGCCGGCGGTGCGGGGAGGGCGATAACGGCTCATGGCAACTTCTTGTGATTAAGACCGACTGAGTCTATCAACCCTCACGCAACACTGTCAGTGGACTTGCGTTGAGTGCCCGGCGCGTACCGAACACGCCGGCCCCCCCAATCAGCGCGGCGCCAATCAACGGCAGCACCAACAACCATGGATGCGGGTGCCACGGCAGATCGAACGCGTAGCGATACAACACCAGACTCACCACTTCCGAGCCGATCGCCGCGAGCAATCCGCTGACCGCACCGAGCAAACCGAACTCGATACGCCGTGCCTTGATGAGCAACTGCCGCTCCGCCCCCAGTGCACGCAACAGCGCCCCTTGGCGAATACGTTCATCCAGAGTCGACTGCAAGCCGGAAAACAGCACGGCCATGCCCGCTGCCAAAACAAACAACAACACATATTCCACGGCCAGGGTGACTTGGGCGAGGATGCTGCGCAGCTGTTCGAGCAGCGCTTCGACCTGAAGAATGGTCACCGCCGGGAAGGTACGCGACAGTTCGACGATCTGCTGGTCATGGCCCGGCGCCAGATAGAAGCTGGTCAGGTAAGTCGCCGGCAGATCCTTCAACGTGCCGGGCTGGAAGATCATGAAGAAGTTCGGCTGGAAGTTGTCCCAGTTGATTTCGCGCAGGCTGGTGACCTTCGCCTCGCGATTGACCCCGCCGACACTGAACACCATGTGATCGCCGAGTTTGAGCTTGAGGCTTTCGGCGACTTTGCCTTCCACCGATACGCCGGGAACATCGTCGGTCGGCTGATCCTTCCACCATTCACCCGAAGTGAGCTTGTTGCCCGCCGGTAAGTCAGCGGCCCAGGTCAGACTCAAATCTCTTTGAATGGCGCGGTCGCCCGCCGAATCCTTGCTGACGATTTGCTGCACGGCGTCGCCGTTGATGCTGATCAGCCGTCCCGGTACCACCGGATACAGTGGCGCCGCTTGCGCGGACACCTTGATCAGGTGATCGGTGAAGGCCTGTTTGTCTGCCGGCAGAATGTTCAGGGCAAAGTAGTTCGGCGCGTTTTTCGGTAGCTGGTTTTGCCAGGTGTCGAGCAGTTCGCCACGTAATAGAGCGATCAAGGCCATCGACAGCAGAATCAGACCGAACGCCAACGACTGACCGGCCGCTGCCAACGGATGGCGCAGCAACTGGCCCAGGCCCAGGCGCCATGGCAGCGAAGCTCGGGCGAGCATCCGCCGCAGGCTTTGCAGCAACAACAGCAGCAAACCACCCAATATCAACGCGGCGACCACGCCACCGCCGAGCAGGGCGAATGTCAGCAGCAGATCCAGACTCAGGCGCCACATGATCAAACCGAGCGCACCCAGAGCGGCGCCATAAACCATCCACGTGCTCGACGGAATCGGCAGCATGTCCCGGCGCAGCACACGCAGCGGCGGCACGCGACCCAATGCGGCCAACGGCGGCAAGGCGAAACCGGCGAGTGCGACTAGCCCGGTGCCGATGCCGGCGATGGCTGGAAACAGACCGCCCGGAGGCACATCGCTTGGCAACAAATCATGCAGCAGCGCGAACAAGCCCAGTTGTGCCAGCCAGCCGAGCAGCGCTCCGCTGAGTGCGGCGAGCAGGCCGAGCACGGTCAACTGCAAACTGAACAGCACCATGGTTTCCCGGCGCGATAGGCCGAGGCAGCGCAGCAAGGCGCTGGCATCGAAGCGGCGACTGGCAAAGCGGTTAGCCGACAACGCCACCGCGACACCGGCCAACAGCACGGCGACCAGACTGGCCATGTTCAGATAACGCTCGGCCTTACCGAGTGCACCGCCAATCTGCCGGTTGCCGTCGCGGGCATCCTGAATCCGCTGGTTGGCGGCGAGCCCGGGTTTGATCAGCTGTCGATAGGTTTCCAGCGCCTGCGGTTCACCGCGCCACAGTTCGCGGTAACTCACGCGGCTGCCGGGTTGCACCACGCCGGTGGCGGCGAGGTCGTCAAGGTTGATCATCACCCGCGGCGTCAGGCTATAGAAGTTGCCGGCGCGATCCGGTTCGTAAGTCAGCACACGGGTCATTTTCAATGTCTTCATGCCGACATCGATGCTGTCGCCGATCTTCAGATCCAGAGCGGTCAGCAGGCGTGCCTCGACCCAGGCTTCGCCGG